>JAEZXR010000100.1 GCA_023419605.1 Bacillota bacterium | reverse complement strand
AACAATACTTGGTCAGTATTGCCAAGTTTGCATATACCTGTGCAGCAAAAGGGGTAAATCTCGATGCCGTTATTACCAAATTAGGGATAGCTGCATAAACTTTTACATTTTACTGCACAACACTAATTATTAAGTAAAAAAGATTCTTGTTGTAACAACCCCTTTTAACACATTTTTGATAATAAACCATTAAAGGTAAAAATATAAAGCATATAGGGGTAGTAGAAGTATCGCTGTCCCCAGGCCCAGTAGCTGCATCCGTGTCATGTAGTGAAACATTCCACGTTAGACAAGGGAGCGGCGGACTGTGTAAAAATCAAATTTTCAAAAATTGCCCCCTGTTTAGGGTGTAAAATGGGAGGGATTTTGAAATATGAATACAACCAGTTCAGAGAAAAAAGTAAAAGAAACTGATGCCCTGGAAAATACAACTCCCTACGAATGTGACAGTACCGGAAGACTCATAAAGGTTACCAACCTGCCGGAGCCGGGCATTAGCTATGGCGGTTCGAACTCACCTTTGCGGTTGCAGGGAACTGAAATAGCTATATCGCCAAGGCTGGTTTTCAATGTCTTTTCGCTATAACCATTGTGGCTATTGTCGGTTCGTTTGTTGCGGTAGTCATACTTGCGGTAGCTCAATTTCTCCTCAAATTCGCTCTCAAGGCTGTTTTCCGCAACTACACTCACCATTTCCTTGAATAAGTCCTGCACACCTGTCACATCATCAATTCCTGATTTTTATAGAAGCTCCAGCAGTTTCTTTCTTTGTTCCCTATGCTCTGTAATGCTCCATAATAAAAACCTCCAAAGGATGCATCTATTTTACATCCTCTTGGAGGTTTAAACTCAATTAATGTCCCATTGTTTTTAAGGCGTCAATGCATCCTGCATTGTAAATATACAAGTGAATACTGGTAATCGGCTAGGCTAAGACTTAATTTGTATAGCCTTAACCTAGCCCAAAGTACGCAGAATTATTTAAGCTCTATATAATAAAGATTCGTAACATCCGCCTTTGTAATGGTATGTGCACCAGCCCCGAGGGATACACTGACAATACCGTTTGTCATTGCATAATCCGTTCCGTCTACTTTCACCTTTAGGCCATTGTCCGGGTTAAACACCAGTTTTAGTGTTGAAGCCTGTGTGGTAGTAAATGAAATACTGGTGACACTTTCCATCTTTAAGCACTGTGTTAGCGTTAGCCCATTGTAAGTTACAGTCCCCTTGCTGGTGGAAAGGTTTCCTGCTATCGTAAAGAAAGTGCTGTTTTTCCCATCCGTAGTAAAGTTATGAACATATCCGGTTGTCGGTGACGGCGTTGGTGTAGCGGTAGGCGTTGCCGTCGGGGTGGTTGTAGGCGTTGCTGTAGGAGTTGCCGTTGGAGTTGCTGTGGGCGATGTCGGTGATGAATTGCCGCCGATCGATACAAGCCCTGAGGTATAAGACTTGATCTTTGCCATCAGTGCCGTGTTAACAGCATCGGAGATGTCGTCCACCGAGTCGGTGAAATCCCATTTGAAATCTCCGCCGTTGATCCGGCCTGCACCGGCTGTAACGATTCTCTCAACATCAGCCACATTATCGATGCGTGACTGGCTTACACCTATATTTTTAGTGACGTCAAAGTTATTGTAGGTAGTTCCGCCGGCCTTCGTTTTGTACGAACTTGGAACGGTTTCGCTTCTTGTGGAAGCTAGGTATGCGTCAAAGGAGGTGGCATTTGCAGCAGTGGTTCCTGCGTTTGAATTTGCATAAATCAGGCTTGAGGCATCTGCGATAATATTATTAAATGCCTTGATCATACCTCCGTTTTCACCGGAAAATGTGCCCTCGCCTAAAGCATCCGTACCTTGCAGGGAGCTCATCATAGGATATTTGCAATGTCTGAAATAATTGGCTTCTACAAATGCGGAGCTGCCTTTTGTCGTACCGACACCATATTTTGAATTTCCGTCGAAGAAATTGTTATAAATATGTACGCTGGCTACCCGAATACGAGGATGGCGTGAATCCGAATGGTCATACCAGTTATGGTGGTAGGTTACAAAGAACTCTGCCGTATCACTCATACCGCAAAGAGAGGCTTTGCCGGAATCCCAGAAGTGGTTGTAGGAGACGGTGATGTAAGTCGACTCTCCTTTAATGTCAGCGGAACCGTCGCCTTTTACCTGGTCGGCATCGGAGCCCGCTGATCCATAAAATATATCGTTATTATGCAGCCAGATATTACAGTTTCCTGTGTCAAGTGAAATACCGTCGTCAGGGAACAGCATGATTCCCAGGTTTCTAACTTCGACATTACCGCAATACCGGATCAGGAGACCCCAGCCATAGGCTGTTGCATCTTCTCCGATGCCTTCCAAAGTAATATTCATCTCAGCGTAGGAGGATTTCCCTTTCAACTGGAGATATCCGCTGCTGTTAAGCTGTCCGCTCATGTTGCTGCTGGTGATTTTTCCTATAAACCGGATGGCGAGAGGGGTTTTGTCGTAGCCTTTTTGCCGTAGGGTTAAAATCTCGGCGATACCGACACCGGTTTGTTTGGTACCTGAGCTGCTGACTATGACATCCAGTTTTACCGTACTTGCTGTCGCAGGTGTTACATAAATGACTTGAGCTCCACTTTTAAGTGTTCCGTTTTCATTATAAGCACCTGAACCGGTCTTATAGGTCGAATCGCTTGAAAAGGCAAAACCGCTTCTGTCATGAGCACTTACCGTAAGTGAAGTTGATGCGGTACTTACGGTTGAACCGTTTGAAAGTATGGCTTCAACCTTCATAACATAGCTTCCGGCGGAAAGACCTACCGCGTCGGCTCTCCAGTAGGACGAATATTGCCGGATTAATTCGTTGTCAATTTTTACATAGGCGGAATCTGCAGCGCTGGCAGGCTTAACATACACATTATATCCAACTGCGCCGCTTACCGGCAACCACTCGATGTAAGCGCTTTCAAAACAGCCGCTGCTTTTAGAGACTGAGACGCTTGCAGCAGAAATTGGGGTATTCACGAACACTCCGGCCACGATAAAAAGCAATAGAGAACATAATAAAAACCTTCCGGTAATTTTTGATAATATTTTATTCATTTTATGTACCTTCCCTCTAATTTAAATTTTGCTTGTGCAAATGTTAGTATCGGTGGATTTGAAGTCATCCCTTCCGGGCAGTCCCTTTTTCCGGAAATCCTTCCCGCCGGTGACGCCTGTCCCAAAAGTCGTTCCATGATGAACAACCCTGCACAATAGCACAGGGAACGGCCGGTTCGGGGTTGGCCTAACCGAAGCTTCTGAAGCTGTGCGGATGCCGGATTAGCAAAGTTTCCTCTTCGATTGTAATTGGAGATTCGTAAATAGTATGGGATGAATCAATCCTTTAGTAATGCAGGTTTTATCAATAACGAACTTTACCGTTGCCTTTGTTCCGTCGAAAACCGGGTCAGTGGCCTTTTTTCAGCAGTATTAACAAAGGTACAAAGTTCATTATTTGTAAATGAACGGCTGCAATACAGGAATAAAAATGGTTTGAGGCAGTAATGCCCGCAGAATGTTTTCAGATACTATATATAATACGACCGTACGCTGTGATTGGGAAGTCATGGAATCAACGCCTCCATGGTTGTGTGACTTTGGAAGCTGCGAAATTCCGGCGTAAATCATATATAGCAAGCAAAGATGCACTGAACTTTTAACGCTATCGATACCTCCGATGTTGCGTAAACCTGTCACATAAATACGTTTTTCCTTATAGGACGTATCCCTCCCTTTGTTAGCAATTTGTGACAATTTTAGTATAACTGAATTTGTATATTGTTACAATAGGTTTTGTGAATTTTCTATAATTTTTATCTATTTTGTATTCTGCTTTATTTATGAGGTAGCGTGAAATGCCCCTATTGCTCATACGAAATGACTTATGGAAAGGTTCAGGCAGGAGGCGGCGGCGGAATGTACTGGCCGTTGTTCCCCAGGCACCCTGCAAAAAGAGTGGTTCCGTGGAAATGGAGCCTTTCATTTTCACAGGTTTGTTTTTTGTGATAAAATGATAACAGAATTAGCCGTGGTCCGTGACGAAGGATACAGGGAGAAGGTTCGAATTATAATATTGCAAAGGCTTTTACAATTTACGAAAGGGGGAGAGGCACAGGATGGAAGAGATTATATTGCAAAAGGAAGATTTTTCAGACTTCAAAGTAGGGATTTTTCCTTATGATATGCAGCATTCCGCCATGGGAGAATACCATTATTACCCGCCGAAGGGATACCGGGGCCGGTGGTATTGCCCCATTGCCGATTATGATCTGAGGGGACCCCAGTGGATCGTAAAACTGGAGGAAGGGGTAAAGTGGATAGAATCCCAGGTTATCCACAGGCACTGGCCCCTTGCGTGGAATATGCTGGTTACGGGAGAAGAGGATTGGTTGGATTATACGGTGGAGGCGGAACTCCGGCTTTTGAATACCGGCTTGATGAGCGGTATTGCCTTTCGGTATCAAAACAGTCGCTGCTTCTACTTGCTTTGCCTGGAGGACGGAAAGATCAAGGCACTGAAGCGCAGCCATGAAGAAACTGTAGAGCTGGCCGCAAAACCCTTTGTATATTCCTTTGGAGAAGTATATGCCTTGAAAGTAGTAAGTCAGGGGAAGTATTTTGATGCCTATATACAGGGTGAAAAAGTTTTTAGTTTTCAGGACGGGGAGTTTGACAGAGGGAGAGTTGCCCTATGTGCTACAGGACCGGCTCAATTTTCCAATGTGCTGGTGTCTGCCACCAGGGAGAACTATGAGAAGCTGACTGCCCTGCGAGAGGAAAATGCGCGGCTGCTGGCAGAGGAAAGGGCCAAATATCCGCAGCCGAAGCTGTGGAAGACGATAGATCTGGGAGAGTTTGGGACAGGGCGTAGCGTACGCTTCGGTGATTTGACAGGGGACGGACGAATGAATATCCTTTTTGCCCAATGTCAGAAACGGGTACTTTCCGACCGCTATGCAAATATCAGCTGCCTGACGGCTATCGATTTGGAGGGGAATATCCTCTGGCAGAAGGGGGAGCCCAATCCGGACCATGCTTTCCTCACTGCGGATCTGCCCTTCCAGATCGTGGATATTGATGGGGATGGACAGAATGAAGTTGTCGTAGCCATGGATTTTAAGATCATGATTCTGGAAGGAAGTACAGGGCAGGTGAAGAAGAGCATGGATACTCCGGTGTCCGACGACCCCATAGAAAGCTTGTATTCAGGGGTTCCTTACGGAAGATATGCTTATGATCGCGTAAATATAGACTGTATCCGGATTTGCAATTTCACCGGGAAGGAAAATCCCACAGACATTTTGCTGAAGGACCGCTACAGCAGAATATGGGCCTATGACAATCAGTTCCGCCTGTTGTGGAAATATCATGACGGCATTACCGGGCATTTTCCTTTTACAAAGGATATCAACGGGGATGGCAGGGAGGAAATGGTGGTGGGCTATAACCTGGTCGATGCGGATGGACATAAAGTGTGGACCCTTCCTGTTCCTACGGACCACACCGATGAGATCATCGTAGGCAGGCTCGATCCCGACAGGGAAGAGGAAATCATCGGCATGGCCTGCGGAGATGAAGGCTTTATTCTCAGCGACCTGCAGGGGAATATTCTCCTAAAGGATATTATCGGACATGTACAGCGCATCAGTGCAGGAAACTACAGACCGGAGGAGGAAGGGTTTGAAATTGCAGTGACCACCTTTTGGGGACATCAGGGCATCCTCTTTATCTATAATGGGAGAGGCGAGCGGCTGTATTCCTTTGAGCCCGGGACCGACGGAAATATGATTACGCCGGTGAACTGGACCGGAGATGGGCGGGATTTGCTGCTGCTCAACGGAAATGTGGAGAAAGGCGGATTGATGGATGGCTACGGTAGAAGAGTTGTGCTGTTTCCGGAGGATGGACACCCGGACCTTTGTGCGGAGGTGATTTCCCTTACGGGGGATTGCCGCGAGGAGATCGTGCTATGGGACCCGAAGCGCATGTTTATCTATACCCAGGATCGGGAATTCACAGGAGATGCGATCTATTGCCCCCATAAATATCCCCATTATAACGCCTCCAATTACAGGGGGGAATATTCCTGGCCACGCTATGTGAAGTATAACGGAAAAGAGAAATTTTGAAAATAATTTAAGGAAAAAGTGCTGTATTCGGATAGGATACAGCACCTTTTTATAAGAGGAAGATAAGCGCCGGTCTATGGAAGCCTGAAAGGAATCAGGGAAATTTTATTAAGCATCCAGCAAGCGGCATATATATAGAACAAATATATATTCTGCGGGTGTATGTAAAATGAAAGGATTTCATATAGATAGGAGTTTTAATAATATCAGCATAAGTAAGAAACTTTTGTTATCTTATGTTTTGGTTGTTCTTTTACCGGTGCTGCTGATCGGGTTGATACTCACCTATCGGATGAAGGAGATGGTAATCGAGCGGTCCATTAACGAAGCATCGGTGAATGTCGAAAGAATCCATACCCGACTGAGTGATGTTTTAAAGCTGGCGGTCGATGTGTCCGACCGATCACAGTTGGACCAGAACCTGGAAAATCTTTTGCTGAAAAAGTACAATTCTACCTGGGAAGTGGTGGATGCTTATTTCCAATATAGGGAATTCGACAACTATATCACCTATTTTAATAGAGAAATCAGCGATATAAAACTTTATTCCTTTAATGAAACCATGCTGGATGGCGGACCGCTGATAAAAGTTACAAGTGCGATATCGAACCTGTATTGGTTTCAGCAGGCGGTAAAAGAAAACGGGAGGATTAACTTTCATTATATTTATGATCAAGAGGCAAAGGAAGAGCGCTTATGCCTGGTTAGAATGATCCGGGGGATCGGAACTACGCAAAAACCTTTGGGCGTTATTGTCATAAGCCTAAAACAGGACTATCTGAATTTCATATTTAGAAATGAGCCTTATGAGACGTTGATGATCAACGATACCGGAAAAATTATTGCGGCGAAAAATACCGGCTTGGCAGGTAATCAAGCGGATACAGGGGTATTATCCGATCTTGTGAAAATGGACTCCGGTGTTTATGATTCCAGCTCCGGTGGGCACCATTCCAAAGTGATTATCAAATCTTTTTTGCCTATTAAGAGCAACAATGCGTTTAAAATTGTATCTATCGTTCCGGTAAAGCAAATAGAGGAACAAGCGGATGAAACGATGCAGCTGGGGGTGGCCATTATGGCTGCAAGCCTGCTGCTGGCGTTAGGGTTGATTCTGGTCTTTTCAAATGCCATCAGCAAACGGGTAAAAAATATAAGCAGGGATATGCATAAAGTGGCAATGGGAAATTTTGATTTTATTCCGCATATTGAAGGGGAGGACGAGATCGGGCAATTATCCAGCGACCTGGGCATTATGGTAAAGAGTATCAAGGATTTGGTGCATGAAGTCTATGAAGTAAATCTGCAAAAAAACTGCCTGGCCGTTCGTCAGCGGGAAATCAAGCTGAAAATGCTGGCAAGTCAGATCAATCCGCATTTCCTTTTTAATGCCCTGGAAACAATACGAATGAAAGCACACTGTAGAGGCGAAGAGGAGATTGCCGAGGTTGTGAAGCTGCTTGGAAGGATCCTGCGCAGAAACCTCGAAGTGGGCAGTGAGATGGTATCGTTGGAATCGGAAATTGATATGGTAAAAAGTTATCTTGAGATACAGAAATTTAGATATGGCGACCGGATCAACTATGAGATCACTTTTGAAGAGAATGTAAAGGATTACAAAATCATGCCGCTTCTTATTCAGCCTATCGTTGAGAACGCCATTGTCCATGGCCTTGAGAGTAAAAATTCCATGGGAATGGTTAAAATCAATTTGACCAGGGAGAATGGCAGACTCAAAATTATAGTAGAAGATAACGGGGGCGGAATGGATGCCGGTCAGTTGAATCATGTATTGGAAACGCTGAAGGAAGCAGAGGGTATGCCTGGTGAAAGAATCGGGTTGAAAAATGTACATCAGAGGATAAAATTGTCCTGCGGAGAAGAGTACGGTCTCCTGATTCACAGTGAAAAGGGTTTGGGGACGAGGATTGCAATTATTTTGCCTGAGGAATGGTGAGCCTATGTTGAAAGTATTAATTGTCGATGACGAACCCATTATAAGAGAAGGGCTGAAGTCCGTCATCGATTGGGAGCGGTACGGGTTCCGGATTTGCGGCGAAGCGGAAAACGGGTTGGAAGGCATTAAAAAAGTGAATGAATTGAATCTGGATTTGGCCATTGTAGATATTAAAATGCCGGAAATGGATGGATTGCAGATGATTCAGGAATTACGCAGGAACAACAATGAATGCAGCTTCATTGTTTTGACGGCCTATTCCGATTTTAAATTTGCGCAAAAAGCCATCGAACTTGGAATTGATTCCTATGTTTTAAAGCCGATTGAACAGAATGAGCTGATCGATAAAGTCGTAAGGGTGCGTGAGGCCATTGAGAATAAAAATCAGGCCCGGCAGCATCTGGTTGAAAGTATGTCCCTATCCAGGGATAAAATTATAGAAAATATCCTTTTAGGGCAAGCCTCCGATGCGATGATGGACAAATACAATAAGCAGTACGGTTTTGCCTTCCCATGGCAAAGCTATCAGGTTGTATTGGTTGAGCCGGACAAAAGGAATAGTGATGTTCTCCAACTTAGAAACACGATAAAAAGGGAACTTGAAAAGACAGTTACCCAGTGGAATTACGGGTATGTTTTTGATGTCGACCGATATGTAGGAATCCTTTTTAAGAATGTGGCCTTTATGTCCTATCAGCGTACGCTTCACGATTTGCAGGCTAAATGTGCCAATGCATGCGGAGTGGATATAACCCTTTCCTTAGGGACTCCGGTTGATCATATCCAGGATATCTCCCTTTCCTATAAACGTGCATGCGAATTGATGGACAAGAAATTCATTTACGGTCATAAGAGGATTATTACCGGCGTTATGGAGGCTGAAAATATTCAAAGAAATGTGAACCCGGAAGGGAAATTTGATATGGAAACCGCGCTGCTGCACTTGTGTAATGCAATGGACGTAAATAACACGGACGCTATCAACGATTTGCTGGAGGAGCTCCGCTGCCGGTTTATTCAGCGGGAAGATGCGGAGGATGTTATAAAGATTACTTATACCGACTTGTACATATCTTTGCTAAACAGGCTAGTAGTGGGAAATGAGGCGCTAAAGGAACTTATGGGTGTACATAAGGAGGTCTTGAATGAAATTTGTAAAAAAGCAAGCTTACAGGAACTGCACGGTTATATAAAGTATAAGCTTTTGACCCTGTCGGAACAGCTTGCCAGACTGAGGCCGGCAGAACCGATGAAAAAGATCCTGGACTATATCCATCGAAACTACCGGCAGGATATAAAACTGGAGAAGCTTGCATCGCTTTTCAATTATAACAGCGTATACCTTGGAAAGATATTCAAGACCTACACCGGCGAATGTTTCAATACGTACCTTGACAGGGTAAGGCTGGAAAAAGCGAAGGGTTTTTTGAAGGAGGGATTGAAAGTATACCAGGCTGCGGAAAAGACCGGGTATAAGGATATCGACTATTTTTACAAAAAGTTTAAAAAATATGTGGGCGTATCTCCCAGCGACTATAAAGAAATGGGTAAGTAAAGGGTCTGCCTTTCAACTATTATTCTATGCCGATGTTTAATTTTTACAGGAATAAACCTTAAATTTTTACGGTGCAAATTCAAAAACGAAAATGGTATATTGATAGTATACAAAACATACCAACAAAAACGGGGGTAAAATCGATGCAAGAGGCTAGACTGAATGCAGCTAAACCTCAAAAAACCAGTACAAAACCGAATAATTGGCGGAAGATGATCCGAAAGCAGAAGTTTTTGGTTTTCATGTCACTGCCATTTATCCTATGGGTTATTATCTTTAAATACATTCCGCTGTGGGGCTGGACTATGGCCTTCCAGGACTATAAACCGGGTGTGCCTTTCTTTCAGCAGTCCTGGGTGGGATTCAAATACTTCACGGCAATGTTTCAGGACCCCCAGTTTTATCTTGTAATGAGAAATACCCTTGCCATGAGCTTGCTTTCCTTAGCTTTCGGCTTCACACTTCCCATCGTCCTGGCTATTTTATTGAATGAGATCGGGAATATGGCATTTAAAAGAACGCTTCAAACCATTTCCTATCTTCCCCATTTTGTGTCATGGGTTATTGTTGCCAGTCTTTTCAACAAAATGCTTTCGATTGACGGCGGCATCGTGAATCAGATTCTCTTGTCGCTGCATATGGTGGATAAACCGGTGCAGTTTATGGCGAAACCTGAATATTTCTGGTGGATTGTTACCTTTACGGATGTGTGGAAGGAAATAGGCTGGAATTCGATCATTTTTTTGGCGGCAATCTCCGGTATTTCGCCGGAGCTGTACGAATCGGCCACAGTAGATGGCGCCGGAAGGTTCAAAAGGATCTGGCATATAACACTGCCGGGTATCCTGCCTACGGTGATGGTCATCTTGATCATGAGTGTAGGAAACATCATTAATATAGGATTTGAAAGACAGTACCTCATGAGAAATTCACTGGTAAGAGACTACTCCGATGTGCTTGACCTGTATATTCTTGATTATGGGATTAGTGCCGGGAGATGGGCTTTTGGTACTGCAGTGGGCATGTTTAAATCCGTGGTCAGCGTTATTATGATTCTATTTGCAAACGGTATCAGTAAGAAAACAATGGGAATTAAAGTAATTTAGCGGAATTGGAGGGGTACACCTTGAATCGAACAACTGCCGGTGAAAAAGTATTTACTATTGCCAATTACACATGTATGGTTCTTCTTGGAGTCGTGACGTTGTATCCGTTTTTGAATGTGCTGGCCATTTCCCTCAATGATTCATTGGATACCGTCAAAGGTGGGATAACGATTTTTCCAAGGATGTTTACGCTGAACAACTATAAGGAAATATTCCAGCTCAATACCCTTTCTACGGCTGTAACCGTTTCTGTGCTGCGTACGGTGGTCGGTACTTTTGCCGGAATTATCAGTACTGCCATGCTGGCCTTTACCATGAGCAGGGAAGATTATTTTGCGAGGAAATTCATTACGGTCCTGTTCGTCGTTACCATGTATGTCGGTGGGGGCTTGATACCGGACTACATGCTGATCCGGCATCTTGGACTGACAAATAATTTCCTGGTCTATATAGTACCCAATCTGATCAGCGTTTTTAATGTAATCGTACTGAGGTCCTTCATTGACGGACTGCCCTTCGAGCTTCAGGAATCGGCAAAGCTGGATGGGGCTAATGATTTAACCGTTTTCTTCCGGATTATATTTCCCCTTTGCACCCCGGCTATTGCGACGCTTTCCTTATTTATCGCCGTCGGTCAGTGGAACTCCTGGTTTGATACATTTCTCTACTGCGGGTTGAATAAAAATTTGACTACGCTGCAATTCGAACTGCAGAAGATCCTGTCAAATGCTCAGTCAGGCAGTCAGGATATGTACCGCGGTATCGACTCTACGGATATAAAGCGGATTTCTCCTGAATCGATACGAATGGCGATGACCATTGTAGCGACCCTTCCGATTTTGTTTGTGTATCCCTTTGTACAAAAGTATTTTATCAAGGGACTGACTTTAGGCGCAGTCAAAACGTAATACCGGCTTTAAGATGTGAAAGCTTCTACCATATTTAACATAATAAGGGAGGATGTTTTATGAAAAAAATAGTAAGTTTGTTTCTTGCTGTCATGATGGTACTGACCCTGGCAGTAGGATGCGGCCGGACGAAAACCGAAAGTGCGCCGGGCAATACCGCGGAAGCAGGTAAGGCAGACGACAAAAAACCCGTCACGTTTTCCATGTACGTTTGTGAAGTGAACCCCAATGCAGACGGGTTCGAGAGCCCGGTTGCCAAAGAAATTACCAAGGCCACCGGAGTTAAACTGGATATTGAATATGCCGTCAGTAGTGACGGCGGCAAGCAAAAACTATCCTTAATGGCTGCCAGCGGTGATTATCCGGACTTTGTATATGGAAAAGGCGACTTGAATATTATCAAAAATGCCAACGGAATCATCAAACTGGATGAGCTGATTGAAAAAAATGCTCCGAACCTGAAAAAATTCTATGGAGACAGTATAAAGAGGATTCGTTGGAGCAAGGAAGAGCCAAGCATTTATTACATTGGCGGTAAGGAACTGGGGCAGGAAAATATGGAGCCAAATGCCGGATTCCAACTGCAGCATGCGGCAATGAAGGAACTGGGATACCCGAAAATGAAAACCTTAAAGGATTTCGAGGCAGCCATCAAGGCCTACAAGGATAAGCATCCGACCATCGACGGACAGCCTTCCATCGGATTGTCTTTGCTGGCCGATGATTGGAGATTCCTCATTACGGTTTCCAATCCGGCATGCTTTGCAACCGGAGGATCGGATGACGGTGAATGGTTTGTCGACCAGAAATCCCTTAGCGTTATGCGTCACCTTTTACGGCCTGAGGAGAAGGAATACTTCCGTTGGCTGAATCATATGAACGCCATCGGCTTGCTGGACCCTGAAAGCTTTGTACAGAAGTACGACCAATACAAGGCAAAAATTGCTACCGGTAGGGTGATCGCTCTGGCAGATGCAAGATGGGAATTTGACGAGCCTGTTAGAGCCTTGTTGAAATCAGGAAAAGAAGATCGGGCGTATGGCTTTTATCCGCTAACCATGGACGAGAAAGCTAAATTTGCAGACTTTATGAGTACCGGATACCTGGGAGGATGGGGGATCGGAATTACCACCAAGTGCAAGGACCCGGAAAGAGCTATCAAATTCTTTGACTGGATGTGTACTGAAAAGGCTCAGATATTAGTACACTGGGGTATAGAGGGAGAACACTATACAATTGAAAACGGCAAAAGAGTGATGAAGCCGGAAGTTGTGAAGGCGAGGGATGCCGATCCTCAATTCATCAAGAAAACGGGGATTGGAAACTATGTTTACCCATTCCCGACCTATGGAAATACGGAAAAGGATTCCACAGGGCAATTCTATGAGCCCTTCACTACGGCTGAATCTATTGCTGCACGGCAAACAGCAACGGAAAATGAAGTTCTGAAAGCATTGGGAGTAAAGACCTGGAAGGAGCTCTATCCGCAGAGCCAGGACTTCCCCATTAAGCCCTATGGAGCCGCATGGCTTGTAAATATTGAAGATCCTGAAATGAAAGCCATCGACCAGAAAATTCTGCAAACCGGTTACAAGATGATCCCGGCAGCAATACTGGCATCACCGGATAAATTTGATGAAATGTATGATAAGTATGTCAAAGCCGTTAAGGAAGCAGGTGTTGACAAGATTACATCGTATGTTGAGAAAAAGGTTAAGGATACTGCTGAACTGTGGAAATAATTGAACCTCGCGGAAGCGGTTTGTGTTGAAGGACAAAAAGCGGAAGGAAAAGAGTTTATTATAGCAAAGCGCTGCGCTAGACCATGACAAATCCTGACGGTACCCTGCCGGCAGGATTTGTTTTTTGCTTAGTTGAGTATTATACTGAAATACATTATGCTATAATATTAAGGTGGACATAGTTTATTATATATAGAAATATCATTAAAATGCGATGTTTTGATAATCATTTACAGTTATGTTAAATTTAGAGGTGTAATAAGTATGGAATGTAACGGCACAAGTCTAATGGAGTATATTTCCGGATTGCAGGTTAATCTGATATATGCCAGTCATCGCCAGCTTCCTCCAAATTGGAAGTATGCAAACTATATACCGGAGTGTAATAAAATTTATTATATCCGTAGTGGAGAAGGTATGATAAAAATAGGAAATAAGGAATTACCCCTTCTGCCGGCAGGAACACTCCAATCGGCATCCTGCACTAATAGTCAAACTATTACAAAATATTGGTGTCATTTCTATTCTAATATAGTTTTTAGAAACCTGTTTTTTTCATTTAAGATTCCGTATTCCATAAAAATTGAATTAGATAATGAAATAGAAGAGTGCTTCGAAAGGCTTGTTTTCGATACTAAAATGGATGCTGCGCGGCTTTTGAATAGAAAAATAAACCTTTTGAGAATTATTTCATATTTTATTGATCATGTGACCGTAGAGAAGGATGATTATGTTTTAACTCATCCATTAGATAATCTTAACGAAGTGGTAAATTATATCAATAGGAATCTTTCGTCAGATATGAATATCGATCAATTGTCTAAAATCGCCCATCTTCATCCTACCTATTTTTGCAGGCTTTTCAAATCCTACCTGGGTGAACCGCCTATGCATTATGTTTATAAAAAAAGGCTGGAAAAAGTGCAGAATTTATTATGCTATTCAAGTAAGTCCATTAAAGAAATTGCAGATTTAACAGGCTTCAATGATATTAACCATCTGTCAAAGTCTTTTAATAAGAATTTTGGAATAAGCCCCGGTAGATATAGGAGAGAAGCGATACTCATGAATTTGAAAAGTTGATAGGCAGAGGATCGTTTTATCGCCGGTACAAAAATAACTATCGGTAGACAGCCGATAGTTATTTCAGAAAAACTCGCCGCGAATCTATAGGAAGGTTATGTTCAAAGATGCTTCCATTTCCTGTTAGATTAAAGCTGTTTTATACAAATTCGGATGGAACTTAGCTGATTCGTGCCTCGTAAAGCCCCAGAACCGTTGGTTGTACGATGCCCAAATCAGCAGTTGCCAATCCGATTGTATATAGTTACTAATAGTTGAATATTTGCATTTCATCTATTGTTGGGGCATCGCTGGCGGATGTAATGTACAACCTTATGTACCGGGCCGTTTTAGGAGAAAAAGTAATTGACTTATTCGAACCTATCGTTGCTCCTGTTGTACCCGATATGTCAGTATAAGTAGAACCATCGCTGGAATACTGGAGTTTATATGATGTAACTCTTGGGTAGCTTATCTCTTTAATTACAACCTTATTGACAGTGGTGCTTGCCCCCATGTCTATTGCCAGCCACTGGTTACTCGTTTGTCCGGAGGATGCTGACCAACGAGTAGAGTCACTTCCGTCAATTGCTTTTGCTGCAGAATATGAAGAGCTCCATGCGGAGGATGCTGTTGCCGCTTTGTTCAAAGCATAGTTGGTAGATCTCATATCTTTTACCCACATAATCATTGCAAAGTGGTCGGATTTTCCTGCGGCATAAGCTTGCTCTGATGAATTACAGAGTATGGGGTATAGGGAGGTATCAAATGGTGTTAAGTACATCCATTCACTATATAGACGGTCCGCGGTACTTCCGGTTCCGTCGACAGAAGTATAGAAAGTACCTGTTCCTGTAGATATAACCTGTTTTACTGTGTTTGCAAATTGAATCATGGTTGAGTGGGCAACACCATATGTTCCACGCTTAAATGCCCTGTACATTCCTAATACATCGTATGCGCCATGAGCATCGTCAGAGTTTTCTATATAATGTAGGGTAGTGTCACCGGGAGTATAGCTCCATTTGTAGACGTCATAGCCGTTTTTCTGGTATGTTACCAATTCGCTGGTAAACCAGCTTATCGATGTTTTAACTATATTGTCATATTCGGCAACCTTGTTTGCATTATCTCCTAGTATTTCGTGGCACTCGGCAAGGCGTTGGTAACCTCCGTTCAGCATCATCTGCTGATTCCACGGGATAGGATCACCCGCGTCTCCACCGGCATCGGCAAAAGCAGTTGAATTAGGCCAATAAAATTTCTTATCGCTGCTTCTTACAAAGTTTGGGGTAATGAAGGTATCCATCGTTTTGTCTAACTCAGTAATATATTTTTGCGCCCTTGCTTTGTATGTAGTACCGTAACCGAAGGTGTCGCCTATGGAAACGGTAGTATTCCATATTGAGCTGTTCTGTAGTATGAGCTTTGCGCAATATGCTATATGAGCAATAATATCACCGTTTTCGGAGCCAGAATATTTTTCCATAACATCACCGGGGGCTCTATTGGGCCAGCATAATTCACGGTTTCCCGTCCATATAATGCGCCCTGTGCTAGGGTTATTACGTGCTGCCAGCATACGGTCGGCAAAATTAACCATGGAATTCAATATGGAGATATCTTTGGTTTTTTCGTACATGATACCCATTGATTCTACAGCATGGCCGGTGGTTTTATAGCAAAAATCATTGGTGGCAGGATCCCAGTTGTTCACAGGGAGTGCCAAGGTAGCAATAAAAGCCTTGAAGGAGGTGATTTCATTCTGGGTAATGGCTCCTTCAGTACTGTCGATGGTCATGGTTGCGGCATAAACTGAAGGCGACGGAATGGCAGCAAAACAGGTGAGTGCCAATACCATTGAAAGGAATACGGATAGAACTTGTCGCACGATACTTTTCTTTTCTAAAAATTTCATACTTAGTACCTCCTTATATTAACTTTTATTTGCTTGTATTTTCTCGCTTAATCTTAGATTTTCATATCAATTCAAAAGCCATATTTGGACAGATGTTGAACATTTGTATAAATTTGGTTTATACTAGGTAGCC
>JAEZXR010000049.1 GCA_023419605.1 Bacillota bacterium | reverse complement strand
CTTCCAGCTGTTCATAGTCCTCTTCTGAAAGCTTCTTTCTCCATAGGCCTAAGGTATCGGATATTTTTTGGTTTACTAGAGGGTATTCAGGGTCCTGTGGAATAATTAATTCATCCGGGTATATGTTGCCGTTAAAAAGCTCTTCCAAAATGGTTTTCATAATCTTCTTCCTTTCAATATTCATTTGCAACTCCTTGAAAGGAAGTCCTGCACATGGTAAAATATTTATGCAGTCTGCCTTTCGGTAGTTGCAGAGTAGGAAGTGGCGTGGATCTCGCAAAGTCAGCGCCACTTCTTTTCATTTTTTGAGATCGTCCTTTAGTTTCTTAATACCTCGTCTGGCCGCTTCCATTTTATTGACGTTTTCTTGCTCACAATACGCCTCTAAAATTTGCTTACACTCTTCGTCATATTTGACTGCCATTCTATAAGGTTTTGGATTATCCGTAGGACGGCCCATTTTCTTATCACCCAAAATTCCACCTCCTTATTAGGGTCACCTTAAGTCTATATTAAAGGTGACCCTAAGTCAAGATAAACTGCAAAAATTTTCATAACTTTGGAAAATAAGAAAACGTGAGGATAATTCCGGTGTCCAGGCCCCCTTATAAATTTACTTATTTTGTTCCTGTTTAATCCTGTACTAGCTGCAATCTATTGGGCTGACAAATTTGCTTTAATCCAAATTCCTTTATTACCTACTGAAAAACATAGAATGAAATTACAAATATATAACCATTTCGTTATTCTTCATTACTAGAAGAAATATCCATGGGCATTGACAGGAAAATATATTTTCCCTATAATATTTGTAATCAATGGAATATACTTGAATACACTGTTAATACGCTTAAGGAGGCTGTTTACTGAGACTTGGCTACTATCATTCTCACATATTTTTAACCCCTATAAGGTTTCTAAAATATAGCATTTAACTAACGCTAAACTATTTTTAGGGATGGAGATTTATGTATAAAACTAAAAGATTAATTGCTTTTATAATGATTTTATGCTTGTTATTTTCGCTGCAAGTAACCTCTTTTACGTCTAAAGATACAAATACGGCTGCTAATAAAGTATATTTGGAAAACTTTACCATTAATGATATAGAAAAGCACAAGGACGTTCAAGAATATGTTAATAGCAAAGAATTAAGCAAAGTAGTCCATGACTTTATTGATTACGTTAAGGATAGATCAGCTAAGGCCACTTCAAGCTCAGGTAAGCTGACTGACATTATGAGCCAGAGCGAAATTGATAGAATTACTAAAAAATACAACTTGGAGAAACCGGAAGATCCTAACCAAGAGCCTGATATAAACGTACTAGTAAAAAGAAATACTAAAACAGTAGGCTCTCAAACAGTAAGTTCCATTGTAAATGTATGGTATTTAATATATTGGGTAACGGGCCAAGGCTTTGAAATAGTTGTTTGGAATCTAGGAACAGACCTACTTGATTCCATAACAGGGACCGTAGAGAGATATTCAAGGAATGGACATAACTGGGAACACAAAGAACTAAGACACGTAAATCAAGGCAATGTAAGCAGTGGCAATATTTATACATGGGGGGCCGGAAAAGGTGTGGGTGCGGAAAAGTTTACATATACACTGACAGTAACTGAAGATGGGGTATCCTGGCAATACCAAAACCAGGTCGATTAGCATGCTCGGTATAATTCGGACAAATATTCCATCTATCAACTTTAAAGATGTTGATGCGGGATTTGAGAAGTCCAGCATTTTTTAAAAGAAATTCTACAGGAAAAAACCGGAAGAGAACTCCGGTTTTTTTCTGTCCTTAAAAGTCTTTACTTGATGAGCATGAAATCAATTCTCATTCCTTCTGTGGAGTTAGGACCCACATAGGCCGTAAAACGGCCAGCCTCCGATTGCACCGACTGATCCCACAGATGAAAGCGCAGCATCGGTTCGGTAATGGCGAAGGAAACCCTCCGGGCCTCTCCCGGCTGCAGAGACAGCTTTTCGTAAGCTTTGAGCTCTCTGACCGGCCTTATCACACTTCCACTGATATCCCGGATATAAAGCTGTACCACCGCCTCCCCTTCCCGGCTGCCGGTATTGGTCACGGTGACTGATGCCGTAATTTCCTCTCCCGGCCTCATTTCATCCCTATTCAAAACAAAATCCGAATAGGCAAAAGTAGTATAGGACAGGCCATACCCGAAGGGATACAGTGGCGCATTGGGAATATCCAGGTATCGGGAATAAAAATGGGTGTCATTTCCCCGCGGCTCCGGTCGTCCCGTATTGAAGCAATTATAGTAGACGGGAATCTGTCCAACCGTATACGGAAAGCTCATGGTCAGGCGGCCTGCAGGATTATAATCTCCAAAAAGTACGTCTGCAATTGCATTCCCGCCCTCCGTACCCGGGAACCACACTTCCAGAAGCGCCGGTGTCTTTTCCGCCAGGTCCCGGAGCTCCAGCGGCCTGCCGTTGAACAGGACCGTCACCGTAGGCTCGCCCAGCCGGAGCACCGCCTCCGCTAACTCCTGCTGTCGTCCGGGCAAGGTGATGAATGCGCGGCTGCATGCCTCAGCACTCATACCAGGATGTTCTCCCAGGGCTAAAACAATGGCTTCTGCCTTTTCCGCTGCCTCCACCGCCATTCGGATGTCCTCATCGGTTCCATCGGTAATTCCGCATCCCTGGGCTATAATCACCCGATCTTCTCCCAGTCTGGCAACCATCCCCTGCCGCAATGTCACCGCTTCTTCATCATAGCCATCACCACACCAACCACCCAGGATATGGTTCGCATCGGCATAGGGTCCGATAATCGCAATCTTTCCTATCTCCGGTGCCAATGGCAATACTCCGTCGTTTTTCAGCAGCACCATGGAACGGGCGGCCAGAGTCCGGGCCAGTTTACGGTGCTCGTCACATAACAGTATTTTTTCTTCCTTTTCCGGATCTGCTCCCCTGTAAGGATTTTCAAACAGTCCCAGCCGCTCCTTCAATTCCAGTATTCGCATTACAGCTTCATCAATGAGGACTTCTTCCACTTTGCCCTCTGCTACCAGTTTTTCCAGATGGGTTACATACTCGGAGGTCATCATCTCGATATCTACTCCGGCCCGGAGGGATTTTTCCGCAGCCTCCCGGCCATCCGCCGCAACACCGTGATTGATCACTTCGTTTACCGCGCCCCAGTCTGAAATCACTACACCGTCGAACCCCCATTCCTTCCGCAGCACTTCCCTGAGCAGCCAGACATTCGCCGTAGCAGGAATACTGTTAACCGTATTAAAGGAAGTCATGACAAGAGCCGCCCCTTCTTCCACCGCAGCTTTATACGCAGGGAGGTAATACTCCCGGAGCATCCGCTCCGAAATATCTACCGTATTATAATCCCGCCCGGCTTCCGAAGCACCGTAGCCCGCAAAATGCTTCACACAGGCGGCGAGATTGTCCGGTTCTCCGATATCGTTATTCTGATAGCCTCTCACAAAGGCCCGTGCAAACAGGCTGTTGAGGTAGGGATCTTCTCCCGTAGCTTCCATCACCCGTCCCCACCGGGGATCTCTCACAAGATCTGCCATGGGAGAAAACGTCACATGCACCCCGGCTGCTGAAGCTTCCCTCGCTGCGGCCCGGGCTGAAGCCTCTACCAGCTCCAGATCCCATGAGCAGCTCATGGCCAGGGGAATGGGGAAAATGGTGCGAAAACCATGGATCACGTCAGCCATGAACACCAGCGGAATGCCATGACGGTTTTTGGAAAGATACCAGGTCTGGATGTCTATGGCTCTCTGTGCCCCTGCCCACCCCAGCACCGAGCCCGCATTGCTGTCGATATCTTCTTCAAGCCCCATGTCCAGCATGGGGCCGGTAATCACCCCTTCACTCTTGGAATCAAAAAAAGAGGGAGAAAGTTGAAGCATTTGTGCAACCTTTTCCTTCAACGTCATCGCTTTTATTATATTTTCTAATCTCTGCCGCTTCTCCTGCATCATTGGTCTAACCTCCATGGATTTATCTTTTCGAATCCCTTTGCGTTTCTCCGGTTCATCAAAGAAAGCCCCTGTTTAGACAGAGGCTTTCTCCATTATCCGGTGGAACCTTTTCAGAGACAATCTCTTCTGTCGTCCTGCTATCCGCCCTATTTTACGGGCTGATAGTTTTCAATCTGCTTTTTAACTTCTGCGATAATCTTCTCTATCCCTGCTGCTTTCAGCTTGCTCCGGTAGCTTTCCACAGCAGCCTCCGGGTCTCCTGCCTTTCCGAACAGGATCTGCACACCGATCTGGGAATTTACCTGGTTCACTGCCGCCAACTCCGATGCTACATTCTTGGAATCAAAATTGAAATTGGAGAAGGGATCCTTGATGGAAAAAGCATCATACTGCTTGTTCATGCTTTTCCTCTCCGGATAATCAGTAGCCACCTGGATTTCCAGTTCATCCGTCCTGAGATTCCAGCCTGACTGTCCATACCCATTCTTCTTGGCATCGAAATTAGCAGGATTTACCCGTTTTCCGTCTCCATTCAAGGCATAGTTGCGTCCCTCAATACCGAAATGGAACAGATCATAAAATTCTTTGTTGTTCATCAAAAGGTCCACCAGCATCAAAGACCGCTCGACATTCTTGGAATTGGCACTGAATGCGGTGGCATTCTGCATGGTCCGTGTCTTGACCACTTTCTTTGTTGCATCACCGAAGGTGAAGAACTGCGGATCGGAATTGGGCTGTGCTTGGAGCAGATTGCCATACCAGCCTACGAAGCCCTGCGCATGATGGAAATATGCCGCTCCTTTACCGCTGTTGAACTCGGTAGAAGGATCATTCTTCGTGGAAAGCACATCCTTGGTCCAGAAGCCTTTATCGGACCATTCCTTCATCCGTTTTGCAAACTGCAGGAATTCATTGGTGAAAGCAGGATGAAAAACATTCTTTATGTCGTCCTTGGAATTTGCGGCCAAATACATGGTAGAAATATCCACACTGGGTACCTTGAGCCAGGTTCCCGTGAAATCCACAAACATGCCATAAAGGTCGGCGGCCTTGGAACTATTGGCCATCCACGGTGTCATCCCTTTTTCATTTTTCAGTATATTCTCAAAATAGGTCTGCACATCACCCAGCGAAGCCAGAGGCTGCATGCCATACTTCTTCAATAAATCGCCGCGGTAAACCAAACCACCCGGAATATACTCGGTATACCGGGAAGGAATCCCGTAAATCTTCCCATTGAATTTTGCATCCGCCCACAGATCCTGGGGTGTTTTCTTCCAGGTCTCCGGCGCATATACGGGCAAAAGCTCATCCAGCGGCTGGAAAGCCTTCTTCTCCGCAAGGCTGAAATATGTAGGGTTGGCTGTGATAGACGTGTACACAAGGTCGTAGGCTTCCCCGGAAGCAAAAATCAACGGATATTTGGTTGCAATGGCGTCCCACGGTATATATTTGATTTCCAATGTCGCATTGATTTTTTCCTTCAGCCGTTTGTTCAATGTCTCCATCACAAAGGCATTATCGACCGAAGCACTTCCCCACAGATACATGGAAAGATTGACTTCCTTGGAAGTATCTGCTTTGGATTTACCTGCTGGGGTATTCCCGCTGCTTGACGCCTGCTGCGTATTTCCCTTTGGAGTCGCTTTCGCACTTCCGCAGCCGGTCAGGCTTGAGACAAGCAGCAATGCTGCCAGTGACAGGGCTGATACCTTTTTCATGCTTGCAAACATTTTCATATTATTTCTCCTCCTGTGAATTTTTTTATATCTGAACGCCAGGGCACTCCCCGCCGCATCAGCCTTTTACAGCACCAATGGTCAAACCGCTGACAAAATACCTTTGTACAAAAGGGTAGAACAATACTACCGGCCCCGTAACCACCACAGCCATAGCCATTTTCATGGATTCGGTGGGAATCTGGGAAATATCCACCTGCACACCCAGGCTGATAAGATTGGAGATATTTGAAGCGGCCAGCATGTTCTGCATGAAATACTGAAGAGGATATTTTTCCTGATTCTGTATGTACAGCATGGCATTGTACCATTCATTCCAATATCCCAGTGCCTGAAACAGTCCGATGGTGGCCAGTGCCGGAATGGAAAGGGGTATTACGATCTGCCAGTAGATGCGGAAGTCTCCCGCCCCGTCAATTTTAGCCGATTCATACAGGGAATCGGGAATGGACTTCATGAAGTTGCGGATGAGAAAAATTGACCAGGCGCTCACCATACTGGGTAAAATCATGGAAAGATAGCTATCCTTCAAATGAAGGTATTTCACCATCAGGATGTAGTATGGCACCAGTCCCCCGCTGAACAAAGTAGTAAAATAGATATAAAAGGCGACCTGGTTTCTATACCGGAAATCCTTCCGGTTGATCACATACGCCCCCATAGACATCAGAATCAGTCCCATCGCCGTGCCTGCAACTGTAATCAGCAGGGTCACCTTATAGGCGCTCAGAATTTGCCGGGGTGCACGGAACATCAATTCATAAGAAAGAAAGCTGATATTCCTGGGAATCAATGCATACCCATACCGGCTGATGTCCGATTCCGGCGTCAGAGATGCGGAAATCACAAGCAGGAACGGAAACAGACAGAATACGGAAAACAGACCTGTAACGGCATAGCAGAATATTTGAAAAACCCTTGATGTGCGATCTTTAATCCTATTCACGTTTTCACCCCCATTAAAATAGTGCATAGTCCCTATCAATCTTTCTGACGATAAAATTAACTCCCAGTACAAAAATCAACCCGAACAGCGATTGATAAAAACCTACCGCAGAACTGAGTGAAAAATTGAAATTCCCTACCAGGCTTCGGAATACATAGGTATCGATGATGTCCGTTTGTGCAAACAGCAGTGAATTGTTCCCGATCAGATTGTAAAAAAGATCGAATTGTCCCCGCATGATTCCTCCCAGACTGAACAGCAGCAGCATGATAAAGGTGGGCTTGATGTGGGGCAAAGTGACATACCGGATCTTTTGGAGGGTATTGGCTCCATCGATATAGGCAGCTTCATATATCTCATTGTTAATTCCGGTTATAGTAGCCAAATATATAATCATACCATAACCGGTACCCTTCCAAATATTAAAAAGTATAATTATGTATTTCCAGACGGACGGATCTCCATAAAAATCGTGCTTATCCGCTCCGACGGATGTGAGAAGAGAATTCAGCGCTCCATGGTCGAAGTTAAAAAGGTTATAGGCAAAAACACCGACGATGACGAAGGAAATAAAGTTCGGGAACAACATAACCGACTGAGTAACTTTTTTGTAGGTTTTCCCCGAGATTTCACTCAGCATGATGGCCAACACGATCTGTACCACATTCCCCAACAGGATGAATACGATATTATAGAGAATCGTATTTCTGGTAATAGCCCACAGGTCCCCGTTGACAGCCAGAAACTTAAAATTATTCAACCCCACAAACGGGCTGGCAAAAATACCTGCGGAATAATTATAGTTTACAAAGGCAATGTAGACTCCGGGCATGACCATATAACTGAAAATAAAGAAATAGACTGTGATGGGCATGACCATGAGGAACAATACCCTGTTTTTCTTCAGTTCCCCAACAAATGTGCCCCGAACGGTTTTTTTATACAACTGAATCCCCCCTGAAGAATAGTGCAATCTCCTGTTGTTTCTTACTTTCTGTTCTAAGTAAATACAGTGCCAAAGAAGTTTTAATTTAATTTTCACTTAAATCATTGATTGTTTAAGTTTATTATAATTCATTCCTTTGTGCAATGTCAACAGTTTTCAGTTATATTAAAGTGAATTATTGGGTTAAAATGATATGAATATAGGAAATACATGCAAATCAGTAGGATATTATACTCGATCCACGCCCCCGGCGACTTACAAGCGCTATATTAACTTAACTTAAATTTCAACTTAATTTAAGTTAAGTTAATATTTTCTAACGAAATCAATCCGATACGCTTTTTACACTCTTACGAATAACCAGTTCTGTAGGAATTCGCATATGCTTGACAGGGTTATTGCCGTGAATGGCCATAATCAACGTTTGCAGTGCCATTCCTCCTACTTCGTCCACAGGCTGTCTTACAGTGGTAAGGGCAGGCTCCACGTACTTGGCAGTTTCAATATTGTCAAACCCGATCAGGGATAAATCATCCGGTATGCGGATTCCCGCCTCCCTGCATGCCAGCATGACCCCCAGCGCCATCTCGTCATTGGCACAAAACAATGCACTTGGCATCCGTTTCTGTGCGATCAGGATTTTTGCCGTACTGTAGCCTCCGCTTTCCGTATGTCCTCCCTGGCAGTACAGCTGGCTCGCCACATCGATTCCTGCTTCTTTCAATGCGCTGCAATATCCCATATAGCGCGCCTGTGTCTCATAGGCCATGAAGCTCCCCCCCATGAAGGCAATCTCCCGGTGCCCACAGGAAACCAAATACCTGACAGCATCATAGGCCCCCCGCTCATTGTCCATGGTGACCGACCAAAGATGTTCTCCATCCACACTCCGGTCGATGGTAACGATGGGAAAATCCCTGGCACTGTATTTAAGAAGGATGTCATCGGAGATGTTATACGCCATGACGATCAAGCCGCTGGGCCGATGCGTCTTAAAAACATGCTTAAGCAATTGTTCGCTGCTTCCCGTCGCCGTACTGTAGGCCATAAGATGGCATCCGTTGGCAATAGCGGCTTCCTCTACACTTGTAAGCAATTGCGAAAAAAACGGCCCCCGGAAATTGGACGTGACAATTCCCATGATGTTTTCCTTTTCACCCCCGTATTTTCTTGCCCTCGCTGCGGACTTGTATCCTACCTCCTCTGCGGCGGCCAGTACCCTTTCTTTTGTCTGGTCACTGATATCCCCTTTTCCGTTCATCACATAGGATACCGTAGCTAAACTCACGTTAGCTTTTTCCGCTACCTCTTTCAGTGTCGACACCGACACTCCCCCTCTCCTGCATAGTTTTCATGTGCTTTTACCCTGTATTATATACACCGGAATGGAATATGTCAATTAACTTAATTTAAATTTCACTGAAACATCCTTTGAGCAGCCAGTATTTTTCATTGAAAGCAGGAAAGTGGTCATAATTACAAGCCCGTCATGCTGTAAAATGTAAAAGATGCCGTTGCAAAACTAACTTATCCCGTTAGTTCTGCAACAGCACCTGCTTCTCATAAAGGACTTATGTAAATATGTTTTATAATGAACTCTGCCCAACTCAGTTGTTTAATAATGCATTTAGTTCAAACTATTATTTTTAGGAAAAATAAGGCTTTCTCAGCAGTGCTATGTACACATTCTTCCCTCCTTTTTTTAGTAGGCCTTACAAGGAATTCCATAGGATACTACCAAGATTACTATTTCCTTTAAAACTTCTTCTAATTCCATTTCATTGCTATACTCCACCAAAACGATTTGTGCCTTTTCTCGATTACAACACATAAGACACTAATCTCTGCGCCGTTAGTATTGGTTATATGGAATGTACTTGCAATTCTTATTCCCTCTTACGCACTAGCTCCCCTTTTCCGTTCAGCACTTCCAGTATGATTGCCGCACCCAGCTTAAACCCATATGTAAAGGATGCCGCAGCATGCAGCGAGTCTGATTGGGAGCGCAAATCCAACAGGTCTTCCAGCTGTTCATAGTCCTCTTCTGAAAGCTTCTTTCTCCATAGGCCTAAGGTATCGGATATTTTTTGGTTTACTAGAGGGTATTCAGGGTCCTGTGGAATAATTAATTCATCCGGGTAT
>JAEZXR010000045.1 GCA_023419605.1 Bacillota bacterium | reverse complement strand
CCTGCACCTGAAACAAGAGGATGGTTCGAGATTGATGAAAAAGTCGCTTTTCTGAAATTTGATGCCTGAAGTCCCCATAAATCCATTGGTATTTTTTTGATTGGTTCGAACTACCTCTGTGTCCTGTAAGGAGTCAATTTTGCCTGGTACTATCACTGGAAATATACTCAACCCGCTGGGTCAAGGCCTTGAGAGAGTAAGCCAACTCTTTCAAGGCTTTTTGCATTTTCGGACTTCGCAAAAGGAAATTTTAAAATTACTATTTTTCCGTATTGACTCTGCACATGCGTCATGGTTTAGACTGGAATAAAGTAGTTCATCGGATTGGGTATTCATATTCCTGTCATGAATGAAGGTGGACTGTCAGAGAAATCGAAAGTTAGTATTAATAAGATTGGGGGTCACAGGAATCGTATGGAGTTTAATAGTATTCTGTTTGAAACTTATAAACATGAAATATCGGAAGATACTTGTACTATACCCGAATTTTTCGTTGATCTTAATATGGATCAAATCATTCAGAAGATTTTGACAGGAAAAGAAGAGTATGATCTAAATGTTTTCTTTTATCAAAATTTAAAGGATATTTCTACAATCAATTACAGGCTGGAAGTAATGAAGGAACTGGAAAATGCAAGGGTATATGACTGCATAACCACCTTCTCCAATGAAATGAAAAGAGTAAGAGAATATGCTCAGTTTAGCCAAAATCTCCATAATCGATATCAGAGGGAAAAATGGCTCCTGGATGCGGGGTTACTTTATTGTAATGCCGTCTTGAATTTAAACGGATCATTAACCTCAATAGACTTAAAGTCTAAAGGATTGCATTTATTTAATAACTGGCTAACTGAATACGTGAACAGTGATATTTTTAGAGTATTATACACCGACACAAAGGATTTGCATAAGGGCTTTGGTAACATTAAGTATAGTGTGCAAGTGGAGCGCGATAAAGTTATGGTCAATATGGATGATACCGAGGATGATTATTCTGCATCCATTAACAAGACCTTTGAAGGCTTAAATGAAGGTATATTTGATTACAAAATAAAAATTTTTACAGATTTAGAAATGTGTTTATTGGAAACTAAAATCCTGGAAATTGTAAGAAAAATGAATATTGATACCTTTGATAAACTTGGTGGTTATTATAAAAAACATAGTGATTTTTTAAACAAAACGATTAAAAGATTTGACAGGGAAATTCAGTTTTATATTTCTTATGTTGAATATATCGGAAAATTAAAGCGAAAGGGATTTATTTTCGCCTATCCTACTATATCTTATACAAAAAGATTGAATGTTGTTGCAGGATATGATTTGGCACTGGCTTTTAAGCGTCTAGGCTCAGGAACTGATATAATCTTAAATGATTTTTGTTTGGAGGGGGATGAGCGAATCTATGTCTTAACTGGGCCGAATCAAGGTGGAAAAACGACTTTTGCAAGAGCCTTTGGTCAAATTCTCTTTTTAGCTTCGATTGGCTGCCCTGTACCCTGTCAAAAGGCTGAGCTTTTCCTGTATGATCATATTTTTACTCACTTTTCCACAGAGGAAAATTTGAGTAAGAGTGCTGGAAGACTCAAAGAAGAACTTTCGAGACTAAAATCAATCATGGAGAAAGCGAAAGAAAATAGTATTATTATCGTCAATGAACTATTTGCCACAACGACCTCTCATGATGCCTACACAATGGGGAAAAAGGTGTTGGAGCATTTTATTGCCCTGGACTGTATTTGTTTATATGTAACGCATATTTATGAGCTTGCTCTAATCAGCAAAAAAACTGTAAGTCTTGTAGCAGCTATAAATTCTGACAAAGGGGCAATCCGCACATATAGAATAGTAAGAAGTCCTGCTGATGGCCGTGCCTATGCCAACTCGATTGTAGAAAAATACAACCTGACTTACAGTCAAATAAAGGAGCGGATAAGAATATGAAACCATTTCTGCTTTACGAGCAATATGATGACGCTTTCAAAAGGGAAATATCAAATGAAGATGAATTGATTCAGGATTTGAATTTACATATTATTTTTAAAACCATGGCCCAAAATGATGCATTTTTATACGATACTGCCAGGAGCGTTGTTTTAAATAGCTTAACGGATATAAACACCATACTCTACAGGCAGGATATACTAAAGGATTGTATAAATAACAGCCTCATCATACATAAATTTTATAGCATCGTATCAGCGGCTTT
This sequence comes from Bacillota bacterium, assembly GCA_023419605.1. Taxonomy (GTDB): domain Bacteria; phylum Bacillota; class Clostridia; order Acetivibrionales; family JAEZXR01; genus JAEZXR01. The sequence continues at coordinate 144,680 of JAEZXR010000045.1, read as the reverse complement.
GAAAGAAGCCGCTTACTATAAAGAATATACTCAGCCCAATTATGCAAGAATCATTCCTGTATCGGTCAGAGTGGTAAATTCTGTAGGATTAGTAGAACTGCTTGTTGTAAAACTTGAAGAGCTTAAAGTCTTATGTGATTTGAACTCAAAAAACTTCCAGTCAAAAGGTTTGACTTCATTTTATAGCCGGCAGGCGGTTTCTCTCACAGACGAGTTTTTTATAAAAGTTAAGGAACATATTGCAGACCTGAAATCCATATCCGAAGGAGGGAAAGTGGTGATTGGATCGAAGATCGGAAATGGAATGAAAAGAGCTAACCATGTTCTTAGAACAATATCGAAGGCTGATTCCAAAACGAATCCTAAGAGAATATTTCTTAAAACCGGCAAAACTAATATGATTCCCCTTGATAATACAAGTATTGCCAATAGTGCAAGAGAAATTGAGGATGCAGGCTTAATACATATATTAAGAGTGATAAACCAGTTTACAAACAGCATTATCCTTTTTTTTGAATCGCTGCGATATGAAATAGGTTTTTATGTGGGCTGTATAAATTTATATAATGAGTTTTCACAAATAGATGCTGCCTTATCTTTTCCTATTCCGGAAGATATCAATAAGGAAACCCTGACTTTTAAAGGGCTGTATGATTCAAGCCTATGTATAGTTGAAAAGAAAAGGCTTGTAAGCAATGATCTGGATGCTGAAGGCAAAAGCCTGTTTATTATTACCGGTGCTAATCAGGGAGGGAAATCAACCTTTTTAAGAAGTATTGGCATAGCACAAATTTTAATGCAATGTGGCTTATTTGTGTCAGCTTCCGTTTATCGTGCTAATGTACGAGACAGCATCTTTACGCATTTTACAAGAGAAGAAGATACTAATATGAGTAGCGGCAAGCTGGAAGAAGAACTTTTACGAATGAACAACATCATAAGTAATATTACTCATAATTCCCTGCTTTTAATGAATGAGTCCTTTGCAACAACGACTGAAAGAGATGGATCAAGAATTGCAGAGGATATCATAACCGCATTGTATGAGTCCAATATAAAGGTCCTATTTGTTACTCATTTGTTTGAATTTGCAGAGAATATATATAATAAAAAATTAGAAAAAGCTGTTTTTCTACGGGCTGAAAGAAATAATGACGGCAGTCGGTCATACAGCATAAAAATAGGGGAGCCATTACAAACAAGCTATGGTGAGGATTTATTCAAAAGTGCTATTGGTATACAAATTAGCAGTTACCAGTCCTATTGTATATAGAATGAATGTATAGGAATAAAATCTCGATGTTTTATTTTAAAGGAAACAAGGGGGGGCTCTTGTTTCTTTTTTGTTTTTAAGTATAATGAACCCCAAATTATGAGCGTGGGTGAGTAGAATGCCCATAATAGCGAGAGGGAGAAGTAAGCGCGGAATGCTTCATCTCCTCTTAGGGTTGAAAGACAGAAGTGAGCTGGTTTATAGAATACAATAAAACTGGAAATAAAGATAAGTTTCTTGATAATACAGCACGATTTTTACCTATCAAAAGTACTAATTCCTAGGGTGTTTAATTTATGCAATTCTCTCAATTCTAACGTATTCACAGATTGCATCTCAGAAATATAAAAAATTTAAAAAAATATATGGAAAAATACGGAATGTATGGTATATAATATTAAAAATACATAAATCAGAGAAGTTCTTGTACAAATAACACTTATTACAGTTAAAATCTAAAATTATTTAAAATGAAAAGGGGGCTTTATTTAATGAAAAGAAAGATTTTAGGGATTCTGAGTGTACTTATAGCAAGTACAGTTCTATTCTCTGCCTGTGCAGGAAATAAGGACAAAAAAACTGTTGATGACAGTAATTCAAAGCCTGGTACAGAAACAACGGAGGTAAAAAAAGATAAGAACCAAAGCTTGACTTTGGTTTTCTTGGAACCACAAAGTTTAGATACCAATTCCGTATATGATTCAAGTACAGCTACGATCATTGGTGCTGTTCAGGAAGGCTTGGTCAGAGTAAAAAATACAGGTGGAGCAGATGAACTTGTGGCTGCCGGTGCGGAGAAATGGGAAACTTCTTCCGATGGTTTGACATGGACTTTCCATTTGCGAGAGTATAAGTGGTCGGATGGAAAGCCGGTTACCGCACAGCATTTTGTGGACTCGGTAATACGATTGCTTGAAAAGAGTAATGCTTTCCCGTACGCCTTTTTTGCATATGACATCAAAAATGCACCTGCCTATAACCTGGGCAATGCCAAGGCAGAGGACGTAGGAGTTAAGGCGATAGATGATAAAACACTTCAATTCACATTGGAAAAACCGGTTTCGGCCTTTTTGGCAAAAATCGCTTATCCGGTATTTAATCCTATCCGGCTTGATGTGATAAAGGCGGGCGGAGAAAACTGGGCTACGGATATAACAAAGCAGGTATATTGCGGCCCTTATAAGATTAAAGAGTGGGTGAGAGACAACAGTATAACCTTAGTTAAAAATCCGGATTATTGGGATGCAAAGAATGTATCCATTGAAACGGTAAATATGAATGATATCCCCGAGTTTGCAACGCAGGCACAATTGTTTGAAACACAACAACTGGATGTTACAGGTTCGACACAGGAATATATTGCAAAATGGACACAGGCGGCTAAAGAAGGAAAATGGCAGGGCTTTGCAGGGGATACCCCTTCAACTGCATATTTGGCCTTTAACCAAAAAACTGGCGGACTCAGCGGGTTAATGGGTAATGCGAAGATAAGAAAAGCTATTTCCGTGGCTTTCGATAGAGAAGAATTAGTAAGCGTAATTTACGGACGATATTCGCCCGCGTATGGCTATGTTTCCAAATCTTTAAGCATTGGAAAGGATGAGTACAGAAAAGTTGTCGAAGAGCCGTTAAAGGCTGATGCTGCGAAGTATAAAAATAATACGGTTGAAATACAAAAACTACTCCATGAAGGATTAAAGGAACTAGGAAAAGATACTGCCAATCTGAAGGACATTAAACTCATCTTCATAACAACAGGTACAGATGCGCTCAGTAAGCAGAGGCAGGAATGGTGGAAACAGCAGCTAGAGAAAAATCTTGGTATCACGATTGAGATGAAGGTATATGGAGATACAAAAATATATAACCAGGATAGAAAAGCGTTCAAATTTGACCTATGCTTCCTCGCTTGGAACGGTGACTACAATGATCCGATGACCTTCCTCGACATGTGGGAATCAACCAATGAAAATAACTATGCCGGCTATAATAGTCCGGAATACGATGGGCTTTTAAAGAGTTTATCCAATATAAACGACACAGCAAAGCGGCTTGATACATATAAGAAGCTTGAAAACATGCTGGTTCAGCAAGATGCAGCAATAGCTCCCGTATACTACAGCGATACAAGAAGATTCGTTCAAAACTATGTAAAAGACTTTGGCTTCCCAATGTTTGGCCCAACCTATGAATGGAGATGGGCTTACATTTCCGGAAAACCGTAATATTTATAGGATTAGATTGTGTGCACATCATAAAATTTGGTGTGCACACAAATTTATGAAACGCCTTATAGATACCGAACGCTAGACCTGAATTTATCCAGCGGTAAAACTGCCCCAAAAACCGGACATTTTTATCGCTGGAAATTATAAAGTTTAGAGCTCGTTATCCATATCACTGGATCCTTTATGATGAATCGGGAGGAAGAAAATGCTTACATATTTTATACGAAGATTTTTGGAGATGCTTCTGACATTATTCATTATAGCCACAGCTACTTTTTTCTTATTGTCAGCGATTCCGGGTGATGCATTAACAGAGAAGGTGGAGAAATTGCCGCCGAACATAAAAGCAGAAATTTATAAAAAGTACGGTTATGATAAGCCGGTTTACCAAAGGTATATAAAGACCATGACAGGTATTATTTTGAGGGGTGATTTTGGACAATCAATCGTATATCCGGGGCAAACTATGCAGAGCATTATGAAGCAGAAGATGCCTATATCGGCAAGACTCGGTATTCAGCAGGTTTTAGTGGGAGTGACCCTGGGGCTGTTTTTAGGTATAATTGCGGCAATGAAGCGGGGAACTTGGGTAGATTATACAATAGTAACGGTTGCAATGATATTTGTATCCACTCCTACCTTGGTTTGTGCATTGCTTTTACAAAAATATTTTGCCGGTACACTTGCATGGTTTCCTGTAATAGGATGGCCAAAGGGAGAAGACCTATGGTTTGGAGGGTGGAAGTATACGGTACTCCCGACTTTATCCGGCTGCCTTAGTTATGTTGCGAGTTACTCCAGGCTCATGAAGACCTCCATGGTGGATGTCATCAATCAGGATTATGTGCTCACTGCAAGATCGAAGGGCTTATCAAACTGGAAGGTAATTGTAAGACACGTACTCAGAAATTCTTGTATTCCCATCGTAACGGTACTCCCTATGACGGTAGCTTTTGTTATAACCGGATCTTTTTTTATCGAGCGAGTATATTCCATACCCGGTATAGGGTTGTATTTTATAGGTGCAGTGGGAGGACGGGATGTTCCTATAATTATGGGACAAACAATCATATTAACGGCCATTTATTTGGTAGTAATATTTATGACAGATATATTGTATACCATAGTAGACCCACGAATCAGAATATTTGGGAATAAGAGATAATGGGAGGATAATATGGTAGAAATAAATAGTGAATTAGTGAAAAACGTTGATTTAAATGAGTTGAATGCGGATGCCATCGTCAGAGAAAACATAAGCTACTGGCAGGATGCATGGAGAAGGCTTAAAAAAAATCCGATTGCGATGTCTGCTCTGGCCGTTCTAATAATGATAACCTGCCTGGTGATCATAGGGCCCAGGATTAAAGGACTTGATTATATAACGATTAATGCCCTGGATAAAAATTTATCACCGGACGGAAAATATTGGTTTGGAACAGATGGCCTAGGGAGAGATGTATTCTCCAGGGTCTGGGTTGGGGCAAGAATTTCAATTACGGTGGCATTGTTAGCCACCCTGGTAGAAGTGGTCATTGGATGTATATACGGTAGTATAATGGCTTATTTCGGCGGTGTGGTCGATGAAATCATGATGCGGGTAATTGAGGTTTTAAACAGTATACCCTCACTTATTGTAACCATTCTCATTATGGTAGTATTGGGAAATGGAATCGTACCGCTTTTATTTGCACTTTGCCTAACGAGCTGGACCGGGACGGCCAGAATGATAAGAGGTCAGATCCTGCAGCTTAGAGAAAGTGAATATGTGCTTGCAGCACAGACTCTCGGCGCTTCCAACGCAAGAGTAATCACTAAGCATCTGCTGCCCAATACCATTGGGCTATTGATCTTAAACATTTCTTCCAATATACCGGCAGTAATTTTCAGTGAAACCGCCCTTTCCTTTCTGGGCATAGGGCTGCAGCCTCCATATTTTAGCCTGGGAACTTTGATATCCCTGGGACAGCAGCAAATGTCCTTCTATCCGTATCAGTTGTTATTTCCTGCGGGAACTCTGTGTTTAATAGTCCTAGCCTTCAATTTATTGGGCGACGGGCTAAGAGATGCCCTTGATCCAAGGCTTCGTCAATAGCATCAACATAAGGAATATGGGGGAGAGCACATGGAAAAGATTTTAGAGGTTAAGGATTTATCTGTCTCTTATCATACGTATGCAGGAGAAGTGCAAGCGGTAAGAGGAATTTCTTTTGACATTTATAAAGGAGAGGCAGTCGCAATCGTAGGAGAATCGGGCTGCGGAAAAAGTGTTACCTCGAAAGCCATAATGGGGTTAATACAGGCTCCGCCGGGAGAGATAAAAGAGAAAAGCAAAATAATATATAAGAGTAGAAATATTATAGAGTTTAATAAAAAAGAACTTCAACAATACAGAGGGGGAGAGTGTGCTATTATATTTCAGGATGCATTGTCATCGCTAAATCCCACCATGAAAGTTGGAAGGCAAATAGTAGAAAATCTGGTTGAACATGGACATTTGAGAAAATTCCAGGCAAAGCATAAGGCCATTGAACTTTTACAGCTTGTTGGGTTGCCTAATGCGGAGACAAGGTTTAACCAGTACCCTCATGAGTTTTCGGGCGGAATGAGGCAAAGGGCAATGATTGCCATTGCCCTGGCATGTAATCCTAACCTCCTTATCGCCGATGAACCTACTACTGCCCTCGATGTTACAATTCAAGCACAAATCATAGCGTTGATAAAAGATCTTCAAAAGAAGTTAGGTTCATCCACTATTTTAATAACCCATGACTTAGGCGTTGTTGCAGACGTAGCTGACAGAATTCTGGTTATGTATGCAGGAAAGCTGGTGGAAAGAGGTACCGCAGAGGAGATCTTTTATGATGCCAAGCACCCCTACACGAAGGCTCTTCTTAATGCTGTGCCAAGGCTTGATGCTGAGGAGGAACAGGAGCTTGAATCCATTCAGGGCACACCACCGGATTTGATTTCACCTCCTAAGGGCTGCGGTTTTTCCCAACGATGTAAAAGATGTATGAAGGTCTGTCTTGAGTATGAACCGGAGAATTATGACTTTGGCGAAACACATACAGCCTCCTGCTGGTTGTATCATCCGGATGTAAAAAGGCTTGTTGGAGAAACTTCGGAGGTGGTAATACATGCATGAATTAGCGGATAAGGCAACGGTTTTAGAGGTTCGGAATCTAAAGAAATACTTTAGGGTTGGAAAAGGTAAGATTCTTAAGGCGGTAGATGATGTTTCCTTTGCTATAAAAGAGGGTGAGACTTTAGGCCTGGTGGGGGAATCCGGCTGCGGTAAGACTACTTGTGGAAGAACCAGCATAGGAATGTATGCTAAGACCGGGGGAGAAATATTCTATAAGGGCAAGGAGGTACACCATTTAAAAAGTATGGATAAGCTGGACTTTTCCAAGGAAGTCCAGGTCATATTTCAGGATCCTTATGCCTCTCTGAATCCCAGAATGACAGTAGGAGACATAATCTCTGAAGGAATTGATATTCATAATCTGGCATCGAATTCAAAAGAGAGAAAAGAGATGATCTTTGAATTACTGAACCTCGTGGGTCTTAATAAAGAACACGCCAACAGATTTGCACATGAATTCTCAGGAGGTCAAAGACAGAGAGTAGGTATAGCTAGAGCCCTGGCGGTAAAGCCAAGATTTATTTTGTGTGACGAACCTATATCTGCATTGGACGTTTCCATTCAAGCACAAATAGTAAATTTATTAATGAAATTCCAAAGAGAGATGGGGCTTACCTATCTATTCATAGCCCATGATCTTGCAATGATAAAACATATATCCCATAGAGTCGGTGTTATGTATCTTGGGGCTATGGTTGAAATAACAACCTCAAAGGAATTATATAAAAATCCACTTCATCCGTATACCACCGCGTTGCTTTCTGCCATACCCATACCGGATCCAAGAGTTGAGAAGAACCGGGAAAAAATAGTATTGGAGGGGGAAGTGCCGAGTCCTATAAATCCCAAACCGGGATGCAAATTTAAGGACCGGTGTAAATATGTGAAGGATGTATGCGGTAAGGAAGCTCCCGAGCTAAAAGAAGTATCGTCGGGACATTTTGTTGCATGTCATCTGTACTAAAATTTGTATCGGGGAGGAATTATGGAAAGAATGATCGGCTGTGTAAAAGATGCATTGAAAGTTATGACTGCGGCAACTATAGTAGCTATGGCCTTAGTGGTGATTACATCAGTTTTGGAGATCGTCATACATGGCATAAACCTTAGCAAAGCATTAGAGTGGATACGGTCGGGCTTATTCATAACTGGAAGCCTGGGACTGTTATTATCTGCCTTGTTCATTATCAAGAATAAGACGAATGATAAAATGAAGTATGAAAGACAATGGAAATCAAAATTCTATGAATTTAATTTCACTGCTGTATTATTTATTTTTAGTATAACGATTCTTCTTTATGGAGTTCTTTTTGATATAGTATTATTTAAAATAACGACGTCGCAAGTTTAGCCTGCTTCATTTTTGCAAGGTGATACAACAATTTAAAATAACAGCAAGGCGGTTTGTGTACCCGTAAGGAGAGCAAACCGCCTTGTTTCGTGTCAGAATAGATACATGCATTTCCGCTTTCTGCTTTTTTTCCGGTACAAGCACTTAGCCCTCCATGGATACATAAGATATAGTAGTCTGTGTAATGAACCTGGAGGGATAATGGAATGCATAATATGAAATACGCAGTGATAGGCGGCGATTTAAGGAGTGTGAAGCTTGCAAATCTAATTCAGGCAGATGGTAACAATGTTAACATATATGGTTTCCGAAATGCCGGATTCGAGGTAGGAATCAAGGAAAGCGAGAACCTTCTGGAAGCAATCAAAGATGTGGATGTAGTGATTGGGCCTTTACCATGTTCTAATGATAATGAAACGATAAATGCTCCCTTTCATACTGATAAGATGTACATAAATGAAGTTTTTAAAATTATGTCAAAGAATCAGTTGTTTGTGGCAGGAAGAATCGGTGAAAAGATAGCACATATGGCTCATGTCTATAATATCTATGCTGTTGATCTTTTGGAGAGAGAGGAGATGGCTGTACTTAACGCAATCCCCACTGCAGAGGGAGCCATCCAGATCGCCATGGAGGAAATGCCTATTACGTTACATCACAGCAATGTATTGATTCTGGGCTTCGGTAGGATTGGGAAGATTCTGGCGAAAATGCTTGACGGCATCGGAGCCAATGTCTATATAGAGGCGAGAAAATATGCTGATATTGCCTGGGTTAACAGCTATAACTATAAATCTGTGCTGATGAGCGAAATAAAGGATTACCTTCCTAAAATGGATGTCATTTTTAATACCATCCCCCATGTGATTCTCGATACAGATCTGCTAAGCGAAATCAGCAAGGAAACGCTGATTATCGATCTGGCATCCAAGCCGGGAGGCGTTGATTTTGAAAAGGCGAACACTATGGGCTTAAAGGCCATATGGGCTTTGTCGTTGCCTGGAAAAGTCGCACCGGTCAGTGCCGCAAAGTTTATTAAAGATACTGTGTATAATATTATTGATGAACTGGGGGTATAGGAAATGGAATTAGAGGGTAAGAGGATTGGGTTTGCCTTAACGGGGTCGTTTTGTACCCTTGATAAGGTCATGCCTGAAATTGAGAAGTTGGTTAAAGAAGGAGCCGAAGTATTTCCCATCATATCGGAATCCGTAGATAAGCTGGACACAAGATTCGGTAAGGCGGAAGACTGGAAGAAACAGTTGATAGACATAACAGGGAAAAAGATTATCAGTTCCATTGTAGAAGCAGAACCCGTGGGACCCAAAGCTCTATTTGATTTGATTATAGTTGCTCCCTGTACGGGAAATACACTCTCAAAGCTGGCAAATGCCATAACAGATACGTCTGTAACCATGGCTTGCAAAGCTCATCTGAGAAATAACCGTCCTGTGGTTATTGCCATTTCCACCAATGACGGACTGGGAGCCAATGCAAAGAATCTGGGGTTGGTTTTAAATATGAAGAACATCTACCTGGTTCCCTTTGGGCAGGATGATCCTGTTAAGAAAACAAATTCTTTAGTGGCTAAGTTGGAACTACTGCGGCCAACTGTGTTGGAAGCATTAAATGGAAAACAGCTTCAGCCCGTGCTTGTATAGTATAAAAACAGAGAAAGACAGAATTCATAAAGTCGAATTCTGCCTTTTTTATTTTAACACAAAATCAATGATATTGGCTTTCACCTTAAAAACTTTATACCTACTGAAAAGGGGCTCATAAAGATTTTTGCAGCTCCACCCCAAAAATACATTGCAGGCATTGCGAAATATATGACGTAAGGAACATAATCCCGGGAGTTATAACGAATAAACTTTAAATGAGAAAGGTGATTTCCAATGAATAAAAAACTTATCGCTTGGTTATGTACTGCAGCAGCAATGACAGCATCAATATCCGTAGCAGCTTTTGCGGATGAGCTGTCAACAGGAGCAATAAATACTACAATAAGTGCAACATCAACCCCCGGGTCAACCCCAGGCACTACACCAACGCCGGCTGCGACAGCAACTCCTGTGCCGGCAGCCACTGCAACGCCGGTTGCTACAACAGCACCAACCGCCACAGCAACACCTTCACCTACAATACCCCCATCAGCTACCACGGCACCGCAAGCAACTGCTGCACCGACGCCAGCGCAGAACGATGAAAAGAACAAGGTGGGCATTACTCCGGATAGTGCGCTGTACCCTATCAAAAGACTTATTGAGAGTGTGCAGGTTAATTTTACATTCTATTCGGAAGGAAAGGCTGATCTCCTGATTAAATTTGCAAATGAAAGGTTAGCGGAAGCTCAAATCATGACGGAGAAAAATAAATTGGATATGGTCCAGAAAGTACTTAAGGTTTATGCCCGGACCGTTGAGAAAGCCAACAAGAACATTGAGAAAGCTGCACAAGGGGATAAGAATGTAACAGCAAAACTCGAAGAAATCAAAATTATGCAGGATGAGGCCGGACAGATTGTTATTAAGATAACCGGCGAAATCCCACAGCAGATTGAAGAGCAGCTTAAAACATCCATTACAACGGAAGTAAAGAAAACTCTGGCGATCGAATCCTTCGTAACTGCAAAAGAAAGCTTAAAGGAAGCAAAGGAATTGACGGAGAAGGCGAAGGGAGAGCTGAAGCTGGCTGAGCAGAGCGGTGATGCGGTGAAAATCACGGCTGCAAAAGAAAATCTGTCTAAGGCACAGGCAGACTTGGAGCAGTTGGAACAAATTAAGGAGGAGATCAGAGAACATAAGGATGAAATAAAAAAATTGTTGGGTGATGAAAACAAGGGCAATAAAAATGATAAAGATAAAGGCGATAAAGATGGCAAAGATAGGAGAAACAAAGACCACGAAGAGGATAAAGACGATGAAAAGGGAGAGACGCCTCAAGTGACTCCAGCCCCAACTCCGGTAAAATCCAACGATAAAGTTGAAAAAATAGAAAAGCAGATGGAAAAACTGCAGGAAAAACGCCAGGAAATCATTAAACATGTAAGTGACAAGCCTGGAAAAGCCGCTGAAAAAATAGAAGAAAACACAAAGAAGCAGTTAGAAAAGAAAGAAGAGAAAAAAGAAAAATTTAAGGAAAGAGAGAACAAAAAATAGGGTAAAGGCAACGACTAATAAAAATTTCCGGGGGACCGCAGTCCTCCGGAAATTTTTTTATTGTCCAGGAAAGGTCTCTTTCCTGGACAATAAAAAATATTGAATTTATACGCGTGCCAGATTTCCCTCATGCTTCGGAAAGGCATATGCGCAAACAAAAGTGGCAAAGCCGCCTTTGTTACTTTAGGCCCAGCTCTTTCCTTTTCTTTTCAATGTGGTCCACATAGATCTGGATAGTTTTTTCAGCATCCATTTCAACAACCACCTTTCCCAGCCCGAGAGTCTCCGTAGTTTCAGTAAGCGTTTTAACAACAACATCACTCCCCGTAATGGATGGCACAGGGGCAACATGAACCAGCCAGCCGAGAGCCACCGCTGTGCAGGCATCAGCGACAGCTTTCTGCTCGAGGTATTCAGGTGCTCCGATTACAAGCGGTAACTTATTTGTATCGACTCCCAGTTCATCTGCCAGCTCCTTGGCTGTATGTGTCATTTTCCCGATATCTACGCAGGCGCCGTAGGTCAGAACCGGAGGGATGCCCAGCTGTTTACATACCGCTTTGAGGCCTTCACCGGCTTCTTCTGCCGCCTTTGGATCGGTTAATCCGGTGTATTCCATAACACTGGAAGTACATCCCCCGGATAGAACCAGGATGTTGTTGGCAATCAAGCCTTTTGTAATCTTGAAAATGTTGCTGCCTCCCTGGCCGTAGCGGGCGGTGGTACATCCGACGATAGTAGCTATACCACGGATATTTCCATTGGCGATTTGCTCGATGAGAGGTGTAAGGCTGCCGCCCAGTGCCTTTTTCACCGACTCGGTGCTGAAGCCAACCATACAATCCGATACGTGAGGAGGAATATAGGTGGGCTTGTTTTGCTGCTTACGCTGGCGGAAGGCCTCGATAGCCCGGTCCAGTGCCTTTTCAGCCTGTTCCTTCATTTTTTCGGGAACAAAGTCCAGTACTTCAGTGCCTTGCAGTTTGATTACGGGATGCGTACTCAGCAGTTTTGTACCGAAACGCTTTGCAAAGATAGGCAGTGTAGGCACTGTGCAGTTATAATCGTACATAAAAAGATCAACGACTCCTGTTGCCAGCAGGTATTCTTCCGAGAGCCATTCGCCTTCCTGGCCGCCATAGCCCTTTTGGTTATGGGTTCCTTCGTAGTTTATCAGCTGCTGTCCTTCACAAACATGCCCCAATATCTGGAGGCCCTCAGCTCCAGCGTCTTTTGCTTTTTGCTGCCACTCGGCGGTGGAGGCCAGATCAATGGCTACATGGGAAAGCAGCGGCATATGGCCGTTGGTGATAACATTTACCATGTTCTCCTTGAGCAATCCCATGTTCTGTTGCTTCATGGCGATTTCCTGAGTGCCCATAAGGATTTCCTGAATGATGTCCAACAGGAAGAGGCCCTGATATTCATTGGCGATACCCAGGCGTACACTCCGAAGCAGAAACTCAACCGGATCGGAAGTGAAATTGGTCATACACTGTGTTTGGGCGTAAGCCACTTCGCTATATCCGCCCCCGGGGAAAAGGCCTAATTTGTTCCAGAGTTCTTTTCTCTTTGCAGGAGCAAAGGCTTCTACCGCTTTTGAGGGAACATGGAAGGGAGCATGAATATCATTCATGACCCAGTCTGCAAAATCAATAGCCAGTTCATTAATGGGTTTGCTGCTGTCCAAACCGGCCATTTCTGCATATTTTTTGAGCTTTCCGGCATCACGGATCTTCAAACCGCTTTCCGGATGCTGGCCCGCTGCTTTGAGGGTACGGGCTGCCTGGTGGCAGTGAAAGATATTGGCTGAGGTGCCGATAGTAACATGTCTGTACATAAAGTTTCTGGCCACCATGGTATGGGCATCGACTCCACAGGTGCCTCTCGGAACCTTGGGGCTGATACGGCAGGGGCCATTGGCACACAACTGGCAGGATAGTCCCTCGATACAGAATTTACACTGTATAGGCTGCTGTTGGCTGAAACGGTCAAAAACATTGGTCATGCCGGCATTGTGGACCACCTGGTACATTTCACGCATGGCCGGATCAATAATTACATTGAGAGGATACCCATCCTTTGACTGATCCTCTGTTTTGATATGATCTCTCTGCCATGCATGAACATCCTCCATAGAGGGAGATTTGGTTATGTTCTGATAATCAATCTTTACCTTGTCATGTATGTCCTCATGAGCGGTAGGATCGTTTGTATGCGCAAGACCGATATCGGCGGCAATGGTATGATTGTCGCCCCGCATTCTCTCTGCGCTGCGTTCATAGGATTCCTTAATATCTTTATCGGACATTTTTTTACCTCCTGTAAAAGTTACTCACCTTGGCTTATAAAAGAATAACCTAGTCTATAATTTTGCTACACCCTTCATGGATGCCATGGCGGGCCCGCAAAAAAGACCATGTAATTTTTTATGGCGCCTTTACTAGTTTTTCAAAACTGGGACGTAAAAATTCCAATAAACAAATTATTTTTCACAGCCTCCTATAACTCGAACAATCCCCGGATTTCTGCTTCGGTCATTTTAGTTAGAAGTGTTTCTCCCGGTTGAATTACAGCATCGATCATGGCTCGCTTTTTCTGCTGCAGTTCAAATATTTTTTCCTCAATAGTGTTCTGGGTAATCAATTTTATTACCTGAACTGCGTTGTTCTGCCCTATACGATAGGCCCGGTCAGAGGCTTGGTCCTCTACAGCCGGATTCCACCACGGGTCGAAGTGTATTACCATATCCGCACCGGTAAGGTTTAAGCCTGTTCCTCCCGCTTTCAGGGATATTAGGAAAACGCTCCTGCTCCCACTGTTAAAGGCTTTGACCAGGTCGCCCCGGGCTTCGGCTTTTGTAGAACCATCCAGATAAAAATATTCAACCTGCTGTTTATTCAACTGCTCCGCAATGATTTGAAGCATGCTGGTAAACTGCGAGAAGAGCAATATTCGATGCCCGCCTTCCAGAGCATCCAGCAGCAATTCCATCAGCAGGGAAACCTTTCCGCTTTCCCCTTCATAGTTTTCCAGAAAAAGAGAGGGATGACAGCAGATTTGGCGTAACCGGGTGAGAATTGCCAGAATTTTAATATGACTTCGTTCAAAGCCATTCTGCTCCAACTCTGCTGCGATTTCATTTTTCGCCTGGTTCAGGTAGGCCAGGTAGATTTTTTTCTGGTCTTCTGTCATTTCAGCTGTCATCTTGCTTTCGATTTTCTCAGGAAGCTCTTTTAACACGTCCTTCTTCATTCTGCGAAGAATAAAGGGTTTGATGTACCGGCCAAGGTCCTTAAGGGCTTCTTCCTCCTGATTTTTGATAATGGGCGCTTCAAATTTCTGTATAAACTGACTGTGGGACAGCAGATAGCCGGGCATAATAAAATCAAAAATAGACCACAGCTCTGTCAGTGAGTTCTCAATGGGTGTACCTGTAAGAGCAAAGTAGCCGCCGGCTTTTATCTGCTTTACCGACCGTGCATTGATGGTGCCGGGGTTCTTGATGTGTTGTGCTTCATCGAGGAAGCAATAGGAGAATTCAACATCGTTGTAGAGATCAATATCCCGTCGAATCAGGGCATAAGAAGTAACTACGATATCTGCATCCTTGATTTCCTTCAGTTGTTCTACCCGTTCCCTTTGAACGCCGGAAATGACCGATACTTTCATGGAGGGTACGAATTTTGCTACCTCATCTTTCCAATTGTAGACAAGAGATGTAGGTGCGACGACCAGAGCAGGCTTTGAAGATTCCGGTCTGCCGGAAAGGACAAAGGCGATTACCTGTAAGGTTTTCCCCAGCCCCATATCGTCTGCGAGAATGCCTCCGAAGCCATAGGATGCCAGCGTCTTTAGCCACTTAAAGCCGGTTTTCTGGTAGTCCCTGAGTATGTTCACGAGTTCCTTTGGAATCGCAAAGTCCATGTCTTGAGGTTCTTTTATATTCTGAACCAATTGCTTGAAGGCCATATTTCGCTCGATATGGTTCAAACTCGACTCACGGATCAGCGAGTCCAGGTACAGCGCCCTGTACTTGGGGAGCAGCAATACATGGTTATCGAAGTCCTCCGGACCCACCCCCAGCTTATCTAAAAGTTCCGGCATAACAGTCTGCTCGGGACTGTTTAATGAAAGGAAGGAACCATCCTTTAGGCGGTAATATTTCTTCTTTTCTTTCAGCGCTGCGAAAATAGCGGACAGTTCATCGGGCTCCACTCCTTCAAAGTTAAAAGAAAGCTCCAATAAAGAATCATCCGTAAGACGAATGCTGCTGTAAAAACTTAAGTTGTTTGAAATCTTTAACCTTTTGAAGCTCTCCGAGTAATAGATCTCTGCCAATTCATGAAGGGAAGGAAGGGCACTGTAAATAAATTCGAAGATTTTCTTCTCGTCCAAAAGGTAAATTTTTTCCTTTTCTACTTTAAACTCATATTTTTCAAAAAAATCAAGAATTCTGCTCTCTTCTTCCGGATTCCGAATGAGAATCCGGTCGCTGGTAGCACCCGGTTTGAAGGGAGTGAAAGGAATGACCACTTCGTCCCCGTAATGAAATTCGAGACGGGCCGATATACCCTCTTCATGCCTGTCGAAGTAGATCTGCGTAAGCAAGTTTTCTCTAAGGAAATTCTCCTCCAAACTGGTATCAATCCGTACATGGGCAGCCTTCTGAAGAAAAGGCAGCACTTCTGAAACAAACCGTCCCATTTCTCCCTTGGCAATGGAAATGGAGTTCTTGGCGCTGGATGCAAAAGCTTCGTAAAAAGGGGCAAAATTTTTAAATTGTTCCGGTGATGGGTGGTAGATGACACCCTCCATAAAATAGAAATCCGATTTTTTGGTAAGAGGGATTAACCGCAGGGGAGTGGCATACCGTAAAAGGATTTCTTCATTTTCCTGCTTTAGAACCAGGTCAATGGGTACATTTGCTTCAACTACTTCTATGCTGTAATAGGGTGAACCAAAAACAACAGCATTAAAGGATCTGGATTTAATGAAGGTGAGAAACCTTCTCATGTTCGGATCAGACAGATATACCCTCTTTCCCTTGAAAACACTGGTGGTTTCATTGAAATACATGTACTTTAAATTGCGTACATCTTCATTTTCAATAATCTCGTTTAGCATATCGATTAAATTCTGGTCTTCCTTGGAGAAAGAATGAACAGCAGGATCCAGGGTGAAATTTTTCCCAAATTCTACAGGCTTATTATCTGCATAGGAAAGGAGCAGTTCTTTGATATCCCTGACAATATAAAACCTTCCGGCACCCATTCTAAACTCCAGGGAGTTGACAATATGGCCGGATTCCCTTTCAACATGCAGTGTGACTTCGATTTGAACCTTATCTTTTTTTTGTTCTTCCTGAGTGCTGTTAAAATATTCGAAAATATGGTGTAAGGCATTACTGCTGCGTGGCTGCGGTAGATGAGGCGTATAAACACGACGCAGATTCTTTTGAGCTTCTTTAAGAACAGCCACAATATGCTTGCATCCGCCGTCAAAACTTGCAAAAGCAGGACATTCACATGCAGAGGAAGCAATGCTGTCTGAAGCTGAAAATGAGATGCTGACATCGTAAAAGGACTCGTTTCCTTCCACGGAAGCATATACCGTTGAGGTTCTACCATCATAAGAGAAGTCAAAAACCCTTCCTTGCCGAAAATAGGTGAGACCTCTCTGATAAAAGGAAGGATTGGCTGCGTGGTTATATATCATGGCATCGGTAATTTCAATTCCGGGCATAATGTACCTCCTTACGTTGTCTCTCGAAGCACCAATTTGGGCGGCAGGAATAGAATTTGCTTTTCCGGAATCCTTCCGTTTAAAATTCCATCCAACAGCCTTCCTCCCTGGATGCCGAGTTCATTCATACAACTGTCCACTGAAGACAGAGCAGGGTAAGTATAATCGCAAATACTGCTATTGTTGTAGCCCATGACCGCTACCGTACCAGGAATATCAACCTTTATACTGTTCAGCGCAGATATGGTTTGATTTGCATAGATATCATCAGAAGTTAAGACCCCATCAAAAGGGTCTTTTTCATACTCGAGCTTTATTTTTTCAATCATGGAGTCCTTATGAGGAACCGCTGTTAGTATTCTAGCGTTAGCAGTATTCATGCAGGAATCCTTCAGGGCTTGCCTGAAGCCCTTGCGTTTGCTCCGACCGCTGAAGGTGCTGGAGCTATGGATATAGATGAGATTCCTTTTTCCTTGATCCAGCATGAACCGTGTTGCATCGTAAATGCCTTTGGCATCGTCGCATAACAGGCTGTAAATGTTAAAACCCCGTATATGGTTGTTAAGAAGTATTACCGGCACCTTTGCAGCGGCTTCGATAATATGCCGGTTATGTTCCTTTTCTTTATAAATAGAGCCAACAAATACCAAACCGTCTGCTTTTCTTTCCATGAGGGCTGTTATATATTGAATTTTTTCTTCGAGGTTTCCGCCTGTATTGCAAAGAAAAATATTATAGCCCAACTGCTTTAACTCCCTTTCGACACTGTGGACAACGGAAGAAAAGTAGGGGCTGCGTATGTCTACCGTTAATACGCCGATGGCTTTGGTAGACTTTTGTATGAGCCCTCGGGCCAACGCGTTGGGTGTGTATCTATGCTTATCAATGACAGCCTGAACCTTCTTTCGGGTTTCCTCAACTACCAGGGTACTACCGTTTATTACCCTGGAAACTGTAGCGGTGGAAACACCGGCTTCTCTAGCTATATCATGCAGATTCATTTAAAACCTCCCTGGCAAATTCCTTTCTTCCAGATTCCCTTTTATCTTGACAAAGAATAGTATAACCATTTACAATGAAGGTGTAAAGGTTTTCATAAAAGGAATTGAAGAAGGAAGAAAAAGTTAAAATGATGAGCGTTTATAAACGTGAATCATTTTGTTTTGGAGCAAAATGTAAAGCTTTACATTAAGAAAAGAGGGGGTCTTATCATGGCTAGATTGTATGAGCGGCACACAAAACGCAAGACCGTATCGCTGGACGGAATGTGGAAATTTCGCATTGATCCTGAGAGGAGAGGCATCAGGGAAAAATGGTTTGAGAATTTTCCGGCAGATTCTATGGATGTTGTAGTACCTTCCTGCTGGAATAATGAACTGGGACTCTATGATTATGAAGGCTGTGGATGGTATTATACAACCTTCAGGAATACCGGAAGTCATGTGAATCTGGTTTTCCATGCTGTAACCGGCCAGGCAGAGGTTTATGTGGACGGCAGATATCTGGGAGGGCACTATGGCGGGTTTACAGGGTTCAACTTCGTATTGCGCGACCTTGCCCCTGGTGAGCATACTTTGGCAGTTCTTGTTGACAATACCCATAATGATACGGACACCATTCCCCTGGCCCGAGTGGACTGGTTTCACTACGGCGGCATTACCCGCAGTGTAGAGTTGACGGAACTGCCGGAGGTTTGGATTCGAAAACACCGCGTTGAGTATACCTTGAGTGAGGATTTAAAGACGGCTACCCTTGGGTTTGATATTCATTTGGAAGCTTTCTCGGTGAAAGCAGCAGCGGGAGAGCTGCGGATTCTGCTGAATGACCGGGTTATTGCACGGCATGCACTGAAGGAGGGGACACTGGCAGCAAATATAAAGCTTGGCGGTATACCCGTTAAAGATGTAAAGCTGTGGGATATAGGAAAACCGAATCTATATACGTTTACCGTTGAAATCGACGGAGATGACAGTATTGAAAGGATCGGTTTCCGTAGGATCGAAGCAAAAAATCAGAAAATACTGTTGAATGGCAGGGAAATTTTCATAAAAGGGGTGAACCGGCATGAGGATCACCCGGACTGGGGATTTGCAATTCCTTTGAAGCTGATGAAGCGGGATATGGATATTATTAAGGGTATGGGCTGTAACGCGATCCGTGGGTCCCATTATCCGAACTCCGAGCTGTTCCTGGACCTGTGCGACCAGGAGGGGCTGCTTTTCTGGGAGGAAATCCCCATGTGGCAGTACTTTAACAAGCATTTCAGAAACCCTGTAGTCGTAGAGCGAGGACTTGGAATGCTGGAAGAAATGGTGGAAAGAGATTACCATCACCCTTCCATTATCATCTGGAGTGTACACAACGAGGTTGACTCCAACGAGTCTTCCTGCTTCGATATGACGAAGTTGTTTGTGGAAAAGGTAAGGAGTTTGGATTCCAGCAGGCTATTGACCTATGCATCCTATAAGGATATAAACGATATTTGTTTCTCTTTGGTGGACCTTGTCTGTCTGAACAAATATCTGGGATGGTATCACGACAAAATGGAAGACTGGGGAATGTTTATTGATAAAGTAAGTGCAAAGCTTGAAAACGAAGGGCTTTCCCATCTGCCCATGATCATATCCGAATTTGGAGCAGCGGGACTGTATGGCGATGTAACCTTTGAAGGACCGAAGTGGACGGAAAACTACCAGGAGAGCTATCTGAACTATACGCTGAACCTGTTCCTCAACCATCCAAGGCTAGCGGGTACCTACATCTGGCAGTTCTGCGACATAAGAACGGCGAAGGAGATGGAAATGGGCAGAGCCAGGAGCTTTAACAATAAGGGGATTGTAAATGAGTATAGGAAGCCTAAAATGGCCTATTGGACTGTAAAGAAGCTCTACAACAGTATCGATTAAATATGTAGTAAGCTGTGAAAAAGGGGGGGAGTGCATGCACTCTTACCCCTTCTGCTGTTTTCACAGAAAAATTGAGATTATATAAAAAATAAAGATAAATGGAAATAAACGGGGTACAATAAATCATAAAGCCGAATTTAAAATAATATTCAATTTAACAAATTGGTTTTTCGGTATTATTATAAATAAGTAAATTGTTTTGAAATTCAAAATATTTGGAGGGGATTATAATACAAGAGAAAATAAGCAATGAGGTACGGCTTGTGGATGAGCTTTTCAGGGAGCTTTTTGAAAAGATCAGCAAGCTGGAGAGCAAAAAAAATCTTTATAAGAACTTGAATGATTTGACTCTCATTGAGATCGATACAATCCTTGTAATCAGTTGCGACGGGATGAAGAGCATGTCGGAAATTGCAGGCAAGCTGGGTGTAAGCAGCGGCACTCCTACTGTAACCATTGACAGGCTCATCACCAAGGGATATGTAAAGAGAATCAGGGATGCGGAGGATCGCCGCCAGGTTTTTGTGAAGTTGTCGGATAAAGGACAGGAAGTTTTCAAGTCGGTAATAGAGCTTAAACAGCGTGTCGGACAGAAGCTTTTTGGCATACTCACACCGGAAGAACTTCAAGTAATGATAAAGGCCTTATCCAAGATTAACAGCCAGTTTTCCGAACTTTTATAGCGTGTTTTTTTACTGAATTACTTTGAATTTCAAAATATTTAAATTGCAAGATATTTAATTTTCCAATCAAAGGAGGTTGATTTGATGCTTTCTACAATGAAGCAATTCAAAAAATACGCAGTTATCGTCGCAGTAATATTAATTCCCCTAGTATACAGCTTTTTCTATCTTGATGCATTTTGGGATCCTTACAGTAAACTTCAGGACCTTCCTGTGGCTGTGGTGAATGAAGATCAGGGGGCTGATATAAATGGTACTCCAAAAAATCTCGGAAAGGAAATTGCGGATCACCTGCAATCGGATAGAAATCTGAAATGGGTTATTACAAATCACAATGATGCAAAGGATGGAGTCGAAAACAGACGTTACTATGCGGAAATCGTTATTCCCAAGGACTTCTCCTCCAACATTGCTTCCGCAGACAAGGATTCGAAAACCCAGGGAGTCGTCGTGTATGAACCCAATGAAAAAAGGAACTTCCTGGCGGGGCAGGTTCTGAACAGAGTTATGCTGGAAGTGAAGGATAACATATCAAAGGATATAACCAAGGAAATCGTAAGCAACATGGTGGTCGAAGTCCGGAAAATGCCGGAGGATTTAAAAGAACTGGAGGATGGTCTGGGTAAGATTGCCGATGGGGCCAAAACGCTGCAATCCGGCATCGGAGAGCTGAAAGATAACCAAAAATTGTTTAATGACGGACTGGGTGCTCTAAACAACGGTTTTAGCGATGCAAAGGCAGGCGCACAGAAATTGGAAGGGGGCAGCAAGACCATAGCAGGAGGCCTGCAGGAATTCTACAGCAAGCTGTCGGCAGGGTCAACCCAGATCCAGCAACTGATACAGGGCTCCCACCAATTCAATGCAGGATTGCAGACTCTTGACGGTGGAATGAAGCAATTCGGAACCGGAATCAGTGCTGTAAAAGGTGGTGCTGGCGAGTTATCCAAAGGTACGGCAGAGTATACGGCGAATATGAAGGCATTTGATAGCGGCTTGAACCTATTCCTTGATTCTGTGGGAAAATCGGCACAGGCCAATAAAAACGTTGCAGACTACATGACGGCCTATGTAAAGGCTCACCCGGAGGCTATGAACGATCAAAATATTCAAGGCATACTGTCCATATACAAACAATCTCAAGGCAGTGCAGAACAGCTGCAAAATTCTACTCAAAAGCTGAAGTCTTCTTCAGCAGCACTGCTCCAGGGGGCACAAAAGTTGGAGGAAGGAAGCAGGAAGGTTGCGGCGGGTACGGACCTTCTGGAACAAAACTCCCAGAAACTGACCCAGGGATCTGCGCAGCTGGCCCAATCCTATGGACAGATTCAACAGGGAGTACAGAGTGTATCCGGCAGCATGGTGACAGCCGCTCAAAATGCCGGTTTACTGGCTTCCGGTGCAGGCGAACTGAACAATGGACTGACAGCATTGAATCAGGGCATCGACAAGCTTGCAGCAGGAAGCAGTGAATTGAATGCCAATGCCGGCAAGTTTATGGATGGAGAACAAAAGCTATACGAGGGTGCAGGCGACTTGCAAAAAGGAGCCAATGACGCGCATCAAGGCGTTGCCGATGCCATTGTAAAAGCCAACAATGAGATGGGTAAGCTGAATGGAATGGATGAGTTTGCGGCTCAGCCGGTGAAACTGAAGGAAGACAAATTGAATCCGGTTCCGGATTACGGTACTGGATTTGCACCTTACTTCATGTCGCTTTCACTCTGGGTGGGTGCCCTTATGATGTTCTTTGGAATTTATATGGACCCGAAAGTGCGTTTCAAATTCGAAACAAATTCCTATGGGTTTGAAAATTACTTGCGCTACTCTCTTCTGGGAGTCGTTCAGGCGATTGTACTGGGCTATGTATTGCAGACAGGGCTGCATTTGCAGGTTAAGAATACTGCCATCTACTATTTGACCTGTATCATTATTTCACTGTCCTTTGTAACTGTTATGCAGTTCCTGATCGTCAACCTGAAAGACATAGGAAAGTTCCTGGCCATTATTATCCTGATATTGCAGTTGACATCCTGTGGAGGAACCTTCCCCATGGAATTGGTTCCAAAGTTCTTTACGGTACTGAATCCCTTCATGCCGATGACCTACTCTGTAAATGCACTTAAGGAAGTCATCTCCGGCATCGATTACAGTTACCTTTATAAGAACTTGTTGGTATTGGCTGTAGTAGGGGGAGTATTCCTGACGGGTTCCCTGATTCTCTTAGGGAGAAAGACGGCAAAGGAGGATGTGCAATCCCAGGAAGGTGTGAATCTTGCCAATTAGGGGAGAGTGAAAAATAGCGGAAATTGTATTTTCACTAACCGCAAACAGACTGTAAGTTTTACTGTGGGCTCTTATTTACGAGTGTTCTCGATAGTAGAAAGCAACTCGGAAGTAAGGGCTTTCTTTATTGTCTAGGAAAGTTCTCTTTCCTAGACAATAAAAAAGCATTGAATTTATGCGCGTGTCAGCTTTTCCTCATGCTTCGGAAAGGCACATGCGCAAACAAAAGTGGTGAAGCCACCTTTGTTCTTGGAGCGATAGATATGGCGGTGGGCCTTGACCGCTTAAATACGCAGATATTTGAAGATTATACATAATTAGTGTATAATTAATAAGAATACTATTTTGGCAGAATACGAGCTTTAGTATTGACAGACTTACATGAATTGCCAGCGTAGAGGGAGTCACCTTGTCACATTTTTGTAACCCCTTCGTCCGGTAAAAACGCTACTATAATTATATTATGTTATGTAATAGGGGACAAAAATGAAACAGGAAAAGCGACGGAAGAATCGGACAAAATATCATTTTAATGCTAAGAAGTTCGGAGTTTTTTTATGCAGCGTCTTATGCATTTCAGCCATTGCGGTTGTTCTGCTGACATTGGAGCAGTGGGGACAGAAGAAGTATGAAGCGGATGCTGCGGTGAATACCGTCTTAAAGGTTGATAAGGCGGCCGGTACGGATCAAAATAATGAGGGCCCGAAGAAAGACACTGTTCCGGAGGGAAAAGAAAATAAAACCGAGGCTCCTTCGGAGAAGACCCCTGTACCTGAAAAGACAACTACAGAGGTGGATGTGAAGAAGGAAGTACCCCCTGAGGGTAAAACCAACGACCAGTATGCAGTGAATACGGAAAATGCCTATCAGGCAGACGGGAAAAAGACGGTTTTCCTCACTTTTGATGATGGACCTACACAAAACATTACACCTCAGGTTCTGGATGTACTGGGCAAATATAATGTTAAGGCGACTTTTTTCGTACTTGGAAAGATGGCGGAAGCAAATCCGGAAATATTGAAGCGGGAAGTAAAGGAAGGGCATGCCATCGCTAATCACAGTTACTCCCACGTCTATAGCCAGATCTATTCCAGCCAGGAGAGCCTGCAGGGAGAGATTGAGAGAACAGAACAGGTGCTCAGGAAGGTGCTGGGAGAGCATTTTTCTACGAGAGTTTTCCGATTTCCGGGAGGATCGTCGGATGCCTACAAGCAGCCGATGAAAGCTGCGCTGAAGGAGAAGGGCTATGCTTGCATCGACTGGAATACCGTAAACGGAGATGAAGAAATAAAGAACCCTTCGGCGGAATGGCTGCTGAACCGGGTAAAGGAGACCGCGGGGAACAAAGAAAAGGTGGTTTTGCTTATGCATGATAGTGCAAACAAACAGACCACGCTTCAAGCACTTCCAGGTGTTATAGAATACTTTATGTCGCGGGGCTATGAGTTTAAAACTTTAAAATAACAAGACCTTGGGGATGGGAAAGGTTGATTTTATGGCGGGTAAAATTCTTATTGTTGAGGATGAGGCGAGTATAAGAGCATTTATTCGAATAAATTTTCAGCGCAATGGGTTTGAAGTGCTGGAAGCTGCGACCGGTGAAGAAGGTATACGAATTGCACAGCTGGAAAGACCGGATGTAGTTGTATTGGACGTCATGCTGCCGGGGATGGACGGATTTAAAGTATGCGAATTCCTGCGGAAGGAAATCCGTAGTGTTGGAATTATCATGCTAACCGCACGGGGACAGGATATGGACAAAATCACGGGACTGGAGTATGGTGCCGATGATTACATGATAAAGCCCTTTAATCCCATGGAATTGATTCTAAGGGTTAAGGCTCTTCTGAGAAGACTGGTGAACCAGGATAATTCCAAGGAGGATTTATTGGAAAGTGCTCCGTTTACCATTGATAGTGTTGCCTGTACAGCTTTTAAGGGTGAGGAGGAGCTGGATCTCACGCCGAAGGAATATATGCTGTTGAAGATATTTGTGTCTAATCCGGGTAAGGCATTCGGAAGAGATGATTTACTCAACCTTGCCTGGGGATACGACTTTTTCGGTGATCCCAAGATCGTTGATGTTAATATTCGAAGGCTGCGCGCTAAAATCGAGGATGATCCTTCAAATCCATCTTTTATAGAAACTGTTTGGGGAAAGGGCTATCGGTGGAAAAAAATATAAGGAGACTGCTTATCAGCCTGGGACTTTGGCTTCGGCCTAAAGACCTGGGATTGGGTACTAAAAAGAGTATAAGAAGACGATTGCTGATGAACTTCATTATGGTCATCGTTATAAGTGTGGGTGTACTGGATTCGATGCTGATCTACTTTGTAAAGCAGCATTTCTACAACAATGTGGAGACGGTTTTAACCAATCAGATCGAAATTTCGGCAGACTTTTATTCCAGATATTTTTCCAACACGCCGTTGGAATACAATGTACTAGATGATGTGGATGTTTTTTGGAAGCAAACAGCTGCACAAGTGCAAATTATTGATCTTAATGGCAAGGTACTGCTGGATTCCATTGGAACGGTAAATAAAGAAATTGCCGACAGTGCCGATTATAAAAAAGCGCTGAAGGGCGAAAAAGGCACCTGGATCGGGATGGTAGACTACGACAATGCTCCGGTAATGGCTGTATCCATGCCGCTGAAGTCGGACGAAAAAATTGACGGAGTGATACGTTTTATTACCTCCCTTCGCGAAGTGGACCGGGAAGTGGGGAAGATTGCCATATTGTTTCTGGGGATCGGTGCGGTAGTTATATTTTCCGTTATTGCGGTGAGCCTTTTTATGGCGGACAGTATTGTAGAGCCCATTAAAGATGTTACCCGTGCGGCCCAGAAGATGGCATCAGGGAATTATTCGGTGCGAAGCAAAAAATACGCAGAGGACGAGATCGGAAAATTGTCCGACACCCTTAATTATATGGCGGACGAAATTCTTAAAAGGGAACAATTGAAAAATGAATTTATTGCATCCGTATCTCACGAATTAAGAACTCCCCTCACGGCGATTAAGGGTTGGGCCGTTACTTTAAATGACCAGCAGGTAGAGGATTTATTGTTGGTCCGGGATGGATTAAATATCATTGAGAAGGAAAGCGACAGATTGACCGCCATGGTAGAAGAACTGCTGGATTTTTCAAAATTTGTATCCGGCAAGGTGGTTCTTAATAAGGAACAGGTGGAAATGAACAGCTTTGTCGAGTACATCCGGCAGTATATGGAACTGAGAAGTGATAGAGAAAAGGTGGAGTTTACAGTGGAACTCCAGGAAGAGCTCCCGGAGATTTATGCCGACAGAAACCGATTGAAGCAGGTACTGATCAATCTGCTGGATAATGCCTTTAAATTCACTCCGGAAGGCGGCAAGGTTACTTTAGCGGTTTCTACAGGGGAAGATGACATTATAATCGCAGTGACGGATACAGGCTGTGGAATCAGCAAAGAAGACTTGCCGCGAATAAAGGAAAAGTTTTACAAAGGCAAAAACAGCAAATCGCAGAATGGACTTGGGTTGTCCATCGCGGATGAGATCGTAAACTCCCATGGGGGAACGCTTGAGTTTGAAAGTGAAGTAGGAAAAGGAACTACAGCGATCATATGCCTTCCGGTTCAGGTTCAGTAAACCTCAATTCGTAGTTTGGGAGACAGGAGTAAATCCATCGATATATAGGAGGCTGTGATAAAAGCGGTTCTATAGGTTTTGCTACACCGCGTGTGGCCTACCACAAGCGGCCCGCAAAAAAGAACCGCTATGTTTATCACATCCTCCTATAAATCGCAGAAATGATTTTAAATGTACAAATTTAATTTCTGCGATAGAATAGTAAGGAAATATAAGCGCACAAAGGAAAGGGATAAAACCTTTTGTGCGTTATATAGTTAGGAGAATGAATAATGAAGAGCTTACTTTTACGGCTTTCATTTGTAGTTATCGTTATTCTTTTGTTTTTGCAGCTGATAAAAAATTTCCATGTAGGGGATGGACTGACCATTACAGCGCCCCAGAACAAATCCATACCTGTAAAGGGTGAATGGATGGTAGAAAAGTATAAGGCTGCAGGGGCACATAGCGAGGAGCAAAGCTCTTTGGATGGTTGGATTGGCAAAAAAGTGTATTTCTCGGAAGATATTGCCGTTTTAGGAGAGGAAACCTGTTCTCCTCCCAGTTATAAAGTTAGGACTCTGGAATTGGGAAATTATCTTCTGAATAATTACAATATCCCGGTCAGTGATCTTGGTGTTGAAAACCATCAGGTAAGTGTTATCTCGGTTACTTCCAAAGAGAAACATTTTTATGATTTTATACATCTGGATGAAAATCAACTAATTGTACATGCAGAGAATGCGTTTCTATTTCTAAAGAAGGTATCTGAAAATATCTACTCCAGCGATGTTGCAGAGAAAGTGAAAAACAATATGCTGGAACAGAAAGCGGAGCAGGTGAAGGATGAGGGATTATACCGGTCAGGGGTTTTGCTGGGGCTAAAAAGTGTTCCTACACCGGAGAGTAATAACAGACCTTCCTACAGGACCCTGTGGATAGCAACAAAAAACCGGACATTATATCCGGTCAAAGAAACTACAGGACTGCTGGTTCCCCGTATGAGCGGATTCTGGAAGGTAGAACTTAAGTCGCAATACAAGAATGAATTTCTGCAAGAGAGCCTCATTACTTACCCCCTCGAATCCATTAGTCTTCGCGCCAATGTTTTCCGGGGAGAAGAGCAAAGGGAACCTGTAGCCAATATGCTGAAAAACATTCTTTACATTGGAAATGATTATATTTCCTTTGAATACGGAGAAGGTACGGATCTGACAACCCTTTCCTTTGACCGGCTCCAAGTAGTTCCCATCGACAAACCGGAGGTGCGGAAAATCGTAAAAATTTCCGATATCGAAGGAGATTTGGGAAAAAATGCCCTGGATAGTTCCGCAAAGGCACACCTGACATCCAATCAGAGCTTGAAAGGTGAAGCGCTGGAAAAGGAGCCCAGAGAAGATAATTTTGCGGTGGTGCGAAGAAATGGGCACTGGATCATGAAGGGGAGGCTGGATTATCTGAATCCCAGCGAGGGCAAAAAATATGAGGATTTTACAATAAATTTGATGCCATCAAAGAAAATCGTCAATTATGATGAGCTTTCAGTATCATGGAACGCCATTAAGGAACGAGTGCCGGAAGCTTTGGATGCTTATGCGTCACCCAACCGGGATGTAGTGATCGTTCTTTGTAGAAATTGTATTTATGTATATGGTGTAGAAAGCACAAAACTGGCGCAGAAGCCTCTGGACAGGGTAAAAATCAAAGAGGGTGAAAGTGTCATTATGGCAGAATGGGCAACGGGTGAGTATGTTGAACGCTGGGAGAAAGTCATGGCGCAGGATTCATCGCTTGTCCAGTAAAGCGAGTGTACTTCAAATCTTTAGCGTGCGTAAAAAATAATTCATACAATTAACCCCAGTACAATATTTATTAGTAAGAATAATATTGTACTGGGGTTAATTGTATGAAGATTTATGTTTTTAGCACAAAAGCCTTTAAGAAGGTGTTAGGCACGTTTCTGATCATTTTGTGCGTGATTACAGCCTTTACAGTGCTGCTATTCAAATATGACAGCAGTGTAGTGAATTTAAAGAAGGAACTTCCCATCTACTATGTGGATACCGCTGAGAAAAAGGCTTCCATTACTTTCGATTGTGCCTGGGGTGCCGACGATATCCCCTCGATCCTGGATACGCTAAAGAAAGAGAACGTAAAAGCAAGTTTCTTTTTTGTAGGCTATTGGGCGGAAAAATATCCCGATAAAGTGAAAATGATCGCAAATGAAGGGCATGATATAGCAAACCATTCCTACTCGCATCTCCGAATGGGTGTTTTGGACAGGGGGAAAATCAGCCAGGAGATTTCCCAGTGCGGAAAAGTACTGACAGGTATTTCCGGTAAAGAAGTAAACCTGTTCAGACCTCCCTATGGCGATTATACGGACAATGTCATCGTAGCAGCGCGGAGTTTGGGGTATTATCCCATTCAATGGGATGTGGATTCTCTGGATTGGAGACCGGGGATTAGCAGAGATGAAATACTGGACAGGGTCATGCGAAGGGTTCAAAAAGGATCAATAATATTGTTCCATAACGATACTCCGCATACAGCCAATATGTTGCCTGGAATCATTTCTTCATTGAAAAAAGAGGGCTATATGCTGGTGCCTGTGTCTGAATTAATCTATAAAGGGGACTATATCCTGGATGTAGATGGAAAACAGATGATGAAACAATAACGATCAATCAAACCATTTATAAACCATCATAAAAACGCCTGAAGGCGTTTTTTTACTTTAACGGCATAAAAAATTGAGGAAGACTCTGTATACATAAAAATCGTTAAAATGTATATTATAAAACTACGGATTTTTTACACTGGATGCCAGTAGAAAAAAGGGGTGGTTTTATGGTTATTGCAGGTATTGTTGGCCGTGGCAGCAAGATGCATACAGCAACGCTAATCAATTTTATTTTGTCGGCAAAGGACAAAAAAGTTAGTGTTATTGATATGAGGAACCTTATGGACGTGAAACCGGAGATGCTCAAGGACTACTTTTTGGAACTGACAAGAAATAAAACCGACTTTTTACTTTTAAAGATCAATATCTATGATCAGAATAAAGAAATTTTGGATTCCATTCATTTTGATGTTATGATTTATGATGATAAAGCCGATGACATAAGAGAGGCGGATCCGGCAAGCGATGCCGCCTACATGCGAAGGCTTTTTACCTTGCTGGATAAAAAGGGAACTGCAATAGTAAATGCGGATAATGCGGAACTGATCCGCATGCTGGAGGGCATGGAGCATTATACAGTCACGTATGGATTTAATCCCAAAGCGAGTGTCACTACCTCCAGCGTAGGTGACGAGATCTATAAGGACAACTTTATGTGCTGCTTGCAGAGAACAGTTTCTACAAGAAACGGGGGTCTGGTGGAACCCCAGGAATACAAGGTTAACATAGGGTCCCGTGAATTGGATAACTATAATGTTCTGGCGGCAGCTTCTTTTGCCATCGTAAACGGAGTGGATTTGAATTCATTAGATCCCATAAAGCTGGAAACCATGGGTTAAAGGCGAGTAAAAATAATAATTACTTATGTAAAATCATTTTCAATTTGGAAAATATGTAATATAATTATAGTGCGTTGTTGGTTGGGTATATATGTAAGTTAGGACTGGCAAAATATAACTTCTACTATCCTTTTGCTATACCCTGCATGGAACTCATGTGGGGCCTGCGTAAAAGTGGAAGCAACATTTTGCTGTTCCTTGGCTGGTGTGGGGGTAAATTTGTTAAAAAGAAGTAGAAAATACTTCTAAAAGTATCTCTTCATGAATAAACATTACAGTAGATAAAAAGTGAGATACACAGGAACCTGAGAGAGGAGAGTGGGGGTCGGATGGTCGGAAACATTATAGAGAACAACGTGGTGACCATATCCGGAACAATTGTTTCAAACTTACTATTTAGCCATGAAGTGTACGGTGAGGGATTTTATTATTTTCTGTTGGATGTACCCAGATTGAGCGATAGTGCGGATAAGATTCCGGTGACTGTATCAGAGCGCCTTATTACGAGGCAGAAACTGGAGATTGGCAAAGTTATAGAGGTGGAAGGACAGTTCCGTTCATATAACAGTTACAATAACGAAGGTAATAGGCTTTTACTTACTGTCTTTGCCAGAGAAATCAATTTTCTGGAGGATGAAAAAAAGATTAAGAATCCAAACCAGATATTTCTTAATGGGTTTATCTGTAAAAAGCCAGTATACAGAACGACGCCCTTTGGAAGGGAAATCACCGATATACTGCTGGCAGTGAACAGACCCTATAATAAATCGGATTACATACCGTGTATATCTTGGGGACGAAATGCCCGGTATTCCGAAAGCTTGACTGTTGGAGACAACATAAAGGTTTGGGGAAGGATACAAAGCAGAGAATATCAAAAAAAGCTTGAATCCGGTGATATTTTAACCAAGATCGCATACGAGGTCTCTGTTTCCAAGATGGAAGTTTGCAGCCCGGGAACTCAGACGATGGATGAGCCTTCAGGCGATGAGCAAACACCCATGGAGGAAACGCCGGTTAATAATTGAATTATAAAATCCTCTCCTGGTTCACAGGAGAGGATTTTTTGTACTACCAGTGAATAAGTAAAAAGACACGCTTGACGCGTGTCTTTTACTGTTATCTAAATAACGCTAATTTCAATTTTCTGTTTCTTACAAAATATCTCCACTGTCTCATGAGGTAAGGGATCAGATAGTGGTCAACACCAAAGGCTCTTCCTGCGCCACCCAGCATCGCGATTGCAGCAGGGATATACCACCAACTGGTCTCAAACAAACCTGTTGAGAGAAGGAAGTTGATGTTGAGGCCCAATGCTACGAGGCCGGCAAAGAATGTGAATGTACCGGAAATCAATGCCAGACCGATACCGATTTCAGTGATTACAATCATAGTTTGGAAGAACATGGCATTCGGTATAACAAAGTTCTCTGCAATCCATGCATACCAACCGGGTGTGTGATCGGCGATAATCCGGAACGCCTTTTCACCCGTCTCCGTAACCGATGCACTGGTTCCAGCATCCGGTGCCTTGCCTGCCAGCATTGCTTGTGTAAGCCAACCTTCATTTAACTTGGCCAAACCTTCCATCAACCAGGAGTAACCGAGGAATAAACGGATAGGAACAAGCCAGAAAGCACGGGTCGGAGTTGCATAATGCTTTTCAAGCTGGAATCTTTTCTGTTTTTTATGCAGGAGTTCGTCCTTCAAATATTTGAATACCAGTTCAAACCCGCCGATGCCGAAAAGATAGTGGATATTTACCATGTACTTCATAAGGATGGAAAGGAATCTTGGGAGCTCACGGCCCATGATGTCGGATACCGCAAAGAAGCTTCCAATGGAAACCATAACTCCGTGAAGTTTCGGGTCCAATTTTTCCTTTTCTTTACCGCGGATATCATTAATGATATTTACGGCTGCGCCATGACCGGTTTGGATGGCTGCCTCAACCAGTGCAGGGAGAGTAAATTCTCCTGCTACGAAAGCGGAAATATCACCGATGGCATAAACATTTTTATATTGAGTTTGTGCATACTCATTTACTCTGATTCTGCATGCTTTTACCTTGTCTACATTGATATCATCTGTGATGCAAGCAGCTCTTACACCTGCCGTCCAGATCAAAGTATTGGTTTTGATAACCCTCCCTGATTTCAGTTCGACAGTATCGTCATTTACATTTGTAATGGCAGAATTAAGAAGAACTTCAACCTTCAGTGTCTCAGTAAGGTATTTCATTGCCTTTTTAATTCCGTTTTCCTTCAAATTGCTGAGAATTTTCGGCAGAGCTTCCACAAGAATCAGGCTGACTTCCTGTTTATTGATACCGTATTCGACAGAGAGGTCTTTTACCCAGTGGGCTATTTCACCGATGGTTTCTACACCTGTAAAACCACCACCACCTACTACGATGGTCAACAACGTTTTACGCTTTTGAACATCTTTTTCCTGTGACGCTTTGGCAAATACGTCTTTAATGTGTTCTCTGATCCTTACAGCATCATCAAAAGACCATAGGCTGTAGCTGTGCTCCGCCATACCCGGTATTCCATAATAGTTTGGTTCACTACCGGCGGCGATTACCAGGTAATCATAATCAAATTCAGTAGATGCCGAAGTGACCTTCATTTTCTCAAAGTCAATACCTTTGATTTCATCTTTTACAATCTTAACATCCGTGTATTTGAAGATATCCCTGAGGGGAACGATAACTCCGTCTTCACTTATTCTATTACCTGCAACCTCATGCAATTCCGTAAGTAAAGTGTGATAGGAGTTTTTGTCGATGATGGTGATATCCAAATCATCCGACTTTTTTTTCTTCTTTTGCAGCGTTAGTGCGCATTCAATACCAGCATAGCCGGCACCAAAAATAACCACTTTTTTTGGCATTCCAACTTTCCTCCTCGCATAAAAATAGAGTTAACATAACAATCCAGACATTATTAAAAATTAACACATTGACAAAAAAAAGTCAATATCAACAAGCACTATTATACCATAACTATTGAAGATTTGTTAATTATTTAATTATATTATTTCAGAATTATTGCAAAAAAATTTTATGGACTTGCCAAAAAGTATATATTTTTCAGCATTTTATAACCAGATATTGAAGTTAATGGAATATATGGTCGGGTAGCAGAACTTATTTGACATAAAGTTAGCAATTTAGTATAATACTTGCGTATTATAAGTAGTGAACGGCTTTATTACAAGAATATGAATGTATAAAGTTACCAAAACCCGGATGGAATGGTAAGTCGGTGCGTTTTTCATACATTTTAAAGAAACCCGAGGGTCATACTAAACAACATAGAGTAGGGTCTCCTTCAACAGAGATCATGTATATGAACCCCTCCTGACAGGGCCTTTTTCAAGCACATGGGAGGCTGAACGGCGACTCTACATAGTACTTCGCTTAGTAGCTCCGTTTTGTACATGGTCTTGCTTTGTTAGTATAGATAAAAGGAGTACCTGATGAAAAAGTTATTTCTTCTTTTTATAATATGCTTCACTTCAATAGCTCTATGTTCCTGTGGTTTGATTTCAAGCAAACCTGTTGAGACGGAAAAATACCATATGGGCACAGTAATCACTCAGAAAATATATGGGCCTAATGCACAGCGGGCTGCCGACCAAGTAGAAAAACGAATGGTGGATATTGAGGCAACCATGACCATCAATGCGCCGGGAGGAGATGTCAACACACTGAATACAGCTGCCGGGAAAGAAAGTGTTAAGCTGGGAAGTGATACCATCTTTGTTCTCCAGAGAGCGAAGCGATATGCAGAACTGAGCAAGGGAACTTTCGATGTAACGGTGGGTCCTTTGGTAAAAGCCTGGGGTATTTTTACAGATCATCCCAGAATACCTGCGCCGGATGAAATCAAACAGCTGATGGGTTTCATCGATTACAGGACGTTGTCAGTGGATGAAACCAATAACACGGCAAAACTTGCCAATTCCGGGCAACTTGTTGATCTGGGCGGCATTGCAAAAGGATATGCAGGCGATGAGGCCATTCGCATTTACAAGGAGAATGGGATAAAGTCTGCCTTCGTAAATTTAGGAGGGAACGTTGTAATACTGGGGAACAAACCGGACGGAAAACCCTGGAGCATCGGTGTACAGAACCCTAGAGCTGAGACCGGGCGCTATCTTGGAATTCTGAAATTAACAGATAAGGCTGTTGTCTCCTCCGGAGATTATGAGCGGTTTTTTGAAAAGGATAATGTCCGGTATCATCATATTCTGGACCCGAGAACCGGATATCCTGCCAGCTCAGGCTTGATTGGGACCACTATTGTGGCGGACAGTTCTACGGACGGAGATGCATTATCTACGGCAACCTTTGTGCTGGGACTGGAAGAAGGGATGAAACTGGTTGAAAGTTTGCCCGGAGTAGATGCGCTTTTTGTGACAAAGGATAAAAAGGTCTATATTACCAGTGGGCTAAAAGATAAGTTTACATTTGATGATGAAAGTAAGGAATATGAGTATGTTGAAAAAAGGTGATATCATCCTCGTTCTTACATTGGCGGGGATTATTGTATTAAGTTTCGCAGGGCTCCAAGTATATAAAAAGTTTAATAATGCCGGTACCGGAAAGATTGCTGTTATTCGTCAGAATGACAAAGTGATCAAAAAAATTGACCTGGACAAGGTCTCTGAGCCCCAGCGGATTGAAGTTAAGGGAGACTACGTGGACGTGGTTCTGGTGGAAAAAGGAAGAATCCGTTTTGAGGAGGCCAATTGCCCTGATCTTGTATGTGTAAAGTCCGGGTGGATGAGCCGTAAGGGAGACATGGCTGTGTGCCTTCCAAACCGCGTGAGTGTCCGAATTGAGGGAACTGACCCTTCTGTAGATGGAGTGGCGTTTTAACCTCATAGGCTCCCTACCTTTGTAGAAAAGAGGTGTATTACTTTGAGAAACACTCGGAAAATGATCTTGCTGGCATTGTTTGTTGCTCAGGCTCTGGTGTTGTCTATCGTCGAATCATGGATTCCTGTTCCTGTACCTATACCAGGGATTAAGTTAGGACTTGCCAACATAATAACAATCATGGTAATTGCCTTTTGGGGATTTCCGGAAACGCTGGCCATGGTCGTTGCACGGGTTACCCTTGCTTCACTTTATACCGGCGGCTTTGTGGTCTTCTTATTTAGTATTACCGGTGGTATACTAAGCGCGGGAGTGATGTTATTCGCTTATAAATGGCTATCCAAAAGATTGAGCATACTAGGTGTAAGTATTCTGGGTTCCATTGCTCATAACGTGGGACAGTTGACTGTTGCCGGTATTGTTATGCAGGACTGGTCGGTCATGACATACTTGCCTGTGTTATTAATATCTGGTATTATAATGGGGTGCTTTGTAGGATTAAGCAGCAATTACCTTATGAGTGCACTGAAGAAGACTGGGATATTTAATTCTAAATAAAGTGAGGATGAATAACTTGTGGTCAAAATATCCTGAGATTGAAAATGAGTTAGTGCTGGTAGAAGAATTAATAAGAAAGAGCATATCTTCTCGAAACAAATTGTTATCGCAGATTGTTAATGAGCTTGTTCAAGCAGGGGGTAAAAGACTACGGCCGGCTTTTGTTCTCATAAGTGCAAAAATTGGTAAATATGACAGAAAAAAGGCGCTGGCCATGGCCGGGGCCTTAGAAATTCTTCATACGGCTACGCTTGTGCATGATGATATTATCGATCGATCACAGCTTCGAAGAGGCCGGGTTACTGTGTCTGAAAAGTATGGTGCAGATATGGCGGTATATACGGGAGATTTTCTCTTTACCAGGGCCATTCAAATGTTGTCTAAAGATATTTCCATCGATAAGCTGGAAGTGGTAGCAGGCTCTATCAAGACGATCTGCGAAGGGGAAGTGGATCAATACCAGGGAAGATTTAATATCGATACCTCGGTTGTAGCCTACTTAAAAAGGATACAGCGGAAGACCGCTATTCTTTTCGGCGCAGCCTCTGCAGTGGGGGCTCAAATAGGCGAATGTCCGAAATCAATAGCCATCAAACTAGGAAGATTCGGACTTTTCTACGGCATGGCCTTTCAAATCAGGGATGATATCAATGACTTTATGTCCAGTGAAGGTAGCTCCGGCAAGCCGGTTGAAAAGGACTTAAGAGAGGGAGTTATTACGCTTCCCATCATCTATGCAATTCAAAATAATGCTCAGCTTCGAACCATTGTTGAAGAATCCCTTCAGAAAGGAACTTCTATCACAACGAAGGATGTCATGGAGATTTGCAGATTGGTGAGGGAGTACAAGGGTGTGGAAGAAGCGAGAAAACTCCAGGAGAAGTACATTCAAAAAGGACTCAAAGAGTTAAATGCTCTGGAGGATAGCGCGTACAAGAAAATATTTACCGAGCTGATTACCGAACTCAGAGGATAAAATAAGTGAGTTGTATAAATAAATAGTTTTATTTTTGGAAAGATAATAATCAAGCGATAGTTCAAAAATGTGCTGGATCCAATAATGGATCCTTTTTTTTATTGTCTGGGAAAGAGAACTTTCCCAGACAATAAAAAAACATTGAATTTATGCGCGTGCCAGCTTTTCCTCATGCTTCGGAAAGGCACATGCGCAAACAAAACCGGCAAAGCCACTTTTATTCTGTAAAAGCAGCTTCAGTTGCTGGGAGCCATACTTTCATAATTAGTTTGAAATGGGGGAACATAAGTACATAAAACATAAACAATGAGGTGAAAATCATGTTGAAATATAAATGTCTGCCCTTTATGATTCTTTTGGTTCTACTAACGGGTTGTAAAACTGCGTCCCGATCGCAAATGCCACCGCAGCAAAAGCTGGCACAGACTCAGACTGCGCCGCCCTTCGGCCTGAATCGAATCATTCTGGTAAATGCAAAGACGCCTGTAAAACGGGGAGAGAACTGTAATGTTACGATACAGGGCAGAGCAGGAATTACTTATACTATTGCCGCCTCTTATAAAATCGGAGACAAAATCTTAACTACCTATGAATCCAGAATGGCTGGAAGCGATGGAATGGTAACATGGATTTGGTCTGTAAGCTCCGACACGGTACCTGGAACTTATGGAATCACCATATCCGGAGGTGGTATGGATTTTCAAACCGCTTATACCGTCACTGAGTAGGTAATAGGGGAAGTACTTGGGAAAGGCCAGGGTCAATAAACTTTACGTTTCGATAAATGCTATAAATTAAGGTAACATTGTACAACTTACGATAGTATACTTTATATATGAGGTACCATTTATACCTCAAACCGTATAATACCTCAAATTCTCCTAACTATACACCCCGGCGCAATGCCGGGTGTTTTCTTTGAAACCCAGTATTATTCCATAAATTGTTGTAAACATCTAGAACCGTTCCATATATTTTATATTTAAAAATAGGTATAGTAAGTATTGTACAGAAGGTCATGTATTGCAAATCGATTATAAATCACTTTACTTTAGGAGGAGAATTATGAGTATCTATTATAATGAGCAGGCAGCAATATTTCATCTGCAGGCTGCGGACACCAGCTATATCCTGCAGGTGCATA
This sequence comes from Bacillota bacterium, assembly GCA_023419605.1. Lineage (GTDB taxonomy): Bacteria > Bacillota > Clostridia > Acetivibrionales > JAEZXR01 > JAEZXR01. The sequence continues at coordinate 107,196 of JAEZXR010000045.1, read as the reverse complement.
AAGAGGGTTATCTGGTACACCTCTACTGGGGAAGAAGGATAAAAACTTCCGATCTGTCTCATGTTATGGTGAGTACCGGAAGAGCCTTCTCACCGAATCCTATTGCCGGCGACGGCAAATTTTCACTGGATACACTGCCACAAGAATATCCAGCCTACGGTAATTCCGATTTCCGTGTACCGGCATTCCAGTTGCAGCAGGAGGATGGGGCAACGGTTACGAACCTCCGCTATGCAAAGCATTGGATTTTTAAAGGAAAGCCGGAACTGGAAGGCTTGCCGGCGACCTATACTGAAGCGGATGAAGAGGCAGAGACTCTGGAGCTGGAATTAACAGACCCTATTGCAGATTTGCGGGTGATATTGACCTATACCGCGTTTGAAAAGTTTGATGCTATAACCCGCTCTGTCCGTTTTATCAATGAAGGGAAGAATAAAGTAAAACTTCCGAGAGCTCTCAGTATGAGTGTTGATTTTGACCACTCACAGTTTGACCTTTTACAGTTATCGGGCGCATGGGGAAGGGAACGGCATGTAGAAAGAAGAGCTTTAACATCCGGCAGCCAGCTGGTTGAAAGCCGCCGCGGAGCCAGCAGTCATCAGCAGAATCCATTTTTTGCCCTTTTGTCAAAGGATGCAAATGAGGAGTATGGGGAGGCCTATGGCTTCAACCTGGTATACAGCGGAAACTTTCTGGCCCAGGCAGAGGTAGACCAATTCCGGACAACCCGGGTTGTCATGGGTATTAACCCCTTTGATTTCAACTGGCTGCTGGAACCGGGAGAGTACTTCCAGACTCCGGAAGTGGTCATGGTTTATTCACATAAAGGAATTGGAGAAATGTCGCGGACCTACCATAGGCTGTACCGTACAAGACTTTGCCGGGGAAACTACAGGGATAAGGAGCGTCCGGTGCTGATTAATAACTGGGAGGCCACTTATTTCAATTTTACTGCAGATAAAATTGAAAATATTGCTCGGACAGCCAAAGAACTTGGAATTGAGTTATTTGTACTGGATGATGGATGGTTCGGTAAAAGAGATGATGACCATTCCTCCCTGGGGGATTGGTTTGTAGATAGGAAGAAGCTGCCTGGAGGTCTGGAGGACCTGGTGCAACGGGTAAACAACCTCGGTTTACGGTTTGGACTGTGGTTCGAACCTGAAATGGTTTCACCCGACAGCGATTTATTCAGAGCACATCCGGATTGGTGCCTTCACGTACCGAATCGCAGCCACACCGAAGGGAGAAACCAATTGGTGCTGGATATGTCCAGAAAGGATGTCTGTGAAGCGGTTATTACGATGCTAAGTGATATATTGGCTTGCGCATCTATTTCTTATGTGAAATGGGATATGAACAGGCATATGACGGAAGTGGGTTCTGCTTTACTAGCGCCGGAAAGACAGCGGGAAACGGCGCATCGATACATACTGGGTGTATATAGGGTCATGGATGAAATTACACGCAGATTCCCGGATATATTGTTTGAAAGCTGCTCCGGTGGGGGTGGAAGGTTTGATCCGGGTATCCTTTATTATATGCCGCAAACCTGGACCAGTGATAACACTGATGCCGTTGAACGCTTAAAGATACAATACGGCACCAGCATCGTGTACCCCGCCAGTTCCATGGGATCTCACGTTTCGGCAGTTCCGAATCACCAGGTCCACCGAGTCACTCCGCTGAAAATGCGTGGAGATGTAGCAATCTCAGGTAACTTTGGCTACGAATTGGACCTGACGAAGTTTACCCCGGAGGAAATGGAGATCGTAAAGGCGCAAGTGGCTCTATGCAAGGAAATCCGGCATATTACACAATTTGGTGACATGTACAGGATTTTAAGCCCTTTCGAAGGCAATGAAACAGCGTGGATGTTTGTGACCGAGGACAAAGCGGAAGCATTCGTTGCTTATTTCAGGGTTATGGCAGAGCCGAATGGACCGAATGCCAGGATCAGACTAAAAGGACTGGATCCGGAAAGGGAGTACCGATTGTTAGATTCAGACAAAATATATGGCGGCGATGAGCTGATGTTTGTCGGGATAAACATTCCTGATTTGCATGGGGACTTCCAGAGTGTGATTTGGAGATTTGAAGCTGTGAATGGCTAAGCAAGGCATAAAGGAATGAAATATAAAAAACCCCTGGAGTTAGGGGTTTTTTATGCGTTATATACCTTCGGAAGGCACTGTCACGGAAAAACCGGAATCTATGGATGTATCGCCAGGGACATGAATCTGTCCATCAAATCCGAAATTGTGGTTTAACATCATTCCGTTTTCCTTATCCTGAACAAAAACAATTGCAGGAATATTACCTCCATCAGCAGCTGCGCCCACTGTTTTTGGAGAACCAACAAACAGGAGTCCTGTCAACATAAATAGAACAAAAACGTATTTTAGCTTTGACACCGACAACACCTCGCATTCCATAACCGACGTTTATAGTAAACTGTTTTTATAAGTGCAACTGCAAAAAACAAACCTCCTGCTGTAACAGGAGGTTTATGTGGTGCGCCATCGGGGACTCGAACCCAGGGCCCACTGATTAAGAGTCAGTTGCTCTACCAACTGAGCTAATGGCGCATATATTTATGTTTCCAGCGCGTTTTGCCACCGGACAATTACTTATTATACGAGCATGTTGCAGGTTTGTCAACACTTTTTATTAAAATTTTTACTAATGAAACGCGGGTAGCAGTAATTTGCAATCCAAACACTTATATTATACTGTGTAGAAAAAAACAAACCTCCTGCTGTAGCGGAAGGTTTATGTGGTGCGCCATCGGGGACTCGAACCCAGGGCCCACTGATTAAGAGTCAGTTGCTCTACCAACTGAGCTAATGGCGCATATCTTTACGTTTCCAGCGCGTTTTGCCACCGGACAATTACTTATTATACGAGCATGTTGCAGGTTTGTCAACACTTTTTTTATTATTTCTGAAGATTGTTAAAAGGAAGGAAAATTATATAAAGGAGAGGTTATTTTGGTTTACTATAAAAAACTTCCTATGATATAATATACTGGGGTTTGAAGCTTCTCTTGAGTTCTAGGGGAATCGAACCACTCTGGGCAGATTGAGGTGCTACAGTGGCAGCGTACAGTAAACTGGATATCACAAAGCTGGATGAAATAATCAAAAAGACGATTCAGGCGATCAATGCGAGTAAAAGTGAAATCTATGAAATCGCGGAAAGCTCGAGACACGAATGCAGGAGACTGGAGGCGGAACTGAAGCAGCTTAAGCAGCATGTAACAGAGCTGATAGAAACGGTTGAAATCTATGAGGCTGAACTTAAGGAAGGGAAAAGGCGGCTGGCGCTGGTAAATAAAAATCCGCTCAGGTATAGTCAGGAAGAGCTTAAGAATGCATATGAAAAAGCCGATAATCTCCGTGTACAGCTTGCAGTAAAACGTGAGCAGGAGCAGAACCTGATCAAACGAAGAAATGATCTGGAGCTGCGGATTAAGGAATCCTATAGAACGGTGCAGAAAGCGGATAGCCTGCTATCAAATCTAGGGATCGCTCTTGGCTATATGACGGGAGATCTCCAGCAATTCAGTATGCAGTTGGAGGACCTGCAGCAAAAACAGACCCTGGGTATACGGATCATCAAGGCTCAGGAAGAGGAGCGGCAGAGAGTGGCACGTGATATTCACGATGGGCCTGCACAATCCATGTCAAACGTTGTTTTAAAAGCGGAGATCTGTGAACGGCTGATTGATGTGGATGTAGAGAGAGTGAAGCTCGAGCTGCAGAATTTGAAGACCATTGTGAGAGAGTGCCTGAATGATGTCAGAAAGATTATTTATAATTTGAGACCCATGTCATTGGACGATTTGGGTCTGGTTCCTACTATGCAAAGATACATACTTACCTTTCAGGAGGAGACAGGAATCGCAGTTTCCTTTAAAACAAGAGGTGTGTATGTCGATATTAAACCCGTTATTTCGCTCACTGTCTTCAGAATTGTGCAGGAGGCTGTAAACAATATTAAAAAGCACTCTGGAGCTGAAAATGTTGCAATTAACATTGAGTTCCAGGATGAAGACCTGAAACTGTATATTTATGACGATGGAAAAGGGTTTGACTCCAGTGAATTGAAGTCCAAAAACGAAGACATCAACAGTGGTTTTGGGCTCATAAGCATGAAGGAAAGAGTGGAGCTGTTAAACGGTAAGTTTGAGTTAACATCGCAGCCTGGAAAAGGGACTCGATTAAACATATTAATTCCTTTAGTAGAGGAAGGGAGAGAAATCAATGAACAAAATTAGGGTTCTTATAGCGGATGACCATTCGATGGTACGACATGGTCTGAAGCAGATATTGGAACTGGAAAATGACATGGTAGTTGTTGCTCAGGCTTCAAACGGCAGGGAGGCGGTTGAACTTACAAAACAGCATAACCCCGATGTGGTTCTTATGGACATAAATATGCCGATTCTGAATGGCCTTCAAGCGATCAAGGAACTGAAACAGGAAAAACACCCAAGCAAGGTCATCGTTCTAACCATACACGAAGACCGGGAGTATTTATTCAAAACTCTGCAAATGGGAGCACAAGGCTACGTTTTAAAGGACGCCGAACCCTCCGTACTAATTGATGCCATACGGAATGTTTCAAGAGGGGAGTCCTACATACAGCCCAATATGACGACGGAGCTTGTCAAGGAATTTAACCGGGTTACGTTGAATGAGAAGGAAAAGCACGATGAATCCAATCTGACGACAAGGGAAGTAGAAGTGCTGGAGCTGATTGCGGAAGGTATGATTAACAAGGAAATCGCCCAAAAGCTTTATATCAGCGAAAAAACAGTGAAAAACCATGTCTCCAGTATATTCAAGAAATTGAATGTTTCTGACAGAACCCAGGCAGCGATTTATGCCTTTAAGAACAATTTAAAAGCATAAAGATCATATTGACATGAACAGAGTTACATAGTAATATATTGTTAACTATACATAGTATATTTTTCCTTAATTTCAATATAATAATGTGAAATACCGTGATAGGGAGTAGTAGTTGAAAAGCTGATCTTTAGAGAGCTGCCGGGTGGTGCAAGGCAGAAGATCGCTTGAACGAATCTCGCCCTTGAGTATCCGGCTGAATTTCAGTAAGACCGGACGGCTTCCACCGTTAACAGGAAGGTGTATTTTTGTACACTGTTGAGGAGGATACGGTTCAGTATCAATTGGAGTGGTAACGCGGAAGAATGCCTTTCGTCTCTTTGTATGAGACGAAAGGCTTTTTTTATTGTTAAGGGAATTACTTTTTTAAATTTTCTTAACTGGGGAGTGCGGAGAGATTACCCTCGTAGGTTTAGCGGGGGTGTTCAGGCGTGTTAGCTCCAGCGGAGGGAAGGTAGTCTCCTTAGCGAAGAACAAAGTGTAGCAGCCTTTTGTTCTTGATGTTAATCCGTATAAATTTTGAATGTGAGGTGTAGATATGAAGGAATTAATGAAAATCACCATTGGTGATTTATTGGATCAGATGGCAGAAAAATACCCGGATCATGATGCAGTTTTGTATACGGATCGGCCTTTTAGAAAAACATATTCAGAGTTTAGAGATCTATGCAATGTAGTGGCAAAGGGCTTTATGGCCATGGGAGTAAAGAAGGGGGACCATGTGGCCATATGGGCAACGAACTATCCCGAATGGCTTCTGGCGCAGTTTGCGACTGCTAAAATCGGAGCCGTACTGGTAACTGTAAACACAAACTATAAAATATTCGAACTTGAATACCTGCTTCGTCAGTCGGATGCGACTACGTTGATCTTGATCGAGGGGTTTAAGGATTGTAATTATATAAGCATTATGAATGAGCTTTGTCTTGGATTAAAGGAATCAGAACCAGGAAAACTGCAGGAAGCTTCACTGCCGTATCTGAAAAATGTGATCTATATAGGGGATCAAAATCATCCGGGTATGTTTAACTGGAACGAACTGTACAGGATGGCGGGCGAGGTCAGCGACGAAGAATTGGCGAAGAGGCAGTCCGGCCTTGATATTCATGAGGTTATTAATATGCAGTATACCTCAGGAACCACCGGTTTTCCGAAGGGTGTTATGCTGACCCATTTTAACCTGGTGAATAACGGGATGTGCATCGGAGATAGCATGAACTTCATCTATGAAGATAAGCTGTGCATTCCGGTACCTTTATTTCACTGTTTTGGATGTGTTTTGGGGGTTATGGCGTGTGTGACCCATGGCTCCACCATGGTACCGATTGATTATTATCAGCCCTTAAAAGTCATGCAGGCTGTCCAGAATGAGGAATGTACAGCTGTACATGGCGTTCCCACCATGTTTATCGGGATGCTGGAACATCCCGAGTTTCAAAAATTTTCATTTCCTAAGCTGCGGACGGGCATCATGGCGGGCTCGCCGTGTCCTGTTAAAGTTATGAATCAGGTGGTTGAACTCATGGGAGCTAAAGAAATAACCATTGCATTTGGGCAAACGGAGGCATCGCCAGTGTGTACGCAAACACGAGTGGATGACAGTATCGAGCTTCGGGTCGCAACGGTAGGAAGAGCACTTCCTTTTGTGGAATGTAAGGTGGTTGATCCGGAAACCAATCAGGAGGTTCCCGATGGGGTGCCTGGGGAATTTGTAGCTCGTGGCTATAATATCATGAAGGGATATTATAAAATGCCGGAGGCTACGGCACAGGCCATCGACTCGGAAGGGTGGCTGCATACGGGAGATCTGGCTACGAGAGATGATGACGGGTACTTTAAAATTACCGGCAGGATAAAGGATATGATCATCCGGGGCGGAGAGAATATTTACCCGAAGGAGATCGAAGAATTTCTCTATACGCATCCTGCCATAAAAGATGTGCAGGTTGTCGGAGTACCCAGTAAGGATTATGGTGAGGAAGTAATGGCTTGTGTCATTCTGCGGGAAGGTGAGGTTCTGACGGAGGATGAAATAAAAGCTTTTGTAAAGGGCCATATGGCAAGGCATAAAACGCCAAAGTATATTAAATTTATGAAGGATTTCCCCATGACTGCCAGTGGAAAGATACAAAAATATAAATTGCGGGAAATGGCCATTTTAGAATTGGGACTTCAGGATGCAGCTGCCATTGAGACTGCCTAGAGAAAAGGGAAGGAATAAGATCGTTGACTATTCGTTTATCGTAAGGGTGGGTTTGTAACCCACCCCTACTGCTTTTCGGACAGACATAAGTGGTAGGACGGGTTTGGAACCCGCTCCTGCGGGGGCCGACGGATAAAGCAGTCCTTTAGCCCCTTATACAACTTGCATGATGGCGCATTTAATATATTGCGTTTCTTCCGACGCCAGGAGGATCGGATGATCCTTGGCCTGGGTTCTGTATTCGATTTGGCGGATCCTGCGCTTTGCATCAATGGATGCATCGTAAATAATATCCAGAAATAAATCGGGATCTACGTGGTGCGAACAGGAACAGGATACCAGAAAGCCACCGCTTTTGAGTATTTTCATTGCTCGCAGGTTGATTTCCTTGTATCCCCGTACAGCCCCTTCTACAGCATTCTTTGTTTTGGTAAAAGCTGGAGGGTCCAGGATGATCACGTCAAATTTCTCACCCTGCTCCTGAAATTCCCGCAAGATATCGAAAGTATTGGCAGCCTGGAATTTACATATCGGATCAAGACCGTTGATTTCGGCATTCTTCGTGGCACAGGCAACTGCATGGTCGGATATGTCGATTCCCAGAACACTGGCAGCGCCATAGTATCCTGCATGGAGAGCAAAGGAGCCGGTATGGGTAAAGCAATCCAATACTTTTGCGTCCTTAACGAAGGGCTTCAGCGCAGCCCGGTTTTCCTTTTGATCAAGGAAGAACCCCGTCTTCTGGCCATTTTCAACGTCCACCAGGAATTTTACACCGTTTTCAACCATTTCAACCAGGGTAGGAAAGGGGCCCTTGAGGAAGCCTTTTCTCTGGTCCAGTCCCTCAAGCTCGCGGACGGGTACATCATTTCTTTCGTAGATTCCAGCGGGCTTGATGATATCATTCAGTATATCTACAATCATATCCTTGTATCGATCCATACCCAGAGCCAGGGTTTGAACCACCAGATAGTCTCCGAATTTGTCCACGATCAGTGCAGGAAGAAAGTCGGATTCCGCAAATATAGCCCTGCAGCTGTTGATATCCGCCACTTTTTTCCTATATTCCCAGGCAGCTTGAATTCTTCTATAGAAAAAGTCGTAATTGATCTCTTCGCGGTCATAAGTTAACATTCGTATAGTAATCTGGGATTTGGGGTTTATGTAGCCTCTGCCCAGAAATTTGTTTTTGCTGCTGTAGATATCAACAACATCTCCGGGGGTGAAGCTTCCATCTACCTTGTCGATATCACTTTTAAAGACCCACGGGTGTCCGTATTCCACTCTTTTTTCTTTTCCCTTAACTAGAATTGCTTTTGCCATATGTCCTCCGATTAAAAATATGCTTGTATAAATAAAAGTGAGGTACAACTGTATTTTTACAAAATAATACTGCTGTACCTCATGATTATATCATAAATACTACCAAGGTATACAAAGAATTTATTGTGCAGGCTGGGTTGTAGAACCTTTGTTTGCGCCTTTATCGCGGCAATGTCCTTTACCTCTCATCCCTTTGCCTTTACCGAATTCAAGATTGCCTTCCTTGACACTTTTGATTCTTTCATCAATTTTTTGGATGGCTGCCTTACCTTCTTCTGCTGATAGTGCACCGTTTTTCACCATCTTCTGGACAGTTTCCTTTCGGAGCTCCATCATTTTAAGCATTTGCTCCTTCAAATCCGCTTTTTGCTTATCGTTCAACTTGGAAGGATCGAGTTTCTCCATGACGTGTGTTGGCTTATTTGCGGGTGTCTCTGAAGGGGCTGCATAGGTCCCCAGTGGGAGCATGATAAATGCTGCAGCAATCATACCGGTAAAAAGTTTTTTGTTCATTTTCTCACCTCCTTTTTCCACCCTCTCAGGGCTGGTGAAAATACAACTTCATCGCCAGATATGCAAATAGCATGAACTGATATTTTCACTCTTCTTTAGTTTGCCCTGAAGGATGCAAAAAAAGTGTTAAGAATTTTTGAACAATTTTTATTGTTTCCTTAAAATTCGTCTGTTTCCATCCTTATCAACAACAACGATGGAATCCAATGTAGACTGGAGGTTTCCTCGAAAAGCGTTAATATATTCCTGGCGTAGGAGCTGCTGCTCCTTTTTTTCTTCTTCTGTCAGTCCTTGGGTCTTTGCCTTTTTAGATAACTCGTTGATGCGAGCAATAAATTTTTCATCCATTAAAATATCTCCCTTAAAAGCTTTTACAAAATCATACAAGATTATAATGCATTTTTTTCTTGATGAAAATACTTTTTTATTCTACGGCCGGAAAATCACTATCGAATCTTCCAGCTAGTTTTTGCCAAGGCATGCTCCGCGCCATCGATGGAAGAAGTAATGCTGTGTCCATAGATTTTATCGGATGCAGTACTTTCAAAGGTTGTCCGCTTTGAATTTATGGAAATGCCGTATCCTGTTTCCTTCTTATAAATAATTTCAAGTGAATGCAACCGATATTGTTCATAAGCTTCATCCGGAATGGATTCAAGAAGCCATTCCAAATATCTGGCATTATTTACATGCAGGTTAGTATCAATGTCACATTTCCTTACAATAAACTCTCTTATGTATTCGAAGGAGTCTGGAACTATAAAGTCGGCAAAGGGGTCTTCCATCACCTTTAAAGGGTTTGTGCCATAGAGTTCTACAATTTCTGCCGGAACCCGCAGCGGCCTTTTTTTCTCCATGTTCAGATAAATCCAGAGGGAGGAAGCTTTTCCAAGGATATCGCCCTTAGCGTCCTTTAACAAGAATTCTCTTGTCGCATAAAACCGTTCAACACCGGAAGACCATGTTTTAATGATGATTTTGTCATTCCACAGGGGATACCGGTCCATAACCAGATTCCAACGGCTTAAAACCCAAGCCACGTCCAGTTGCTTTAATTTATCCATTCCACAGCCTACCGATTCTGAATGGCAGCCTGCGGTTTCTTCTAAATAGTTCAGGATTGCTACAGGAGTTGCTTCCTTGTATTTGTTAATTTCATAATAGTGAATTTCAAACTCTTTGGAATAAACTTTGTTGTTCAATGAGGTCATCTCCTTGCTTTGTTTTGTCCTGCTTTTAACAATAGTATACTCCGATTTCCAAAGCAAGTCAAAAACAGGCTGCAACTATGAGTATTCATTTAGATATTTCATAGATCAGCAACCTGTCTTAATCTTATAATTTATTTTCTGCTTATTGAGAAACCTCTACCAATCATTGAGCCCACAGAGCGCCATAACAAAGTAATGAGAGCAACCTGAATAGGGAGCATAATAAGTGATTTTGTGATACGTGGGATAATGATGGCAGATGCTGCCTTTCCTGTGAGAATAGTCAGCCAGAGAGTATTAAGACCCAAGTCCACAAACAAAACAATAGTTACAACAGCCAAGACAGTTCGTAACACAGATTTTGGATTTTTGTGGAGAAAGAGTCCGTAAATAGCACCTCCGATAAAAGCACTTAAGGTAAAGCCTGGGAAATAGGGTCCTGTAGAAGGCGGGAACAGCATCATTCCGATAATATCGGATAAAGCAGCGGTAACGCCACCCAGGACCGGGCCAAACAAAATTGCAGAAAAAGCGATCGGCAAAAAACCAAAACTAACTCGTACAATGGGAGTTTGAAGGGAAAGAAAGCGAGTCAAAATAATGTCCATGGCGATAAGTAATGCCATGTATACCAAGACACGAATATTTTTCATAGAAAACACCTCCTCTCTTTAAACGGCAATAAAACGCCACATAAAGAGAGAAAGCTCCTTGTGTGGCAGCGGAATGCGGAATATGTACCGCAAACCCCAAAGGGTTTTTCGTCTGGTGGCAACTTCCCGTCCAGCCAGCACTTAACGCACATAAACCTACTCTGCCAAAATGATACTTTTTGGTTAGGTCTTATTATACAGAAAGCAGTTTAAAATGTCTACATAAAATTAATAATTGAAAGCATTGTTTTGGTGGTAAAATATATTGAAATAGAAATGGGGGAAAGGAATGAAATACAGATCGGTTCAAAAAGCAATTTTTTTAAGGCGCCCTAACAGATTTATTGCCCATGTACTGCTTGAAGGTAAGGAAGAGATCGTGCATGTCAAAAACACCGGCCGCTGTAGGGAGATTTTAGTAGAAGGGACGCCTGTAGTGCTGGAAGATTCCTGCAATAAGGAGCGAAAAACCCGATATTCGTTAATTGCGGGGTATAAAGGGGATACACTGATCAATATTGACTCACAGGTTCCCAATGCGGTGGTTTATGAGGCGATTAAAAACAAACAGTTGAAGGAATTTTCAGACGCAGCAAGGGTGAAAAGGGAGATTGGGTTTGAAAATTCAAGATTTGACCTGTATTTTGAAGGAGAAAACCGTAAGGGATTTATTGAAGTTAAGGGTGCAACCCTTGAGGTGAATGGGGTTGCGATGTTCCCGGATGCTCCCACAGAGCGGGGAACCCGGCACGTATATGAGATGATAAAGGCAGTGGAGCAGGGGTATGAGGGATATATCCTTTTTCTGGTTCAGATGAAAGGTATCCGGTATTTCACATCCTATGTTCACAGAGACCCGGATTTTGCAGAAGCTTTACGCATCGCCAATGAAAAGGGCGTTACTGTCATTGCTTATGACGCAGTTGTGACGGAAGATGAGATTGTCATCGGGGAAAAGGTAGAGGTCAGATTATAGGTAACGAACTTTAAACCTAAATAAATCGGAGCAGAAAAACATCCGGCAGTTAGGATGGTTTTCTGTGGAGTAAATTCAACTTTAAAGTTCGTTATCCATAAATGGTGAATTGAGAATTGAAAATTGAGAATGGGTTGCTGGAAATTGGGGGACAGAGGCTGTGGCCTGATTGTTGGCGGTCTTAGCTGCGAAAAAACAATCCTAATTACTTGTTTATTGTATGGATTTTTACGGAAATATGTGGTATCATTATTTTAAGTCGGTATTCCTTGTGAAACCGAACCCAGACAGCGACATGTGAATAGTTTTACTCGTCGCAGTGTATTATTTTATATAGGGGATGTTACGACTTATATCCATTACGGAATAAGAACGGAGGTTAGTTTTTATGGCGAACAACGTTACAGCCAAGAAGCTTGGCACTCGGCAGATTGTCATTGTAGGCATGCTTTCTGCTATTTCAGTGATTTTGGGGCTTTCGGGTTACGGGTTTATTCCCTTGCCCATCGCAAAAGCTACCATTCTGCATCTACCGGTAATCATCGGTGCAATTCTGGAGGGACCCATCGTAGGTGCATTCATCGGTCTGATCTTTGGTTTATTCAGCATGTATCAGAACATACTTGCGCCCTCGGTGCTTCAATTTGCATTTCTAAATCCACTGGTTGCAATTGTACCCAGAGTTTTGATCGGTATTACTTCCTATTATGCCTATCGATTTATGCTTGGCAAATCGGAGACTTTAAAAGTAGGTGTTGGAGCCGCGATCGGATCCTTAACCAATACATTCGGTGTGCTGACCATGATCTTTGTTTTGTATGCACAAAAGTATGCGGAGGTCAGAAATATTGATCCGAAGGGCGTAGCTTGGGCGATCTATAGCATTGCGGCCACCAACGGTATCGCTGAAGCCTTTGTGGCTGTGATTATCACAGTTCCCTTAGTCATAGCGGTGAAGAAAATAAGAAAATAACGATTGCTCCTTAGTCTAAAGGTGAAGGAAAAACGTAAAAAGCAGACAGTTCTGAAGTTCGGCAGAACTAGCCTGCTTTTTCTTATTTACTTATTTTTCATTTTCAAAAATTTGTACCAAAACGAAGGGTTAATGGGGGAGGCCTGGATTTTTCAACCTCTTTACTACTTTGAAAAGCGCAGACATAAACATGATTCCCAGTGCAATAGCTCCCGCACTGGCTACAGTTTCAATCCCTTTGCTGGCAGCATCCGGCAGTTTGCCGTCAACCATAAAGCGAACGGTTTGGTAAGCCCCGAGACCTGGTACTAAGGGAAAAATTCCTGATACGGAAAAAACCAGAGCAGGTGTTTTAATGATCCTGGCCATTGTTTCACTGTAGAGCCCAACAAAAAGCGCTCCGACGAAGGTAGGGAGGACGACTTGTCCCGTAATGACACCCAACCCTGTAAAGGCCGCCCATCCAATGGCACCGGATAGACCGACCCAGAAAAATCTTTCCTTTTTAACATTAAAAAGTATGGCAGGGCAAAGGCTGCCAAAAAAAGCAAGAATCAATTCCCTCATAAATACCTCAATCCTATTGATAATATAATTCCAACGCCCGAGCCAACGGCAACAGCAATAAAGATGGCCTCAGAGATTCTGTAAAGACTGGATACGATATCGCCATAGAGTGCATCCTTGATTCCTGTTGTAATGGCTACACCAGGTACTAGAATCATAACCGCTCCTATGATAATCTTACCGATGTCCATAAATGGAAATGCCTTGGTAGCCAGGAAGGAGAGAAGTCCGACCAATATACCCGAAACAAAAAATTCAAAAAACTGAAAAAATCCGGTTTTGGAGATTCTTGTCTTCACTAAAAAAACCAAAATACTGATAAACAGAGCGGCTATAGCTTCCCAAATGCTCCCGTTAAAGAGAAGTGCATATACAAAAGCCGTGGCTCCCGAACAAAGAACTTTTGTTTTAAAGCTATACGTAGCTGCCTGTTGAATCGCATCCAAGGCTTCCATGGCACTCCGGTAGTCCAGGGGTTCTGTAACCAGGTCTCTGGAAAAGGAATTTACCAACTCAATTTTCTTTAAATTAAAAGTGTGACCTTTAATTCGTTTTACAAGCGTGATATCATTTCCGTCTTCTTCGCGGGCGGTTATAAAGATGCCGCTTAATAGTACAAACACTTCACAATCCTTGCCATAGCTGCTAAATACACGGGTTATTGTTTCCTCAACCCTATAAACCTCAGCTCCATTGCATAACAAAATCTCTCCTGTTTTTAAGGCTACTTCAACAAGTTCCTTTGTTCTCATGTTCAGCTCCAGTAAAATTAATAGATTTATAATCGTAATGTCCCTATTATATCAAATATTTTACTGAATGTTTCAGGTTTTTGTCTACATGATTTAAATTCATATGAAAAGAAACAAGATGTTAATACATCTTATTCTCGGCAAGGGAATCCTATAGTTCCCTTCTACAGAGCTATACTCCCGAGCATCCTCCTTACACCTGCAAAGGCAAGTCTCCTTTGCAATCCCCATGTATAGGAAATCTAAAAGAATAATTTCCTATAGGCACTAAAAAAGGACGGTCAAAGCCGCCCTTCTTTCAGTGTATATTTATTGAAGCTCGTTTTTCATCTGCTGGAATTTCTGTAATGCCTGCTGTACTTCCTGGAGCTGGGCTTTCTGTGTAGGGTACCATCCCTTTTTTTCCATAGCCTGATATAATTCAAATTGTGTCTGCTGTGTTTCGCCGATGATCCGGTTCAGCTCGTTCCTGAGGTTAGGGCAGGTTGATTCGGCTATATAAGTGCTGTAAACGTGCAAAAGCTGCTTTTCTGTTGCTAAAGCATCGTTTAACAGTTCCTTTTCAGATAAATTTGCATTGTTATGAGTCACTATAAGTCCCTCCTTTTTCTACTTTATTAATTACTGCTGTTCGGGCTTGTTGTGGGAGTTCAAGTAGTTCAGCAACTGGTCAAAGTGCTGTTTGTGCATTTGTGCGGCCTTATGGCATACATCCTTCAAATTCTGATCCTGGCAATAGGTAGAGTATAAAGACATTTTCTTGTTGCAAAGAGCCTCATAGTTTAGCTGGTCTTCCAGCATTGTAAGGTTTTTGCTGGCAATCATGGCCGGCTGAGTATTTGTATTTGGCATTTTAGTCCCTCCTTTAATATCAAACTACATATATAGTTTGATATTTTTGAAGGAAAATAACCGTGTTAATTTTTGAATTCATGCCAGAGAATGTAATGTAAATTCTGGAAAAACATTACATAATTTTTTGATAAAGCAGAAAAACCACCTGGATTATTTTATCCAGGTGGTTTTTCTTATCGTTTGGAGAGACCTTGAAGAAATTCAGGAGTGATGCTTGCGAAGCCGGCACCGGGCATGACTGGAGTTTTCCCGCTGGTTTTCGTACTTACGGATCCATTCATATTGGACTTGGGACCAGAAACCGTGGGCATAGGATCCGGAGCTGTCTCAAAGGAAAAATTTGCAGTACTTTGCTGGGGATGTATAATTTCCGCAGCAGAGCCCTTTAGCGATGTTGTTTTTGTTCCTTTCACTTCTAAAGAAGATTCCATGCGGGTTTTAATTTTGGACATTTCGTTATCAAGAAGGCTGGTTTTAATGCTGATCTTGGATAGTTCCATATCATTTTGCTCCTGCTTTATGTCCAATTCCTGCAAATGATTTTTTAAGTCCTCCACAGACTGTTTTAACTCTTCCATGTCTTTTGCGAGAAGTTTCAATGTTTCGGAAAATGTTGTGCGAACCTCCTCCATATCAGGTGCACCCGCCTTCAGGCCCGAATCGTTTAGGAAAGCCAGCTTGTAGCCCCCAACGAAGTTTCCTGGAAGAGTCCAGAGGTAAGGAAGAGTGGAAGTGCTTTTTGTGTTTTGCTTATATTTTATACAATAGATGGGCTTTGTTTCGTAAAATCCATATTTATCCTGCTTGCTCCAGAATCCCCCTTTGTCACTGGTGGTAGCATAATAAATGGAATTTTCCTTTAGCCAATAACATAGAAGAAGATCATTTACCTGGACAAAGGATGAATTGTAAAACGGTTGTGGAGAAGAAGCCAGTATTTTTTCATTTGCCCAAACCTCCGAACCTGGGTGCAGGCAATTATAAACCAGTTCAAATTTCTCCAGATGTTTTTTCTGCCACAGAAGATGTAGGTTGCCGTCAGAATCGGAAATGGTTGCGATGATATTTCCCTCTTCTGTTTCATTGGATATACTTTTAAAATCCCCCCACTGATCCTTATCGAAGCTGTAGCTCTTGAAACCAAGTAAGGGGGTTTTTTTATCATTTGATTTATAAAATATGTAAAGCTCGTTTTGAGGTTTATGGATGACAGTAAAGGGAATGGCGCTACTTGTGACATAGTCAATTACTTTGGGTGTTGACAAACTGCCGTTATTGCTTTGAACCTGGTAAGAAAGGAGTTTGTTACCGGAATATTCAAGGACGTAGAAGTAGAATACTTTGTCTTCGATGCACAGAGTATAGAGATACTTGTCATAGGAAGATGGGTTTTTACTATTCAATACGGTCTTGACGTTCCAATTATCACCGCTGTAGCTGCCTCTTACTATGTTGCCGTGCCGGTCCTGGAAGGCTATGTATATATTGTCGGTTTTGTCCATATCGGCACTGAAGCCGGGCATAGTATCTTTTACCAGCGGCGCTGCTTCTGTCCAGAGGTTTCTTTTGTTTAAAGTACTTATGTATATACCGGAATTTTCCTTGTAGAAAATGTTTATAGTTCTGCCGTTAGATAATTTGAATATGTACTGTTTTTTATTATGTTCGAACATAAAATCACCCCTATTCATTATAGTCAGTAAAGGGTGAAGTTGTTACCGTGGATTCGGTAAAAATACTCTACAGGCCAATAGTGCGGCGGCAGTTTGCGATATTATGTGAACTTTTCCTTCGCTTTCTTCATATCATGTAATAGTATAATGGATCGAGGTGTTTTTTCATGTTTTATGATTACCCTTTTTACAGGGCAGACCCGGAAGTATCCTATATCAGAATATTACATGCTTCCCCGGATGCACCTCCTGTAGATATTTATGCAAATGGAAATGTAATTGCCAGAGGACTTGCTTATAGGGGATTTACCGAATATCAGCGACTGCCGGAAGGACAATATGGAATTACTGTTTTCCCGGCGGGACAAACATCAAACCCTATTATTAGTACCCGCATTATGATCCCCGGGAGAAGAATTCTGACGATAGCAGCGATAAATCCTTTGGCAAATATCGAATTATTTACGATTCCGGATCCGAGCCTGCAATTAGATCCCGGTAAGGCTTTTGTTCGATTTGTACACCTTTCACCGGATACGCCCAATGTGGACATAACTTTACCCGATGGAACCAGGATATTCAGAAATGTTGGATATCGAGGGATAACCAACCACGTTCCGTTGGATCCGGGAACATATACATTGGAGGCAAGGCCCACAGAAACTGAGGATATAGCCCTATATGTACCCAATATATATTTGACACCGGGTAGGGCTTATACTGTATATGCTGTAGGTCTCTTGAGAGGGAATCCTCCACTGCAGGTACTAATCGCTTTGGATGGGAGTTCCTATATTAGTGTATAAAAAAGGTCTCGGTTTCGAGACCTTTTTTATGCATTATATGATTTTGATCCTGCAAAAATTTTTCTTACCTCTCTGCAGCAAGAGCTGTCCTTCCTTTACAGTACTTTGGTTGAGAGTGCTGTCAATGTCCGATACTTTTTCTTCATTTATATAGACGCCACCCTGTTGGACAGCACGGCGCGCTTCGCTCTTGGAAGGGGTTAATCCGGCTCTGACCAGGAGGTCCAAAAGCTTGATACCCATGTCGAGTTCAGCGGAAGGTATTTCTATAGAAGGAATACTTTCTGCGTCTCCCTTTCCACCAAAAAGTGCTTCTGCAGCTTTTTGCGCCTTGAGCGCTTCCTCTTCGCCATGAACGATTTTCGTGACCTCAAGAGCTAAAACTCTTTTTGCTTCATTGATGGCCGCATCCTTCAGCGCTCCCAGCCGCCTGACTTCATCCATAGGCAGGAAGGTAAGCAGGGCCAGACATTTTTCAACGTCGCTATCATTTGTGTTTCTCCAGTACTGGTAGAAATCAAAGGGAGAGGTTTTGGATGCATCCAGCCACACAGCTCCATTTTCAGTCTTACCCATTTTTTTGCCGTCACTGGTAGTGAGAAGGGTAAAGGTCATTCCAAATACATCCTTGGATTCAACTCTTCTGATCAAGTCAACGCCCCCCAGAATGTTGGACCATTGATCGTCTCCGCCCAGCTGCATCTTACAGTCATAGTTTCTGAAAAGCTCAAGGAAGTCATAGCTTTGCATCAGCATGTAGTTGAATTCAATAAAGGACAGGCCTTTTCCTTCAAAGCGACTCTTAAAGCATTCCGCCGTCAGCATTCTGTTTACAGAGAAGTGGACGCCGATGTCGCGCAGGAACTCTACATAGTTCAATTTTAGGAGCCAATCACCATTATCCACCATAACAGCTCTGCCTTCACTAAAATCTATAAACTTGGAAATCTGATTTTTAAATGCATCTGCATTGTGCTGGATTTCTTCCGGGGTCATCATTTTCCTCATATCGGTTTTGCCTGTGGGGTCACCAATCATTGCAGTTCCGCCGCCCACCAGGGCAATGGGTCTGTGTCCTGCACGCTGCATGTGGGCCATGACCATTAACTGAAGAAAATGTCCTACATGCAGGCTGTCCGCCGTAGGATCAAAACCTATATAAAATGTAACTTTTTCCTTTTCAAGCAACTCTTTAACAGGCTCTTCATGTGTTACCTGCTGGATGTAACCTCTTTCTTTCAGTGTATCAAATACACTTGTCATATGAATCAACTCCTTTTTATTTTACAAAACCAGAATAATATTTTTTAGGGATCGCTAAAATATAACTTCCGCTAAAGCCTTTTCAGGCTACCGCAGCTAGGCCCCATAGCCTGAAAAGGTGCCGGAAGTACTATTTTAAGCAAGCCTTAAAAGCAATAAAAAAAGCCCTATCATCCCTATAAGGACGATGAGCTCGCGGTACCACCTTATTTTACGCCTGGTGACATCAAACCAAGGCGCCTCAAAAGATATAACGGTCTGACCCGGCTGTACCTAGTTTCTTTTTCAGTACAACAGTTCCGAACTGTAATTCGCCATTCCCACGTGCTGCAGTTTTCTCACCAGCCAAACTGCTCTCTGCTTTGTAACCATGAGATGCTACTGTAGTTCTTCATTACTTTTAAAAATCTAATTTTTGTTTATTCTACCACAGTGGGCTTATTTTATGCAAGTGAATTTTTATTCAGACTTGGCAAAAGGCGAGAAAATAGTGTAAAATACGAAGATATGATATCATTTCTCAAAGGGGGGAACAAAATGGAGTGTGCAACTGAGCATGTCAATCGTGGGGGAGCGAGGGTCAAAGAGGGCTTTTCCGCGGGAATTCCAATCGCAATCGGCTATATACCTTCGGCCATCGCTTTCGGTTTATTGGCAAAAGGAGTTGGAGCCTCCTTTATTCATACCACTTTGTTCTCTGTACTGGTTTATGCAGGCGCAAGCCAGTTTATGGCCATCAATCTTATTCAAACCGGGGTCGCTGCAACGGAGATTATCCTTGCAACATTCCTGCTGAATCTCCGGCTCTCTCTAATGAGTGCTTCACTGGCGGCAAAGCTGCAGGAAAAGAGAATGGGTTTGTTGTCAATTATTGCTTTTGGAATTACAGATGAAACTTTCTCTGTAGCGGCTACCCGGAAGAAAGAGCTGAACGCTTTCTTTGTGTTAGGGCTTAATGCCATGGCATATCTGGCTTGGGTTGGGGGAACGATACTGGGTTATGCCATAGGAGAATTTTTACCTTCATCCATTCAACAGAGTATGGGAATTGCTCTTTATGCCATGTTTGTAGCTATCCTGGTACCGGAAGTGAAAAAATCCATACCGGTATTGCTGCTGGCGATCGGTGCAGGAGGTTTGAATTGGATTCTGAATATAGTTAATATTCTGCCCTCGGGTTGGAATTTAATTACGGCCATGACGCTTTCGGCAGTGGCGGGTGCTGTGTTTTATAAGGAAGGAAAAGGGGAGGAGAGCGGTGTATGAATTACATGCTTGTTATAGCAGGAATGACGATTGTTACGTATATTCCAAGGCTTCTGCCGCTGTCGGTGCTTTCGAAACGGCCCATGCCGCCTGTGGTAAGGCGATTTCTTATGTATATACCTTTCACAGCTCTCGGGGCACTTCTTTTTCCCGGTGTCTTTAAGTCGATTCCGGAAAAACCCATAGCTGCCGTACTTGGAATTGTTTTTGCCGTTATCTTTGCATGGGTCAGAGGTGGGCTTGTATTTCCTGTAGCAGCAGCCATCCTTGCATCCTTTTTATCAATAAACTTCTTGTAGGAAAGCTGAGGCATGGTTCCGGATAGGAAGGCAGTAAAAAAACCGCTTCTTCCTTGCGTTATTGCAATTAAAAGGAAGAAGCGGGTTTTTGTATCTGCACAGGGAATCATGCTTTTTAGATTTCCTGGTATGTCGATTTTGTTCCTATAAATAGTGTTAGCGAATGCGGTCAAAAACCTTACGCAAGGATTTGTAGATCAGCATGGTGAGTATGGAGTTAATGCCGGCTTTAATTATATTAAAGGGAATAAGTGCTGTGGGAAGTAACGCTACTACCGCATCATACGGTACACCATAAAAGTTTGGCTGAATGATGAGGTTGGTAGGAATCATAATCAGCGTCATTGCCAGAGTTCCTGCTACAAGGCCTATGATGGCTCCTTTCAGGGTGTGCACTCTCTTGTAGATGCTGCTGGCAGTGACCACAAAGGCTCCGGTTGCTACCACATGCATAATGAATCCGACAGGTCCTGCGCCGGCACTTACGGTTAAAGCCTGGACAAGAGAAACAACCAGCGTTGCAATCAGTCCGTAAAGGGGGCCGAACATAAAGCCTGCAATCATAATCGGTATATCTGCCGGTTCATATTCCAGATAGGGCGCCGCAGGTATAAGTGGGAAACGAATCAATAGCATGAGCACCAGCGAGAGTGCTGACAGCATGCCGATCTTCACCATTCTGTTTGTTGATGTTTTCATACAAAAACCTCCTATAAAATAATAAAGTTCCCTGAAAAACAGCATCAGGGAACATCATATATACTAAGCATAAATATCTTCTTCCATCCAGACTGTACTGTCGGCCCCGGAATCAAACCGGGTCAGCTTGCGCTCGCGGGCTAATGACATAGGTCACATTACCGCCGGTAGGGAATTTCACCCGTCCCTGAAGATGCTGATTCAGTTGTCAAGGAGCGAAAATACTGCTCCTGCTTTTTACGGCTCTCTCATGTTATTCATGCAGAGTGCAATAAATTACAGCGAAAGTTATTTTCACCATTTCCTAGCTTATTGTATCAGCTTGAAAATGGTGAGTCAATAGTCAAATTCACTTATAAATCATTGAAATAGCAGAGAAATATTGGAAATTATTTTGACAAATATATTGTGATTTATGAATCTTGCTGGTATAATAGCCTAGACAGTCGGGTTTCCTTTGTAAAGTCCAGGATTAGTAAAAAAGGAGTACAGATATGCCGCAAAACATGAAATACTGGGTATGGCTCAGTTCAATACCGGGATTGGGGTCCAAAAGATGCAGCCAGCTTCTTGAAGTATTCGGTACGCCGGAGGGCCTATGGAAGACCACTGAGAAAGAACTGCATGCTGTACCTGGAATGACGGATGGAATCGTAAAAAAGCTGATGGATGAAAAGCTGAGGGAAAATAGCAACCTTCACATGGAGAACATTCATAGACATCATATAAAGGTAATAACCATTGAACAGGAGGATTATCCTGATTATTTGAAAAATATATACGACCCACCCATGGCACTCTATGTAAGGGGTAAACTGAAACAGGAAAAAGTAGTGGCTATTGTAGGGTCGAGGAAGGCAACTTCCTACGGCTTGGGAATTGCAGAACGTCTGGCCTACGATCTTACCAAGCGGGGGATTACTGTCATCAGCGGGATGGCCAGAGGCGTCGATTCTTTTGCGCATAGGGGAGCTTTAAACGCAGGCGGAAGAACATTGGCAGTCCTCGGGTGCGGTCCGGATATTATTTATCCGCCTGAAAATGGTGACTTGATGGAGAAAATCATGGCTTCAGGTGCTGTGATCTCTGAGTATTTGCCGGGTTTTCCTCCCATACCGCAGAACTTCCCTGCAAGAAATCGAATTATCAGCGGTATCTCCAGGGGAGTCGTCATCATAGAAGCCAATGAAAAAAGCGGCTCGTTAATCACTGCGAATTTTGCATTGGAACAGGGACGGGAAGTGTTTGCGGTTCCCGGAAATGTAACAAGCATTACCAGTAAGGGGACCAACAAGCTGATCAAAGACGGGGCAAAAATGGTGATGGATGTGGAGGATATAATCGAAGAATTAAATTTTTTTGATATTTTCGATCATAATAATGGTGGCGGTTATACAAAAGAAAGCAAAAAACAGAATTCAATGCTGGAGAGTTTACAAGGAGACGAGAAGAGCATCGCCGAATGTCTTCAACAGGAACCCTTGCACATTGATGTACTGGCACAAAAAAGTGGGTTGAGTATGCAAAATGTAAGTGCTATACTGGTAATGCTTGAACTTCAAGGTGTAATTGAGCAACTGCCAGGAAAAATTTTTAAACTTAGAAATTAATGTATTATAAAATTCGATTAACCATACTATAGATATATACGGGTTACGGTAGAATCAGTAAATACGATGGAATTATTAAACTTTGATAGATACGGAGGAACAAGATGGCTAACTACTTGGTTATAGTGGAGTCACCTGCAAAAGCAAAAACCATAGGACGTTTCCTGGGAAAGAACTATAAAATTGAAGCTTCTGTAGGTCATATTAGGGATTTGCCCAAAAGCCAGATCGGTGTGGACGTAGAACATGATTTTGAGCCCAAGTATATAACCATCCGTGGTAAGGGTGAGCTTCTTTCAAAACTGAAAAAGGAAGCAAAAAATGCAGAAAAGGTTTTTCTGGCAACAGACCCTGACCGCGAAGGGGAAGCAATATCGTGGCATCTGGCGCATTTGCTTGATGTTGATGAATCATCAAAATGCAGAATTACTTTTAATGAAATAACTAAAAATGCTGTTCAGAGTGCAGTAAAAGCACCGAGGCCTATCGACATGGATTTAGTGGATGCACAGCAGGCGAGAAGAGTACTGGATCGAATTGTAGGCTATAAAATAAGTCCGATTCTCTGGAAAAAGGTACGAAAAGGGCTTAGCGCCGGTAGGGTGCAGTCCGTTGCGACACGGCTTGTATGTGACCGGGAAGAGGAGATTGATAATTTCATACCGGAAGAATACTGGTCCATAACGGCAAAATTAATGAAATTAAAGGGACCGGCGACTTTTGAGGCGAAATTTTACGGCACAGCCGGTGAAAAGGTTGAGTTAAA
Organism: Bacillota bacterium; assembly: GCA_023419605.1. GTDB lineage: Bacteria > Bacillota > Clostridia > Acetivibrionales > JAEZXR01 > JAEZXR01. Next base: position 83,875 of record JAEZXR010000045.1, on the reverse strand, counting down.
GAACCAGGAACAGGTAGATGCAATTTTAAAAGCTATAGAAGATCAAAAGTATATTATCCAGAAAATAAAGAAAAGCGAAAAGAGAAAATCTCCTGCACCTCCTTTTACAACCAGTACATTGCAGCAGGAAGCTTCCAGGAAAATGGGGTTTGCTACCAAAAAGACCATGATGGTGGCGCAGCAGTTGTACGAAGGGATTGAAATAAAGGGCACCGGTGCAGTGGGGTTGGTAACCTATATACGTACCGATTCTACAAGAATATCAACGGAAGCGCAGCAGGAAGCGCAAGGGTATATAAAGGACAATTACGGAGAAAAGTATGTTCCTGAGGAACTGAGAGTTTATAAGAATCGTTCGGCTTCACAGGACGCGCATGAAGCCATACGTCCCTCCCATATCTCCATGACACCGGACTCCATCAGAGGCTCATTGACCAATGACCAATATAAACTGTATAAACTTATATGGGAACGGTTTATGGCCAGCCAGATGGCATCTGCCATATATGATACCATGACAGTGGACATTGGGGTGGGAGAGCACCTTTTCCGAGCTACCGGCTCCAAGGTAAAATTCCCGGGATTTATGTTCCTTTATATAGAGGGAAAAGACGAAGAAGGCGAAGACTCCGAATCCAACCTTCCCGAACTGCAGGAGGGGGAAGAGTTAAAGCCGAAAAAGATAGAGCCGAAACAGCACTTCACTCAGCCTCCGCAGCGGTATACAGAGGCTTCTTTGGTGAAGGCCCTGGAGGAAAAGGGGATAGGAAGACCGAGTACGTATGCACCTACCATCACCACTATTCTGGCGAGAGGGTATGTTGAAAAGGAAAAGAAGGTTTTATATCCGACAGAATTGGGGAAAATTGTAACCGATATTATGAAGAACTATTTCAAAGATATTGTAGATGTTCAGTTTACGGCACAAATGGAAAACAAGCTGGATGAGGTTGAGGAAGGGAATAAAAAATGGGTTGAAGTCATGAAAGAGTTCTATAGCCCATTTGCCGAAGTCCTTAGTGAAGCGGAAAGTAAAATCGGCAATATAGAAATCCCTGATGAAGTAACGGACATCCTCTGCGAAAAATGTGGAAGAAACATGGTTATTAAAAACGGACGGTTTGGAAAGTTCCTGGCGTGTCCCGGATTCCCGGAGTGCAGGAATGCAAGGCCTATTCTGGAGGAAGCAGGAGTTAACTGTCCGAAATGCGGCGGGAAGGTGCTTGTTAAAAAGACAAGAAAAGGAAAGAAGTATTTTGGCTGTGAAAACAATCCAACCTGCGATTTCATGACTTGGGATAAGCCGACAGGTGAAGCCTGCCCTAAATGCGGAAGCTACCTGCTTCAGAAATATTCCAATAAAAAATCGCAGATTAAGTGCAGCAGTGAAAGCTGTGACTATGTAAAGGAATAGTTAACTTTCATAAAAGATCGAAAAATTTGTAAATATGAAATATTTTATAACCGGTAAAAACTACCGGTTATTTTTTTGTAGAAATGTGGTACATAGTAGTAAGGTCCTATACCCTTTTTAGGTATAAGGCGCTATTGGTTCTGATACATATTATTTAGTTGTATTTATAGACAATTTATGTTAAGATTTAACGTGTAAAATCTGGAAAAATGTAATTTTATTAAAATTTAACAGACAAAATCTGATACTTTATGCAGGAAACTGCAAGCAATTGTCGAATTATAATAAATGATTTAACGTGTTAAATTGTTAGGGGGAGTTTTAAGTGCTGGATAGGATACTCAATCGAAGTACTGTACTGGAGAAAGCGCTGGATGCTACATGGCTGAGAAATGAAGTGATTTCACAAAACATGGCCAATGTGGACACTCCACAGTATAAACGCAAAACAGTACAATTTGAAGAATTTCTTAATAGTGCCATGGACCAAAAAGGGATTAAGGGATTCACTACCAACGAAAGGCACATACCCGTCGGGAAGGCCAATATCGATAAGATACCTTTAAGGGTGACGGAAGACAATCAGGCGCTCAATAACCGATTGGACGGTAATACGGTTGATATAGAAAATGAAATGGCGTCATTGGCCAAGAACTATATACAATATAATACGTTAACACAAAAGCTGAATGGCGAGTTTAGAAAATTAAAATCGGTAATCAGTGAAGGGAGAAAATAATTATGGGTTACTTAAGCGCTCTTGACATAGGTGCATCCGCATTATCAGCACAAAGGCTGAGAATGGATACAATATCGCAGAATATAGCAAATGCCAATACTACAAGAACGGAAAATGGGACTCCATACAGGAGAAAAGTTGTTTTGTTTGAAGAAAGATCTTCTTCCGTTCCCTTTTCAGAATATCTGAATCAAAGCAGCAAGGAAAGGTTGACAGGCTCGGGTGTTCGGGTAGCGAAGATCACAGAGGATGCGGCACCTTTCAAGAAAGTTTATGATCCGGGCCATCCGGATGCGGATCAAACAGGGTATGTGGAGATGCCGAATGTCGATGTCATAACGGAAATGGTCAATATGATTTCGGCGACTCGTGCTTATGAGGCAAATGTAACATCCATTAACAGTACAAAGAGCATGGCGATGAAGGCTTTGGAAATTGGAAGATAAGAGACGTCAGTCGTAGGAGGTAGTTATGGCGGTAAATAATTTAACGAATACATACGGACTTGGCAGTGTTGGATTGCTCGGCAATGAAAGAACTCAAACGGGAAAAAGTGATGAAAATAAGGTCACCTTTGCACAATATCTGAACAATGCACTGGACCAGGTAAACCAGCTTCAACTCGATTCGGAACAGTTGGGAAAGGAATTCGCAGCTGGAAGAACCGACAACATACATCAGGTAACGATAGCCGCCGAAAAAGCGGATATTGCACTGCAATTTACCATGCAAATCAGAAACAAGATCATGGACGCATATAGCGAGATCATGAGAATGCAAATATAAAAACAGAACGATGTAGTAAATTGCTATAAGATGTTTCAATTTTACGTTACAGAAGATAAAAATGTTGTGAGGGTGGTGTTGACGTGCCGGAAGTATTTACAGGGTTACAGCAAAAACTTTCAGGGTTTTGGGGTGGCCTGGAAAAATCGCAAAAATATAGAATTTATATCATTTCTGCTGTTTTGCTTGTTGCTATTACCGCAAGCATATTATTGGTAACTAAAACCAATTATGTCCCATTGATTAGCAATGCCGATACGAAAGAAGTCGGTGAGATGGCTAAAATTCTTGATGACAAAAAACTTTCTTATAAAATATCCGATGACAGAACGGGTATCTCTATCGATTCAAAGGACAATAATAAAGCACAGGCGGCATTAGTACAATCGGGTTATCCGAAGTCTACCGGAATGACCTTTGATGATGCTTTTAATAAAATAAAGATCAATACTACGGAAAGTGACAAGAAGAAGCTTTGGGAAGAATATAAGGCAAAAAGTCTTAGCTCCAAGCTCAAAATGCTGGATAATGTCGAACAGGCGGATGTTACCCTGGCTATGCCGGAACAATCCTTGTTCATAACAGGCAGCGAGCAGAAAAAGGCCACAGCAAATGTAGCTGTTAAAGCCAAAGAAGAGTTGACACCCAAGCAGGTAGACGGAATTATTAAAATGGTGGCCAGTAGTGTTGAGAATTTGAATCCCAAGGATGTAACCGTAGTGGATAATAAGGGGAATGTACTTTCGCCCGATGCCGCATCCACCGATGGAAGCTCAACGACACAATACGAAATGACGCTTAAAAAGAAAAAGGAACTGGAGAAAAACATCAGAGATATGTTTAACGGTCAGTTCCAAAACTTCGAGGACCTCCGCGTAGTTGTAAATCCTGTGCTTGATTTCAATAAACTTAAAACTACATCCAATGATTTGGTTAAACCCCAGGGCATGGATAGTGGAGCCCTTATCAGCAAACAGGAAACCAAGGAAAACCTTGTGAATGGAACTACCGCAGGGGCACCCGGAATGGACTCAAATCCGGGAAATGCAAATTCTCCTACCTATCAGTTTGGTACCAATGGAAATGGAAATTATACAAAATCCGACAAAACGGAGAACTATGATTATTCAAAGGTCCAAAAGGAAGAGGAAAAAGCCCTCGGAACTGTCCTGTCAGACCAGACCACGGGTGCTATAACCCTTCTTTACGGAAACAAGGTGAAGGACGATACCGGCCTCACACCGGAGTTTCTTCAAACTGTAAAGCAAATCGCGAGTTCTGCAACTGGAATTCCAGTTAAAAACATATCTGTTACAACGCTTAAGACAATACCAGAAGAGGTTATACAGCCTAAAATGTCAGATAACATTATGAAGGCTGTAGAAAGTTATGGACTCTTTGCTCTTCTCCTGATTCTTGCACTGGGTATCCTCATTGCCTTAATTCCACGAAGAGCCCGTGTCAATAAGGAAATAGCGCCTGCTTTCGAACAGGTTGCGGCTGCTGATGGACCTAGATTCAATATTCCGGAGCCTGAGCCTGAGCTGCCTGAGATCCAACTGGAGGACAGGTCTGAAGTTAAGAAGCAGATCGATAAATTTGTCAAACAGAAGCCTGATGCTGTTGCTCAGCTGCTGCGGAACTGGCTGTCTGATGATTGGGACTAATTTTAATTACCGGAAATTCCATATTTATTTATGTTATAGTATATAGATTCGAGAGTTGTTTTTAAAATTTGGGGGTAGATTTATTTGGCGCGAGGAAGTGGTACTAGATCAGAATATTCAGGAAAAGAGAAAGCCGCCATGTTGCTGATTTCCCTGGGACCTGAAAAATCTGCAGAAATATTTAAACACCTGAAAGAAGAAGAAATAGAGCAATTGACGTTAGAGATAGCAAATATCAGAGCCGTTACACCGGAAGAGAAAGAAAAAGTCATGGAGGAGTTTTATCAAATCTGTGTTGCGCAGCAGTATATTGCTGAAGGGGGTATCGGCTATGCAAGAGATATTCTTGAAAAAGCTTTAGGCTCGCAAAAAGCACTGGATGTTATCAACAAGCTCACAGTTTCCCTGCAGGTGCGACCTTTTGACTTCGTAAGGAAAGCAGATCCCGCGCAGTTGTTGAACTCCATACAAAATGAGCATGCACAGACCATTGCATTGATATTATCCTATCTGAAGCCGTCGCAATCCGCTATAGTTCTTTCTGCCTTACCACAGGATAAGCAGGCAGATGTAGCAAGAAGAATTGCAACTATGGACCGTACTTCGCCTGAGGTTATAAAGGAAGTAGAAAAGGTGTTGGAGAAAAAACTGGCGTCCTTTGTTACAGAAGATTACACAGCAGCCGGAGGTGTTCAGTCCATCGTGGATATCCTCAATAGTGTGGATAGAGGAACTGAAAAGCACATTATGGAAACGCTTGAAATTGAGGATACGGATCTTGCAGAGGAAATCAGAAAGAGAATGTTCGTATTTGAAGATATTCTTTCTCTGGACAACCGTTCCATTCAAAGATTTTTGCGAGAAGTGGAAAACAACCAGCTTGCAGTTGCTCTCAAGGGTGCTACGGAGGAAGTTCAAAAGCTTATTTTCTCCAATATGTCCAAGCGTCTCGTAGAAATGATACGAGAGGACATGGAATTTATGGGCCCTGTAAGGTTGAAGGATGTAGAAGAAGCGCAGCAGAAGATCGTCAATATTATTCGTAAGCTGGAAGATGCCGGAGAAATTGTAATCTCCAGAGGCGGAGGAGATGAAATTATTGTATAGCAGGATTCTAAAAAACCATGAGATACAGATCGGGAATCCGATGGAAGTAAAAGCCCTGTTTGTACAGGAAGAAAGTGTTATACGTGAAGCAATGGAAGAACAAGCCTGCGCAGTAATGCTGGACGACCCGGAAGCTTTTATCAATGAAGCTAGGGAAGAGGCGGAACGACAGGCAGAGCTGATTATCAGTGAAGCCAGGATGGAAGCTTCCCAACTGATGGAGGAAGCAGAAGCTGAGATCAATGAACGAATTGCTCTTGCAGAGGAAGAGGCTAGAAGCAGCGGATATCAGATCGGACTGGAAGAAGCCAGAATGCAGTATGAAGCTCTGCTTCAGGAAGCTGCTGAGATCAGGCAGCAGGCCCAGGCTGAATATCAGGAATTTGCCAGAAATATAGAAGCCAATGCAGTAAAAATGATTTTGGACATAGCAAAAAAAGTTGTGTCGGAAGAGATCCATTTAAACAAAGAGCACCTTCTTGTATTGGTCCGGCAGGCATTTGAGCGGTGTACCAGTAGAGAAAGCATAGTATTAAAGGTAAGCAGCGAAGACTATGATTTTATGATAGAAAACAAGGAAAAGCTTCTGGCAATGCTGGGAGGTATGGAGAATCTCGATATACGAAAGGATTTTTCACTTTCCTGTGGAGCCTGTATCGTCGAAACACCTTTTGGTACCATTGATGCAGGAATCCAGACCAAGCTAAGGAAGATTGAAGAAGCTTTTGAACAATTAGCAGGAAGTTCGAGGGAGTCGTGAGGTATCGGTATCCTATTCCTTACAGGAGAACAGTGGTATGTTAAGTGTTGAACTGGAGAAATATTTTAATGAATTACATAACACAGACTTTATCGAGTATTCGGGAAAAGTTTCCAAGGTAATCGGGTTAACCATTGAATCCAACGGTCCTGAAACCAATATTGGAGAGGTGTGCCGACTGGTGAATGCCAGAAATAGAAGCCGGATTGATGCTGAAGTTGTTGGTTTTAAGGAAAACAAGGTTCTCTTGATGCCTTTAGGGGATATGAGTGGTATCGGACCCGGCAGCACTGTAGTCGCCACCGGCAGTTACCAGCAGGTGGCCGTCGGACCCGGACTGATCGGTCGGGTACTGGACGGTATGGGCCAGCCTATCGATGGAAAGGGAGAAATACAAGTCGATGGCTATTATCCGGTAAACAACCAGCCGCCTCATCCGCTCATGAGGAACAGAATCCATGAGCCCTTGTGCCTGGGGGTTAAGGCGATTGATGGACTGCTAACCATAGGAAAAGGGCAGAGACTGGGTATATTCGCTGGAAGCGGTGTAGGTAAAAGTACTCTGATGGGTATGATTGCCAGAAACACAAAAGCAGATATTAACGTAATTGCTTTGATCGGTGAACGTGGAAGGGAAGTAAGGGAATTTATTGAAAAGGATTTAAAGGAGGAAGGGTTGGCAAGATCTGTCGTTATTGTAGCGACTTCCGACCAGCCTGCTCTGGTGAGACTAAAGGGAGCGTTATTAGCGACTGCTGTCGCCGAGTACTTTAGAGATGAGGGAAAAGATGTCCTTCTCCTGATGGACTCATTGACAAGGTTTGCCATGGCCCAGCGGGAAATCGGATTGGCTATCGGTGAGCCGCCGGTTTCCAGAGGATACACACCTTCCGTATTTGCAGTCCTGCCTAAGCTGTTGGAGCGGGCAGGAAACTCTGAAAAAGGTTCCATTACAGGTCTCTATACCGTGCTTGTAGATGGAGATGACTTGACAGAACCCGTCACAGATACTGCCAGAGGTATTCTGGATGGACATATTGTTCTATCAAGGGCACTGGCGAATAAAAACCAGTATCCTGCCATTGATGTTCTAGGCAGTGTCAGCAGGGTTATGAATGATATTGTATCCCAGGAGCACAAGGAAATAGCCCGAGAAATCAAGAAAATCATGGCAGTCTATAAAGATGCCGAGGACTTGATCAATATTGGTGCTTATGTAAAGGGGAGTAATGAAAAAATCGACTTTGCCATCAGTGTCATCGATAGCATCATCGGTTTTATCGAACAAGGAACCCATGATCAGTATACTTTTGAAGAGGTTATGGAACAGTTGATGTGTGTTTTACAATAACTTTCGAGTAAAGGTCGGGTGGAGTAGATGTCCCATTTTGTATTCAGGTTTCAACCTGTGTTAAGTGTAAAAAAACAATTGGAAGATAACAAAAAAAATGAGCTGGGTAAGGCCGTAAAGCGTTTTGAAGAGGAAAAGGACGAATTACAGCGACTGGAAACGGACCGGCAGGAATGCATGGATGAAATGAAACAGCGGGCCAGCCAGAGTATCGATGTAAAATCCTTACGAGAGTATAATTCATTTTTAGCCCATTTACGGCAAAGTGTTCAAGTTCAAAAGCAAAATGTCAGGTATGCAGAGGGAAACGTGGAAAGCTGCAGAGGGGAACTTGTGAAGGCTGTACAGGAAAGAGAAACTCTCGATAAACTGAAAGAAAGACAGCTATGGGAGTTTACGAGGCATCAATTGGCAAAGGAACAAAAGTTTAATGATGAAATTGCAGGTTACGCTCACAATAAAAAAGTAGCAGGAGAGTAAAATGGTGAAGGAAAAAACATCTGAACAAAAAAATACGAATACCGGGGTTGAAAAGAAGAAGGGTGTTTTTGGAAAGCTTATGGAAAACAAGGTCGTTTATGGTCTGTTAGCATTTCTTCTGGCCATGGCGATTATATTTCTTGTTTTGGGGGGCGCCTTTTACCTTGTTGTAAAAAACAATGTGAACGGAATGGGTGAGAAATACAGAAAAAACCTTCAGGGTATCCCGGTAATAAAATGGGCTTTACCGCAGCCGCCGGATCCGGAGGATCCCAAGTACATGACCTTCGATGAACTAGCGGAAAAATATAATGCGTTAAAAAAGGAAAATCAGGAGCAGAGCAAAAAGCTGGGAGAAGTCAGTGCAAGCAATGCCGAGCTTCAGTTATATAAAAATTCCGAGGACAAGGTAAAAGCAGAAAGTGATGCTGCAAAGAAGGACCTGGAAGTACAAAATGCGCAGTTGGAGCAAAAGAAAAAAGAACTCGCGGATGAAAGAAAAAAGCTGGATGAGATCATCGCCTCTGGAGATAAAGCCGCATTTAAGGATTTCTACGAGAAAATGGATAAGGAAAACGCCCAGAGGATTTATACGGCCATCCTATCGGAACAGAAAGTATCCGAGGAAGCCAAAAAATTTGCACAGTTGTACGAAACCATGGACCCATCCGCTGCAGCAAAGATTTTTGAGCAGATGGGAACTGCAAAGATAGACCTGGTAGTGGACATCCTCAGAAATATGAAGAAGGAATCGGCGGCGGAAGTCCTCGCTTCCATGACCCCGACCTATGCATCCAAAGTTTCAGAAAAATTATCGAAATTTTATTTGAATATCGGCAATCAAGGAAGCTAACAGAGCTAAAGAGTTCAAATAACACCTGTGAAAGGAGGTGATAAAAATGAAAATGCAGAACACAATATTGGATCTGGCTTCAACACAAATCTCAGCGTCAAACCGTAGCAGAAAATTGGAGCTTCCGGGAGATAGGGGGCAAGTGAAATTCAATAACTACCTCAAGGATTCCATGAATCGAAAGAATGCAGACAAGCCCATGACAGACGAAACAGAGAAATCTGTAAATACATTCCGGCAGGTTGTAAGCCAAAAGCCCATCAAAATGAAGACTGTGGAAAAGACGGCTGATACAGTGGAAAAAGAACCACTCACAGAAGTAGATACTGATGAGGAGGCAAAGGTGAAAGAGGAGGCAGTGCTGCAAGGAATGGCAGAGATCTTCGGAATTTCTTCCAATGACCTGAAGCAAATGCTGGCCAACCTCGGAATTAAGCCGTCAGAGCTGACAGACCCTGCTATGCGTACCCAAGCTGTTTCTAAATTGTCTGAAGTGTTAGGGTTAAGCCAACAGCAGCAAATGAATTTACAGCAGATTCTGGGAGAAATTAATGCCGCAGTAGATGCTGTTATGGCACCGAAGCAGCCGGTTTCAGGCAATGTCGACGGCAATGATTGGGTAAAAGTAGAAGGACTGAATGTCGAAGTTGTTAACACTGCAAAGCCAGACCTTGGGGAATTGGCCAAAGTTCTGGAAGATCGAATCCACAGTATTGTAAACCGTTTACAGAGCAGCGAGGGGTTATCTTTGGGGGACATTGCTTCCAGAATGAAACAACTTATGTCGGAGATCAGTCTCCAGAAAAGACTTGCTGAGACGGAGCAGAACAAGGACCTTGCTATGAAAAAGGAAGTTCCTGTAACGGAGCAGGATGAGAAGTCAAATTCTGTGGACGCAGAAGGCATCCAGGCGATAAATGCTTCCCAGCAGGGGGAGGGTGCTAATGCACAAAGCCACAACCTGACAGGAGGCAAAGAGGATTTCGCTGCAATTAACGCAGTTAATTCTTCGGAACTCCAGAAAACTGCTGATATTGCAAGAGCAGCCAGAACACATGGAGAAATTCGTGTAGTTCGAAATGAAGTCATGACACAGGTTGTGGAAAAAGCGAAAGTGATGCTGGATGGGCACAAATCCGAAATGGTTATGGAACTAAGGCCGGAAAGCCTTGGTAAACTGGCACTGAAGGTAGTCACGGAGAATGGCATCGTAATGGCGAAATTTGTGGCTGAGAACCAGCAGGTAAAAGAAGTGCTGGAGTCAAATATGCAGCTGCTGAAAGACACGCTGGAGAAACAAGGACTCTCTATTCAGGGATTCAGCGTTTCCGTGGGGCAGGATTCCGACAGAGGTTATAACATGCAGCAGTATTCGGGAAGGAAGGATAGAAATTCATCCGAAGGTTCCGACATGGGGCACACGGTAACCGGCATATTGACAGAGGAAAGTTTGAGCAGAATCAATCCTTATGAAGTCAATGACAGTAATGTTGACTTTAGAGCTTAGTAAAGCAATCTCTAAAAAATGACCTATAAGTTGGAGGTGACAGCAAATGGCAGTAAGTTCAGTAGGAAATCAAAAAACAATACAGGAAATCATCGATAGTACGAAAAAGTCTACTTCGGATCGAAATACCGGGGCTTTGGGCAAGGATGACTTTCTTAACCTGCTGGTAACACAGCTCCGCTACCAGGACCCGTTAAAACCGATGGAGGATAAGGAGTTCATTGCACAGATGGCGCAGTTCAGCTCTCTGGAGCAGATGCAGAATATGAACACCACCATCACACAATCGCAAGCTTTTTCACTCCTCGGTAAGGGTGTAACTGCAACTGTGTCGGATGAAAAGACAAAAGAGCCCAAAGTAATTCAAGGAATCGTCACCAATGTAAAGATCAGCAACGGCAAATCCTATGCTGTAGTGAATGGACAGGATGTTCCCGTAGATCGGATTACCAATGTAACGGAAGCCGGAAGTAACAGTATGTCTAATTTATCTGCTTATACCAGTATCATCGGATACAATGTTAACGGTGTAGTTTATGATTCTACGACTTCTCACATCGTTGCAGTCAATGGAAAGGTTTCTGCACTTGAAAAGGGAGCCTATGAAGATTATGCGGTGATGGACAATGTAACCGTTGACATTGCCGGAGTCTATACGAAAACTCCGTCGGCAGATCCGGACTTTACCACAAAATATCTGGATGAGCGGTTACCGGCAAACGGGAAACCGGGCAAAGAGGTTGAGCTTTGGGTGACTGACAGGAAAACCGGTGAAAAGGTAGCGGTAAAGGCGATACTGAATTCCTATGAGAAAGATGCTGAAGGGAAAATCAAGGTAAACCTTGACAGGGTATATGTCCCAGTGGATAGTATCTCAAAAATAACTAAGTAATGAAATAATCATTGCTTCCAGACCTGGCAAAGGAGGGCGTTGGTATGGCAGGCAATAACGTGATTCATCCTGGTAGTGGGATAAACAAAAACATTGGGATGCTGCGCGGTGTTCAAAACCTTCAAACAATACAAAGGCAGCCGCCGCTGCAGGGGAACTTTGACAAACTGCTTCAGGAAAAAATAAATGAATACTCAGGAGTGAAATTCTCCAAACACGCAGAGTTGCGGCTCCAGAGTAGGAATATCAACCTGACGCAGGGCCAAAAGGATAAGATCGACCAAGCGGTTAAAAAAGCAGAAGCCAAGGGTGTGAGGGATTCCCTGGTGATTATGGATAATCTGGCCTTTGTAGTAAATGTAAAAAGCAAAACGGTGATTACTGCAGTAAACAGCAGTGAACTAAAGGATAATGTGTTTACAAATATTGACGGTGCAGTATTTGCATAAAATTTAACACAGCCGGACCCTATATGGGGGGCTGTTTATTCCGGACTGATTGAAGGAATAAGAGCGAGGAGGTAAATTATTATGATGAGATCCATGTTTTCCGGGGTTTCGGGACTGAGAACCCACCAAACCCGGATGGATGTTATAGGTAACAACATAGCCAATGTAAATACCGTTGGATTCAAATCGGGAAGGGTTACCTTCCAGGAAGTTTTCAGCCAGACACTAAAAGGCTCCGGTGCGCCTGACTCTGCCTCCGGTAGGGCAGGTACAAACCCGATGCAGGTAGGTCTCGGTGTGGGAATCTCCGCCATTGATACCATTATGACAAGGGGAAGTTCCCAAAGAACGGACAATCCGACAGACATGATGATTGAAGGCGATGGCTTCTTCATCCTGAAGGGTTCCAAGACGGATACCTACAAATTTACCCGTGCAGGTAACTTCGGTATTGATGAAATCGGAAACCTGAACCTGAATGGTTATGGTGTTTGCGGTTGGGAGCCTGAGTACGATGCAACAACAAATAAATTTGTATTTGATACTAACAAACAAGCTCAGCCTATCAACCTTTACAGGAATTATGATACTGGAGCAAACAAGATGATATTGGGAGCAGAGGCAACATCAAAAGCTTACCTAGGAGGAAACTTAAACACTGCTGATAGCAGCTTTACAGTTCCTATGATGGTATATGATTCCTTGGGAAATGAGTATAAAATAAATTTACAGTTTACTAAAGGAACGCCAACTGCGGGTAATACACCCTGGACTTTAAGCAATGATACAAAGATTTATGATTCGGCTGGTAATGTTGTGGGGTCGGTTGCTAATCCTAATTTGGCTGTGACATTTGATGGAAGTGGTAATATCACTTCTGGCAAAACTACAATAATTAATGTTATACCAGGTGCAGCAACAGGTGCTGAGGATTTTGATGTTACACTGGATTTAAGTTCCCTTACTATGTATGCTAATGACAGCTCCGTCAAGCCTACGGACGTAAACGGCTATCCACCAGGAAACCTGGTAACCTTTAATGTCGGAACGGACGGCATCATCAGCGGTATATACAGCAACGGTCAGCAGCGGCCATTGGGAATGGTAGCTCTGGCGGTATTCCCGAATCCGGGTGGTATGACCAAAGTGGGAGAAAACATGTTTATCCCTTCCACCAACTCCGGGGAATTCATTAAAGGTGTTAAACCGGGTACGGACGGATCAGGTCCTCTAAACCCAGGAACGCTGGAAATGTCGAATGTTGACCTTTCCAAGGAGTTCACCGACATGATTGTAACGCAGAGAGGCTTCCAGGCCAACAGCCGTATTATCACAGCCTCCGATGAAATGCTGCAGGAGCTTGTGAACTTGAAGAGATAAGAAGTATAAGTAATTTTCAGGGATCGGTTTCCAGTCTGCATGGATTGGAAACCGGACCATGGAATTGAAATATTTGCAAGTTTAGGCCAGGAAGTAAGGAGGTAACAAAGGAATGATTAAACTTACGAGGCTTAACGGGACTACTTTCGTGCTGAACTGCGAGCTCATCGAGACGGTGGAAGAGACACCCGATACGGTGATTTCTACTACCAACGGCAAAAAGTTTGTAGTTACTGAAACTATTGTAGAAGTAGTCGAAAAAGTGATAGAATATAAAAACAAAGTCAGTTTTTTAAATAAAATAGCTAATAGATAGAATGCCAGTGTGAATAAAAACGACATCAGGTAGATGACTCTAAAGATAAAGGGGGCGTGTATTTTGGAGGCAAAGGGAAGTTTCTCAGTGATACTGCTAGTCATAATTGCAGTTCTTGCACTCACTCTTGCAGGTTTAACAGGTTATGTTTTTTTCTCAGGACCTACCAAGTCAGCAAGCAGTGCACAACCACATGAAATGGTACGACCGGCAGATGATGAGCTGGTGGTTAAAAAACTTTTTGAAAGCAAAAACCTCTTCAATCTCAAAAATACGGATGATAAGAAAACATCAGTGATCCAGGCGAATATTGAACTGGTATACCTGAAAAAGGTATCCGGGGTCAAGAATGTGGAAGAAAAGATCAAATCCTATGATGGAGCCATTAAGGAGCTGATTATTACCTACTTCCAGAACATGACATTGGATGAAGCGAAACAGCCGCAGACCAAGGAGAACGCAAAAAAGGAACTGGTTAAACAGATTAATGAACTACTGTCTTCCAGTGAAAAGGAACAAAGGAACATCATATTTACAATTAATTTTAACGAGTGGTTTTATCAGTAGGGGGTGCTTTTACGTGGGAGATATCCTTTCACAAAATGAAATAGACGAACTGCTTAAAGCACTGAATACCGGAGAGCTGGATCTTCAACAGATGCAGACCAATATCCAGGAAAAGAAGATTAAGAGCCATGATTTCCGAAAGCCTAGCAAATTTGCAAAGGAGCACATCAAGACGCTGTACAATATCCATGAAATATATGCGAGATTGGTGACGACTTTTCTTTCCGGGTATTTGCGGACGCTGGTTCAAATCGATGTTGTTGAAGTTCAGGCACTGCCCTATAGCGAGTTCAGCAACTCCATATCCAACCCGGCTCTGCTGGCTGTTGTAGACTTTTCACCCCTGAGTGGTTCAATTATTTTTGAAGTGGCACCTCCGGTAGCCTATGCGCTTGTTGACCGAATCCTTGGCGGCAAGGGCTCATCCATTGAAAAAGTGCGAGGATTTACAGAGATCGAGATAGCGATTGTAGAAAGAATCATTATCCAGATATTAAATCTCTTGCGGGAACCTTGGGAAAATGTAGTCGATATCCGGCCAAGGCTCGAAAAAATTGAAACCAATGCTCAGTTTGCACAGATCGTATCTCCGACAGAGATGGTTTCACTCATTACGCTAAGTGCAAAAATTGGTGAAGTGGAAGGCATATTGAACATATGTCTCCCGTACCTGGTGCTGGAGCCGGTAATACCGAAGCTAAGCACGAAGCTGTGGTATTCGACGGTACAGAAGGAGACAACGGCAGAGTCAAAGGCACTTATTGAAACCAGAATTCGCGATACAAAGATTCCTGTGCGGGCAGTTTTAGGTAACACCACCATCTCCGTTCTTGATTTTCTGGAACTGCAGTTGGGTGATGTCATGCCATTGGACACCAACATC
The DNA here is from genome assembly GCA_023419605.1 of Bacillota bacterium. Lineage (GTDB taxonomy): Bacteria > Bacillota > Clostridia > Acetivibrionales > JAEZXR01 > JAEZXR01. Next base: position 68,724 of record JAEZXR010000045.1, on the reverse strand, counting down.
AATGGAGAATTGAATATCCTGGTGGGGGATTTACTCAAATTCAAAGGAACACCTGGGGTACGGAAGAATAAAGTTGCAATCAAAATAAGCGAAGTGATTCGAAAGGAGGAAGATTAGAGTGGGAGATATGCTTTCGCAAGCTGAAATTGATGCATTATTGAGAGGAAGCTCTACTTCTGATTCAAATGATTTAGATACAGACAAAGGACTGAGTTCACAGGAAGCAGATGCCTTAGGAGAGATTGGCAATATTAACATGGGTACTTCTGCAACAACCCTTTTCACGCTGTTGGGACAAAAGGTGCTTATTACGACTCCGAAGGTTAGTGTAACGACCTGGGAAGAATTATCCGAACAGTATACCATTCCTTATGTAGCTGTTAGAGTTGAATATACGCGGGGACTGGTGGGGTCAAATCTTCTTATCATGCAGGAAGAGGATGTTAAGATCATAACGGATCTGATGATGGGAGGAGATGGTACCAATACGGCAGGAGAGCTTACTGACCTGCACTTAAGCGCCATCGGGGAAGCCATGAACCAGATGATCGGTTCTTCGGCGACTTCCATGTCCTCCATGTTTGATAAGAAAATCGATATTTCTCCGCCAAAATCCTTTGTGATTCACTTTAGCTCCGATTCAACCTATCACGAGTTCAACGACTCGGAAAAGCTTGTTAAAATTGCTTTTAAGATGGTAGTAGGAGACCTGATCGATAGTGAGATTATGCAGCTTTTGCCCATGAGTTTTGCGCAAAGCCTGGTTGAGAATCTTTTAAAATCGAATGAGGCACATAGCAAACCAGGCAAGCCCGAGCAGAAAAATGCGGCTCCGGAACCGCAGCCAACCGTATACCAGCAGCCCTCGCAAACTGCTGACAGCCAATACCGGGTACCGCCCGCAGGTATGCAGAATCCGGCGGAATACGGTTACAACTACAATGAACCTCCACGGGGCGGCAGAGACAATTATAGTGTGCAGCCTGCCCAATTTCAGTCTTTTGAAGATAATAGAATGATTTATGAAAAGAAAAACATTGACCTGATTATGGATGTACCCCTTCAGGTAACGGTGGAACTGGGCCGGACGCACAAGCTGATTCGAGAGATTCTGGAATTTGGACAGGGATCTATTATCGAATTGGACAAACTGGCCGGGGAACCGGTGGATATCCTGGTAAACGGGAAGGCGATCGCTAAAGGTGAGGTTGTAGTGATCGATGAAAGCTTCGGTGTACGCATCACCGATATTATACATCCATCCAGGCGACTGTGAGATTACATCATTTGATTTCAAACTAATGTTTAAGGAGAGGGTTGGAAAATGTCTAAAAGAATTCTTATTGTTGATGATGCTGCCTTTATGAGGATGATGATTAAAGACATCCTGTCAAAGAATGGTTATGAGGTAGTAGGTGAAGCTGAAAATGGTGCCAGGGCGATTGAAAAATTCAAGGAGCTTACGCCGGATCTGGTTATCATGGATATTACCATGCCGGAAGTGGATGGTATTCAGGCTGTAAAGGAAATAAAGAAGTCCAATGGAGAGGCGAAGATCATTATGTGTTCCGCCATGGGACAACAAGCGATGGTTATTGAATCCATACAAGCGGGAGCGAGAGATTTTATCGTTAAACCGTTCCAGGCCGAAAGAGTTCTTGAAGCTGTTAAAAAGGTTATTGGATAGCAAGTGGAATTTTGATTGTTTAGGCGATTTGAATTGAGGTAGATCATGGAATATCTGGGCTTCTTTATTGTATTTGGTTCTATAGTATTCCTGGCATATGTAACGACAAAGTATATCGGGAATAAAGCTGGGAAAACGCTGAAAGGCAAGTATATTACTATCATTGAAACAGTAAGCATCGGCATGGACAAACAGATCCATCTTGTTAAGGTTGCTGACCAGCATTTGCTTATTGCTTCCTCCGGAAAAAGTATCGAGTTTTTAACTCAGGTGAAGCTGGAGGGGTACCAGCCGGAGTCCTCTGCTGAAACTGCAGGCCCCGTGAATTTTGGAGCTGTATTGGAAAAGTACGTGCTAAACTTTAAAGGGGACCGAAGGAAAGCGACGGATCTGGAAAGCCAGCTTGGGGAGCAGTCTTCCCCGGGCTACAGCAATGCATTCAGTAATAATCTGAATCGATTGAAAAACTTAACTTCAAGAGAGGATAAAGGAACGGGACAGGATGGAGATGAGAAGGTCGATGAACTGTAAAAGGGTAAGTGCCATTACATTATTGGTTTTTATATTGGTTGTTATGCTGCCTTCAAGCGTATTTGCCGAACCTGGGATATCAATCACGCAGAATGGAATTAACATCGGAACTGCCCAGAGTCCGAAGGATGTGACTACAAGCATACAGATCCTGCTGTTATTAACGGTTCTGTCTTTAGCACCTTCCATTCTGATTATGATGACCTCTTTTACCCGAATTATCATAGTTCTTTCGTTTTTGCGAAATGCCCTGGGCACGCAGCAAATGCCTCCAAACCAGGTTTTAATCGGGCTTGCATTATTCCTTACCTTGTTTGTTATGGCACCTGTGGGGACTGAATTGAATGAAAAGGCGTACCAACCCTTCTCTAAAGGAGAGATTACCCAACAGGCTGCTTTGGATTCTGCCTCAGGGACCATGAAGAACTTTATGCTGAAGCAGATGAAGAACTCGGAAAAGGACCTTGCACTATTTACTTCACTAGCGAATGTTAAAACGCCTGTAAAGCCTGAGGAATTACCCATGACGGTGGTAATTCCCGCATTTCTGATCAGTGAACTCCGAATTGCTTTTCAGATCGGCTTTTTGATCTTTATACCGTTCCTGATTATCGACATGGTGGTATCCAGTACACTGATGTCCATGGGGATGATGATGCTTCCTCCAGTGATGATTTCACTGCCCTTTAAGATATTGCTCTTCATTATGGCCGGTGGGTGGAATTTGGTAACGAAATCGCTTATCAATACATTCATACGATAGGGTGGGGTGAGGAATCATGGATCAGGGAACAGTAATTGATTTGGCACAGAATGCACTTCGGGTTGTACTGATGGTTTCGGCCCCCATGCTGGGGCTCAGCTTGATTGTAGGACTTGCAATCAGTATATTCCAAGCTACAACCCAAATACAGGAGCAAACTTTGACTTTTATTCCCAAGATACTGGCTGTTATCGCGGGAATCGCATTGTTTGGTTCCTGGATGCTGAGAGTTCTGGTGGAATTCACGCAGAATCTGTATTTAAACATGAACCAGTTTATTAAGTAATAAGACCAAAAGGCTGCGGATGCAGCATACTGGAGGAGATCTTTTGGAAATACCGTTGGGAATGGCAATGAATGCGGTAGATGTTTTTCTACTGGTATTTGTAAGAATGACAGGGTTATTTGTAATAGCGCCTATATTTAGCAGAAGGAATGTTCCGACAGGCATCAAAATTGGATTTTCCTTTCTTCTTGCCATTATTCTGATGAATACAGTAACAATGCCGGAGCTTGATAGTTACAGGAACATTTATCAATATAGCCTTTTGATTGCAAAAGAGTTTATTGTAGGTATTGCCATCGGGTATGTAGCCTATCTGATTTTTATTGGAATCTATATGGCAGGGCAGATTATCGATATGCAGATTGGCTTCGGTATGGTAAACGTAATCGATCCCATGAGTAATATCCAAGTACCTATTACCTCCAACTTTTACTTTATATTGTGCATGCTGTTGTTTTTGATGGCAAATGGCCATCACATCCTTATTAAGGCATTATTTGAGAGCTACAAGTTTATTCCCCTGGGTGGAGCTGTGTTTGGCACCGATTTAATGAATGACATGCTGCGAGCCTTTGGAAATATATTTATTATCGGCTTTAAGATTAGCGCTCCTATCGTCGCTGCGATTTTAGTGACGGATATTGCCTTGGGAGTTATATCCAAGACAGTACCACAGTTGAATGTTTTTGTGGTTGGAATGCCGCTGAAAATACTTCTTGGTCTTGCAGTCATGATACTAACCATCCCCTTGTTTGTCTCCATCGTAGATATGCTTATTCATGGTATGAGCAGTGAAATGCTGAACTTTATAAAGGATATGGGATTAAAAAAATGAACCGACGAAAAAAGGATGAATCCATTGCCCCTATTCTAGTAAACTTGCAGCTTTTTGCCGAAGGAGACAAAACAGAGAAGGCCACGCCGAAGAAACGGCAGGATGCCCGGAAAAAAGGCCAGGTTTTGCAGAGTAAGGAAGTCAACACTGTTTTTGTTCTCCTGTTTGTATTTATTGGCTTAAAGCTCTTCGGCAGTACAATATATGGAGAGATCAGAAATTTCTTTATACGGTTGATTGAAGAATACTCCGGCCAGGACGATTTATTTACAGTTAGCATATTATCCAAGATTTTTGTTGAATCGCTTTCAGTACTGTTGAAGACACTGGGTCCTATTTTCGCAATTGCTATGATAAGCGGGTTGATTTTAAGCTACGCACAGGTGGGTTTTCTTTTTACTTTGGAAGCCATTGGCTTTAAATTTGATCGGATCAATCCCATTTCGGGATTGAAGAGGATCTTTTCCATGCGAGCCCTGGTAGAATTGCTTAAATCGGTTCTCAAAATCGTAATCATTGGTTACACGGCCTATGCATACTTAAAAGGGGAAGCGGAGAATATATTGAATCTTGCGGCGATGGAGCCGGTGGAAGTGGCAACTTATATCGGAGCTACCTCCATCAATGTTGCACTTCGGATTTGCTATGTTCTTATATTCCTGGCTGCAGCCGATTATTTCTACCAGTGGTGGGATTTTGAGAAGAATTTAAGGATGTCAAAGCAGGAAATTAAGGAAGAATATAAGCAAACGGAGGGAAATCCGGAGATAAAATCAAAGATTAAACAAAAACAAAGACAAATGTCCATGAGGAGGATGATGCAGGAAATTCCCAAAGCGGATGTTGTTATTACAAATCCGACACACTTTGCCGTAGCAGTCAAATACGATCAAAGTGAGGGGGATGCTCCAAAGGTACTGGCAAAGGGCCAGGATTTCATCGCCTTGCGAATTAAGGAAATTGCAAAGGAAAATAATATTGAGATCGTTGAAAACAAGCCACTGGCAAGGGCACTCTTTAGCACAGTGGAGATAGGTGAGGCAATACCGCAGGAACTCTATCAGGCAGTAGCCGAGGTTCTGGCGTTTGTATATAGTTTGAAAAAATAGTAAGTATCCTATACTTGCGGGAGCTTTGAAAAATGCGTTTTATGAATGTAGATTGTAGAGTAAATAAAATGAATGTTACCGATGAAGGAGGAAAAGTTCAGTGAAAAATATGGATATTGCTGTAGCGATACTGATTGTAAGCATAGTACTTGTAATTATATTTCCTTTGCCTGCCATACTTCTGGATGTCCTCCTTGCAATAAATATATCGGTTTCCGTTGTGATATTGCTTAACACTGTTTATGCCAAAGAGGCGCTGGAATTATCAATTTTCCCTTCCTTACTGCTGATAACAACGCTTTTTAGGATTGCGCTCAACATTACCTCAACCCGACTGATTTTGGGGGAGGGAGAAGCAGGAGGGGTTATCGCCGGCTTCGGGAACTTTGTTGCGCAGGGAAATATCGTGGTTGGATTTGTTATCTTTCTTATTATCATGATTGTGCAGTTCCTTGTTATCACAAAGGGTTCGGAGAGAGTCTCGGAAGTTGCGGCCCGGTTCACGTTGGATGCGATGCCCGGTAAGCAAATGGCCATTGATGCCGATTTGAATTCAGGGCTTATCAATGATAGTGAGGCAAAACAAAGAAGGCGTAACATCCAAAGAGAAGCAGATTTCTACGGTGCCATGGACGGTGCCAGCAAATTCGTTAAAGGGGATGCCATTGCCAGTATTATCATAGCATTTATCAATATTATCGGTGGCCTTATCATTGGTGTAGTCATGAGAGGCGAGGATATCACCTTTGCCCTTCAGAATTATACCATATTGACTATGGGAGACGGGCTGGTCAGCCAGATTCCCGCACTGCTCATATCAACAGCTACCGGTATCATAGTTACCAGGGCAGCTTCGGATTCGAACCTGAGTCAGGACATGCTTGGGCAGATATTCAATAATCCAAAGGTTTTGTATATTGCATCAGGAATGTGCGTGGTTCTTTCCTTCATATTGCCGAAGGTTCCCTTCCTGCTTTTAGCAGCTGTTTTGGCCTTTGTCGGATACAGGATGATGGTAGATCGGAAGGAAGCTCAAAAACAGGAGGAAGTTTTGGTACAGGAAAACGAAGTGGAGGAAATCCGGAGGCCGGAGAATGTTGTTTCACTGCTTCAAGTAGATCCTATTGAACTGGAATTCGGCTACGGTATTATTCCTCTGGCGGATGTGAATCAGGGGGGAGACCTGCTGGATCGAGTTGTTATGATCCGTAGACAGTTAGCTCTTGAGATGGGAATGATTGTACCTGTTATACGGCTTCGAGATAATATTCAGCTGAGTCCAAATGAATATGTCATTAAGATAAAAGGGGTTGAGGTAAACCGAAGTGATATTTTGCTGGATCACTTTATGGCCATGAACCCTGGATTCATCGAAGAAGAATTGGATGGTATAAAAACTACCGAGCCTGCATTCGGATTGCCCGCCCTGTGGATTACGGAAGCCCAGAGAGACCGTGCTGAGATGCTGGGTTATACTGTAGTTGATCCGCCGTCCATTATTGCAACACACCTGACGGAACTTATTAAAAAGTATGCACATGAGTTGATGGGCAGGCAGGAAGTACAGACGTTGATCGATAATGTAAAGCAGAGTTATCCGGCTATTGTCGAAGAGTTGGTTCCAAAGGTAATGAGTGTTGGTGAAATCCAGAAGGTCCTGGCAAATCTTCTGAAGGAAGGCGTATCCATACGGGATATGGTGAGCATTCTGGAGACATTGGCGGATTATGCGCCTGTTACCCATGATACGGATATGTTGACGGAGTATGTAAGACAATCCCTTGGAAGAGCAATTTCAAAGAAATTTATTGCAGATAATAAGTCTAATGTTATAACATTGGATCCGAAGTTGGAACAAATGATTATGGATTCGTTGCAGAGGACGGAGCACGGCAATTATCTGGCCATGGATCCTACTACCAGCAATTCCGTCATCAACAGTGTTTCCAAGCAGGTTCAGAGACTGCTGAAGCTGGGGCAGCAGCCGGTTGTATTGGCTTCACCTGTAGTACGGTTATACTTCAAAAGAATGACGGAACAGGTGATACCGGGCTTGATCGTACTTTCCTACAATGAAGTTGATCCTTCTATAGAAGTCCAATCAGTGGGGATGGTGAGCGTCTGAAAATGAAAATTCGAAGGTATGTAGGGAGCAACACACAAGAAGCCATATTAAAAGTTAAAATGGACTTGGGAAGTGATGCACTGATTCTCAATACCAAAAAAGTGCGTCAAAAGGGCTTGTTCAAATTCTTCGCGAAGCCCATGGTTGAAGTGCTTGCGGCGGTAGATGAAAGCAAGAAGGAGCCGGTGATCAAAGGGCTGTCCAGAGAGGAGTCCTTACAGCAGAGGAAAGCTGGTATACCTACCCAGGCAAATTCTTTTGAAAACGTAATACAGAAGGATGAAAAGCTGCTTCATTTGGAAACCAAAGTGAATCAAATGGAAGGGCTCCTTAAAAAAATATATGATAAAATGAGTTCCCATCCACAAAATGCAGAACCGGATACCAGAGAGGATGTAAAAGGATCGGAAGGCTTCCTGCAGGTATTTTATAATAATCTGGTTAAAAATGATGTGGAACCTGAGATTGCAAAGCTCATCATAAAAAAGGCAGGTGAAAGAACGGCAGAGAACAGTAATATCAATGACTCTGCCACTGCAGTGTATAATGCGGTTGCCTCCATGCTGGGGAAACCGCAGCCCATCAAGCTGCGAGAAGATGGAAAACCGACCATTGTAATATTCAGTGGTCCCACAGGGGTCGGCAAGACAACGACCCTGGCGAAAATTGCAGCTAACTATACATTGCTCCATAAAAAATCAGTGGGACTGATTACAGCAGATACCTATAGGATTTCTGCCGTGGATCAGTTAAAGACGTATGCGGAGATTATCGGAATTCCCTTAACGGTACTCTACTCCGTAGATGAAGTCTCACAAGCTGTGGAGAGTTACCGGGACAAGGAATTGATATTGATCGATACTGCCGGAAGGAGTTATAAGGATAAGGTTCAGTATGAGGAATTGAACAAGCTGATATCCTTAACAGATACAAACGAAGTTTATCTGGTTATAAGTGCCACTACCAGCAGCAAAGTGGTAGGAGAGATTCTGGCAAATTATTCTTTTCTCCAAAGTTATAAACTGATTCTGACCAAAATCGATGAAAGTACATCGTTAGGACTTATCGCAAATGCGCGGCATTTATCCGGCAAATGCCTCTCCTATATAACAACAGGTCAGAGTGTGCCCGATGATATTGAATTGGCCGATATCGATAAAATTACTAAAAATCTTATAGGGAGTATTGCTAATGAAAGACCAGGCAGACAGGCTTAGACAGATTATAGAAAATTTAAAATCGAGACAGACATCGCACAGTGAAGAACAAAAGACTGAAAACCACAACAGCAGTGCCAGAGTTATTACTGTTACCAGCGGTAAAGGGGGCGTAGGAAAAACCAATGTTACGGTAAATCTTGCAGTTGCCCTCAGTGAGTTGGGATTACGGGTTGTGATACTGGATGCTGATTTTGGTTTGGCAAATATTGACGTGTTGTTCGGGATTATACCGCAGTATTCGTTGGTAGACGTCATCCATAACCAAAAGAGCATTCTCGAGGTGCTCGCAAAGGGCCCGAAGGATATCAAGTTTCTATCCGGAGGCTCGGGAGTTGAAGAACTTGTCAAAATGGACAAGGAACAAATGGAAACTTTTCTAAATAATATTGGAGTTCTTGACAACATTTGTGATATTATACTAATAGATACTGGTGCTGGTCTGTCGGATAGTGTCATGAAATTTGTTATGGCGTCGGATGAAGTGCTTTTAGTGACGACACCGGAGCCTACTTCGATTACTGATGCTTATGCCCTTGTAAAGATGATATCGAACCGAAACAGGGACAAGGTTGTAAAAGTGCTTGTTAATAGAGCGGAGGATGAAAAGGAAGCCAGAGACGTTTTGAACCGGCTCACCATGGTTTCTGAAAAATTTTTAGGGTTAAAGATACGTTCTTTAGGGTATCTACTTAGGGATGATATGGTAATTAAGGCTGTGAAGCTTCAACAGCCCTTTACCATTTGTTACCCTAAAAGCCAGGCTTCAAAAGCCATAGCCAGTATCGCAAGAGGGCTGCTTGATATAGACGACCGTTCTTCCGGTACGGAAGAAACAGGTGCCAGAAGCTTTATGAGCAGGCTTGCCAGCTTCTTTCACTAAGTGACTCGTACTATATTTTTAGTTAGGGTCTGCGGAACACAACATCAAGGAAGTATATTCCGAACAAATGATTATCGGATGATGGTTCATGTCCGGTAAGGCCTTTGCTTGGAAGTACTGGAAAGGACAAAACCATAAAAGGGTTGAAGGGGTCTATGGCAAAAACGAATGGAAAACAGGTCAATGTTTTAGTGGTAGATGACTCTGCCTTCATGCGAAGGGTCATATCGGATATACTGAACAGTGATCCGCAAATCAATGTAATGGATACGGCAAAAAATGGAGTAGAGGCAATAGAAAAGATTTCGGCTCTTCATCCCGATGTAGTGACGCTGGATGTGGAGATGCCTGTGATGGATGGGTTAACCTGCCTTAAAGAAATATTAAAAAAGAGGAAGATGCCCATTATCATGCTCAGCGGCCTCACGAAAGAGGGAGCGGACGCTACTCTGCAAGCACTTGAAAATGGGGCTATCGACTTCATCACAAAACCTACGAATATCTTTAGCATGTCGGGGGAGGAAAAAAAGCGGGAAGTTATTGAAAAGGTAAAAATGGCTAAAAATACAGTGGTACGGGAACAGAATTCCAATAGCACTGTCATAAGCAGAAGGCAAAAACCGATTGAAAGACAACCCAATACCTGTTCCGACATAAAATATCTGGTAGCTATCGGAACCTCCACCGGCGGGCCCAGGGCACTGCAAGATGTGATTCCGGTGATACCCGGTGATGCCCCGGCCGCATTCTTTGTAGTACAGCATATGCCGGCAGGGTTTACCAAATCTCTTGCAGAAAGATTGAACAACTTAAGCGAGGTTACCGTAAAGGAAGCTGAAGACATGGAACCTGTACAACCGGGGTTTGTGTATGTTGCGCCTGGTGATTACCATATGCTGGTGGAACGGACGGGGACTGATCGATGCTTGCGGATTAAGCTGAACCAAAATCCATCCGTCGGAGGACACAGGCCTTCAGTAAACGTAATGATGAATTCAGTTGCAGATACCGGATTAAATAATGTAGCTGGAGTAATTATGACGGGAATGGGTGGAGACGGAAGTGAGGGAATCCGAAATATTAAGGCAAAAAACAAGGGATATATTATTGCACAAGATGAAAAGAGCTGCGTTGTCTATGGAATGCCGAAGGTTGCGGTTCAGACAGGGGTTGTGGACATCGTGGTTCCTCTTAAGGAAATTACAAGAGAGATAATGAATTTTATGGGGGTGCAGATATAATGGATATGAATCAGTATCTGGAAATTTTTATCGATGAGAGTAAGGAGCATTTGCAGGGACTAAATCAATCTCTCCTACAGTTGGAGCAGAATCCCCAGGACAGTGCCATGCTCAACGAAATTTTCAGGGCAGCGCATACACTCAAAGGTATGGCAGGTACCATGGGATTCAGCAGGATGGCAACTTTGACCCACGATATGGAAAATGTCCTTCACGCTCTGCGAAGTGGAGAAATCAAAGCAACTACCAAGCTGATCGACCTTCTTTTCAAGTGCCTGGATGCTCTTGAAAACTACGTTGCCAACATAACCAATAGTGGAAGTGAGGGTGAAAATCATTATCACGAAATTATTCAGGCACTGGACCAAACGCTGAAAAGTCAGGAAACTGATGTACCGGAAGAAACGGTTCTCTCCGAAAAAGAAAGTAGCGTTTCTGAAAAGGGTACTGCGGGTGAAACTCTCTCTCCTACCATCCTTGAGATTAACCAATATGACCAGAATGTAATCAATAATGCCCTGGAAGCTGCATTGAATGCATATCAAATCCACATTGTACTGAATAACGGCTGTGTGTTGAAGGCAGCCAGGGCCTTTATCATATTCCAGACACTGGAACGGTGTACGGACGTTATCAAATCGATTCCTAAAGTAGAAGATATTGAAGATGAAAAGTTTGACTTTGAATTCACAGTTGTTGTAGTAACCAAGCATAATGAAGAATATCTGCAAAAGGAACTGGGCTCTGTAGCCGAAGTGGACAAGGTAACCATTACACCCCTGGCGTCTAAGGCGATCTTGGAAACCGTTGCTCAGAGAAATTCCATACAGGTTCCTGTGGTGAGCAAGGTGGAAGAAGTTCCCGAAGTTCATCAGGAGAAGGAAAATAGCGCTGGCCAAAAGGCTCAGACTGCCAATGCAAAGTCCAAGACCGGTAAAACAGTCAGAGTTGATATTGACAGACTGGATGTTCTTATGAATCTGGTTAGCGAGCTGATTATCATAAAAACAAGGCTGGAGGGAGCAGACACTGAAAGCAGGAGCCAAAGCAGCAATGAAGCCGTAGAATACCTTGAAAGGATTACTACAAGCCTCCATGATGCGGTTATGAAGGTAAGAATGGTACCTGTGGAAACGGTATTCAACAGATTCCCCAGGATGATACGGGACATATCCAGAGAATTGGGAAAAGAGATTGTACTGTCCATGTCCGGTGAAGAAACGGAATTGGATCGAACTGTTATTGATGAAATCGGGGATCCATTAATACATCTCCTCAGAAATTCTGCAGACCACGGGATTGAGTCGGTGGAAAAAAGAAGAGCCGCCAATAAGCCGGCTGAAGGCCATATCTACCTCAGAGCCTACCAGGATGGAAACAATGTCGTGATAGAGGTTGAAGACGACGGAAACGGTATAAATGTTGAAGGTGTTAAAGCAAAAGCCATTGAAAGAGGTCTTGTTAACAGGGATATTGCCAATAGCCTTTCAAAGAAGGATATCATTGATTTCCTCTTCCAGCCCAGCTTCAGCACCGCAGATAAGATTACAGACCTGTCGGGCAGAGGTGTCGGTCTCGATGTAGTAAAAACAAAGATTGAGGCATTGGGCGGTGCTGTAGAAGTAGAAACGGAATCCGGCAAAGGAAGCAAATTCATCATTCGTCTTCCGCTAACACTGGCAATTATTCAAGCATTGCTGGTACTTGTGGGAAATGAGAAATATGCTATTCCGCTGAACTCGGTACAGCAGATTATCAACATAGCTCCCGATGAAATAAAATATGTGCAGAAACAGGAAGTCATACTCCTTAGAAACATGGTGGTGCCAATTGTCAGACTGGACAAGGTGCTGGAGGTTCCGAAGGAAGACAAGCAGCAGAAACAACTGACAGTGGTTATCGTGAAAAAAGGGGACAAGCTTTCCGGGGTTTTAGTGGACAGCTTGATTGGGCAGCAGGAAATCGTAATAAAATCCCTCGGCAAACTTCTTTCAGGTATTCGCTGTATTGCTGGAGCTACGATTCTTGGCGATGGTAATGTCGCGCTGATTATTGATGTTAATTCCATCGTTTAGGATCATGGGAAAGCATCTGGAAGCTTTCGGATAAAATTAATAAAGGAGGAAGAATGCATGGAAGCAAATAAGGGATTTGAAACCCGGCAATTTGTGGTTTTCAAGCTGGATAAGGAAGAGTATGGAGTGGATATCCAGAAGGTAACCACTATTGAGCGAATGGTTTCTATCGCCAGAGTTCCCAAAACACCCGACTTCATCAACGGGGTGATCAATTTGAGGGGAGAGATTATTCCTATCATAAATCTCCGGAAAAAATTTGATCTTCCACAGATTGAAGAAAGCGAAGATACCCGGATTATTATTATGAAAATCGGGGAAATATCCGCTGGAATCATTGTTGATGCTGTTGCTGAGGTAACACAATTGACTGAGGAATCCATCGAAACGGTAACCAGTTTTAGCACTGAACGTGCTATAGAGTATATCATGGGAGTCGGCAAACTCGATAACCGCATTATAACATTGTTGGATCTTGAAAAGCTCGTAAGAATATAGTATTTATCAGGAGTGTGAATATGGCGCTGGATTTTAATGATTTGAGCAATCTTCATATCGATGTATTACGTGAAATAGGAAACATCGGAGCGGGAAATGCAGCTACGGCACTTGCCCGGATGTTAGACAAAAGAGTTGATATGGATGTACCGAAGGTAAGGATACTTGAGTTTGATGAAGTTAGCGAAATCATGGGTGCTGAAACCATCGTTGTGGGAATTCTGCTGGGTGTTTCAGGCGATATTAATGCAAGCATCATGTTCATGCTTGAAAAGAAGGCAGCACACACGCTGGTAGACATCTTGATGGGCAGGCAGCCAAATGAAACGGACGAATTTTCCGAAATGGATTTATCGGCATTAAAGGAAATAGGCAATATACTCACGGGTTCATATTTGTCCGCCTTATCCATGCTGACGAATTCCAAACTGGTGGCTTCTGTTCCGGACATGGCAATCGATATGGCTGGCGCTATTTTGAGTGTACCTGCCATTGAATTTGGAAAAGTTGGAGATACTGTATTATATATAGAGACGGAGTTTTCCGAAGGAGCAAGCAAGGTAGTTGGAGACTTCTTCCTTGTCCCTGACATTGATTCTTATGAAACACTACTTAGAATGTTAGGAGTTAACTGCTAATGAATGATTTCGTAAAGGTAGGGATGGCTGATTTGAATGTTTCTTCCCATCCTGGTGTATTGACAACATTGGGATTGGGTTCATGTGTTGGGGTGGCGTTATATGATCGAAGCAAAAAAATAATTGGGCTAGCCCATGTAATGCTTCCATCAAGCCTTCAATCCAGAAATAATTCAAATATTGCTAAGTTTGCTGACACAGCGATTGTAAAATTGCTGGAGGATATGGTGAAAATGGGCGCAAAAAAGGAAAATCTGGTGGCAAAGCTTGCAGGAGGAGCACAAATGTTTGCTTTGAACCAGTCTTCCGATTTAATGCGGATTGGATTTCGGAATGTAGCGGCTTCAAAGGAAAAGCTGCAGGAATTGCGAATTCCTGTGATAGCAGAGGATACGGGGGGAAATTACGGACGCACCATCGAGCTTTATTCCGAGGATGGAAAGTTAGCGATTAAGACCGTCGGCCATGGAGTCAAATATATATAAGCAGGAAAGGGATATGTATGGAATACATACGAAAGTTGCCTTATATTCTAGCTGCTCTGATGACGATGATAATAGGTATGGCTAGTTTCCTTGGAGGTGCTGGGCAAAAGGATATTTATCTTAGGATGCTGTTTTGCATGGTAGCCTTTTTAGTAATTGGAATGGTCATCCGTTCGATTCTGGTTAAACTTATTGAGGATATTCAGGAAAAGAATAAAGAGGACATAAGTAGAAAACTGGATAACGAAACGGAAGAAAGCAACCTAAATGGTTCTGTCATAGATTTCAGAGTGGATGATGCGTCTCTCCGTGAGGAATACGAGGAGGAGTTTACTCCACTTAAAGTAAGCCAGGTGATACGGTCCAGTTTGAAAGAGGATGAGCAAAGATAGTATGCTTCGCACAGAATAATCTTACAGGGTAACGGAGATGAACCTTGCTGTGTGGGTCATTAACTGCCAAGGTTGGATTTAATGACCGTACCGGATATAAACGAAGTTAGAAGAACGAATGGCAACGGAATACAAAAGAGTAGACGATGGGGGATTTTATGTCATCAAATAATACAAACCAAATTGAATTATGGAAGCAATATAGCGACAGTAAAGACCCTGCGATAAGAGAAAAGCTGATAATAGAGTATGCGCACCTAGTTAAATTTGTAGCTGGAAGATTAAACATATACTTTGGGTCTAATGTTGAATACGATGACCTGGTTGGCTTTGGTGTTTTTGGTCTTATTGACGCCATTGATAAATTCGATTTGAACAAGGGTGTCAAATTTGAGACCTATGCTTCACTTCGAATCAGAGGATCCATCATTGACAGCATCCGGGAGATGGATTGGGTTCCACGTTCTTTGCGGCAGAAAAACAAGGAACTGGAAAAGGTATATGCTGAGTTGGAAAACCAGTTGGGACATTCTGCTTCGGACAAGGAAGTTGCCGATAAAATGGGAATCAAATTGGATGATTTCTATAAACTGATTAATGATGTAAGTGTTTCTTCCATGGTATCGCTGGAGGATTTCCTGGAGCAAAACTATGAAGTCGGAGTGGATGTACCCAATACCAATAAGGATGACAGGCCGGAAAGCCATATCGAAATGGTGGAATTGAAGGATATCCTTGGGGATGCCATTGATAAGCTGCCGGAGAAAGAAAAGAATGTCATCAGCCTATATTACTTTGAAGAGTTGACACTAAAAGAAATTAGTGCCATTATGAAAGTTTCGGAGTCCAGAATATCGCAGCTGCATACAAAAGCGATATTCAGACTAAAAGGGAAACTAACCAGACATAAAACTTTGCTTAGCGATTGAAGACGGCGAGTGAAGGGGTATGCTAGTGTATCTTTTTCAATTCAGGGGGCAATATGAATTTGGAATATAATGTAGGAAACCAAAGAGAAAGTATTGAGGGAAATGCGGCGATGTTCGCGGTAGCTATTTCATCGGATGGGATGGAAGCCTATCTGAGGATAACGGGTCAACCAGGAACACCCATGCCTGCGTTCAAGGACCTGATTGAAATCCTCAAAAGCAATAATGTTGTCTTCGGGCTTAAAAACGATGCGATAGAGCGTTTACTGGAGGCTCCGGTCTTTGGTGAAGATGTATGCATAGCGGTAGGCATACCGCCGGTAAACGGTGAAAATGGACGCGTTGAGTTTTATTTTGATATTGAAAAGGACAGTAAACCTACGATACTGGAAGATGGTCGTGTTGATTTTAGGGAATTGAATTTGATTGAAAATGTCCGCAGCGGACAGAAGCTGTGTGGATTGATTCCACCCACAGACCCGGAGGATGGAATGAATGTCCTGGGACTGCCTGTGAAAGGGAAGCCTGGAAAATCAGCCATATTGCCGAGAGGCAGAAATGTAAGAATCAGTGAGGATGGACGATATGCCGTTTCGGTCATTGATGGACAAGTCAGTTATGAAGATAAGCAAATCAATGTATTTGCCTGTTATGAAGTAAAGGATGATGTAGATAATTCCATCGGCAACATTTGTTTTATCGGTAATGTTGTTATCCGGGGAAATGTTTTATCCGGTTTTACGGTAGAAGCAGGCGGGACGGTAGAAGTATGGGGAGTGGTTGAAGCTGCATCAATTAAAGCTGGTGGAGATATCATACTTCGAAAAGGAATGCATGGCTTGGGAAAAGGTTCACTGCAAAGCGGAGGAAATATTGTAGCAAAATACATCGAAAGCAGTATAGTGGAGGCAAAAAACAATATTACCTCGGAAGCCATTATGCATAGTACCGTAAAATGTGGAAATATCCTGGAACTGACAGGGAGAAAAGGACTGTTGGTGGGAGGAAACTGTAAGGTTGGACGTGAAGTCCGGGCAAAAGTCATCGGTTCACATCTTGCTACAATAACCGAGTTGGAAACAGGCCTTGACCCTACCGTAAGAGAGCGGTACAAGATTGTAAAAGAAGAAATAAGCAATGCTGAAAATGACATCAAAAAGGCTGAGCAAGCCGTTACTATATTGCAGAAATTGGAGCAAACCGGCAGTTTGAATGAGGAAAAACGGGAGATGATGGTGAAAAGCATACGGACAAAAATCCATTTGTCTACCCGGTTAAAAGAGTTGAAAAGCGAAATGCTTGAGCTTGACATGAAGCTGCATCAGGATCTGCCGGGTAAAATAAAAGCGGTAAGCTTTATTTATCCCGGTACCCGGGTATCCATAGGCTCCTGCATGATGTATGTTAAGGAAACCCTACAATACTGTACCCTCTATAGGGATGGTGCAGATGTGCGGGTAGGCCCTATCGATAAATAAAATCAAGGAAGGACGGGTGTAGAATATGT
Organism: Bacillota bacterium; assembly: GCA_023419605.1. Lineage (GTDB taxonomy): Bacteria > Bacillota > Clostridia > Acetivibrionales > JAEZXR01 > JAEZXR01. The sequence goes on along the minus strand of JAEZXR010000045.1, from coordinate 51,523 downwards.
CCATTAAGCCCGTAGATTTTCAGGTAATGATCCCGAAGACTCCGGAGGTCTCACGAATACACAATGAAACCACACAGCGGAATATTGCAGCCCAGCAGAGTCAAGCATCGGCTTTGCAAAACAAAGCCGAGAGCGCTACCCGGCAGGTTTACTCACAGGAGAAAAGCCAGCAGGCTGCCATTCGGGACCAACAGGAGAGGAAACAAGGTGAATCGGGAGAGCGAAAGAAAAAGAAGGATGAAAAAAAGGAAGAAGCACCGAAAGAAAACGCTGGCCCGGGGTATACAACCAGCAGAATCGATATCCGTCTGTAAGTCTTCGAAAGTATGTGTAAATAACGAGGTTGAGGTGGCAGAATGAGTGGCTTTTATATAGGTACAAGTGTAATAGGAATTACAGCAATTCTTTTTTCTCTGGTGTTGATACTCCTGGATAAAAAGCAATCTGCCGATTATGCGGCCAGGCTGGAAGAAGAAAAAAGAGAACTGGCTAAAGTGATAGAGGATTCGGAGCAAATGCTGGATGAGCTTAACAAGTTTTCTGATTATGTAATCAACCAGGTAGATAAAAGAAGTACGCAGTTAGCTGCCATGATGAGTAAAATCGATGAGCAAATGGGCAAACTCAAGGATCAAATTCCGGAACCCCCAAAAGAAGTAAAAATTGAGACTGTTATACCTCAAACGGCGGTGGAGTCGCCTGAGAAATCACCGATTCGTTCGGATGTGATCAATAACAAGCACAGAGAAGTATTAGCGATGGTAGAAAAAGGGATGAGTGATGCTGAAATTGCCAAGGCTTTAAATATGGGAAAAGGGGAAGTTCAGCTAATCCTCGGAATGAACATAAATAAGTTAAAGACGGGAATTTGATGCACTAGGGGGATTTATGGAGAAGTTTAATATAAAAAACGTGCTGCTGGGTATCGGGATCGGGGTCGTGTTAACTTCAACCGCCGGATTTGTATATTCTTCATCTCTGGATACCGGGAAAAGCATGAGTGATGAAGAGATTATGAAAAAAGCGGAAGGACTTGGGATGATACGGGAATCCAAGATATTTATTACACCGACGCCCAAGCAGGAGGCATCGCCCACTCCTGTACCACCAACACCGGTTCCAACACCAACGATTACTCCGACACCCTCTCCGGTGGTAGAAGTAACTATTACAGTGAGTCCTGGAGATACTGCTGTAGCTGTTGCAGGTAAGCTCTTGGAGGCCAAGCTTATTCCGGATGCCCAGGCGTTTGTTTCCGAAATGATAAACAGTGGTAATGCCAGTAACATTATCGCAAAGGAATGCCGGATTCGACAGGGAATGAGTACTAAGGAGATTATACAGATACTTATAGCAAGGTAAAAATTTTAACAAAATTTTTATAAAAAGTACTTGCAATAGCCCTAGGTATGTGTTATTATACTTAAGCAGCAAGTAAATGACGCCGAAGTGGTGAAATTGGCAGACGCACTGGACTCAAAATCCAGCGTAGGTGACTACATGCCGGTTCGAGTCCGGCCTTCGGCACCAAACAAAACAAGGGTTTTAGAAAATTCTAAAACCCTTGTTTTGTTATATTTTATAAAGCTGGATATCGGATGTAAGCGCATTAAACCGAAACTATCTTTTCTATAGTTAAATTACACTACGGCGATCTATACCAAAAAAGATTTTAAAAGTAAGGTCACACTGGACACTTTGGGTGCATATGCCATTGAAGTAGGCAGGGACCAATACTCAGGGCAGCTGCTGGAATCTAAACTTGGAGTCGCGGATTACAAATCCTACGTAACGGTGGAAGAGGCTTTAAATGCACTTCAAAGAGGCGAGATTGATATATTGTTTGAAAATCAGGATGTTGTAAACTATTTAATTATTGAAAAAGGATTAAAGGGTGAAATCATTCTATAGCTCTGAATACCGGATGAAGACGCGAAGGGGCGATTACAAATGGCTTCAAGCAAGAGGAAAGGCCGTCTGCAATGAGAGCAGAAAAAGCATCCAATTTGCCGGGTCATTGATATTACCGAGCGAAAAGAGTATCAGCAGAAGCTGCATCATCTTGCCTACTATGATTCCTTGACGGGTTCCATCATCATGATGGGTCATGGGGTCCGGTGTAAATGTTGTGGCAGAAGGAGTAGAAACACAAGAGCAATTGGAGTATCTATTACATCACAAATGTGATAAAACTCAAGGGTATCTTTTTAGCAAACCGCTTTCAGAAAGCGGAGTTATCCAACTATTGGAATACCGCAAGCAGTTGAAAAGCCATTAGTCCGGTGAAATATGCTGCCTTTTGCATCAGGGATAAGAAAAGGGTAAAGCTATTTACAATTTAAACTCTACGTATTATACTATTTTTATTAGTGAACGGAGGTTCATTTGTGCAATATTTAAAAGAAGAGGTAAAAATTAGAATCCTGGAAGCTGCGCTTCAAGAGTTCAAGGAGAATGGATATGTAGATGCTTCCATGAGGACTATTGCCCACAATGCGGGAGTAGCCCTGGGAAATGTCTACCGATATTTTAAAAACAAAGACGAACTGTTTAATGAGATCATGGAACCTGTACATACACAACTTATGACTGTGCTTTTCGATGTGGGTAAAACCGATGACGTGGAGCAGCGTATTCAGGTTCTCTATATCATGGATATTGTTGAAAAAATTATGGGGGTTTTTCATAAATATAGTACGGAGTTCATAATATTAATTGATAAAAGTAGGGGCTCCAAATATGAAAACTTTACGGAAGAACTTATCAGCCTGATCGAGAACCGGCTCAAATGTGAACTGGTACCGAAGTTTACCCGCATAGGGGTTGAAATCAAGGATGAATTGATCATTTACGTTGTTGCTTCATCACTGGTTCAGGGAATGCTTGTTATATTGAGAAACTGTAAGGATGAGGAAAGAATCAAAGAGTTAATGAGTCACTTATTAATTCTGTACTTTAATGATATTATCGAGCGGTTCAAATAATTTTTTTACGGTAATAATGAACATTCGTTCACAATTTATATTTTTAAAGGAGGTATGTCTTGAATTCACAGCGGGACAAAGGTTTCGTAGAATGAAGGAAACTAAAAAAGGTATTTTATTTATTAAAGTAATCATGAGAAGGGGTGTTAAAAATGAGAAAGATTATCAAAATGCGATGGTTCATTCTATCCCTATGGGTCGTTGCGACCCTGCTGCTTACAGTGTTCCAGCCAGATATCAACGGCATTATCCGGGAAAAAGGCCAGGGAACTATCAGTGAAAAGTATCCCTCCCACGTTGCCGAGAGCATTTTAAACCAAATGACAAATGCAAAAGGTTCCACAGCTTTATTGGTTTTCCATAACGAGAACAAATTATCTTCCAAGGAAATGGTGGAAATTAAAACGGGTTTGAAAGGCATAAAGAACCATAAGGAGGCGCTGGGGGTTATTGAGGTGATGGATTCTTTTGATAATCCGGAAGCAAAGGACCAACTCCTATCGAAGGACGAAACCACTTTAATCGTCTCCATAACCTTCGAAAAAAACGGGCGTGAAGTCGATACCATTGCAAAGGAAATTGAAAATGAGTTAAAAAATATTACTGTGGAGCATTATCTGACGGGCGGCGATTTTATCGCCAATGACTTTGTAAAGGCTACCTTCAAAGGTGTAGACCGGAGTGCAGTTATTACCATCGTCTTTATACTCATTGTCCTGGTTTTGGTATTCCGGTCGGTGGTTACACCGGTAGTATCCCTTCTGGCCGTTGGAATTGCTTATCTTGCTTCCATGGGAACGGTGGCTCAACTGGTTGATAAATTTAATTTTCCTGTCACTAGTTTGACACAGATGTTTTTAATCCTTGTACTATTTGGAATAGGAACCGACTACAATATTCTCTTATTTAACCGCTTTAAAGAGGAGATGGTACATACGGAATCCATAGATGAAGCCATTGTCGCCACGTATAAAACCGCGGGAAAAACCATCTTTTTTAGTGGATTGACAGTGTTCATTGCTTTTGCCAGCCTTAGCTTTGTTGAATTTGATGTGTACCGCTCGGGAAATGCAGTTGCTATTGGCATCTTTATGCTTTTTATCGAGTTAATGACACTGACACCGTTTTTTATGAAACTTTTAGGCCCCAAATTGTTTTGGCCTTCTCATGAAACGAAGGGTCATAAGGAAAGCAAGTTATGGGAAAAGGTTACATCGGCTTCTGTCAAGCATCCGTTGATTTCCCTGGCAGCTATACTGGTTATATTGATTCCAGGCATATACTTCAGTAATCAAACCCTATCCTTTGATAATCTGAAGGACATGGGAAATTCCTATCCTTCTGCCCAGGGCTTTAACCTGGTAGCGGAGCATTTCAGCAAAGGGAAGACCATGCCTACTACGGTGGTGTTTAAAAATGACCAACCGCTGGATAACAATGAGGCTCTGGCTGCCATTGACCGGCTGACGGATCGGATCAAGCTCATTGAAGGTGTAGAAGAGGTTTCCGGACCCACACAACCCAAGGGCTCTCCTATCAATGAATTTTATACCAGCAGCCAAACCCGGACTGTTGCAGAAGGTGTCACCGCCGGCAATGATGGTGTTACAAAGATTTACAATGGATTGATGCAGATAAAGGATAACCTGGCGGCCCCGGACTTTTCCAGTGTAAATGAGCTGGTAAAAGGAACCGATTCACTGCACAAAGGTCTGGTAGATTTGACGGGGGCCCTTAGGCAGGTGGAGAATGGTCTGCAAAGCGGTGCAGACGGAGCCGGAGCCATCCGTGGCGGTATTGAAGAAATAAAAAACAATCTTGCTGTGATCAGTGATTCTACCCAAAGACTATGGCAGGGATATGGCGACCTCCAAAGTGGATATACACAGTTTGGAGATCACTATAAAAATATAGCACAGCAGATTCTTGGAATCCAGAATGCGGTAACTGGTTTAGGTGGATATGTGGATACCCTGAGTGGAAATTACCCGCAGTTAGCCAATGATACGTCCTTTATAGCACTAAAAATGACGACAGAAGGCATAATAACTGGGATCAATCAGTTGGCGGCCGGAATGCAGCAGTTGAACGGCCAATATGCACAAACCCTGGAGTCCTTTACACAGGCCAATGCCGCCTTGAAAATGGTAAGTGAAGGGCAAACCCGGATTGTAAGCGGTCTTGCACAGCTCCAGGCAGGAGCGGCGGATCTTTCCGACGGCTTGGAAAAAGGCAGTGCAGGGCAAGGCCTTATCGTTGAAAACATGGGCAAAATAGCGGAAGGTCTTTCAAATATAAAAAGCGGACAGGAAAAGCTGAACGAAGGGCTTTCCAGCCTGGGTGGCGGAATGGAAACCCTGAAAAATGGAATGGGGCAGAGTTCGGATGGACTGAAGGCAATCGGGGATGGGCTTAATAAAGCTGCCGGCTTTTTAACGCAGTTATCTGGTTCCAGGACATTTTACCTGCCCAAGGAGGCTACGGAAAATAAAGACTTCCAGCGATCCCTGGATGCATTCATGTCCAAAGACAGAAAAACGGTAAAACTGATGGTTACTTTGAAAAGTGACCCTTACTCCGATGATGCCATTAAAACTATAACAGAGATTAACAGTACCTTGTCCAATAACATTAAAGGAACCCCATTAGCGAATGCAATCTTTGGACCTGCCGGGGAAACATCCCGTACAAATGACATGAATACTATTGCTACAAATGATATTGCAAAAACACAGCTCATAGTGCTTATTGGTGTTTTCATCGTATTGATTCTGGTAACACGATCCTTGCAGATACCCTTGTACATTATCATATCCCTGATGGCTTCCTATTACACTGCCATGTCTGTGACGGGCTTCCTGACCCGGAATCTGCTGAAATCCGATGGAATGGCGTGGAATGTACCTTTCTTTTCCTTCATTATGATCGTCGCCTTGGGCGTGGACTACAGTATTTTCCTGATGATGCGTTACAAGGAATATGGTGGGCTTTCACCGAGGCAGGCAATTATTCAGGCCGCCAAAAACATTGGAGGTGTGGTTATATCAGCCGCCATTATTCTTGCCGGAACCTTCGCGACATTATTTCCCTCCGGTTTGCAGACTTTGATGCAATTGGCTATCAGTGTGTGTACGGGATTGATAATGCTGAGTTTTATTGCAATGCCTATCCTGCTGCCGGCACTGACCTCTCTCCCTGAAACCCTGACAAAGTGGGGAAGTGGGAAAACTGAAAAGGGGATGGAAGGATAATCAGTAAACTTTAACTATGCCATGAATTTAAAAAGGGTGCTTGTTCATTTTGAACAGGTACCCTTTTATAAACATATAAAATGAGTAACCGGGCTTTCGATACCGGCTATCTTCATAAATTTATTCGGGCAATACTAATTCGAAATCATTGAGAATACAATATATCGAGCGGTTTGGTCACGAATTACGGAGGAATAGGCAGATAAAATTATATAAACGGGTACTATATTTATGTAAGCGGCTGGAAACTCATTGACAAACTATAAAAATTTATAGTATATTTTTCATTAAAGATAACATTAAGTAGAAAGGAATGGAATTAATAAATGGACGATCACCCTAGTAACTGTAAGGAACAGGGCGACTTATGCTTTTTATCTTGTGCAAAAATCTTTCTTATATACCGTCATAAACTTATATCCTCGCGTTTTCTATGCCTGCGGCATTAAAATATCTTTGTCATGTCAAAATATTTTATTTCATATTTTTTATTTATCGAAAGGGGAAGACAATTAAATGGAAACAGACAGTAGTCTGATTGTGCAATTATTTCTGTTATTTGCATTGATAGGAGTAAATGCATTCTTTGCTTCTTCGGAAATCGCAATTATCTCATTAAATGATAAGAAGATTAAGAAGATGGCAGAGGAAGGTCATAAAAAAGCAAAATTACTGGAGAGCTTAATTAGCGAACCAAGCCGGTTTCTTGCAACAATTCAAGTAGGAGTTACCCTATCCGGGTTATTAGCCAGTGCATTTGCAGCCGAAAGCTTTGCGGATCGGCTAACGAACGTGGTGGTATCGTCGGGACTGCCCGTCGATGAGTCTGTTATTAAAGTATTATGTGTAACACTCATCACTATCGTGTTAGCCTATTTTCAGTTGGTATTGGGAGAATTGGTACCGAAAAGGGTAGCGATGCAAAAGCCGGAAGAAATTTCGATGTTCGCTATAAGCCCCATAAGCTTCGTGTCACGTATTGCCAGGCCCTTCGTAAGATTTTTGACAGCATCAACCAACTTTATCATCCGGCTTTTTGGCGGAAACCCCGATATAAGTGAGGAAAATATTACGGAAGAAGAAATCAGGATGATGGTGGATGTTGGAGAGGAAAAAGGGGTAATACAGGAAACAGAGAAAGAAATGATTGATAATATTTTTGAGTTTGGTGATAAAACTGTCATGGAAATCATGACCCACCGTACAAACATTGTTGCGATTGATCGTGATACGGAACTTAACGTCCTTATGGATGTTGTGATCAGTGAAAAGTATTCCAGAATTCCTGTTTATGAGGAGAATATTGACAACATCATCGGAATACTATATGCAAAGGACCTGCTGGCCTATGCTAAAAAGGCGGCACCCGAACCCTTTGACCTGAGGGACATAATTCGGAAGGCATACTTTGTTCCGGAGTCTAAGAAGACGGATGAGTTATTTAAGGAATTTAAAAAGACGAAAAATCATATGGCCATAGTAATTGATGAATACGGCGGTACTGCAGGGATCATAACCATCGAAGACCTGATTGAGGAAATCGTGGGAAATATTTTTGATGAGTATGATGAAGAGGAAAAAGAGATCGAGAAGCTGGATGAGAATACGTTTTTGATTAATGGGGCCACCGATCTTGAGGCTGTTAAGGATTTCCTTGAGGTTGACCTGCCTATAGAAGATTTCGATACTTTAGGTGGTTTTGTAATGGGTCAGCTGGGCAGGATACCCGAAAAGAAGGAAGCCCCCTTTATTGAATATAAGGGTATAGTATTCAAGGTCGAAGAAATAGAGGAAAAAAGGATTTCCAAAGTAAAAGTTTGCAGAGCTTCTTAGACCTCATCCAAGAAAGAGCAGGCTTTGCAAACAAAAGTATTTACAAAATTTGCAAAAAAGGCTTGCTTTCTTCTGATAATTATGATATAGTTATCATGCTAGTCGCTATATATGACATGGATTGATTTATTTTACAATATAACTCTCTTTAATTTGTTGGAGTGGGATGTTAGGAAATAAAAATCCAAATAAATTAAGGAGGTATATAGAAATGGCAGATAAAGTTTTAACTTGTAAGGATTGTAATACAGAATTCGTTTTTACTGAAAACGAGCAGGCTTTCTACAAGGAAAAGGGTTTCGAAAACGAACCACAGAGATGTGCAGATTGCAGAAGAGCAAGAAAGCAACAGCGAAATAACAATAACAGAGGCTTTGGCGGAAACAACAACAGAAGCTTCGGTAATAGGTGGTAAGTTAAAGGGAGAGCTTATGCTCTCCTTTTTTAATTTCCTTCCATTTTACCATGTAGGTTCGGAAACAATTTTACAGTATCCGGGCTAACTTGTGCGAAGGAATAAAACGGAGATACAAGCGCGTAAAATATATAAAACCTACTGAGTTTAAAATTTTGGACAATGTATCGAATAGGTGTAAATATAATTTTTGTGTGAAAAATAATAACGGAGGTGTTGGCGATTCGAAAAAATGAATTACCGATTAATGAGGAAATAAGAGATAAGGAAGTCAGACTCATCGACAGCGATGGAGCCATGTTAGGTGTTATGTCATCCAAGGAAGCGCAGATGCTGGCAAATTCTAAAAATCTGGATCTTGTCAAAATAGTTCCCAACGCGGTACCACCAGTATGCAAAATAATGGACTATGGTAAAAATTTGTTTGAGCAGGCAAAGAAAGAGAAGGAAGCAAAGAAAAACCAGAAGGTTACTGCTTTGAAGGAAGTACGAGTGTCTGCTAAAATCGAGGATCATGATTTTAATTTTAAAGTAAAGAATGCATACAAGTTTCTACAGGATGGAAATAAGGTTAAGGTCAGTATACGGTTTAGAGGCAGAGAAATGCACTACACTGCATCCGGAAACGAAGTACTGGGAAAGTTTGCTGAGGAAGTAAAAGAGGTAGGAGTCGTAGAAAAGCCCCCAAAGCTTGAGGGAAGAAGTATGACCATGATACTGAGTCCGAAGAAGTAAGAAGGCCTTCGCCTATTTATGGAGACAGCCTAAAGATCAAAGAATAAATAGTTTTGAATATTTTGCTAATTAATGTAATAACTCTAATTATAAATTAAGATAGATATCAACATACTAATAATAAATGATACAAAAATCTAACAAAAGTATCATTAAAACATAAACCCTTGGAGGTGCAATAGGAAATGGTCGGAACGGTAAAATGGTTTAATGCGGAAAAAGGTTTTGGCTTTATCGAAAGAGAAGGTGGGGAAGATGTATTTGTACACTTTTCTGCCATAAAAGCGGAAGGCTATAAATCTCTGGAAGAAGGTCAGCGGGTACAATTTGACATCGAAAAAGGCCAGCGTGGGCCTCAAGCCACAAATGTAGTACCCTACTAAGGAAGAGTGAAAATAACACTTCATCTTTTTTGCAGGCCTGTCAGAGACTTCATGCCCATCGTGCTTTATAAGAATGACCCTGCACCTAAACGACCTAACAATCGGTGACTTGGATGCTGTATAGAAAGTAATATTATATAAGTTTGTCGTCCGAGAAGGCTGTGTGAAATTGTAGATGAAGATATATTTTATAACGACTCTACATGGATCAAAAAGCACTGTATGAAAATACCAGTGCTTTTTTTATGTAGAAATTTTTTACTGCTTGGCCTTCTTTGAGAACATATCGAAAAATTACAGTTCGAATAGAAACAATTCAGTTACTTTTAAAACTATTATTTGTATTTCTGTTTATAATTCTGCCACAATATGCTAATAATTCAAAGGAAAAAATCTTTATTGGTGGTAGTAGTATGAATTTTTTTAACAAACCTAAAGCAAGCAAGAAGAAAAAAGAAGAGAGCTCCCATAGGGATCAGGATAAAACATACAAGAATCTCAGATTAACAAAGGATATAGAGGAAAATATAACCCAGATTAGGAATGCATTGAATAACAGTTGGGATATAAGGGAGAGAAAACTAACGGTCGGAAGTGTGGGTATTCAAGCCGCTGTAATATTCGTTACTACCCTGGTGAATGAGGAAATTATTCAGGAATCTATCGTTAAGCCATTAATGGTTGAAGATAGCGTAATCATCAAGGGCAGTAAGGAAAAAGTGAATCTTCAGGTAATCAAAAATTCTTTGGTGAGTACAAGTACCATAGAGGAAGCGGATACCTTCGATGAGATTATACTGGAAGTTTTGTCAGGGAGTACCGTTATCCTCTTTGAGGGTTATGCTCAGGGCTTGCTTGTTGGAACACAAAAACTGGTGGGTAGAAGTATAGGAGAACCGAAGATGGAACCTTCGGTAAAAGGCCCTAAGGAATCTTTTGTTGAGAACCTGCAGGAGAATCTGGGATTAATTCGAAAAAGGGTAAAGGACCCAAACCTGACTTTTGAGGCTCATAAGATTGGAAGGCGTTCAAAAAATGATGCAATTATCATACATATCAAGGGAATTGCACAGGAGGAGATGGTCAAGGAGGTAAGAAACCGGATGAAGCGGATTGATATTGATGATGGGGTATCTTCCTACCAGGTATCCCATTTGATCAGTGACAATCCCAACAGCATTTTTCCTTTAATTCAAATAACGGAACGTCCGGATAAAGTAATTCCGGCTCTGATGGAAGGCAGAGTCGGAATTGTTGTGGAGGGTACTCCGGATGTTATTTTAGTTCCCGTAAGCCTGCCGATGCTTTTGCAAAGTGTGGATGATTATTATGAAAAATGGATTATAGGGTCCATTATTCGTTTCACCAGATACTGTGCATTTTTTATATCGGCCTTGCTTCCCTCCCTCTACATAGCCTTGACATCCTTTCATCCGGGAATACTTCCTACAAACATCGTCTTGTCCATTGCAGGCACCAGGACCGGAGTGCCTTTCCCAGCTTTTATAGAGGCGCTTTTGATGACCGTTATTCTTGAAATATTGCAGGAAGCCGGAATCCGCTTGCCCAGAGTTGTAGGTCAAACCGTTTCCATCGTAGGAGGTTTGGTTATTGGCCAGGCAGCTGTACAAGCAGGAGTCATAAGTCCCGTTATGGTTATTGTAATTGCCATTACGGCCATCTCCTCCTTTACCCTTCCTGATTACAGTTTGAATTTTGCAACGAGGGTGTTGAGGATACCTTTTTTGATAATAGCTACTATGTTTGGTACAGTTGGAACTTCCATCGGTCTTCTAGCCTTATTAGGCTATGTATGTTCCCAGGAGAGTTTCGGTGTTGGTTATTTGGAGCCATTAACTCCCTACCGGATCAGAGATTGGAAAGATTCGGTCCTGCGCGGACCGCAGAAAATATTCGGAAAGCGGCCGGAGTTTTTAAACCCGGACGATACACAACGGCAGATTATCCAAAAAGGGGATGATGATAATGAAAGTAACTAACCTACATCCGGCACAGATCATGACTCTCACAGTTTCAAGCACTTTAGGTATTGCCATACTTACCATTCAGCATGACCTGGTTGTGATTGCCAATCAGGATGCCTGGATATCAATGCTTCTAGGAGGTATCCTTGCAATACTAATGAGTTTACTGACGTCCTATAATCTGGTTAAAATGTTTCCGAAACATGATTTGCCGCAGATACCTATTTTGCTTTTTGGAAAAGTATTTGGGAGGGTTGTCCTGCTTGTATTTATTATACTTGGACTGGGTGGCGCGGGAATTTCTCTGAGAATTTTTGTCACTACCGTGAAAACATTCCTACTAGACCGTACCCCCTTTGTTGTATTGGTTCTATTGGTCGCGGCCGGGGTCATCTCGGTAGCGAAACGAGGAGCCAAAGTCATAGTGGGGTCCATCGACTTTATGTTTCCTGTGTTTATGATACCATTGATTTTACTTCTTATTCTTCCGTATTCAAGAATGGAAACGAGGCACTTGAAACCAATTCTTTTTGAGAATACAATCAACACGGTAAAAGGTGCCCTGCCTGCTTTCACATCCTTAATCGGATATGGAATCATCACTTATTTCCACCGGTACATATCGGACATTAAAGGTATTTTCCGTTGGTTTATGGCAGCAATGGGCATATCGACCATTCTTTATATATCCTTAACTGCTGTTACGATTATGGTATTTGGTGCAGAAGAGATAAAAACCATGGTATATCCCACCCTGATATTATCAAAATCCATTGAATTTCCCGTAACGCTTTTGGAACGGCTGGAAACTCTGGTTATTATCATATGGATCCCGGGGTTCTTTGCATGGTTGTTACTGTATACATATTCATCGGTACGAAACATAAGCGAGTTTTTTTCCATAAAGCCGAAATATCAAAAATATGTTGTTTATGCCCATCTTCCACTTCTATGTATTATTGCTGTCATACCCAAAAGTGGGATCCAAGCCGATGCCCTTAATTCTATCTATGAGTTTCTTGGTCTTATCGTAGGGTTAGGAATCATACCTGCGTTAACTATAATCGGCTACATAAAGAAAAGGAGGAGAGCTGGAAAATGAAAAAAATTGTACTTTTTGTTGTTTGCGGCTGCCTGGCGATATTGACAGGCTGTTGGGACCGGATTGAAATTGAAAACCGGGCCTATGTCCTTGGTGTTGCTATAGACAAATACCCTCCGATTCCTCAAACCGATCAGCAGAGTAAATCGGAAACCTTAGAGAGTGAAGAAGAAAAATTTGAGACGATGGAGCTTCATACCGGTGAACCTATGTATGCCATGACGGTGCAGGTTCCCATTATTAAAAAAGCCAATTTCAGCGTTCCTACTGCAGCTGGGGGAAGTGGCGGCGGTGGCGGCGGTGAGGCTTCGAGAACCTGGGATGTAACCCAGGTCGGAAACTCATTTTTCGAGATGAATCGGGAGTTGGCCTCACGTATGAGCTTTATACCGTATTACGAACATCTTCAAACGATAATACTTTCGGAGGAGGTTGCAGCACAGGGCATCAAAGATGTCCTGGACTTTTTTGTCAGAGATCCTGAAATGCGTAGAAGGACAAAAGTATTCATAAGCCCTGGATATGCAAAGAGTATACTGGATGTTACTCCAAGAATCGAAGACTATCCTTCGGTTTACCTGGCTAAAATTCCATTGAACTCCAGCGTGAGTGCAAGAATAATATACCGGACGGACTTGGGAGAAGCCGTACAAAACATCCAATCAGGCCTGGACTTTATACTGCCGAAGGTAGAGGGCACGAAGGATGAGTTAAAGGTTAGTAAAGCCGTTGCTTTCAAAGGGGATAAAATGGTGGGGGAACTCAGCGAATTGGAACTTGAAGCTTTAAAAATGATACGAGGCAGTTACAAAGGCGGTGTAATCACGACACAGAACCCTGGGGACGCGAAAGGAATCATAGCGCTGGAAGTAACAAAGGTGAAATCGAAAATAATTCCGGAAGTCAATGGGCAAAAAGCAGGCTTTACAGTAAATCTAGACATCCAAGGGAATTATGCAGAAAATATCAATATGGATGTATACCAAAAAATAGACAATGAATACATGGAAGAGGCTGAAAAGGCGTTCTCAACCCACATAGAGCAGCAATGCATGGATACTGTAAAAAGAGTCCAAAAGGATTTTAACGCAGATATTTTTCAATTCAACGATATTTTAAAAACGCAAAAGCCTGCCTATTGGAAACAGGTGAAAGAACGATGGTATGACATTTTTCCCGGCATTAATGTGCAAATAAAAGCAAAGGTTACTATCAGGCAAGTTGGAAACTCCAGATAGTATATGCTTGCAGAAATTTACATTGATCTTCTGTATTTTGATATGCTACACTAAGCGAGTTGACATAATATTGTTAGAGGAGTGGAGGTTTATGAAAAGAAAGAAGCTAATAACAGTTGTATCAACTATTGCCATACTTGTGTTCAGTGTACAGACCTATGCAGCCACAGTACTTGATACCAATATCATTGAATTGATACGTGGAGGTATAAATAATATCAAGGCCTTTTATGTGCAGCAGGCCAATGAAAAGGTAGGAACTGAGAAAAACCGGGAGATGCAGGATATAAATAACTTTCTCGCGGAGAAGGGAAACCAGGCCAATAACGATTTGCAGCAGCACGTAAACAAGGAATTAGACCGTGCAAATAAAGAGCTTTCCAACTATGGCAATGCCATAAAACAGGAGGCCGGAGCCCTCGTTAATGACAATGTAAACAAGGCAAAAGATGAGATCACAAAGACCGTAGACACGGGTATAGATGCTGCAAAGAAGGAGATTCAAAAGGAGCTTGAGAAGCAGATAAAGGATAAAATAAAGAAATAATGACAAAAAGCGCCGGACTCAGGCGCTTTTTTTGTCGTTATTTTCACTAAATAGATGGAACTTGAATTTATTGTGAAAAGACCCAAAACATGATAAAATTTCTAAAAAGAGTTCAATGAGGGCTATCTTGAAAGAAGACCAAGGGGGGCAATATGATTACCGAAACGGATACCAAAAGTAAAAAATTAATTTGCGATCCAATGTTTTATGCGGTAGATAAGATGCCGGAATGCTTTGGGTTTTGTTCCCCCATAAGAGAACAAGGTGGAGGCATTATTGATTTTATAATAGAGTATGTCAATGACGCTGTGTGTTTAAGGGAGAAACTGGTTCGTGAACATCTCATCGGAAATAAACTTCTTGAAGCTTTTCCTGTCCACAAGGAACGTGGAATCTTCGAGGAATACTGTAGAGTGGTTGAAACCGGAGAGCCTTTTATGTGTGAAGTGGTTTCGTATGCGGATACAATACATAAAGAGCAGATAGCACTTGCTTACGACCTGTGTGTATATAAGCTGAATGAGGGTATTGCCGTTATTTGGCGTGATATTACACAACGGAAGCAAATTGAGATGTCGGAAGAAAACAGTAAGAAAATACTGAGTCAGGTAGAAGAAAAGATTCAGCGCTTTGCTGCTATTGTTGAATCATCGGAGGATGCCATCATTGGCTTGACGCTGGAGGGTATTATTTCCAGCTGGAACCTGGGTGCAGAGAAAATATATGGATATTCAGCGACGGAAGTGAAGGGAAAACATATCGAAGTAATTACCCATTTCGGAGGCAATCATAGGGTCGAATCAAATATGGACAAGATCAAACGTGGAGAGAATACGGTTCCGTATGAAACTGTTAGAAAAAGAAAAAATGGAGACGAAATTCATGTCTCTGTCTCTATGTCGCCGATCTTCAACAGGGAGGGAAAGGTCGTCGGTGCTTCCGCCATTGCACGTGATATCACGGAGCGTAAGCGGTTGGAGGGGATCGTAAATGAAACGGAAGAACGCTTTCGCAGTGCTTTTGAACATGCCGCCATTGGTATGGCAATTATTGGGATTGAGGGAAACTTCATAAAAGTGAATCCGGCTCTGTGTGAGATCACCGGGTATTTGGAAGAGGAACTGCTGCAGTTAACCTTTCAGACCATCACCCACCCCGAGGATTTACGAAGTGATGCAGAGAAGGTGACAGAGCTTTTGAATAATGAAATACACTATTATCATATAGAAAAAAGATATATAAATAAAAGCGGGCAGGTGATTTGGGTTCTTTTAAGTGTATCCTTGGTAAGAGACGGGGATGGAGTACCCATGTATTTTTTATCGCAGATGCAGAATATCACATTTATTAAAAGGGCTATGGAAACACTGGAATATGATAAGTTAAAAACAGAATTCTTTGCTAACATTTCTCATGAACTTCGGACGCCTCTGAATGTGATACTCAGTTCACTGCAATTGCTTAGGTTCTATATGCTGAGCCATGAGGACAGCAGCGAAAGCAAAGCGGGGAAGCTTCTCGATGCCATGAAAATGAACTGCTACAGGCTTATACGCCTGGTGAACAATATCATTGACGCAACCAAGATCGAATCGGGTTTCTATCCTTCACAGGCAGTGGACTGCGACATTGTCGGAATCGTCGAGGACATCACTGCATCCGTTGCAGCCTATATCATCGATAAGGGGAAAGAACTGACCTTATTGACGGAACTAGAAGAAAAAATTATTTTCTGTGATCCGGACATGGTGGAGAGAGTTCTTATGAATCTGCTTTCCAACGCTATTAAGTTTACCAGGAGCAAGGGCTGTATTCAGGTGCGGATTCAAGATGAAGGAGAATATGTTGCTATTTCTGTAGAAGATAACGGCATCGGTATTGCCGAGGATAAACTGGACGTAATCTTTGAGCGGTTCCGCCAGGTGGACAAATCGCTCACGAGAAACTATGAAGGTAGCGGTATTGGGCTATCCCTGGTAAAATCCCTGGTTGAGCTTCAGGGAGGAACCATTGACGTAGCCAGTGAACTTGGTAAGGGAAGCAGGTTTACAGTTAGAATCCCAGCAGTAAAAAACGGTTGTCTGGCAGAAACGGTGCAGGGGGACAGACCGCTTGGCTTACAAAACGACGTAAAAAGCAATTGGATCGAAAAAATGAATATTGAATTTTCCGACATCTATTTTAGTCAGCCAAAGTAAAGGCTTAGGATTACTGTTAACGTTCTGAAAATTTTGAATAAAATCTGGTATTATAAAATTCAGACGATGTCTCCATACTATCTATATAGAGATTATGCAAAATAGATACAAAGGAGGCTGATTTGTATGTTCAGGTATACCTTTGATTGGCAGGATGATAACGGCTATAATGAAATCGAAATGGAGAACAGGAACAGGGCAGGCAAAAAGGACGCTCAGAAAGAATTCAAAAACCTCACATTGGAGAAGTAGCAGCTTACAGAACATCTGTGTTGTCTGAGAAAGTTTCCGATGGCCTGATTATTAAAAAATCAGGCTGATTTTTTGAAGTGATTTAAGATTCTGCATGTAACACAAAAATAGCTCCTTGAATACTATACTATCGAGAAGGTTAAATCATGGAAAGGAGCGGTTGCTATGCCAGAAGATAGAGGCTGTGGAGGAGGCTTTGGCTTCGGTTTTGGATTTGAGTGGATATGGTGGATTATCATTATCATCGTAATCCTTTGCCTCGTATGTCCGGGGGGATTCTTTGGAGGTTACGGATTTAAAGAATAATCTCATATTTTGTAGTGCTACATAAGTGATAAAGGAGGTGTTTCCACCTCCTTTTTTCTGTATGAAAATAATGAAGTTGTTAATGGGTAAATATGAAAAGATTATCCATATATATTCGAAATTTACAAAATAATTTCATCTAGAAACTTGCAAAATAATCATGTATTCACTATAATGTATTGGAGTGAAAAAAATGGAAATACTGGACTTGCAGGTATACCAAGCACCGAATATATTCAGTTTAAGAGAGCCAGTAGTTAAAATAAAAGTTAGTCTTGGAGAACTTGCAGATGTACCCACAAAGGATATAAAAGATTTAAATCGACAGATTATAGAACTATTTCCCGGGTTGTATGATCACAAGTGTTCAAAAGGCTATGTAGGTGGCTTTTTGGAACGTTTGGAAGAGGGGACGTATTTGGCTCATGTTACGGAACATCTCTGCCTCGAAATGCAAAGAATGCTGGGACATGACATGAAATTCGGAAAGGCACGGCAAGTAGAAGGAGATATATACAACATTATATATGCATGTGCCCACCCTGAGATTGGAAAGGACTGTGGCCTGTTTATCATCAATGCGGTAAACAATCTTATTGATGGTAATCAACTCCGGTTTCATGAAGAAGTTAATGCTTTGAAAAAATCCTGTATAAAGTATGAACAGGGGCCTAGTACCCAGGCAATTATATCTGCAGCGAAAGAAAGGGGTATACCTGTCAGTGAAGTTGGAGACAGTGGATTGATCCGGTTGGGAACAGGAAAATATCAAAAATATATGTCGGCTACTTTACATGAAGGAACCAGTGTCATTGCGGCAGATATTGCCTGCGATAAGGGCTTGACAAAGCAGATACTGAAGGAAGTGAATATACCTGTTCCCGAGGGAAAGGTATGTTCGAGTATGGAGGAAGCTCTAAGTTATATAAAAGAAATCGCATATCCTGTAGTAGTCAAGCCGAAAAGCGGGAATCAAGGAAAACATGTATTTATCGGCATAAGAAGTGAGGAAGAATTAAAAATGGCTGCGCTCCAAATTTTTGCCTATGACAAGGAAATGGTGGTTGAAAACCTGGTAAGAGGCAGGGATTACCGTCTTTTGGTGGTGAACGGCAACGTAGTAGCCGCCGCTGAGCGGATTCCTGCACATGTTATAGGCGATGGTATCCATAACGTTCAGGAACTGGTAAAAATGGTGAATCAGGATAAAAGCCGTGGAGAAGATCATGAAAAACCTCTGACAAAAATAAAGGTAGATGAACAGGCAACATACATGCTGAATAAACAGGGGTATAATCTTTCTACGATTCCAAAGGCAGGGCAAAGGGTCTGGCTCCGGCAGACTGCAAACCTGAGTACGGGAGGCGCTGCCCGGGACTGTACCGAGGAGGTCCACCCCATAAACAGGGGAATTGCAGAGTTAGCTGCCAAAGCCGTTGGACTGGATATCGCAGGGATTGACATGGTAATACCGGATATCACAAAACCCATGGAGAAAGATTTTGGGGCAGTTGTAGAAGTAAATGCCGCTCCCGGAATCCGGATGCATTTATATCCATCCCAAGGAGAGAAAAGAGATGTAATCTCACCGATTATGGATATGATATACCCAAAAGGAAAGCCTCACAGCATTCCCATTATAGCAATTACAGGAACCAACGGTAAAACTACTACCACCCGGATGATCCGAAGAATTTTCATGGAAAATGGAATGCATGTGGGTATGACTACGACGCATGGAATATATATTGATGAGAAATGCATAGAGGAAGGTGACACAACAGGCCCTATGAGTGCAAATCGTGTACTGAATGATCGGTCTGTCGATGTCGCCGTTCTTGAAACTGCACGAGGAGGCATCGTCAGGCAGGGGCTGGCTTATGAGAAAGCAGATGTTGCTGTGTTTACAAACCTGACAGAGGACCATTTGGGAATCGACGAAATTAATACTTTAGAGGACCTCCTGCATGTAAAGTCATTGGTTGTCGAAGCGGTTAAAGAAAATGGAACCTGTGTCTTAAATGCGGATGATCCCTGGTTTATAAAGATAAAGGAAAGAGCTAAAGGCAAGATATTTCTTTGTTCTCTGGATGAAAACAACCCCCATGTGACAGAGCATGTTACGAAGGGGGGAAGTGCAGTTTATATCAAGCAGAATGATATTTATGTATATGAGAAGGGCTTTACAAGGAGAATATTAGGAGTTGGAGAAATTCCTGCTACCCTGGACGGTGCTTTGCAGCATAACATTTACAATAGCATGTCAGCCATTGCAGCGGCTCTGGGGGCTGGTGTTCCAGTTAATGTGATCAGAAAAGCACTGAAAACATTCAGTTGTGATGCAGCCGTGAATCCCGGAAGATTTAACTTATATGATCTGGAACGTTTTAGAGTAGTATTGGACTATGGGCATAATCTGGATGGCTATAGTCGTACCATAGAAGGCTTGAAAAGCCTTTCACACGAAAGATTGGTCGGGGTCATTGGAGTGCCGGGAGATCGTAAAAATGAGGATGTTTTGCGTATGGGAGAACTTGCAGGAAGGTCCTTTGATAGATTGATCATTAAGGAAGACCGGGAGCTGAGAGGGCGGGATCCCCTGGAAGTTGCAAATCTTCTACAGAAGGGGGCCATTCAAAGCGGAATGCCCAAAGAACATATCGAAATTATTCCCGAGGAGACCGAAGCATTGGAACATGCCATGAGTAAGGCCTGCAGGGGAGATCTTATTTGTGTGTTCTTCGAAAAGCTGGAACCTCTTATTGAAGTGGTTAACGCGTTTAAAAGTAAAGATTGCGAGGATTCGCCATCTGTATTAAAATTAATGTTTGCATAATTCTAAAAGCATGAAGGAAGCCATAGAGTGTAGCACACGCCACTGTCTATGGCTTCCCTCACGTTTTCAGAAAACCTTTGTTTTAAAAATCCATATACAGCGCATGAAAGTTTTTGTACTTTTTCATTCTTTGTAAAATCCTTTTTGCGGTTTATATAGTTGTAACACTGGATTTTGTCCGTGAATATGATGTTGTAGCTAGACATTAGCGAATAAATTTAAAGGAGTTGTTAATTATGGCTGAAAGAGGATTTTTAGGCGGAATTTTCGAAAATGACGAGATTCTTTGGTTTATCATTCTTTTCTTGTTGCTGTTCTGGTGCAACCGTTTCTGGGGAGTAGGCGGGTGTAATACCGGTTGCTAGGATGCAGTAAAAAATAATTACATAGCCTTTTTTGCGGGCTCGCCATATCTATAAAGGGTGTAGCAAATTATGGACTATGTTATTGTTTTATAAGTCCTAATTGCAAAAGAGAACATAGCAATTGCAGGGTGAAAAGCCTGCCTGTTAAGGGCAGGCTTTTCCGCTAAGGTGCAGCAGAAAGCTTACTTTGGGAAGGTTCTTCTCGGACCAGGAACTTTACATATTACCATCTCGCAGCGTCCAAATGACCAATGACGAGCCAATTGGATGCTGCGTGTGAAATGCGCTATTCCGGACATATATCAATAGTCAAGATATGAATAGCGGCTGAGAGTGTTATCGTGGAAGTAATATTTTTACACAACATTGGCGCTGTGCAATAGTGTGTCATAGATTCCTTGAGGGGGAATAAATGAAAGCGGGGAGATGTTTTTAGGGCTGACGAGAGGTTTGATGGCTTTGGTTTCGGATATAGAACGTAATCAGAAAACAAAGGTATGGGAGGCTTTGAGGCCTCCTTTTTCTATGTACTTTTCCAATAATCAGGTAACATAAAGTGGGTTTTTGAATACTATGTTATGAAGTGGTATTTCTATTGAGAAGTTGTAAATCAAAGTTAGATACAAGCATATAAACCATAGGGGATAAATTTAAAATAGCAGGGCTATACGGGTCGGGTACATCCATAATGAAAGAAAGGTGGTGTGTCCCGTGCCCGGTATGGAAATTGAGAAATATGTGATAACCTGTGTAAATGGAGGAAGCCTGTATGATGCCAAGAAGAATCAAGGAAATACGGGGATCGGTATTTGTTGACCGAAACTACAGTCAGAACCGGGAAGCTTCCGATAGTGGAGTAAAGGACGTTGTCATTAACCTGTTTCAAGTGGATGAAAGCTCAAAAGAGAAAATTAGAGGAAATGGGGAAGAGATTTGGATATTGAGAGAACGAATGATAGCAAAAACGAAAACAAATGAGAATGGAAAATTTTCATTTATCGTAGGGCATGGGACCTATTCAGTAGAGTTGGACATAGAATCCCTGCCTGAAGGGAAAGGGGCTATTGAAACGAGTCGTTTAGTAGAAGCGGATGAACGACTGGAAACGGATTTTGCTGTCAGAGATATAGCAACCATCGAGATTGACCATCCTATCCGGAACAAGGTATCAATGGAAACGGAGTTTACATTGAATCCCATTGCCCGGGATGCCAGAGGAGGAGCATTATCAGCTAACTTGAAAGTATACTCCGATAGTGTTGATGTGGATGTTAGCCGAGGAATGTGCAGGGCTGTACCCAAAGCTTTAAAAAACAAGCAATTCAATATCTTTGTGGCCGCCGGGAAAATAAAAAAGCAAGTTACTATGGATTTGGTTGTACCTAATATCTGTGCAACAGCAAAAATAAATCTGGCGTACCAGATGGGGATCATAGATCGGGACACAAAAATACACCACTATCTGCATACTCTTACGGACCCCAAAAGGCTTCCGAATGAATATCGATCCCGTCTTCCCATTAAATGCGGAACCCGGATGGCGGAAGAAATAAAACGGTATGCTGTAGAACAAAATGTAGATCGGATGACGAGAGAAGAAGCAGAAAGATTTATGATAGCTCCAGTGCCGAAGCTCGACCAGGCATATACGAGTCCAAGCGGCTTTTTTACGATCCATTACACTACAAAGGGAGAGCATGCGGTAACGATGCGGGAGCGGAATCCCGGACAGGTACCGTACTACATTGAACAGATCGGTGAAGTAATGGATCATGTAAAAAAAGTAACTTGTGATGAGCGAGGATTCAGGACGCCTCTGTTTGACTCAGGCAAAAGCACCTTTGATATCTATGTATATGATTTGAAGGGAATTTACGGTATAACGTTTTCTTCAAAATATTATAACAATCCCAATAGCCGGACTAGAGCTTCATCCAGCTTTATCTCACTGGATAATAGCTATTCGAGTGAAAAGGGGTTTGATAAAAGCAGGGAAGCCTGTATGAAAGTAACAGCTGCCCATGAATTTTTCCATGCCGTGCAAAATTCATACAATACGGATGCGGATACCTGGTGGAAAGAGGCCTCGGCGACATGGAACGAAGATGAGCTGTATGATGGAATTAACGATTATATCCGGTATCTGGAGAGCTTTTTCTCTTCACCCCATAAGTCATTGGATGTTAATACCTACAGTGGTGTTGTATTTGCAAAATACCTTGCGGAAAATCTGGGAGGATATGAAACTATAAAGAGGATATGGGAAGTACAGGCGGCAGGGTATAACAACAGCTTAAATGCTATTGACAGAGCCATAAAGGATAAATATTCCCAGAAGGATTTGGGAACCGAATTCAACCGCTTTACGGCATGTAACTATAATCCGTCCCAGTATTATAAAGAGGGAGATGTATGGGAAACTTCCGCTGCCATTCAAAACACCTATTCAAGCTATCCCATAGCCAGGGTGCGGAGTCACTTGGATCATTTGTCTTCAAACTATCAATTGTTTAAAAAGTCTGCATCAAAGGATGGAAAGGATCTGAAAATCTCAATCGATGAAGCCCGAGGAGTTCGATGGGGCTTCAAACTCCAGAGAAAAAAGCGTGGAGAGATGCAGTATTCCATTATAGAAATTGTATCCAGCGGTGCTTATGACCGCTCGGAAGTCATATTTAAAAATTTTAACGATGTGTATGATGAAATTTGCCTGATTCCTGCAAACCTTGAGAAGGAGAAGGATGGAGTGGCCTATTCCTACTCGGCAGTGATCCAGTAAAAATTTTCCCTAGTAGGACTCCCTATGATCCGATCTCTCATAAATGGCAAAGGAATCGGTTTCATAGGGACTGTTTTTCCAATAGAGGCAGCCATCAAAGCATTGGACGAGATCATAACCGGGAATATAGGGCAGCATGGAGCTGTCCAGGGGTGTTAGCTTGTTTTCATAATCCTTTATTCCCATGATAATAATGTCCGGGTTATATTTCTCCAGATAAAGGTAAGGCTCCCGGTAGATATTGTTTGCCCCGGACCATAACCAAAAGCTGGGCTTTTCATTATCATGGTAGTTGCAGAAAATGTTTTTATCAAAATAGGGTTGGATCGAAATAGTATGGAAGCCGGTCATATAAATTTTTTTATCCTGTAAATTTCTTGCTTTTATATAATTGGCAACATCCCTGCTTGTAGAATACTTGTGCCCGAAATCATAGGTGAAGGAATTATAGGACCAGTAAATTTGGAATACCAAAATTACGGAGAGTGCTGCAGTCATCGCAATGCTTGTTATCCGGACCAGTTTAGAATGGTCTTCCTTCTCCTCATAACTTAACCACAATACAAACAGCCAGAGAAGAAATAAGGAACCCTGATGCCATAGATTGGAATAGATGGCAGTAAACAAAACACCTAAACCGATCAGCGGTACAAGGAAATGGAGTAATTTTTTTCGTAAAATAAACCAGAATAGTGAAAGAATAAAAGTTACGATAAAGATGCCGTATGTGAGCAGATGAACAGCACGGATGGGGCTCGGTTGAGTTATAATGGTTGTCAGCCAGGAGTCACTCAGCATATAGAGGGTTTTTGAATAGAAGCCGGATAAATCCTTGTTAAAAGCAGCAAAAGTAATGATATCCTTCGGCGGTTTCAATTCAAGGATTAACAGCAGTGAAACCACAGCAAACAACACCAGGGAGGAGAAGCTCCTGATTCTGAATCTGCCGCTGCTTTTAAACCACCTGCGAAGAATATCGGTAAAGTAAAGAAATGCCAGTCCCAAGGCGATGATATATCCGTGCATGCTGATATTGCCTAATAGGATGAGAAGGGTCACATAGATAAAGGGCTTATTCATTCTGTTCCTATATACAATGGCTGTAAGAAAAAGAAGCAAAGGAAGGAGCACATAGCTTCTGGCTACGACTGCATATTGATAAAAGGAAAAATACGTAAAGGGATAAAGGATCTTTACGATGGGTGGGAAAGGGGAATAAAAAATAAAAACATATACTCCGGCTATGGCAAGCAGTGCAGCAATAATGCTCATGGAAAAATAAGGTAGTCCCAATTTGGCGGGTATAAGTAGAAGGGTGTGCCACAACCCGGGTGATCCCTCGTAGCGTAAATATTTTGTATATAATTCTGTCAGGCTTGAATCCCTGGCAAGGAGCCATGCCTGTGCCTCGTCAAACCATGGTTCATGTTTGGAAACAGCAATTCCCAGCAGGATGCAATATGTAAAAAACACGAAGTACTTCCAATCAAGCTTTTTTATGAACGTCATTGCCCCTGAAGACTCCCTTTCTGATAATAGTATACAAATAAGCTGCTGAACTACACATTCCCAAATCCAAAGGGTGAAACGGCTTCTGTCAGGAAATAAAGCCACCCTTCCTCGGGAAGGGGCAGGCCGTTAGCTTTACATTTAGAAACGACTATAACCGAACATTATTATTCCATTATTTTAAAAAGGATATACCTAATCGGTCAAGGAAAGAGTCTTTGAAATATCAATAAGAAACGTATTGTGCCAGTAGCCCGACACACACTCCCGGGTAGCTTATAGTCACTTTTTTACACCTGGCAAGCATCGGGCCCATAAGAAATATGGAAGAACGCATTTCCTTTGCCAGCCCATCGGGAATTACCGTATTGTTAAGGGTGGATGAGTCTACCTCAGCCATATCATTCTCAACGCTTACCTTGCATCCCAGTCCTCTTAATATGTCAAACATTAGAGAAACATCGCTCAACTCGGGACATCCTTTTATGACGTTAATGCCACCATTTAGAACTGTTGCAGCAAGGATTGGAAGTACGGCGTTCTTAGCACCCTCAACCGTAATTTCACCTCTTAGTTTTCTTCCACCAACAACGATTAATCGACTCATTCTATTTACACCTCCGTCAAAGTGGTGGGCATAGGGACATCAAACTTTTGACTGGGATAAATGCACCACAGATAAACACTCCTTTTTCTTCGCTTGTGATACTACAAGGAAGATGAGTGTAAAAATTTGACATCTGTATATTCTCATATAGTAACATTTTATGCATGGTTTACAAAAGTGTTACTTCTCTGGATTATCTTCCTGATGAAGTCCCCCTGACGGTGGTATAAAATAACGCTCCAAAGGGAATTCCGGAAGAGAATCCATGGTGTTGTGTTGTCAGGAGGACATTTATCTGCTATAATTACAATAAAGTCATAGTATATAAACAAAATTGAGATAACATGGAAAAAGATGATAGTTTAAAACTATCATCTTTTTCTTTTCGGCAGCGGATTTTATAGCAGAAGAGATGGTACCCGTGGACTTGGCATGGTAAAAATAACATGAGTTATTGTTTCGCTACATCGCGTATGGATGCCATAAACGATCCGCGAAAAAACTCAGGAGTCTTTTGCTATGCCCTGGCATCCTTAAAGAATGTAACTGGGGGCTATTTATGAGTGAAAATGAAAAGCTGCTTCTTGAGCGGGCAAAAAAAGGCGAAGTAGAGGCATTTGAATTATTAATAGAGAGATACCAGAAGAAGGTATTCAATATTGCCTTGAAAATGTTGGGCAACCACGATGACGCCAGCGAACTGGCTCAGGAAGCTTTTATTAAAATTTATAAATCCATAAAAGGTTTTAAGGAAGAATCCTCGTTTTCAACCTGGGTGTATCGAATTGCAACCAATGTGTGTCTTGATGAACTACGCAAGCGCAAAAACAGGAAGCTAACCTACCTGGATGAAGTGATACGAAGTGAAGACGGTGATCTGAAAAGAGAAATTGCAGATCAGGGTCTATCTCCTGATGCAATTGCAGAGCAAAAGGAATTGAAGCATGCTTTAAACCAAGCCATTCTTTCACTGTCCGAAGAGCATCGGATCGTATTGATCTTGCGGGATTTACATGGGATGACCTATGAAGAAATTGCAAAGGTTACAAAATGTCCTGAAGGTACAGTGAAATCAAGAATTAACAGGGCTAGACTCTCACTGAAAGAGACACTTTATAAAAACAAGGAACTTTTTAGCGAAAAATACGTCAAATGATGTGGAAGGGAGGGGTCGGAGTGATAAACTGTGAAAAAGCGCAAATGTTGTTCTCTTTATATTTGGATAATGAGTTAGATGAAACGGAAAAAAGTGAATTTGAAAAACACCTGGAAATTTGCAGCAGTTGTAGAAGCGAATTACTGAAACTACAACAGGTTATCAGTCTTGTTGCCGGCATCGGGGACGAAGACCTTCCACAAGGCTTTGGTGAGAGCCTGCATAACAAACTTGTACCGGTGTCGGAGGAAACAAAGAAAAACGCCGGAGTCAATGTATTACGGAATAAATATGTAAAGATTTTCTCCACTCTTGCAGCGGGCCTATTGGTGGTCGTATTGTTGAAGGATTTTTATACAGGCGGGTTATTAAACAGGACAGGTGCAAAGAGTTCGACTGCCCCCATGAATGGAGCGCAAGCGAATAGGCAGGAGATGGAAAAGGGTACGGCTTCAGCGGGAACTGCCATGGACATATATGACCGGTATGGGAATTTCCGGGCGGACGGGGCTGTAGATCAAACGCTGGGAACTGATCAGAGGAAAACAGATGGAGCTGCGGGGGAGAATGTTTCAGGAGGGGCCGTAGCGGATCAAATGGGTGAGAAGCCAAGCCCGCCGACGGCAAAAGATGAACTCTATGGAAATAACCTGAAAGAAGTGCCTAAAGAAGCAGTACCGGGAGCTTCTGCAAATCCTGGTGATTCCTTCGTTCCTGAAATTAAAATGCAGGAGAACGCGACTTTTTCCTTAATTGTTCCGGACACGACAGTATCCACAACTGCCGAAAGTAGAGAAAAAGGGAAGATAAAAAGTGAGCAAATCATAAAAAGTACGAGTATTTTATTAGCGGTAGATAAACCGGACGTAGCCTTGAACCAAACGCAAATTGCAGCTGCTTTTTATGGAGCTACAACGGATAAGGCAAAGGCCTCCTCTGCTATGAGTGCATTTGCGGCACAGGAGTCTACGCAGACGGTCTTACTGCTGCAAATTCCCGAGGATAGGTTCCAGCAGTTTACGGACCAGCTAAAATATACCTATGGGGCTACAAACATCAGTGTGAGTCCGGTAAGAGCACTAAATGCTGAGGAGAAAACACTGCCCATTATCCAAAAGCTGGAGGAAGTAAACCAAAAGATCGAACAATTGCAAAAGCAGGGTTATTATGACAAACAGGTAATGGAGGAATTGCGTGTCCAAAAAGAGAATCTTCAGAATGAGATTGATCATATAACCCAGCAAACGGGTACTATCTCTATTACCATCACATTCATGAGAAAATAAATTTTCCATGTTTTAGGGGATAATGCGTACAAATTTCGAATTTAATAGCAAATATTAGACAGCACCCGTTTACGGCTGCTGTTTTTTTGTGTAAAATGTTTGTATTGGGCTTGTAAAATAATAACATAGTCTATAATTTTGCTATACCCTTCATGGATGCCATGGCGGGTCCGCAAAAAAGACTGTGTAATTATTTTCCGGTGCCTTGATAAAAATTGCTATTTCAACATAAAATACAAATGGACAATGAAGAATCACACTTTGGTGTAAAAGGGTGGTAAAATGGTTATAACAGCGGTGTTTGACAGAGTCGAGGATGAAAGTGTCATTTTGATCAGCAACGAAACGGGAATGGAAATAGCCGTACCTTTGCGTTTTATGGATGGAGCCTACGAGACAGGGGAAACTGTATCAGTAACGATAGAGGAGAAAGTGGTTTAAATGAATAATGAAAAACTGATGATTATTGATGGCAACAGCATTTTAAACAGAGCCTTTTATGGTCTGCAGGGAGCGCAGCTTCTCGCAACCTCGGACGGACTATATACAAATGCTGTCTTTGGGTTTTTAAATATATTACATAGATACCTGGAGGAAGAGAAGCCACAATATCTTTGTGTGGCTTTTGACTTAAAGGCCCCTACCTTCCGGCACAAGGAGTTTGAAGGATATAAGGCGCAGCGGAAGGGAATGCCTCCGGAGCTTGCCGTTCAGATGCCTGTGATTAAGGAAGTTCTGGATGCGATGAACATAAAAAGACTGGAATATGAAGGGTATGAAGCGGATGATATTCTGGGCTCTGTTTCACTTTGTGCGGAAAATAGAGGCATGGAGTCTGTAGTTGTAACAGGAGACAGAGATTCGCTTCAACTGGCCAGTGACCGGACAAGGATCAAAATTCCCACAACCCGGGGCGGCAAGACCGAAACCGACGAATTTGACAGCCAACGGGTTATGGAAAAATACGGGGTAACACCCACACAGTTTATTGATGTCAAGGGCCTTATGGGAGATACCTCCGATAACATACCAGGAGTTCCGGGCATCGGAGAAAAGACGGCCATTAGCTTGATTCAGAAGTTCGGGAGTATCGAAAACATTTATGAAAACCTGGATCAGGTGGAAAAGAAGAGTGTGAGGGAGAAACTGGAGGCAAACCGGGAATTGGCTTTCCAGAGCAAATGGCTGGCTACTATTGAGAGAAATATAAAGGATGTCTGTAACCTGGAAGAACTGAAGCGCAGGGAAGTGGATTCGGAGCAACTCTATGAGCTCTTCAAGCGGTTGGAGTTCAAGAGCTTTATAGAGAAATTCAGGCTGCATCCGCCAGCAGAAACCCAGGCGGAAGTGGTACAGGATATTATGGGAAGAGTGGACTGTATACGGCAATTGGAGCATTTAAAGGAAGTCAAGGCACTCATGTCCCAAGCCGGCGCATTTTCGGTTCTTTACCTGATAGATAAGGTAGAGACATTTTCAAACAAACTGGTGGGGATTGCTTTTTCATGGGCGGAAGGCCAGGCCATCTATGTTACACTGGGAGATTGCTTAAGCGAGGATGTATTTCTCAACGAGTTCAAAGATGTATTTGAGAATGAAAATATAAAAAAGTATGGACACGATTTGAAAAATCTTATTGTTTACCTGAGAAACAATGGAATTTCGCTCAAAGGCTTGGCTTTTGACACGATGATTGCTTCCTATATTTTGAATCCTTCACGGGACACCTATACCATCGCAGAGCTTGCCGAGGAGTACAGGAAGAAGACCATAGAACCTATAGAGAACCTTGTGGGTAAAGGAAAAGGATTTACTCCCTATTCGGCGATGGAACTGGATAAGCTCTCCAGCGTTGTCGGCGCTCATGTGGAGGCCATAGGGGCTCTCCAGCCGCTGCTGGAAAGCATATTGAAAGAGAATGGACAGACCGAACTTTATTATGAAATTGAGCTGCCTTTGGTAGAGGTTTTGGCAGAAATGGAGTTCTGGGGTTTCCGGGTGAATACGGAGGATCTTAGAAGTTTTTCTGCTGAATTGACAGGGAAGATTCAGATTTTGGAACAGGAAATCTATCAGATGGCTGGAGAAGTGTTCAATATCAACTCTCCTAAGCAGTTAGGGGCGATCCTGTTTGAAAAGCTTGGCTTGCCTATAATCAAAAAAACAAAAACCGGCTATTCAACCGATGCGGAAGTATTGGAACAGCTCTCGGATAAAAGTGAAGTGGTATCCAAGATTGTGGAGTATAGGCAATTGGTAAAACTGAAATCCACTTATGCGGAAGGGCTGCTTTCAGTCATCAATCCTGTGACGGGCAAGATTCATTCCAGCTTTAACCAAACCGTGACTGCCACAGGCAGGATCAGCAGTACGGAACCGAATCTTCAGAATATACCCATTAAGCTGGAAATGGGAAGAAAAATCCGCAGGGTTTTTGTCCCCAGCGACGAGAACTACTTGTTGGCGGATGCCGACTATTCGCAGATAGAATTAAGAGTACTGGCACACATTACTTCGGATGAAAATATGATTAGTGCTTTCCAAAATAATGAAGACATTCACACGACCACAGCTTCCCAGATTTTTGGAGTGCCGAAGGAGCAAGTGACCCCCTATATGCGATCCGGCGCCAAGGCGGTTAATTTCGGAATTGTATATGGGATTGGAGATTTCAGTCTTTCCAAGGATTTAGGAATCACCCGGAAGGAAGCAAGAAAATATATCGATGGATACCTGGATAAATATCCGGGAGTAAAAAAGTATATGCATGATACGGTAGAGGAGGGTAAATCCCGGGGCTATGTCTCTACCATGTTCAGCCGAAGAAGGTATTTGCCGGAGCTCCAGTCCAGTAATTTCAACCTTCGGTCTTTCGGAGAACGTGTTGCCATGAACATGCCGATTCAGGGAAGCGCCGCAGATATAATTAAAATAGCTATGGTTAAGGTGTACCAGGCCTTAAAGGAACTCCACCTCAAATCAAGGTTGATCCTGCAGGTTCATGACGAACTTATTATTGAAACCCATAGGGATGAGAAGGAACAGGTGGCAACAATACTGAAGGATTGCATGGAAAAGGCCGTGGATCTTAGGGTGCCTCTTCTGGTTGAAGTGAAAACAGGTTCTAATTGGTATGAAACAAAATAGAATAATATAAATGACAGATGTGTGAAAAGTAAGGGTAGAATTGTCACGGATAAAAGGAGCGAAAATTTGAGGATCATAGGTGTTACAGGCGGAATCGGAAGTGGAAAAAGTACCGTTTCACGGATACTTTGCAATATAGGAGCAAGGATCATTGACGCAGATGTAGTTGCAAAAAAAATTGTTTCAAAGGGTGAAAAGGCACTGGATGAAATTGTTGCTTATTTCGGTCCGGATCTATTGGACCCAAATGGGGAGCTGGATCGAAAAAAAATGGCAGGCGTTGTGTTTTCTGACAGTGAAAAGCTTGCGCAGCTTAACAGTATAACGCATAAGTATATAGCGCAGGAAATCCTGGAACAGATCGAAAAGGAAAAGGCTGAAAAGAATTACGAGACTCTTGTTATCGATGCTGCACTGCCTTTTGAACATGGGTTTATTGATACGGTAGAAGAAGTGTGGGTTATTACTGCGGACAAGGAAACAAGAATACGGAGAGTGATGGAAAGAAGCGGCTTGACGTATGAAGAAGCTCTGGACCGAATAAATTCACAAATGTCGGAATATGAATATGCACGAATCGCAGATCATGTCATTGAAAATAACACAGATATCATCGATTTGGAAAAAGCGGTGGTAAAGCTATACTTTAAAGGCAACGTACTTTGAAGTTGATGACACAATAAATTAAGTAAAATAGGTGATCGTATTGCTGGGAAAGCGTGGAAAAAAATCAAGATTGGGAGTACTACTTGTCATTGTTCTTGTGCTTATCGCATTTGCAATTAATAGTTCTACCAGTGTGCTAAAAGTTGCATATCCGCTTAAATACAAGGAGTATGTGTATAAATACTCCGCACAACATAAGGTAGACCCCTATCTTGTGTTTTCAATTATCAAGGCAGAAAGCGGTTTTGACCCGAAGGCAACCTCTCATAAAAAAGCCCGGGGACTCATGCAGATATCGGAGATTACGGCAAACTGGGGAGCAAAA
Source organism: Bacillota bacterium (assembly GCA_023419605.1). Lineage (GTDB taxonomy): Bacteria > Bacillota > Clostridia > Acetivibrionales > JAEZXR01 > JAEZXR01. Next base: position 19,618 of record JAEZXR010000045.1, on the reverse strand, counting down.
ACGTTAAAAATAGATAAGTTCTCCTATGATAAGCTTTACGACCCGGAAACAAATATTTCTATCGGCTGCTGGTACATCAATAACCTCATGCGGGAGTTCGGCGATAATACGCAGGTGGTTCTGGCTGCTTATAACGGTGGCAGCGGAAATGTGAGCGAATGGCTCAAGGACACGCGATACAGTAAATCAGGATCTACTCTTGATAAAATTCCCTTTAAGGAAACGGAGAATTATGTAAAAAAGGTTCAGAACTATTATTCCGTATATAAGAAGATCTACACGAAGGAAAAGTGAAATATAGCTAAAACCGATAGAAATGCCAGCTGCGCTCGCAGCTGGCATTTTTGAAGAAGTGATTTATCCTAAATGGATACTCGCTTTAGTTTGTCATTGTTTCCACTGATATATTTAATCCTTTGATTAGCGTCTTTTTCGGTCTGCTCTACAGGCATTTGAGAATTTCGATGTCCCTGTGCTGCTTCTGCAAAGGCATTGTTGTTTTTGGCTTCGACACGGCAATCATTGCAAAAGCGGCCTGAGCGAAGCGGCTTCCCACACTTTTCACAGGTTAGGAAGCTATTATCCTTTTCAACGATTTCAAGTCGTTCTTCCCGCAGATAGCGGCGTATGTGATAAACAGGAATATCCAATAGTTTTGACACATCATATATTTTCGAACGCGGATTCTGAATAAGATAATCCCTCAGTTTGCCATATATCTCATCATCCCTTGTTTTGCATACACTGCAGATGTTTAGAAAGCTATTTGGTTCGAAAAATCTGCCGCATATCTTGCATGAAATCATTTCAGCCATGTTTAACACCCCTGTAAATCCATTAGTTCATAATATTATTTTAACCGATACCTGAAAAAAAGTTAATCAATCGTAAGACCCATTTAAACCCCAAGGAGTCCTATTATTCTAGGACTCCTGTTTTAAAGGTTTCAAGTGAATAAATATATACGAACTGAGAAAAATTAAAATAGAAACAGATTTTATAAGTTGTACTGCAATAGTAGGAGGATAAATTATGCTAAAGGACGAGGCGGACCCCACAACAGAGCCTCAGAAAGCCCAAAAAGGAAATAAAAGTGAATTTTGGCTCAGACTTACGAACCTTTTTTTGCTTGGAATTGTGATACTACTTGGAATCGGATATTTTACCATATATTCTGACTATACCAGTTCAAAAAGGAAATTCAGTGAATCCTATAAAAAGGCAAGTACCATAATCAATGATAATAACTTGTTGCAGGCAGAAGCAGAAAAACTTACCAGTGAAAATAATCAATTAAAGCAAAGTAATATGGAAATGTTGGATCAAAATAAAGTAATTCTGAATCAATTGCAGGACTTTCAAAGTAAATACAATGAGCTTTCCAAAAAAGTTGCCCGCCTGGAGGAAGATAATATCGCATTGCAGAACTCATTAAAACTGGCCGCTTCTGTTGGAATAAAACCTCAGAGTTATACCCGGTTTAATGGAATCAGCGGCAGAGGGAGCGTGGATCGAGCGGATTATATGGGAAAATTCCTTGGAACGGCATACACCCCTAGTAAGGACGAATGTGGAAACAGCAAAGGAATCACGAATTCAGGAAAAGCCATCATTCCAGGTGTATCTATTGCTATTGACAGCAGCTACTGGCCTTTTGGTACGGTTTTTTATATAAAAGGGCTCGGATACGCAGTGGCCATGGATACAGGCAATGCAATCAAAGGTAAAAATCGATTTGACTTTGCTGTTTTTGATAAGAAATTCGCAAAGATCCTCGGGGAAAGAGAATGGGATGTCTATTTAGTTAAAATGGGCAATGGTAATGTAGGTGATATAAAATTTTAGAAGAAAGTAAATTATATAAACATGCAAAAACAGTTGAGGTCTCAACTGTTTTTGCATATTTGCAATAGGATTCACTCATAATAAGGGAGGAATAAATGATGAAGATCCTATGCATTTACGTTTTGAAGGAGTGGTACAATTGCCTGGAATCATAAGCATAATAAAAAAATATATATGGTTCACTGAGCCGGTAAAAGCAGAAAAATTTCTTCTTAAGGAAAATGAGGATGAAGAATTACAGTCAAAACCGGAGGAGCAAGAAAACTCAAAACAAAGGGGTAACGAAAAGCTTAAAGAGGATGATAAGGAAGACGCAAGCAGGTACATACCAAAAAAAAGAAAAAATGGAGAGTTAATTTTAAAAAAAGATGATAGTAACGTTGAAAAGGACAGGAAACCTTCCACAAGGAATAGGGATAAGAAGAGAAAGAAAAAGGAAATAAAACCGGAAGACAGAGTCCGTTCTGCTTTGGAGGAAAATCGTGCCTATATTGAGGAGATTTACTCGGTTCCTGATAACGGTGATTTGGTAATCAGAGAATTTGAAGTGATTGTCCATGGGAAACCTAGAGCGGCTTTCATCGTTTTTTTTGATGGGCTCACAGATCGTACCATTATTAATAATCATATTTTGCAGCCACTGATGCTCCTTGCCAATATCGCCAAAAATCAGGATGATCGAGAGCCTTCCGAAATCATAAAGAAGCAACTGATCAACCATAACCAGGTAAAGGAAACCCGGGACATAAACGATGTGATTGACGAAGTAAACTTCGGTGGTTGTGGTGTCTTTGTTGATGGATTGAATGTTGCATATGCTGCAGATGTAAAAGGATGGGAACATCGTAACGTCAGCAGGCCTAATACGGAATTGGTTATTCGAGGGCCGCAGGAGGGATTTACCGAACTGCTCCGGGTCAATACCGGATTATTAAGAAAGATCCTCAAAGATGAGAATCTGGTGGCAGAAACCATAACATTGGGAAAGCGCAGCAAGACACCTTGTTCATTGATGTATATAAGAGACATTGTAAATAATGACCTTGTAAAGGAAGTTAAAAGAAGATTAAAAAGTATAAAAGTCGATTATGTGTTGGACACCGGAGAATTGGAGCAACTGATTGAAGATAGTACCTTTCTTCCGATGCCGCAAATTATGGCTACAGAGAGACCGGACAAGGTTGCTGCCATGCTGACGGAAGGAAAAGTGGCCATAGTACTGAACGGAAACCCCTTTGTACTGGTAATGCCGACTACCTTTGCAGAATTGGTAAAATCTGCGGAGGATGATTATTTACGATATCCTTATGGGAACTTGATTAAGTTCATCCGTTATTTGGGTGTATTTGTGTCCGTTTTTTTGCCGGGCTTATATATAGCAATCACGAATTATCATCAAGAGATGATACCTACGGATTTGCTTATCGCAATAGCAGCCTCCCGTGAAAAGGTTCCCTTTCCGGCAGTGATAGAGATTCTCATTATGGAAATATCTTTCGAATTGATTCGTGAAGCCGGTATTCGTATCCCAGGTCCTATCGGTCCTACTCTCGGTATCATCGGAGCCTTAATCCTGGGACAAGCTGCCGTGGCTGCAAATATCGTCAGCCCTATATTGATTATTATCGTAGCTGTAACAGGAATCGGATCTTTTGCAATACCGAACTTCTCACTTTCATTTTCCTTCCGGCTCCTACGGTTTGTTTATATATTTTTAGCAGCGATGGCAGGCTTCCTAGGCCTCACATTAGGGTTGTTTGTTTTAGGCCTTTTCATGGTCAATGCAAAATCCTTTGGTGCACCCATGATGGTTCCCATTGCGCCCAAGACATCGGACAGCATATGGGCGCAGTTCATGCGGCCTCCCATGTGGAAACAGGAAAAAAGGCCGGACTATGCCAATACAAAGAAGCCGAATCGCCAGGATCCTATAAGCCGCGGATGGTATAAGGAGGATCTCGAAAAGGAGGCCGGCGATGAAGAGTAAGATCAAGTTTGGCCGGTGGGAAACGGTAGCACTGATTACGAATCTGATTTGCATGCAAGTATTTCTTGGGTTTCCACGATTTATGCTGGAAACTGATGCGACGGCAGGATGGATTCAGACCCTCTACTTATCTGTACTTATTTTGCTTGCCTTTGCAGTCATTTCAAGATTGTATAAATCGGTAGAGGGAATGGATATTGCCGATATCGGTAAATATGTTGGTGGCATTCCCGGGAGAGTAGTAATAGGAATCGCATACTTTTCCTATGCTATGTTCGCCGCTTCAATGATTCTTAGAGAATTTTCTGAAAATATGAAGTCAATAGCAGTGCCGAATTCTCCATTAAGCTTTATTAGTTTGTTTTTTATTGCTGCAATGATAACGTCTGCATATATGGGAATTGAATCGATTGTACGACTTCATTCAATGGTAGTACCTATTATTTTCATTGGTCTGACTATCATTCTCATCGCCGACTGGCCGTACTACAAAATCGATAATATTCTACCTTTTTGGGGGAATGGCCCCCGGCAGACTTTTGTAGACAGTATACCGAAGGTATCCCACTTTTCAGGGATCATAGGCATTTTGATTATCAGCCCTTTTATCGGCAAGCAGAAAACTTTTGCCCGGGTTGGATACTCGGTACTGATTCTATCTGCAATAATAATGACTTTATCCTGCTTATGCTACATGCTGATGAATCCATATCCTGTCGCTATGCGAAGCTTTTTGCCTATCTACAGTATGGCGAGGGAGATCTCCTTTGGAAGGTTTATTCAGCGGGGGGAACCGATATTTGTATTTATTTGGGCTGCTTCAGGCATGCTCTATTTGAGCGCTTTCTTTTACTTTGCAGTATTAATGGTGAAAAAAGCTTTTAATTTGGAATATGTCAGACCGCTTATCATTCCCTTAGCCATCATTGTATTTACACTGAGTTTTCTACCGCAAAATCTTATGGTAGTTATTGATATTGAGGCTAAATATTTCAGGACTTATGCATGGATTTTAGTCATCGCGCTGCCCATCCTTTTATTATCTTTAGCTGCTTTAAAAAAAAGGAGGAACAAGGAGGTACGGAAATGTCAAAATTAAAAGGATATCTTATGATTGTACTTATAGGTTCACTGTGTTTCATTTTTTCGGGATGCTTTGACAGCAGGGAAGTTGATGATATGGCCTACGCCACGGCTATCGGGGTGGATAAGGGAACTGCCAATGACATTAAGTTAACATTACAGTTCGCAAGCGCCAAGGGTGGTGGGGGTGAAGAAAGCAGCAAAAGCGTAGGAGGGGGCGAATCCCCCATAACCACCCTGGAAACAAGTTCGGTTTTTTCGGGTTTGAATCTTGTAAACAGTTATATATCAAAGCAAATCAATATGTCCCATGCCAAAATCATCGTTTTTTCGGAGGAGCTTGCCCGGGAAGGAATACACAAATATGTAAGCGGTTTTCTCCGAAGCAGAGAATTTCGTGGGAGTATGTACGTGGCCATTTCAAGAACCTCGGCAGAGGAATTTATCCGGAAAGCACAGCCGAAACTCCAGGCCAACGCTGCGAGGCTTTTCGAAGCCTATTTTGGTACCTATCGATTTACAGGGTTTAGTACCGATTCAAAGCTTTCGGATGTGTACGCAGGTCTGGTGGCGGATGATTCACAAGCGGTAGCTACTCTTGCCGGCGTGGGGAAGTATAAATCTTCAAAGGAATTTGGCACCGCAGGTTCAACCTATGCTGATAAAGGACGGACTGAACCGTTGGAAGGAGACTATAAAGCGGGGGATATTCCTAAAGCATATGATTCAGAGGCGGAGTTAATGGGATTGGCTGTATTTAACGGGTCAAAAATGGTAGGAGAGCTCGATGGACAAGAGTCGATGATGTACCTCATGGTAACCGGTAAGTACAAGCAATCCTACCTCTCCTTCAAAGATCCTAAAGATCAAAACCAATATGCACTATTAAATGTTAAACAAAGCAGAAACCCGGAAAATAAAGTGGATATTTCCGGTCCCAACCCGAGAGTCCATAGCAAAATACAGCTGGAAGCCGATATCGTATCCATCGGCAGCGGATTTAATTATGAAAATCCGGAAAATACTCCCATATTGGAAGCGGCTGCGGAAGAATATCTAAAAGGTGACATGCTTCAGTTCTTAAACAAAACTGCAAAAGAATTCCAATCGGATATTTGTGGTTTTGGAAAGGAAGTAAAGAAAAAATTTCTGGTTTTCCCTAAATGGAGGGATTATAATTGGCTGAGCCGGTATAAGGATGCGGAATTTACCGTAGATATCGATTTGAAGATTCGAAGGCCGGGATTGGTTGTGAGACCGGTTGAAGCAAGTTCTAGCGAAGGAAAGGAATTTTAGTCGTATGTTGGCAGGTAGAATACTTATATTTGTGGTCCTTATTTGGACGTCTGTTTATACGGTAAGCTTTGGAGTATGGACCTGGAAAAAGGAAAACAAGCTGGGAGCTGTGATGGTATTTGTTCTGGCTCTTACCACTATAGCTCTTCCTATATATTCCATTTATTTTAGAAAGTAAGTCTTGACTGTGAAAGGTGATAGGAATAATGGAGCGAAAAATATTCTTTGGAAAATGGGAGTGTACGTGTATACTGATCACGCTGATGGGAACAAAAGTAGTCCTGAATTATCCCAGAATAAATGTGGAGATCGCAGGTACCGCAGGCTGGATGGTGGGACTGTATAGCGGTTTGCTTACCCTTTTTATTTTATTTTTTATATTAAAACTATATGCACCCTTCAAAGGAAAGGACCTTATTGAGATTGGTGAACTGGCTGTAGGGAAGCCGGGCAGAATATTCGTAGGATTGGCTGCCGTGGCATTCCTGTTGATTATTGTTTCCTTCTCCTTACGTCAGTTTGGCGAACAAATGATTACAATGGCTTTTAACCGATCTCCCATCAGTTATATCCTTATTTTTTTTATGGTAGGTACAGTGATTGCCACATATCTAGGACTGGAAGCCATTGTCCGGTTCCAGGCAATACTGGTACCCGTCAGCATTATCGCCTTTTTGATATACATTATAGGACTGGCTCCAAGTTATGATTTTTCCAACTTATTTCCATTGTTGGGGGAGGGACCGAAAGCACTTTTTATCGGTGGAGCGCCTCGTATCTCGGAATTCTCTGAGCTGTTCGTGCTTTTTCTTCTGGCGCCACATCTAAAACGGTTCAAGGATTTTAAGAAAGCGGGTTGGATGTCAGTTGTCGCTTCCATGTTTTTTATGATCTCCTTAACAGGGGCCTATCTCCTTGTGTTTAACTATCCATCTACCCTGAGGAGCTTTTTGCCGGCCTATGAGTTGGGAAGGGTTATTAAATATGCAAGGTTTATTGAAAAACTGGAATCTATTCTGGTTATAACCTGGGCGACTATGGCCTATATGTATTTAAGCAGTGGATTTTACCTCATGGTGAGTACCTTCGCAAGTACGTTCAACATTCAGTATTCAAAGCCGCTAATTCCGGCATTCGGGATTATTGTGTTTACCTTAAGCCTGTTTCCCAAAAGCCTTTTGGAAACGGATATTATTATCATACACAATTTTAGAAATTATTCATGGATTGTTGCTTTCGGGATGACCATCCTTGTTCTACTTATCGCCAGGCGCAGCCTTAAAAAAACAAGGCAGTGCTCCCCGAAAAGCTAGATAATCATAGAGAAAGATGGTATAATTTGCATGATAGGAAAGGAGTCGAAGGGAGGGGGTAAATATGGTTATTGGTGTATGCAAAATTGTTTTACATATTGATGAGGTATTCTCATTAAAAGAAAAGAGACATGTTATAAAAAGCATCATTGAAAGGCTTCGTTCCAGGTTTAATGCTTCCATCGCCGAAGTGGGTGCTAACGATAAATGGCAGAATGCGGTGATTGGCATCTCCTGTGTGTCAAACGAAGCCGGACATGCCGACAGCATGATGGCCAATATTGTCAACTTTGTGGAGAATGACGGCAGGGCTATGCTGGTTGATTATAGTACGGAAATTATTTACCTGGAGTAAAATTGGTGGAAATTTAAAAAAAGTATTGAATTTGTCCTGACTTTGTATTAAAATTAAAAAGCACGGGGCATTAGCGCAGTTGGGAGCGCAAGCTATCGGATGTGCAACCCCACAAATAAAGAACAACTTGAAAAATGAAAAAGCCGGAAAACCGCATGAATAAAGGGTTTTCCACCATATGGGGGTGTAGCTCACCTGGGAGCGCAAGCTATCGGATGTGCAACCCCACAAATAAAGAACAACTTGAAAAATGAAAAAGCCGGAAAACCGCATGAATAAAGGGTTTTCCACCATATGGGGGTGTAGCTCACCTGGGAGAGCGCTTGAATGGCATTCAAGAGGTAAGGGGTTCGATCCCCCTCATCTCCACCAAAAGACGATAAACCACAAGGCCAAAACTTTGTGGTTTTTTCATACCCTACAAGATCGGACACTTGATAAAACAGAGTTGAGCAAAAAGCCCGTATAGGAGAATGTACGGGTTTTTTTGTGTTACAATAAAATGGGTTCCACTTTTCATCACCGCTGTGGACATGCTCCGTAAAATGGTGCACGTTGAGATGCTGGTGAAGCTGAAGAGGTGAATAAACAAGACGGTATGACTGCAATATGTTGTGGTTTTAAAGTAAATAATAAGCAAAAATCTGGGCGAAAAAGTACAATTTCTGCCCCGATTGGATAGCTTAACTTCCGACAGATATTGATTTAGAAAAGCGAAAAGTCTTGTAAATATCTGCAGATTACGGCGGGTTAGAAAGATACCAGTAAAGGCATTTATTATAAAATGCAGGTAACATCTCTTGGAAAGTGCATATTACAACATTTCCAGCTCACTTCGACTATTTATAATTATGCATGGTCATCACTAAAACACAGCGATGTGGTTACAGCAGTTGGGATTCTATAAATAAATCATAGAATTAAGTTTATTATTTACTATTAAATGGTTGAAAAAATGACAATAATTATGTATAATTAAACAGGATGTATGAATGAAAAGGTGATGAAGGATGAAATATTATGAAAAACTGATTGATATGGGTATATTTACATTTTCCGATTTAGTTAAAATGACAGGAAATAAGGATACAGCCGGTTCGCTTGTCCGAGAATATAAGAAAAAAGGTTATATAGTATCTATAAAACGTGATTTATACTCAGCAATCAGTTTGGAGACAAAAGAACCTGTCGCAAGTAAATTTGAAATAGGAAGCAATATAACAGAGAGTTCCTATATTTCTCATCATAGTGCCTTTGAATATCACGGAATCATGAATCAAATATACTATGAAGTCTATGTATCTTCTGAAAGAGAATTTAACAATTTTGAATTCAGGGGAATCGAATACATCTATCGACAATCTAAATTTGCTAAAGGAGTGGAATCTTCAAAAAATAACAAGAATATCCGTATAACAGATTTAGAGAGAACGGTTCTGGATTCCATAAAAGATTTTGAGAAAATAGGGGGAATTGAAGAACTTCTCCAGTGCCTTGATTTGATCACGTATTTAAATCATCATAAACTTGAAGAATACCTGGAGTGTTATGACTCACAAATAATGTATCAAAAGACGGGATATATACTAGAACATTATAAAAATAGCTTAAAACTACCCGATGATTTTTTTGACATCTGCCAGAGTCGAATTGAGAAAAGCAAACGATATTTTTGCAAAAATATTATGAATGAAGACTATGTGTATAATGACAGATGGCAACTGGTGGTACCCAGGAACTTATTTTTATTGTATATAACCCAGGAAAGCACAAAATATAAGCTTTAAGAGCAATTGCATTGCATAACATGGTATGCAATTGTTGTGCAGAACGGTGTCTGCTGTTATTGAATGTACTATTAAGTTGTACATTTGTTTTGCATTATAGCTCTTTTTTATTTAATATTGAAGAAGATAATGTTATTAGGAAAGGTGTTTATAAATGATAGAATATATAAATAAGTTTTTAAATGGAAAATGTGAAGAAGTTATGAAAAAATTTCCTAATGAAAGCATCGATATGATATTGACTTCGCCTCCTTATGCGGATAGAAGATTTTATGGTACAGATGAATTCAAAATTAAGCCTGATAACTATGTGGATTGGTTTATGCCAAAAGCGTATGAAGTATTTCGCGTGCTAAAAAATGGAGGAAATTTTATTTTAAACATAAGTGATACGGTTACCAATGGTGAACAGCATATATATGCGTTTGAATTGTTAATTAAATTAAAAAAGGAAATAGGCTTTACTTTTGTCAGAGATTACATATGGCATAATCCCGCTACTCCACCAAATGTATATTCTTCGGGGAGATTTGGTAGAACAAAAAAATCTCATGAATATTGTTTTTGGCTTGCTAAAGGCGATACCTGGACATTTAATCTTGATCCAATAAGAAAACCCTATGGTAAGGATATGGAAAAGTATTTAAATGGCCAAGGTAAAGGTAATCGAGATGCTAATACAAGGCCTAGCACACATAACTTTAACTGTGAAAAGGTTTGGGAGAATAACGGGGGTGCTGATCCAGGAAGTGTAATTACTGTAGGAAATACAAACAGTAACGATGACTTTATTAAAATGTGTAGAGAAGTTGGTATGGCTCATCCTGCACGGTTTCCAGAAAAGCTTGCGGAATTTTTCATTTTATCTGGTTCTAATGAAGGGGATATTGTACTTGATCCATTTTCTGGTTCAGGTACGACAGCAGTGGTGGCTCAAAGGTATAGAAGGGGTTGGATAGGTATTGATGCAAATGAGGTCTACTGTAAACTAGCTCAGATGCGTGTAGAAAAGGAGTTTGGAAGAAAAGAAGAAGAAACAGAAACGAGGCCAATAAATGAATAAAATAGATTTAGAACGCCAGTATTCAGTTATGTGTATAGATGGTGCGAAAGGACTAGCACTGTTACCTGACAAAACAATAAAATTGGTATATGGTTCCCCTCCCTACCCAAATGCAGATAGAGATTATGGGATGTGGCGTTCTTCAGAATATATAAAAAAAATAGCACCTTTTATTGATCAGGCTGCAGACAAATTGAGAGATGACGGCTTTTTAGTTATCAATGTAAAGGCCAATCGGGAGAGACATAAATCAAATTTAAATACAACACGCTCACTTGTAATTGAAAAATTTGCTATTATGTTAGAAGAGCACTGGAATTTACATTGTGTGGACATTGAAATATGGCTTAAGGATAATCCTGTAACTACGGGATTACGCGTTGCATGCCAGGATGCTTACGAGCAAATTTTATGGTTTTCAAAAACAAATCCATGGCAAATAAACTTAGAGGATATTCGGAGACCATATTCGGAGGGAACCTTCAAGAAGTATGAAAGCTTAGAATATAAGCCTAGAGGTAATGGATTATCCTACGTAAGAAAAAGTAAAAAAATACAGCCGAATCCAAACGGAGCATTGCCTTTAAATGTCATAAAAGGTGCGGTAATGGCTGGCAAAAGTGAGCATCAAGCTCGGCAGCCTGGATATATTCCAGAAAAATATATTAAAGCAACAACTGCACCGGGTGATCTTGTGGTAGACCCTTGGATGGGAACAGGAACAACAGGCATAGAAGCTGTAACTTTAGAAAGAAGATTCATTGGGTTTGATATCTATGAAAGCTTTGTTAATGTTGCTGAAAGAGAAATAGGACAAGCTATTGAGTATAAACAGCAAAGCTTATTCCCTGATGGGCTTTGAGAGGTTAGGTGAAAGAAATGCTATCTGCCAAAGAACTGCATAAAATCTTTTTATCAGCACTAGGAAGCGAAATTATAGCTTTTAGTGATATTGAAAAAAAGCCCTTAGAGATTGATTTAAAGCCCCCATTGCCTCATAAGCTCAGACTATATTTATTTAACTGTACTAATCCACCTGGAGGTAGGCCACTTGGTGAATACAAGATTCAGTTAACCTTACCTAAGTGTAAGCGCAAGCAGCGATTACACTTGGATTATTCGGGGGGACGATTAGTGTTTTTAGCAGGGTATATCCCAGACATTGATATTTTTGTTTTCTGGGATCCAGATTTATATAAAGACTTTGCTTACTCAATGAATTTTCAGGTGAAAGCTCTAACAGTACATACTGCGCTTGTAGAAAAGTATAGTGAACAGGTAAGAGTATTAAAGGACGGCAGAAAAGAAATTGTTTTAGCTACACAAGCAAAGAATTTAACTGCCACCCTTAATAGAAGAGTTCAAATAACGATTGATAATGTAGCCGGAGGTAATAATTTTGAGCAGTTTAGCTTGCTTTGATTTTTTACCAGACTATACAAAGGGGCAAAACGATATTGCAAATGAATTTTATATCCCTTGCATGAAGAATGCTATAAAGTATGATCGTATAAGTGGTTATTTCAGTAGTGCAATATTTCTAATCGCATGGACTGCTCTTAAAGAGTTTGTAAATAAGGGTGCAAGGATGCGACTAGTATGCTCTCCACATTTAAGCAAAAGCGATCTAGCTGCAATTGAAGATGGATATGACGCAAAAAATGATGAACGCTTAGAACAAAGTCTTATTGATGAAATCAAGAAACTGATGGAAAAAGATTATTTATATAAGCCTGCTCGCGTATTGGCTTCGCTTATAGCTATGAATGTCATCGAAATAAAGCTTGCCTTTATTGAAGATCAACTCTCACCAGAATATGGGAGGCTCTTTCATGATAAGTTGGGTATCTTCTATGATCTTGAAGGGAATGCGGTAGGGTTTCGTGGATCGATGAATGAAACATATTTGGGATTAGCCTCTGATGGAAATCTAGAATCAATCGATGTATTTCCAAGCTGGAGCGATAAAAGAGATTTACATAGGGTTAACAGTGGAATAAAGTATTTTGAAAACCTGTGGGCTAATGAATTAGAAGGTGTAATAGTCAAGGAGCTCCCAAAGCTTGTACAGGAGGAACTTGAAAAATATACAGTTTTGGAAAAGTGGGAAGAATATACTGAGGATATATGTAGAGAAATTGAATTGGCACACGGTTGGAGTGCAGATAAAAAAATTGGAGGAAGGCTACCACGAGATCATCAAATTAAAGCCTTGGAAAATTGGAAAGCAAAAGGTAGAAGAGGAATATTCGAGCATGCCACCGGTAGTGGAAAGACTTTTACTGCACTATGTGCCATTAGAGATGCACTGAGCAGAAACGAGGTGATAATCATCCTTGTTCCTAGTAAACTGCTATTAGAGCAGTGGTATAAGGAAGTAAAGGATACCTTAGACGATTTGTCTCCTCGTATTTTGCTTTGTGGGGACGGAAACAATTTATGGAGAAAAAACTATTTATTGCATGATTGGACGAGAAAAGGAAGTAAGCCTAGAATTGTGATAAGTACGATGAATACTGCCTCAGAGAATGACTTTATTGACTATTTAAGCCAAGGAGAGCATTTATTTATTGTAGCTGATGAAGTTCATAGATTGGGTAGTAACAAAAATAGAAGAATATTGTCTATTGAATCAGGCCCACGTATGGGGCTAAGTGCAACACCTAATCGAGCTGGGGATGAATATGGTACTGAGCTTATTCTAAGATATTTTGAAGGAGTAGTGCTACCACCCTTTACACTTAAGGATGCAATAAATAGTGAGGTACTAACGCCTTATATGTATTACCCTAAGAAAATATTTCTTTCAGAAAGAGAACAAGAATTATGGGACGAGAGTACAAAGAAAATCTCTACCCTATATGCTAGATTAAAAAGTGAAAAGGTTGAAGAACCTTTGGAAGAACCGAGCTTAAAGAATTTACTTATAAAGAGAGCAAGAATTATAAAAAATGCTCAAGAGAAAATCCACTTATGCGTAGAGATTATAAAAACAAATTATTGTGCAGGACAGAAATGGATTATATATTGTGATGGCTTAATTCAGCTTCAAAAGATTTTAAGCCGTTTGCGTATTTTAGGCTATGACTGTATGGAATATCATTCAAATATGAAAGGTAATAAAGAAGAAACGATAAAGCATTTTGTAGTTAACGGCGGAATCTTAGTTTCAATTAAATGCTTAGATGAGGGAGTTGATATACCAGCTGTTAGTCATGCTTTAATATTGGCTTCTTCGAAAAACCCCAGAGAATACATTCAGAGGAGAGGAAGAATACTTAGAAAATATCCAGGCAAATATTTGTCCTTTCTTTATGATGCAATAGTTGTTCCACATCGCAAGCTTAGTACTTCTGAAGGAACTGTTAGCACGTCAATTTTGGAAGCTGAATTATCAAGGGCAATTCAGTTTGGTGAATGGGCTTCAAATGCTGGAGCAACTTACTACCTTAAGGCATTGGCTATTGATTATGGGATAGATTATGAAAAATTATATAAAGGTGGGTATGAAGATGACGAAGAATGAGGACCTTTTTAGTGTGATTGAAAAGCTTCGCGAGGAAAGCTTTCCTCAATTACCTTCAAAGTTAGTAGAAAGGATCTTGCGAATTGAAGCGGATTTTATTGAAGCAAGAGGAGATGCATTTAATCAATTGGAAAGCGTAGTAGAAAAATATTTGGCCGAGGAGGATATCTAAAATATGCTTAAATTCAAAAAGCTGTTTTTAAAGAACTTTGGACCATATAAAGGAGAGCAAACCATTGTTTTTCCATCAGAGGATGGAGTCATCATTATTTATGGCGAAAATGGTAGAGGAAAGACTTCTCTGCTAAATGCCATTAGATATGCACTTTTCGGTAAAGTAATAGGACGAAGCTCTCGTGAGCAAAAGCTTCCTTTGGTTGGAAATTGGGAGAGCGCAACTGAAGGGGAATATGGTTTTAAGGTTATTCTTACCTTTGAATACGAAGGACACGAATATGATTTGACGAGGCAATATGCGCCTAAGGCTTCCATATTAGTGCCTTCAAGTAATTCGGATTTTGAAGAAGAAACCTTTTTAAGAAAAGACGGGATCGTTTTATCGCCTGATGTTAAAAATAAGGAATTGGCTAGAATAATGCCTGAACAAATATCCCGATTTTTCCTATTTGATGGTGAACTATTACAACAATATGAGGAGCTTTTGGTAAATGAAAGTGATATGGGTGGTGAGATTAAAAAAGCCATTGAACGTATTTTGGGACTTCCAATCTTAACAAATGCTCGTAACGATTTAGCAGAGCTTTCAGATAGGGCAGAAAAGAAAATGAATCAGGCAGCACAGAAAAACCAAAGGACACAGCAGATAGGAAATCTTCTAGAAAATTCTCGTGAAAAGCTTCAGAAATACCTACAGAATATTTCTGAATTCGAGAAAGAAAAGGAAGAATTGCTGCGTAATCGGGTAGCTATTGAAGAGGATTTAAAAAGAAATGAAAAGGAAAGGACACAAATTACAAAAAAGAACTTCTTAGAAGAAGAGCTCAAAAAACAGGATGAAAAAAAGCAAGCTAAAGAGATTGAGCTAAAAAAGCTTTTAGAAGAAGGCTGGAAAGGTATGCTGAATTCTGTCATCCAGCAAAAAACCAGTGAAATTGATGTATTAATAAAACAATATGAAGAGGAGCAAAGAAAAAAGATAAGCGAACAAGAAAACATACGAAAGCTGCATACTATTGTAGCTTCTGGTAAATGCCCTACTTGTAAGCAGGGGGTGGGACAGGATGTAATTTCTAGAGTAGAGGAAGAAATCCAAGCCTCTTCAGATTTGGGTGATATGGAGACTATTAATTCAACGCTTGCAAGCTTGAATAGTAAAAGAATGTCGTTACTTATTTATAAAGGCAATGATATATATGAAAAGGTGAAAAATCTTGAGGAAATAGTTTCTGATTATCGCGTTGAAATTGCGGATAAGAAAAAAGAAGTAAAAGAGATAGAAGATATGCTCAAGGGTAAGGGTGTTAATGAAGAAGAGCTAAAGGATCTACAGAGAGAGTATGCGAATGTATTGAAGAAAATTGATTTAATAAATGATGCGATAAAAGCTGAAAAGCTAGAACGTGAAGCTGAAGAAAAAAACATTGAAAAACTAAGAATAGAATTATCAAAAATAAGTGGACAAGACTTTATAAAAGAACAAAAAAGAAGCAAGCTGGTTCAGGACCTTACAAGTTTGTTAAATATTTCAATTGATGTATATAGGGACAACTTGAAAAATACTGTTGAAAAAGAAGCTTCTGAATTATTTTTAAGCTTAACTTCAGAGCCTGAATATGGAGGCCTGAAGATAAATGAAAACTATGGTTTATCCATAGTACATAAAGATGGAAAAAATATTCCTGAACGTTCTGCAGCTGTGGAGCATGTTGTTGCTCTTGCACTGATTGGTGCTTTACAGAAGAGCTCTCCGTTGCGAGGACCAATTATCATGGACTCTCCTTTTGGTCGACTAGATGGTACTCATAAAAATAACATAACTAAAGCTTTACCGACAATGTCAGAGCAAGTCATCTTGCTTGTTTACAAGGATGAGCTAAATCAAGAATATGCTAGGAATGTGTTGTTAGGGAAGCTAAGAGCAGAATATGAAATGGAAAGAAAATCAGCTCGACACACGATAATAAAAGCAGTGGGGGTATAATTATGAGTGACAAAACTACAATTTCTCTCAACAATGATGCAGACAAAGTATTGGAAATACTTAATGAAAAAGGAATATTCAATGATAAGGTTGATATCGGTAGATTCGGATTTGCATATGCAATTAAAAATGATTTATGGAAATCTTTAAATGACCAACGAGTAGGTGAAGGAAGAGGAACTACTTGGAATGTAGGTACCTTTGATAAAGGGGAAATGAGCTTTTTAGTGAAGGAATTACTTCCGGACTATGAGAATGTATATAAAGCTGTTGAAATGCTTACAAATTTAGGCCTAATTTCCATTGGAAAAAGAATTGAAGAAAGTCATGGAGTATTTAATATCAGTGATTTTATGAAATAGATGTATACATAAAAGGGGTTAAATTATTGAAACTAAATGAAAAGCTTATAGAAGGTATCTTTATTAGCGAAAGTAAAAACAGATTCCTGTGCAAGGTTCTTATTGATAGTGAAACCTACGAATGTTATATTCCTAGCTCGTCAAAACTGGGAAACTACATAAAGCTAAGAGGTAAAAGGGTTTTACTGACCGAAAATAAAGGCTTAAATACTCGGACAAAATATAGTATATTTGCCGTCAAACATTACAGTAAATATATTATTTTGAATTTGAATATTGTTAATGAATTGTTCGAGCAGTGTTTAAACGAAAGCTATATTAACGACTTTAATGAAAGCAGTTGTCTCTTCAGAGAGAAGGTGATTAGTGGCTATAAAGCAGATTTATATTATGAAGCTACAAGAAAGACAATAATTGAAAATAAAAGCATTATTTCAGTTGCGAAAGAAGCCTTTTTTCCCACAGTTTATTCACAAAGGGCCATTGACCAATTAAATAAGCTTTATGAGATGCTTCACTCTGGCTATAAAGTTGTTTATAATTTTATTTCGCTTGGTCCATTTGTTGAAAATATTATAATTAATTATAAGCAAATAGAATATTATGAGGCTTTTTTAAAATGTATTGATTCAAAAATGGAGGTTAATGGATATTACTACTCATACAAAATTAGCGGAGAGATAGAGTGGGGAAAAATTAATGTAAATATTTAATGTAGTTTAATAGCTTATATAAGCTTACTAATAACCACGTTGTTTACAATATGTGGTTATTGATATATAATATTCCATATATGTAGGTCGATTAATGATATTTGTCGAAAATTGCGGTAAATAATTGGTGTAAAATGCAGGATATTCCCATGTGGAGGTTGAATTATTAATAAGTTAAAGTTAATACTTTACTTGGGGGGCCTTGAATGAAGGACAGAAGAGTTAATATAGATTATTATCATATCGTTTATCATTATTATGATCAAAATGGAAACCTTGCTGAAGAAGGACTCTATAGTATAAAACCGTTGTTGGAGATAGCGAAAGATACACCAGTATCTCAGCGGATTGTCAATTGTCGAGGAGAGCAGGCTAGGCTGCAAACGATTGATAAAATTAATGATATATGGATTATGCAGTTTTTGAGAATAAGAAAAGACTATACTACTGGTATTGCAAGAGATGATGGGTCATTCACTAAAATGTCTTTAAAAGCGGATGAGGGCTTAGGAGATTCGGCCTCAGCTCTTTATGATGATAAAACCTGTACACTTATTTTCCAAAGGAATAGGGATAGTGTTGCTCCCTCTGATGTTTTGGAATATTTACAGAAGGTTGCTAAAGATACAGGTATATTGTTGCAACCAATAATTCTCAGAAAAGATCTTGAAAAATACGATGATGATTGTGTATATAGAACCCTTGAAATAGGCTTTGCGGATTTAAAGAATGATGTGGAAATTAAAACAAAGATTCCTGGACTGTTAAATATTTTTAATGGATTAAAGGACTTTGAAGCGGTTAATGCTAAAGTAGTAATCACTGTAGGAAAAGCAAAAAAGAATAAATCACTAGAAAAATATTTTACAAAGCAGGCTGCACTTGATCTTGAAAGAAGCTCTAATGTAAATATGCTGCGGTTGCATGCAAAGGCAAGTGTTAACGATAATGTCGAAACTATTGATTTAATCCAGGCTAGGCTTAGAGATGAATTTGAAATAAAATACTCTAGAGAAGAAGAACCAAGTGAAATTCATAAAAAGGTAGTAGAAAAAATTTGGGCATCATATAATCAAATGAGACCATTAATTGAAAAGGATATAAGAAGGGATTAAAATGGGAATTATAGAGAGGGTAACTCCTTTAATTTTATCAATTATAATAACCATAATTTTTTATAAGGCGAATTTCAATTTTGCTGCATTAAAGGATTATAAGTTTGTTTATTCAAATATTATTAGCTTTGCATCTATTATTATCGGAGCTCTTATAACAATGGTTTCTATCCTTTCTACTTTTACAGGAAGAAAAGTAATGAAAAAAATTAAAAAGAATAAAGCAGATGGACTCTTGAAAAACTACTTTATATACCCAATTTGCTCGGGTGTTATTCTTGCTTTATACTCCGTGTCTTTAGGAATTTTATATGATGAGAGTAAAGTGTTAAGTAATGTTCAGATTATCACTTCCATAGTTTGGATTTTTCTTTTATCATACTTTGTTGCAACAACAGGAAGAGTTTTTTTTGTAATGCTAAAACTATTAAGTGCAGTTTATGAGGAAGATGCTGCTCCTGAGAGAAAAAGATCTGAAGTGGATAGTAGTAAAGTTTCTTTTGAAAAGCCTCAGGAGCATTAAACTTTTTATGCTAATTCATCCTCAAGAAAATAGATGTATGATTATACAAAATTATATGCCGATTAATTGAGACAGTTGATATGGAAATTTATACAGAGAAATTCAAAGGCAACAGGATAACAATCTTGATGCCTTTGTTTATGTATATAGACCAAAAACCGAAGTGTCTTTCTGGCGCTGAATAAAAACGAGGGCTGAAAATTGCACTCTTTAAAATTGATGTAGCAGCCGTAGAGATTTTTGTGCAGGCTTGATTTTGATGCTCAAATGCCATATAATTGGTGCAAAAGTTTGCTATGTGATGAAGTAAAGATAATAAGCATTAATAGATTGAAGGGAGGATTTCTGTGGACGTTCAAACAGTTTTACAGGAACTTGAATTATTGGGTTCGGAGCGAACAAAAAAAGTATATATGCAACAGGGTGCGCACGAACCTCTTTTTGGAGTTGCAACAGGTGCGATGAAGCCAATCGCCAAGAAAATCAAGA
>JAEZXR010000115.1 GCA_023419605.1 Bacillota bacterium | reverse complement strand
AGGATGTCGCCACGGTGGACGGTGAGCCCGTCGACGGGGCGGCCGTCCTCGGTGGTCACCGTGATCTGCGGGTTCTCCTGCACCGCGGGGAAGAACGGGAGGTCGTCGGGGATGGTCGCCGCGCCGGCGCTCGCGGCGATGGTGGGGGCGAAGGGGACGACGACGGCGAGGGCCACGGCTCCCAGGAACTTTTTCTTCATACTGGCCATGCCAGACACTCTATGTTAGGTAAGCCTAACTTTCAATTCCGGCCCGTCGCGTCCGCCACCTTGCAGAACTCGCGCAACCGATTCACCGGATCCTGGATCATCGCCTGATCACGCGTGGGCGCATAGGCAAACGCACCAGCGACATCCGGCCAGAGAAACATCTGACGCCGGGAGACCATCTGGTGCCAGAACCCGAACGACCAAGAAGTGCGTGCCGCTCGCTCATCCGTACGTCCAAAGCGATGCGAAACGCGACCTCGAAGTAGGCCAACGACTGCCAGAAGGCACCAGAGATCGCAGCGTTTCACCGATACAGCTCCATCGCCGCAACCTCGTCGCCTCCGGTGCGCGCGAGGTAGTGCTGCAGCCGGGTCCGAGCAAAATGGCGCTCATAGAACTCCCAGCTGCGCATGCTGGTCACGTCCACCTCCGCCATGTAGAATCGGCACCGAACACCCCGGAACCGTCCCTGTAGTCCTCCCCGGAGGGCCGATCACACGGCCGGGGTTCTGCTTTTTCTATCGCACCACACGCCGCCGGAAACGCACCCCCTCCGAGCCAGCCCGGCAACTGACACCTCCCCCACCTCGACGAGGAAGCAACAGCGTTCGGCTCCCCGGCCGGCCACCGACGAGCCACGTTCTGGCCCCTGGACCCCAGTGGGACCTGGCCGCGAGTGGCGGCAGCTGGCGGGCTGGTCAGGTGATGGTCCATTTGTAGCGGGCTGCGAAGTTGTCTGCGAGTGTGAACATTTTGGGCCCGTCCAGTGGAGAGGTGAACGCGGGGGCTGCGGTTAATGCCGCGCGGCTGGCGGCGAATAAGACTGGCATGTCTTTGCCGGTGACGGTGGACCGCGCCAGCAGCCCGTCGATGGGAAGCGTGGCGTTCTGTGGGGCAGACGCAATTACGTGCGCCCAGTTGCGGCATGTCGAATTCGGGGTGGACAACAGGGCATGTGCTGCGCCCATGCGCATGGGCCAGTCCCCGGTGAGGTCGAGTAGCCGCAGGGCGCGGGCCGGAAACCAGGCTGTGGCGTAGGGGCCGGCACGTGTGGTGTCGACCCTGCGGCCTGCTTGGAACACCTCCGCCAGGCAGGTTTCCAGGTCGTATGCGGCGTAGAGCACCGCGCAGTCGGGATGGTCCTCCGGTGGGCCTACGGGGTGGGGGTCCCACCGCATCCCGCACAGGGGACCGTGGCTGAGGTAGTCGTCCCACGCCGTCGGATAGGGGCCACTGGTCTTGTGGATCCGCCATAGTGCCTGGTCTGTGGCACTTGTGGCGATGTCTGATTCGCCCCATTCCAGCGGGCGGGGAGGCTTCCGGGGGACTTTCGAGCGACCGCTCAACTACGAGCCCACGAATCAAGGAGGGCGACCACCGACTCTGGATCGCCGTCGGCGGCGAGGTAGTCGACGGGCCGCAGGCCTTCGAGCTCGTCGTTGGGGCGCACCATGAACGTACCAACGGAGACCGGGTCCAGGTCGAGGCGTTCGAGGCAGTCGACGATCTTCGCGAGCCCGGGTAGCGCATGCCCGTCCCGGAACTGCCACCGCGGGAACCGGGGCCGGCCGTCCCGATTCACAGAATAGAGTTGCCCCTTCTTCGCCCTGCGGGAGACGTTCGAGTCGTCGATCTCCAGGACGTGCCCGACCTCCTCACGGCTGAGTGTGTCAGCCACCAGCTGCACCGCGCTGGCCACTGCGACCTCAGTACGGCACTGGTCCTCCTCCTCCGCGGACCAATCGTCGAGAGTTGTCGGATCATCCAGCCCGGCGTGATCGCGGAGGAAGTCGCTATCGGTTTGGCTGATCGGCGCCGTTCGCGCCCATGTGACACGTTCCATCGCATCGCGAAGAGAGTCCGTCATGCGTTGTGGCTGAACCTCGGTGGTGGCGCCGACAAGTTCGGCGACATTCTCGCCGAACTCCGCCCAGCCTGCACTCATTGATCCTGCCGCGACCGTCGATTGCGCAGCCCGGCGGTGGCGTCGGGGCTTCCGGGGCCGCTTTTCCACGGCGCGCGTCCGTGCCGCCTCAGACTCCTTCTTTGTGTCGCTCATGTCGACCACCGCCTTCTGCACGCCAATAATACCGCCGTGCGTTTGTGTGCGCAGTCCGATTGTTGGCCGCCGCGCGTCCCCGCTTCGGACAGCAGTTGCCCAGGCCGGTCCCGCAGACCCCCGACGGGGCCGGCGGCGATCAGGACGCGAACGGCAAAGCCTCGCAGGTGGCGGTCCCGCCGGCGAAACAGATCGCGGCCAGAGCGGCGTCGAGGTCGGTGCTGGAATCGTCGCCAGACCGTAGCGGCTAGGCACGACAACCTGAACCCGCGCACACCCCTGGTGCGAAGTCTCACTCCAGTCCAGGCACGAGTGTCCGTAGGTCGATGATGTCGATGTGGGCGGCGGGCCCGGCGCGGAACTCCGCGACGGTCATCGTCGAATCCACGCCGTGCTTGTCGGCGAACCGCTGGCGGAGCTTCATTGATGCGCGGCTGAGCATCCACTCGACGGTGATGGTGGAGCTGCTGAGGAACCGGCCGGGAAGGTCTCCGACGATGTAGAGCTGGGCGCGGCGGCCTGAGTCATCGAGTGACAGATGCACCAGGTCTGCGACGACACCTCGCTGGCGCATTGAGTCGGCGCCCTTCCACTGGGCGACCTTGAACTCGGCGATACGTCGATCGGTTTCCAGGTCGTAGGGCCTGGAGGGGTCGTTTCCTGCGCCCAGGGAGGGCCGGTTCACGACGCGTTCGCCGGGCTCGAGGATGTGCGGCAGCGTCAGGGCGATCGTCGTGGCGTGGACGACGTCATTGAGACGGCCGACTTTCGACCGGACCAACAGGGTGGCGTCCAGCAGCTCCTGGGTGAAGCCTTGTTGGGCCGCGACTGCGCCGGCGTCCTCGGCAGTGGTACGCGCAAGCTCTGATTCAGCCTGCGCCAACTGGGTCGTCAGGTTGGTAGTTCCAAGAAACTCCGACAGCACCATGAACGCTGTCGCAAGCTCGTCTGGGCTTCTCGGGGGCTGCTCCGTCATGGGCCGATCATGGCACTCAGCCCTGACAGGGTTCTTGACAGACCACTTCTTGGAGTGTGCCGATGGCCCCGGTCGGCTGCTGGTTCGTACCGGGGCGGTCCACGGTGCCAGACTGTCGATCCGGCTGCCAGCTTAGCCTCGAGGAGTTGAACAGCTAACCCCAACTGCGACGCGTGCGACGAGCGGGTTTTGAAGAACTACGGCAACTACAAGCGTCGGTGCATCGAGCACAACGAACGCCGTCGCCGGGAGCTCGAAGGCCAAAGCCTCTGACACGTAAGTGACACGAGCCCTCATTCCGGCGCCGCAAAAAGCCCCGTGAACTGGAGGTTCATTGAAACCGGTGCGGAAGTGGAGGGATTTGAACCCCCGGTGCTGTTTAGGCACGCTCGCTTTCAAGGCGAGTGCATTCGGCCGCTCTGCCACACTTCCCCGCCGCCGACCGCAGGTGACGCGACACCCGCAACCTCGT
>JAEZXR010000022.1 GCA_023419605.1 Bacillota bacterium | reverse complement strand
TATACTTTTATTTGATCGCCTGTTAGGCTCAAATTACTATTTACTGACTTGTAGTTACAAGTAACTCAAATTTATTAACGAGTTATTTCTTAACTTTTACACTGTTTACTTTTCAAAGTCCAGTTGCACTCTTGCGAGCGACTTTTACATGTTATCATACCACCTTGCCTTTGTCAACACCTTTTTGCAATTTCTTTTATCAAGTGTTTTTCATTGGCGACAGCTTTAATACTATAACATTTAGAGGGAGCACTTTTCAACCTTAACTTACCATCATTATACCTGAATATTCAAATTTATTCCTTCATTTCTCGGTAATACACCGAAATATTCTGCATTACTTTCAATTTCTACTGTGCAACGAGCTTTTTTAGAACTACAACCTTATTTCCACTCTTATTAAATCGTAGGCTTTCACAAAGGTTCTTTACAATCATAATTCCTCTGCCTGTTTCCTTCAAATCAAACAGGCAGGTAAATGGGTCGGAGCATTCATTGTTGTTTACCATAATTTTATTGTAATCGTAGCCTTCGCCCTGATCCTCTACAATCACGTATACATACTTTCCAGGACACATCCCTGCTATTATATCAACATATTTGTCAGGGGAACATTGATTTCCATGCTTAACTGCGTTTATTATCAATTCATTCAAGATAACTTTTAACTCAAACAAACAGCATTCCGCAATTGCACCTTCGCTATTTTGAAGGTAGTCGATAATTTCCTGCACTGTACTGCATATGATGCTGATATCGCTAGGTATTCTGTTTTTATACGATTTTAAGGTTTTCAATGCCTTCCATCTCCATAACAATTTAACTTGTAATAAGTATTACCCCACATTATTACTGTATAAACAAAATCCTTACATAATAAATATACTATGTAAGGCATTTATGGTGATCATCCTCATATCGGTACTGAACATACATCCTCTTTGTCAAGCACCTCTACAGCTCCGGCAAATTATTTGGATAATATGGTTTTAAATCTTTCGATTACTTTCCTCTCCATTCGGGACACATACATCTGCGATACTCCCAGTTTGTCTGCAATTTCCTTCTGGGTTTTATTGTTTAAATAACGCATTACAATAAAGCGTTTTTCTACCTCATTGAATTTATTAAGGCTTTTTTCCAGAAAATCCCTGTTCTCGATTCTTTCAAAAGTCGCATCTTCGGCCCCGATGGTTTCGTGCAGCTCCAGGTCATCATCCGCAAATGCATTTTGGTCGAAGGACTGCATATTATAAGCGTTCCAGGATTCAATGATTTCCAGCACAGTTTCCTCGCTTATATCAAGGTATGCAGCGATTTCATCCACTCTGGGAGCCCGTTGCAGCGTCTGTGAAAGGTGATCTCTGGCATGATTTACCTTCTGGTAGACTTCATAAATCCTTCTGGGTATCCGTATGGTGGCAGCTTTATCACGGAAAAACCGCTTTATTTCTCCAATGATGGTAGGCGTAGCAAAGCTCACGAATTTAACACCTTTGTCCATGCTAAACCGTTCTACCGCTTTTATCAAAGCCAGACACGCTACCTGGTATATATCCTCATAATCCATGCCTCTGTTTAAGAACTTTTTGGATATGATTTCAGCAAGATACAGATATTTTTTTACAATATCATTCCGATTTTCTACACCAGGCGCTGCCTTGTATTTAGAAAATAACGCTTCATCTTCATCAATAACACTGTTTATTATAATCGTATCCTTGTTATCTTCCATTAAAAATTCCCCTCAATTGCTTTAAACATGGATAATATATACTCATTTTCGGAACAGAATTCCACCTCATCCATTAAAGCATTTATTATTGCAGCACCCAGTCCATCTTCATCATTTTCAAAAATGCAGTGCAAGTTTTTATCCTCGCAATAAAATACTATATTCAGCCCTTTATCCGAAACCTCGAAAACTACCTCGTAGTTCTCAACACTTTGACTCCCGATTTTCACAAACCTATTGCACACCTCGGCTACCGCTACTTTAATATCTTCTATGATGTCGATATCAAAGCCCACTCTATTTGCCATTCCGGAAGACAGCAATCTCGCCATGCTAACATATTCCGCTTTGAAGGGCAGTGTAAGTTTAACCTTATCTAAATCAGTACTCATCCCGTCACTCCTATATCAATAATTTACTCCAGAACAAAGACTTTGTCCAACCCTGTGATAAGAAACAGTTTTTTTATGTTATCCTTTAAGCCTAAAATAAAAATCCTTTTTTCATATTGTTTTGCTTTTTTTAAAGCTCCCACGAATATCCCTAAACCCGTACTGTCTATATAATTCAGTCCGCTGCAGTCAATTTTCAGATCACATTGGTTTGTATCAATTATCGTGTACAGGGTATCTTTTAAGTTCTGGGATGTATATATGTCTACCTCACCTGATACTGAAACCAGTATATAATTTTCATGTCTCTCTTCATGTAGCCTCAATTCACCGGACATTTATATTTCCCCCGCTCTCTTCACTTTTTTATAAAATCCCATATCTTTACGTTATTGGGACAACCTTTTTTATATTATATTATACATTATAAATAAAATAAAGTAAAAAAGGAGCAATACATAGCTCCTTTTTACTTCTTTATCAACAGCTTTAGTGCTTCGACAGCTTTGTCATGGTTCTTGGCATTAATTCGGATCGAAGCTATCAGCTCTTTCCCTTTTATATTCTGCTCTTTTACCCAGGCACTGTCACCGATATTTATACCATATAATCCTTCTTGTGTTTTCCCCTCAAGAGTCATGATATAATCCTTGTTTTTCTCCTTGTCGACACCAAGCTCTTTTGCCAAATCCGTAAGATCAATGAAAGCTTCCTGTTTTGCATACCTTTCAAAGTTTATCTTATCGGTAATAATCAGATCCATATCTCCTGCCGCCATCATAGCCATGGCTTTCATTTGCATTGCATAGGCCTGTTCACCGTTGTCTTTCTCCGAAAGAGCTATAAGGTCAACCTGCGGAGCCTTTATATCCGGAAGATTGGATTTGATATTGCTTCCCACCTGCTCCGTATCCGTTACGTACATATCACCGATGAAAGTCAGGTAAAAATCGGGATCTACCCGGGTTACACACCCCCGGATGGTGGTTCCCAAAACAATCACCGCTATAATTGCCACTATTATATGGATCTTATAATAATGAAAGAAATTGGATAATTTCCTTTCATCCAGCTTAAATTGCCGACTAATGAACCCTATTACAGGATTGGGCTTTGTCGGCTCCACCGGCACATTACTCTGATAGCCCATCAGCAGATTATAGGCATTGTTTACTTCTTCCAGGCTGAATTCTTTCGGTTCCCCTGTTTGACTACCCGTTCTATGTTTCTTGAGCAGAATGTCATATCTTTTTAAGATTTCGTCCTTGCTGGCCCCCTCCGGGAGACCCAGCACTTCATAAGCCTCTTTTTTATCCTGCATGATTTACCCCCCTCAAACTAAGCTGCTATAAACTCCTTACATATTCAATTATCTGCTTGCCCGCCAGAGCCCCCTGTCCAACTGAAACCGATATCTGCTTGAACCCGCCGGTACAGTCTCCCGCTGCAAACAGCCCATC
This sequence comes from Bacillota bacterium, assembly GCA_023419605.1. GTDB lineage: Bacteria > Bacillota > Clostridia > Acetivibrionales > JAEZXR01 > JAEZXR01. The sequence continues at coordinate 58,576 of JAEZXR010000022.1, read as the reverse complement.
CAGATTTGTTTGTTGGTGTTTATCTACAATTACATTGCTGCCTTCTGTCAATATCCCCATCTTTCTGGCAAAATCAGTACTGGAAGCACTTTCAAAAGCTACAAACATTCCTTCCAGATCTTCGCTGGTTCCATCCTCAAAGTGTACCCTCTGCAGGAAGTCAGAGCCCTCCAGCTTCGCTATGGGTCTTGTGTTTAATTTAAATCTTTTTGCGTCTTCCATGAATTTTTCCGTTAGTTCCAGTTCCTTGCCATTGGTATATATAGTAATATCTTTTGTATATGTTTCAAGTTCTATCGCTTCATGTACCGCATAATCTTTAAACCCTAGTACGCCAACCTTTAAATTATTATAAAAAAAGCCGTCACAGGTGGAACAATAGCTCACTCCTTTTCCTTCAAAGCTTTCAAGATTCTGGATTCTGACCTTTTTCTGGGGTTGTCCGGTGGCTAGAAGTACTGCCTTGCTCTCATATTTCGTATTTGAAGTTGTTACTTCAAAAAAATCATTTTTTTCGATGGCTATCACTTCATCCTCAAGCATTTCGGCTCCGAGTTTCAGTGCCTGATTCTCCCCCTCATTCAGCAGGTATTCCCCACTGATTACTTCGGAAAATCCGTAATAGTTCTGGATCTTTTCCGCCTTCCGCAGTGCACTGTCACGTCTTCCAACAACCAGTGTTTTCATGTTCGCCCTTACTGTGTATAGTGCCGCAGATATCCCCGCCGGCCCTTTTCCTATGATGATTACATCGTACATGGTGCTATTCCTTTCAATTTGTGTCCAACCTACAGGAAAAATTTTCTCCCCGGCCTCATCTTCCGTTAAACACATTTTATTTGTTTGTCTTACTTTGCCTATCCTTTAAGAGCGTGAAAACGCAACCTCCCTGTAATTTTGCTCCGCCCCAGACGGACGCCGTGAAGGGCCTGTAAAAAAGAGGAAGTACTATTTTCACACTCCTTTAATTATATAACTCATAGGGGTAATAATTCAACTGCCCACGGCTGCTAAAAATGTAACATTTTTGTGACCATTGTCAAAAATGGGAAAACTCCCTAGTGGTTTTTCCCATTTATATACTTTTCAGCCATGATTCCGGCAACCACTCCATCGGCTGCGGCCGTAGCAATCTGCCTTATCTTCTTCTCTCTTACATCACCGGCTACATAGATTCCTGAGATATTTGTTTTCATGTCTTCATCCGCCTGAATATACCCCCACTGATTGGTATCGACCTTCCCCTTAAACAGATCGGTTTTAGGCTCCATGCCGATATATACAAACAGCCCGTCGGTTTCAATTTCCTTCTGTTCCTTGGTTTTTATGTTTTCTATCGTTACTTTCTGTACAAAATTCTCTCCGCTGATTTTTCTCACTTCCGAATCCCATATGACATCGATGTCCGGATGATTCAATGCCTCGTCTTGTGCAGCTTTTGATGCTTGAAAGTGGTCAAACTGATGCACGATGGTCACATGCTTTGCATAGCGTGTCAGGAATACAGCTTCTTCTACTGCGGAGTTTCCGCCTCCGATGACAAGAACGTTGGTGTCCTGGTACATAGCACCATCACAGGTAGCACAGTAGTGGACACCTCTGCCCCGGAACTCCCTTTCTCCCTCGGCAGGAAGCTTTCTGGGCTGTGCTCCGGTAGCTATAATAACACTTTTTGCATAGTAATCCGTGTCTTCTGTTTTTACATACTTTTCGCTGCCTTCGAAATTCACCTCGGAGATCTCCTTCAGATCATCAATTTGGGCTCCAAAGTCCAGAGCCTGCTTTTTCATATTTTCAACCAGATCCAAGCCTCGGATAACTCCATTGGTCCCGGGATAATTTGCAACATGGTAGGTGGTGGCTACCTGCCCGCCCGGCATTCCTTCATCGATAATAATAGTATATAACTTTGCTCTGGCAGCATAGATTGCAGCTGAAAGACCTGCCGGACCTGCTCCCAGTATAAGCACATCACAGTATACCCGCTGTCTCTCGCGGCGCATACAGGTTCCTCCAATAACGCTTTCAATAACCTGCCGCAATTCCGGATTGCTGATATATCCGTTCAGTCTGGAACATACTTCCTCCCCATTCTTAAAAAACAGGATGGCAGGGCTGCTTTTGATGTTATAGCTTTCAGCCAATGCCCGGTTCTGTTGCCTGAATATTTTGACGAATTTCATTTGTCCGTCATATTTCTCCGCAACTCTTTCAAAAATGGGGGTAAAGGCTATACAGGGTGCACAGTCCTCCGAATAGAAATAAACAACCACCGGTTGATTACTTTTCAAAACTTCTTTGTCGAAATCCTGACTATTTACATTTAACACTTTACTGTTCATAATAAAACCCTCTTTCTTTTTATGGTGTAGCCAAAGGATAGCAGAAGCTATTTTTCACAAATCCAAATGCTACCGCATATTTTGCCCTTATACAAAATCAGACATACGGGCTGGCATAAAATCCGTATGTCTGAGTAAAAAGCAGCCCTGGTATTTTACTGATCCTTTACTGTATATGCTGCCACCCTCTATTTCATCTTATTTACAACTCCCATAAAATCCTGATAGCCCATAGATTTTATTTCATATCCGTAAACGGTCCCATCCCGGTTAATAAAAAATGTTGTGGGTATGCTGGCTATTCCGTACTGCATAGCAGCCTCATCCTTTTCATCCAGCAAAACTTTCATCGTCATCTTATTATCCTTTACGAATTTTTTTACTCGATCCGGATTCTCTCCATTATAGCCGTTGGTGAGGTTCACTGCCAGTACAACTGCATCCTTTCCTTTTGAAAGTTCTTCCGATACCTTTATAAGGTCGGGGATTTCTTCTCTGCATGGAGGACACCATGTCGCCCAGAAATTAAGTATTACTATCTTCCCCCGGTAATCCGACAATTTTACTGTTTTGCCTTCCAGGTCCGTGAGTGTAAAGTCCGGTGCCATGGGCTTGCCTGTCTCTTGGCTCTGCGTGCCCTGCTGCTGCGCTGGCTGCTGATTTAACTTGCTTTCGATCTCGGCCTTGGCTTTATACCGATTGTAGAAATTATTGGCGACAAAAAATAATAGTCCCAGCAGTACAATCCAAAATAGAATATTACCTATCTTTTTTACATTCATTTACAGTTCCTCCCTTTGTTATCTTGTCAAGTAATAGCTGAAATATTGCAGATTTCCTGTTAGAACCAAAAGACCTGCAAGAATCAGTATCCCTCCCGAAACTATATTGATAGCCCTGCTGTGCTGCTGTATTTGTTTTAATGCGCCCTTTACCTTTTCAAAGACAACCCCTACCAAAATAAAAGGAATTCCAAGTCCCAGAGAATAGAGGAGCAAAAGCAGGATTCCTTCCCATACTGTGCCGGAGTTGGCAGCAGCCAGGAGTGCTGCTCCCAGGAATTGTCCTCCGCAGGGAGTCCACCCGAAGCCGAATACGATACCAAATACAATGGAATTAAAAAAGTTTAGCCTTTTAAAATTATATTCCAATCTTTTTTCAAAATTCAAAAATCCTACCTTGAAAACCCCCATGAAGTTCAGTCCGAACACAATCATGATGATTCCACTGACTTTTTGCAGAATTCCAAGGTGTCCTTTAAGAAAGGAACCTAAAGAGGTTGCTGTTGCCCCCAGTGTAACAAAAATCAATGTAAAGCCGGCAACAAAACCGAGTGAGTTCAGTATAAGCCGCCCCTTCCCGCGCTTTTCTCCTATCCCGTCTTCCGCCGCCTCTCCTGCCAGATAAAAAAAGTAGACCGGTAATAGCGGAAGTATGCAAGGCGAAATAAAGGTCAAAAACCCCTCCATAAAACTTAGTACATAGGAAAAATGATTCATCCTTCTCCTCCTGTTATATTTTATATAGTACATTTATACCCCGAATGCACCGCAGTAAATCGAAGTTTTTATATCTCTTTGGGAACCTGCAAAAAGGACCGCTGTTTTCACATGCATATACAGGTATTCTATATCGGATTTTACGGATTATCAATCTATATATTTTTAAGCGTAACCATTTCGGTATGTGGTGAGTATTATGTAAATAGTAAATATATTTGATGGAGGAATTGTTATGGCGGCGGAATATGGCAACAACTCTGAGATCTTGTTCTTTATTTTGGTATTCCTTTTACTTTTTTATGACGGCTCTCCCCTCTATCGCTCAGGATACAACGGCGCAGGCTGGGAGGTCGAACATGATAACTCGATCTTGTTCTTTATACTCATATTTCTTATATTGTTTTACTAAGGTGCAGGGAAAGTTATATTTTCCCTACTCCTAAACTCACATGGATAAAGCCGGACTAATCCCGGCTTTTATTTTTATTTTATTTTTAATTTTTGTAACACTTTTCCCAGGTACAACATACTATATAACGTACAAATTTTTGGGAGGTTGTATTATGGGCTTATTTGGCAATGGCATTAACAGGGATAACGATGAAATACTTTTTTTTATCCTTGTATTCCTGCTTCTCTTCAATGGAAACTTCCCCGGCTTGGGAGATTCATGTGACGAGGTAGGCAGGCATGACAACGGTACAATTCTGTTCTTCATAATCCTCTTCCTTCTTTTGTTCTTCGGTAATGGCTATACCAGAGATGAAAAATGCTAAGGAGCATTAATCATAAGCAGCTCAACTGTACATAGACTGTAGTGGGTAGTAATAGGAAGTTTGCCTGCTTTACTGCTACTGCCACAGTCTCTTTATTTTGCTCATCATTATTTAACAGGAGGTAGTATACCATGAATAATCCCTTGAATAAGAAAATTGCGGAGATGCTGGGAAAAATGGACGAAAAAGTACTGGAGGCAAAGCTCAATAAGGCTTTGGAAATGCTAAAGAATGGAAATCCTGATGACCTGGCTAAAAGGCTGAACAAAGTGGATAAAAACGAACTGTTGTCCAAGATTAATGAGTTTGATGAATCAAAGCTCCGAGAACTTAATATTGATAAGGACGAGATCAAGCAAAAAGTATCGGATGCAGATCTGAACAAGCTTTCAAAAGTTATGGGCGAACATGGGGATGAAATAATTAAAAAAATAAAAGACATTATTAAGTAATTTCTGAATATACATGAATTAAAAGTACTCGTGGAGGAATGCCCAATGAGTGAAGACCTGAATAAAAAAATAAAACAAATTACCGATATGTTAGGCCAGGAGAATATACCGGATAATTTTAAAGGTTTGCTGAATATGCTTGCAGGATCTGCTGAATCTGGGGGGGAGCCTGCACCCAAACCTGCTGACCAGCCATTTGTCAAAGAAGAAAAGTTCCAAAAAAGCGAACTTGAAGAAAATGTGGAGATGATGCGTAGGATAAAGAAAGTCATGGATCATGTAAGTCACAATAGTGATCCGAGAGTAAATCTCCTTAATGCGATTCGTCCTTTTTTGAACAATTCCAGGCAAAAAAAAGTGAACAATTGTATTAAACTTTTGCAAATGGCAAGCCTTTCAAGAGTTTTGGATGAATCCGACAAAGGTAGTTTTTAAGAAGGGGGCAGGGCAATGTTATATAAAAGACCTCCAGTAAAGACGAGAAGAAACATGGTTCCCGTCCGGCAATCTCCCCAGGTCAAAATAGCAGAGTCGGATATCATACGGGAAATAGAAGAAATTCCTCTTCCAAACGAAAATGAAAAAAACCAACGTCTCACGGTTGAAGCTGATGAAGCCAGAGGAGCCCCTCCCATTAATTTTTTGGGCCGTAACATATTCCTCGATGACATTATCATCTTTGGGCTTATATTTCTGCTATTGCAGGAACAAATTGAAGATGAGTTTTTACTTATACTCCTTGTGTACATATTACTCATATAATGCTCTCATACCAGACTGAGAAACAGCCATGGCAAACATGCCATGGCTGTTTCTTTTTGCCGGGATTTACTATGATTTTTTTTATCACACATATTCTAGTAAAAAATACAGAAAATAAGTGTACAGTATTTTATAAAGGAGGATTGCTTTGCGTAGAAAAATTATCTATTTAGTATTTGCAACTGTGTGCCTTGTAACAATGCTAACTTCTTCGTATATATACAGAAAGCAGTCATTGGACATAGATGAATTTACGAGAGCAGCTGCATCCTATTACGGCTCACGGGGCCAGGAAGTTATTCAAATCCAGACCAAGCTTTCCAACTGGGGGTACTACTACGGTGATATTGATGGGATTTATGGATATCAAACGTATCAGGCCGTACGGTACTTCCAGTCCAAAAACGGTTTGGATGTCGATGGTGTTGCAGGACCTCAAACCCTACAAGCTCTGGGTATCTATACCGGAGGCGGTAATAATTATACTTCAAGCAGTAGAGATGAAGACCTGTTGGCTCACATTATCTATGGAGAAGCAAGGGGTGAGCCCTATATCGGCCAGGTTGCCGTTGCCGCTGTAATACTTAACAGAATCCGTGACGGAAGGTTCCCTACTACAATCGCCGGTGTTATCTACCAGCCCGGTGCTTTTGATGCGGTAAGTGACGGGCAAATCAACCTGCAGCCCGATAACACGGCTTACCGTGCCGCAAGGGACGCTTTGAACGGCTGGGACCCAACCTATGGGTGCATTTACTACTATAATCCGGCTACCGCAACAAGCCAGTGGATATGGTCCAGGCCCATTATCCTGAGTATCGGAAGACATAATTTTGCCAGATAGCAACATCAATAAAAAGGTCGCCTTCAAAGGCGACCTTTTTATTGAACCTGATTTTTATCTGTCAAATAGCTGGATATTGTCCTAAAGGAAGCAAACAGGAAGGTGGTCACTGTCGAAAAGAATAACACCGCCGTTACCAATTTCCCTGCAAATAGCATGGAAATGAGTACAGGACCGCTTTCTCCACCTAATGATATCCTGTAGCGCAGGTTTAGAAAAAGAACTTCAACCAGTATAAACAGGATATCAATCAATACCCATCTTCCCACCAGGATCCAAAATTTTCCCTCAACGATGTTTTTCGCCATTCTAAAGGAGCCTTTTTGGAAGCTGTATACCGCAGGATACCAGTAGGATAGATACAACCGGAAAAACATAAATATGAAAAAAACGACGACTACAGTTAAGATATCCAGCAGCAGCATCATTCCAAACAGTTCGGCCTTTCCTGCTTGCCATGACCAACTGACAAACAGCGCCGGGACGGATAAAACGATCAGGAAAACCAGGAAAACCACGGATAAGGACAGTACTGCCAGGTTGGTTCGAAAGATACGTCCAAAATATTTTTTTATTCCTTCGAAATACTCCCCTCTTTTTCGTGGAGCATTTTCCAGTGTATTCTTCAATATGTAAAAGTAGCCTGAAAACAAAAGTCCTGTAACCAGAGCAGCCAATACAACACCTGCAATAATCCAAAGTCCTGCTTTCATCAACAGTGCCGGTGATAATGCCAGTTGGATCAAGGATATCACGGTGCCTAACAGATCCCCTTCCCCCATGGCGCTAAAACCGAAGATCACTGCTATCAGTGGATTTAAAAAGTCTACAATACAATAAAGCAAGGAAAGCACTACGGAAAAAACAATAATAAAAGGCCTGCTCACCACTCTGTTCAAGGCCCCCTTAGCTAACTTCACATACATTCCCTCTTTCGTTCAATGATGTATCCAAATTGTACCACATTCACGCCGGACTGTAAACAAAAATGGGCAGGGCTCGCTAACCCCACCCATACTTTATGTAGAATTCCATTTTAATATGTATGGCAGTCTTCCAAATTCTTTATGCCGCCCTCTTTTCTACTTTTTTATTACGTCAATGGTACATATTCCGGTATTCTTCAAAGACCTTACCCAGATAGTATACCCGCTGCATTCGATTTCTTCCTCCCAGATATGTGTACTGGCATCCTTTTGCCATGCTGCAATCTCCATAACCTTCTTCACCGTTTCCGGGTCCAACTTTGACAACAGCACTTGTTCTGCTTCCTTTCGCTGGTCTGCCAGCGTACACTTTTTACTCGTCTCTTTAGAGTAGTCCAGGAATATGTTCAAATCAAACCAGGATGGTTTCGCCGCATCTCCCCAGGTGTAATCGCACAGGGCCGCAAATTTTGCAGGAAGCACAAAACCATTGGCATTTCTGGGTTTTAAGTCTTCTGCTTTAACAGGTTCCTGGGTCCCTCCGTTATTTACCGGCGATACAGGATTTTTATCCGCAGCGGCCATTTCATTCAATGCCTTAGTGATGGAGTTATATAAAGCATTGGCCGCATTGCTTCTAAATGTATTGTTCTGAAGCATTTGCCGGTCGGAAGCATCGGTAACATAAGCCACTTCCGCCAGAATAGCCGGCATTTTTGTACTGTTCAATACCACCAGCCTCGGCCGCTTCCACAATCCCAGGTTGTTTGTTCCCAGCGTTTTCAGTAATTCTTCTTGCGCGATCTGTGCAAACCGTTCTCCCGTTATACCATAGGATTTATCGTATACCGAAGGGTAGAACAGTGTCATGGTTCCCTTTTGACCTGCAGAGCCTGAATTGTTATGTACGCTCACAAAAAGGGATGCATTCATTTTCTCCGCAAAAGTCGCTCTTTCATATAGATCCACTGTCCTGTCATCGCTTCGCGTCAAATACACTTTGAATCCTGCCTTGTTCAGCAAGTCATAGAGTTTTAGGGAGATGTCCAGGTTCAAATCCTTTTCCTTTACCTGAATCTCCCCGGTTGGCGATTTGAATACGGCTCCGCTGTCTTCTCCCCCATGCCCCGGATCAATTACGATAACCTTCTCCTTCAGACTCTGGCTTACACTTCCTGAAACCGGCGGAGTATTGGATGTATTTGCTTTCACCAGAATGCTATCTCTTAGGGAGATGCTATCCACATTAAATGTAACGGGCTGTTTGGTTTCAAAATACAGGTCGGTGACTCCGGCACCGGGAACCATGCTGACGGAATTTATGACGCCATCGTTAATAAATAGCTTTGCCGGACCTACATCCAGTGTGCTCTTAGGTACGCTTAAAACAAATGTACCCCCTTCATTCCGATAAGAATAGTTAAAGTAGTTAAAACCGGTTTTTTCGTTTTTCAAGGTAAGCACAGGCTTCCCGTCTACGGCATAATATAGGCCCTTGCTTGCAGGAGATGAAAAGACAAGTTTAGTTCCCGTCTGCGTTTTTTGAGATTCAACCAGACAGGTTCCCGAAGTAGTAATAGCCAGCATCGCAGTATTTCCATCCGGCTGCGAGGCTTCAATGCTTTTTATAAAGCTGCCGGAAGCCGATATGTTTTGGGTAATTCCCTTTAACGCAGCAAGGGGGACTTGAATATAGACCCGCTTGCCGTCTCCTATCGAGTAAATCGCAGCATTTCTTGGATAATTCATATCGATATCAATGCTATCTTTACCTTCTGAAGTTGAAAATCGTACACCCGTGATTTCCGATGGGCGGCAGTCAAAATTAATAATCAGCTGCTTTTTATCTGCAGATACCTCGACGTTGTATTTCGTCCATTCCTTTACATCCATCACAATCCTTGTTACATTGGGATTTGTGCTGAACTGTGCTGCCCTAACTTTTCCTATGTAAGCGTTATCTAAAACCAGGTCACCACCCTTATAATTCAATATCGTATTTTTCAGGTCGATAACCAACCTCGGAGTGTCATTCATTTCAAAAGTGGACCAGTCCGTTATAGGCAGGTCTGCATTGACCACTACCCGCAGGTTTGTACCATCTTTCTGGGTCTGAATATTGGATACTGCAGTGTTTTTATTCTCAATGCTTACGACCCTTTCATTCTCCTTCCACTGTACATCCATTCCCAGCGCTTCGGATACAAACCGGACAGGGATCATAATTCTGTCATTAATCAACTTGGCAGGAACTCTCATTTTGTACGTACTACCGTTTACAGTTGCGCTGTCGTTATTCTGAGTCAGCACGATATTGGTGCTTCCCATGGATATTTCAACTTGAGAAGCTGCTTCATTCCACGTAACCTTGGCACCCATTTTCTCAAATACGGCTCTGGAAGGAACCAGCGTTGAATCATTGAACAGGATAGGGGGCATATCCCCCTGCACCGTTTCTCCATTGATCTGTACCGTGATGGGCTGCTCATAATAAGAATGCCACTGCCCGTCATAGTAATATTGTACCGGCCCATCAGCCCGGGCTTGAATGCCGCTGGCCATTAAGCCGATCCCCAGAAGTAAACCCACAATTTTTTTCATTTGTTTGACCTCACTTTATGTCTTTTTATATAATAATTCGTTTTTACCTTTAGACATTTTTTCCAACGAAAAAGTTCCTTAGGATCAGCGAAAATATTACTTCCGCTGCACCTTAATAAAAATATATGATTTAAAAAACAAAAACAAGTTCCGGGAGACGGCTCCCGGGACTTGTTTTACAGTATACAGCCAAATAGCTTGCGAATCGTTCACTATTCTTTTATTTACCCAGCTCTTTTACCAAACTTTTCCTATAGGCTTCGCTTTCCCAGTTTTTAATAAAGTCAATTTCCCTTTGGGAGAGGGTTTTCAGTACAAGACCGTTATTCCTTACATTTTCAACTACGTACAGAAATGCCAGCAATGTCTGTTCCATGGTCACAGCTTCCGAGTAGTTGGTTTTATATACCACCTCACCGGTTAGGGTATTAATATTCAGCTTCTTGCCTTCCCCATTCACTGCGATATGCCCATCCAGGTATACCAGCTGGTCCGGGTAGAGTACCGTATTATCGAAGAATTCCTCCCCTTCCTTCCAATCTTTAAAGTATCTCCTCAGATATTCCGTCTTGCTCACTACGGTGGTTTCATCGACGGCTTCCAATTCGATGATGGGGAAGCTTTCTGAAAGGCTCAGGTATTTCTTAATTTCGTTGTTTACCTCTTCATGCAGCTGGAGGCACTCCTGGCTGGTATCCGCAGTTACAATCAGTCCATGGTTTTCCATAAAAACCACTGCGGGAACCTTTCCCGTCCGGGCAACAGCGGCCTCCATTTCCTCCTTGATCTTCAGGGTCAGGCAGAAACCCGGGTTGATATAGGGCACCCAGATAAATCCAAGTTCACTCCCGGCAAAAATCCTTTCTGCAAGCGCCTTTCCATTCTGAGCACAGCAGACGATATTTGCATAAACAGGATGGGTGTGGATCACGAATTTTTTCAGTATGGAGTGAAATCCTGCTTCTACGGAAGGCCGGAGTGTTTTTACCCCCTCTACCTCTACGATATTCTTTTTTACAAATTCTGCACTATCCTTTTCATAATCCGTATCGGTACTCAAATCGACCTGATTATAATAGTTTTTTATATTTTCATAATTTACAACTACATAGCCCTGATTTTCTGTGATCTGTGTCAGCTTGAAGCCTGAAGCTTTAACGGCCATCAACCGGTCATCCAGCTTTACCGAAGTGTTCCCGCCTCCGCCTTGTACCATGTCCACCTGGCTTCCTACCGCTTTTGAAATCAGCTCAAGCTCCTTTAGCGCATCCCATGCCATACACTTTAGCCTCCTTTTTCAATACACCATTATCTGTTCGACAGTACCTTCTCCTCATACTCCTTGACATTTTCCAGCCACTGCGGACCCACAGGCACATTCTGCTGCTGGCAGTACATGTTCCAAACTGCACCGAAGGGCAGGGATTTTAATTCTTCCATCAGCGCCAGACGATTGCCCAGGTTTCCGCTTTTTTCCTCTGCTTTCAGAAGTTCCGTAGGCTCCAGGAGAGACAGTAGAACCGACTTCAGCGTCGCCCTTGTACCGGTGACCCACGCGGTGATTCTGTTGATGCTGGCATCAAAGAAGTCCAGGGCGATATGGACTCTGCCATAGGCCTCACACCGTTTTATTTCCTGTGCAATGGAAAGCAGTTCGTCGTTCAGAATGACTACATGGTCACTATCCCAGCGCACGCCTCTGCTCACATGCAGAAGTACATCCCTGGAGTACAGAAGCAGCGAGGAAATTTTATCCGAGATACCCTCTGTCGGATGGAAATGTCCTGCATCCAGGCAGACCATCACGCCACGGCTGGTTCCATAACCCATGTAAAACTCGTGGGAACCTACCACATAGCTTTCGGAGCCGATACCGAAGAGTTTACACTCTACTGCATCCAGCAGATACTTGCTGTCATATTTCTCTTCAAAGATTTCATCCAGTGATTTCATTAAGATTTTTCGATGTTCCATACGGTCTGCCGGCAGATCCTTCGAGCCGTCGGGAATCCATATATTATTAACTGCCGGTGTACCCAGTTCTTTTCCGATGGCGGCCGCAATCTTTCGGCACGCCTTTCCGTGCCGTATCCAAAAGGCGCGGACATCTTCATCCGTGCTGGAAAGAGTATACCCGGAAGCAGCTTTCGGATGAGAGAAGAAAGTAGGGTTGAAGTCAATACCGACACCCTTTTCCTTTGCCCAATCAATCCATTTGCGGAAGTGTTCCACAGAGAGTTGATCCCTTTCAACAAACTTCCCTTCGGTTTCAGCATAGATGGCATGGAGATTAATTCTATGTTTTCCTGGGATCAAGCTCAGGGCCTTATCCAAATCCTGCCGGAGTTCCTCTCCGGTCCGTGCCTTGCCGGGATAGTTCCCTGTAGCCAGAATTCCTCCCCCTGTTAAACCGTTGGCATCTACCTCAAAACCGGACACGTCATCGCCCTGCCAGCAGTGGAGCGAGATGCTGATATCCTGCATCTTCTTCAATACACTGTCGGTATCGATTCCGAATTGTGCATAGACTGCCTTGGCAGCCTCGTATTGCTGATTTACGTTTTCAGCTATCTTATTAAAATTAAACATCATTTACTCCTCCTTTATACACTATGCCCCATGGTTGTCATGAGGGCCATTTCTGCCTGGGTGGTGTCCATGCGGCTGTATTGTACGATAATGTCTATATCGCTCTCTACCATAAGAGCATAGGGAACCCCTTTGGGTATTCCATTGCCGTGGACATCCTTGATTTTATCCAGCCGGATGTGATTTGTTCTTTCCGCCTTGCATTCCGCCGTAAAACCTTCCATTTTATCCCGGTCTTCAAAATATAGGGTAAAGCAGAGGTTTGCATCTTCCTTACCCGGATTCAAGACACAGACAGCCTCATGGCTGGGAAATACTCCGGAGCTGTGTTCCGGATAATAACAATCAGGAATGAACCAGGTTTTTGAACCATAGCTTTTACTCATCTCTTACTCCTCCTAACAATATTGTTTGAACCGCTCATAAGCCTCTTCCCACGTTTCCCGGTCTTCCGGCAGATACTCTGCCATAGGGAAGGACTTCCTCACCAAAGCTCTGGCCTCGCTTATGTTTTTCAGTTCTCCCAAAGCAATCAACTGTGTCACAACGTTGCCGATGGCCGTAGCCTCTACAGGGCCGGCAGTTACCCTGCAGCCGGTAGCGTTGGCTGTAAACCGGCAGAGAACCGTGTTTCTGCAGCCTCCTCCTACGATGTGCAGTACCGGTATTTTATAACCTGCAATCTCTTCGAGACCTTCCACTGCCATTTTGTATTTGAGTGCCAGGCTTTCCATAATGCACCGTACAATAGCCCCTTTGCTTTCCGGAATTTCCTGCCCGGTTTGCCTGCAGAATTCCACGATCTTGTTGGGCATGTTTCCAGGGCTGTAGAACGAGTCGTTGTCAGGGTCGATAAAGGCGGCGAAGGGTTTTGCTGCGGCGGCCTGCTCCTCCAGCTCATCAAAGCTCAGTACTTCGCCGGACTTATCCCAATACCGTTTGCATTCCTGGTAAATCCACAGACCCATAATGTTTTTCAGCAGGCGTACATTCCTCTTGATACCGCCTTCATTGGTATAGTTTAGCTTGAATGTGGTATCGTTGATGACGGGTACCTTTGATTCGATTCCCAGCAGCGACCAGGTACCGCTGCTCAGGTATGCATACCGTTCTTCCCCGGCAGGCACCGAAACTACAGCGCTTCCTGTATCATGCTCCGCTACGGCGACTACAGGAATGCTTCCGATGTTCAATTCCTCGCAAACCTCTCTCCGCAGTCCCCCCAGTACAGTCCCTGTATCTATAATGTCCGTCAGTATTTTCGTAGGAATCCCCAGTTTTTCAAGCAATCCTTTGGCCCATCCGCCCTCCGAATAGCTGTACATCTGCGAGGTGCTGGTAATGGTGAATTCACTGCCCTTTACTCCTGTCAGAAAATAATTTAGAAGGTCCGGTATGAACAACATCTTATCCGCCTTGTCCAGAAGCGGCGAATTGGATAGCTTCATGGACAGAAGCTGGTACAGGGTGTTAAACTTTTGAAATTGTATACCGGTCTGCTCATAGATCTCCCGATTGGGAATTACGCTTCCGGCAGCCTCTATCATTCCATCCGTGCGATTGTCCCTATAATGGTAAGGGTTGCCCAGAAGCTGTCCCGCGGCATCAATCAGCCCGAAATCCACACCCCAGGTATCGATCCCGATGCTGGCAATGTCCTTGCTCCCGCTTTTTACGCATTTAGTTATTCCCTGCTTCATTTCGTGGAACAGGCGTAAAATATCCCAGTAGAAACTTCCATTCACCATGACAGGGTCATTGGAAAAACGATGGACTTCGTCCAAATGCAGCTTCTCCCCGCTGAAACTTCCCAAAATTCCTCTCCCGCTGCTTGCGCCATAATCAAAGGCCAGCAGTTTAAGCATTGCAATTCCCCCCTTGAAAAATCATCTTTTTATTGCTATCTTCATTATAATTGTTTGACTTTTTTATTTCTTTGGGATATGTTATCATTCCATTAGGGGATATTGCACAGATGCACATCCATAGAACGGGGTATTAAAATGGCGGATAAAAATTATCCTATACTGAAGGGCGATCAACTTTTTAGAAAAAATGAATTGGTTTACGTGAATAAATCCGATGAACTGCGGGAATATTGCGATATCATGCACAAGCATGACTTTATTGAGATTTGTTACGTAATATCCGGCGAAGGAATTCATGTTGTAGGAGATACGGAGTTTGAGATTTCCAAGGGAGACCTTTTTATTATCAACTTTGACGTTCCCCACGGTTTTTTCCCGAAGAAAGGAGCCTCCGCAGCACCCATCGTCTACAACTGCGTTTTCATGCCCAAATTTCTCGACGCCTCGCTCTTCAGCAGCAAGCATTTTCAGGGGATTACCTCCTCCTTTCTTTTCAAGTCTCTTTTCCCGGAGGACTACACTCCCAGCCCTGATCTGAAGCTTCAAGGCGCGGAATTCAAGGAAATGGGTGATCTCTTCAGTAAAATGCACGTAGAATACAAACAAATGAAAAAAGGCTACAGCGATATCATCCGAGCCTATCTAATCGAACTGATTATAAAAATATTCCGCTATATCGAAGAAGACGGGAACAAGCACATGTCCTCCCGAAGCCATGATATGGTCCAAAAGGCCATTGCCTATATGAAATCGAATTATAATACGGATATCCGGCTGGAGGACCTGGCTATGAAGTCCTTTATCAGCAAAAATTATTTCAGCCGGGTATTCAAGGAAGTTACCGGTACCAGCTTCAGTGACTACATTCAGCATCTTCGTGTGGATGAAGCCTGTAATCTGCTGCGAAGCACAGATTTAAAAGTCATCGACATTGCTTTGCAGGTGGGATTTAAGGATTTGAAGTTCTTCTATGAAGTGTTTAAAAAAATCACCGGGCAGACGCCCGGTGATTATCGAAAATAATATTATACTGTAGTTACCATTTGCTTATATACCTGAATCCGTTCTTCCAGCTCCGGATACCTGGCAACGGTCTCTTCCGAAAAGAATGCTTTGGAAGCATCCTCTGTGGCTGCCTTTTCGTGGGCAATGAGGGCCCAGGTGGCATCGATGAGATTTTTGAACTCCTCTTTCCGCAGCGCTTCACAGACAAAGGACTGTCTGGGGGTATTAATGTCCTCTCCGCTGATTTCGAAGAAGCCGAATTGTGTGCACATGGATTTCAGCCGTTTCAACTGTTCCATGGAATTCCTGGAAGGCATGTAGGTAATGGCATTGAACTTCAGCCGCTTTAGAATCTCAAATAATTCCTCCAGGTACTCGTCTTCAAATTTCTGCGCTTTCTTGTCTCCGGTTACAGAGTCCTTCACATCGCCCAGGTATGCATAGGCCGATATGGCTCCGATTCTCTCTACCAGGGAAATAACCCGCCATACTTCCGGACATTCTTTCACGGCATCAATATAGAATTGTGCCACCAGTTCGCTTTTTAAAGCACCCAGCAAGTCATAGTCGTAATAAGGATTATCCGCATCCATCAAAAGCTTCTCCACCTTGGCCGGCAGCGTAATATTCAGGCTGTCCCTCAGGAAATCAACGACCTTTTCGCCCTTTCCGAAGGTATCCATGATTTTGAGAGAAACTGCATACAGGATATGTCTTTCCGTGATGCTTCCACCCTCCCGGCTTTTGGACAAAGGCACAACGTCCTTGTCAAAGTCGATGGCTATACCGATGGGCTTCAGCATTTCGGTAATCCTCTCAACCATTTTTCGGTTCCTGTCATTCCGGTGCGCCGTATAAGGTTGAAAAAACGCTTTCACTTCATCAATTTTGTTATGAGGAATCCCGTGTATGGCCATGTAGGCAATGGAATTCTGATCGGGATTGTTTAGCCTTCTGCCGTTCAGCGAAGTTTGTGAGAAATCTACTCTGCACTCAACCCCCACGGTGGTAGCAAGACCGATAATTTTTCCTGCCTCGATAAACTCCCCAGCTCCGCTTACGGAATCATGATCCATGATCCCGGCCGTAGTCAACCCGGAATTATAAGCCATCCATACAGCCTTCGAAGGAGAATAGGGTGAAAAGGAATAGAAAGTATGAATATGGTTATTTACATCACTTCCCGTCTCCGGTCTTTTCAGTTCTCCTCTGTCAATAAGTTCCTTAAGTTTTCTCAGGCTGTCCAGCCTTACATCTATATTGCTATCGTTCAATTTTTGAACATAGGTCAAATAATTCTCACTCATATAAAACCCTCTCAATTTCCCGACAGTTGAAGTACCGTTAACAGTCAGCAGTTACAATGAAATGAGACAACTTCAGTTATCCGGCACTTACAGGTATCCATCAAATCTATCGCATTTCCTGTCCGCCGGTTACGTTAATGGCCTGGCCCGTCATATAGCTCGCATCTTCGGAAGCGAGAAAAACCATAACATTGGCTACATCATTGTAGGCGCATCCCCTGCCTAACGGTACCTGGCTCAGGTATTTCCTTCTTACTTCCTCTACAGTAATTCCCTGATTTTTAGCATACTGGTCGTACAGGCTGTTCACCCACAAGGGGGAATCCAGAAGATTTCCCGGACAAATGGCATTCACACGTACATTATGTTCCGCCAGTTCAAGCGCAAGGCTCTGGGTCAAACCGATGCCGCCGAATTTTGCAGCAGCATAGGCGGAATTTTTATAGGAACCCTTTTTACCGGATTTGCTGTTGATTTGGATGATACTTCCCTTCTTATTGGGAACCATGACCTTTGCAGCCGCTTTCGCACACAGGAAGTACCCCGTAAGGTTTACATCGAGCATCTTCCTCCACTGCTCGGGAGTGAACTCCTCTACCGCCTTTGCAATCAAAATGGCAGCGTTGGAAACCAGCAAATCCAGCTTTCCGTATTTTTCTATTGCCGCATTTACCATGGCCTCCACCTGCAGCGCATCACAAACATCTACTTTTACCGCAATAGCATCGGCAAGTCCTTCCGCAACCTTGCATGCAGCCTCATAATTAAGGTCTGCCACCACAACTTTGCAGCCCTCTTTATCCAATCTTTGAGCGAGAGCCTCTCCCAGTCCCTGTGCCGCTCCAGTTATGATCGCAACCTGACCTTCCAATCTTCCCACAAAAATCATCCCCTTTTACTCATGCATGTATTCATTTTATACTTCTGAATCGATTTTTTAAAGCATATTGTTACCTATATGATAATACGATTTTTTCATTTTAACAACTGGTAAATGCATAAACATAACAAAATTTTAAAAATAATTAGAAAATCTATGTGAATTTATGTTATTTATATGTTATAATATAACACATAAATTCTGTTAACATTCTATTGACGATTCGTTGTTATTGAGTATTACAAATAAGGAGGGTCTCGAAATGAAGACAAAAGCAGTTCGGTTGTACGGAAAAAATGATTTACGTCTGGAAGAATTTGAGCTTCCCGCGATTAAGGATGATGAAATACTGGCCCATATTATTTCAGACAGCATATGCATGTCCTCCTACAAAGCGTCCATTCAGGGAGAAGACCACAAAAGGGTTCCCAAGGATATTGCTGAAAATCCTGTCATTGTCGGCCACGAATTCTGCGGGCAGATCGTAGAGGTCGGAAGCAAATGGCAGCATAAATTCAAGGCTGGAGACAAATTCTCCATTCAGCCAGCCCTGAATCTGAAGGAAAATCCCTATGCCGCGCCTGGATACAGCTTCCACTATATCGGAGGGAATGCTACTTATATCATCATTCCAAATGAAGTAATGGCCCAGGATTGTCTGCTCTCCTATGACGGTGATGCCTATTTCTACGGTTCACTGGCAGAACCCATGTCCTGTATCGTAGGTACTTTCCATGCACATTATCACACGGTGCAGGGAAGCTATGTGCACAACATGGGGATCGTCGAGGGAGGCAACATGGCCATCCTCGCAGGCGTGGGCCCCATGGGTCTCGGCGCCATTGATTATGCCATTCACTGTGACCGCAAACCGGGACTGCTGGTGGTAACGGATATCGATGACGCAAGGCTGGCAAGGGCTGCCTCCATCTATACTGTGGAAGAAGCGGCAAAGAACGGAGTCAAATTGATTTATGTGAATACCGGAAGCATGGAGAAACCCGAGGAACACCTGCTGTCCCTAACCAACGGCAAAGGCTATGACGATGTAATGGTCTATGCGCCTGTCCGGCCTGTGGTAGAACTGGGCGACAAAATCCTGGGGCACGACGGCTGCCTCAACTTCTTCGCAGGTCCAAGCAATCCGGCCTTCTCTGCGGAGTTCAACTTCTACAATGTTCACTATAATGCAACCCATGTCGTAGGAACCAGCGGAGGAAATACCGACGATTTGATCGAATCGCTACAAATGATGGAAAAAGGGCTTTTGAACCCATCTTCCATGATCACGCATATCGGAGGTCTCAACTGTGTGGTGGAAACAACGCTGAACCTGCCGAAAATACCCGGCGGGAAAAAGTTAATCTATACCAACATTGAAATGGAACTTACCGCAATTGCCGATTTCAGGACCAAGGGAGCGACAGACCCGCTCTTTGCAAATTTGGCGGACATCGTCGAGAAGAATAACGGCCTGTGGTGTGCGGAAGCAGAAAAATATCTACTGGCAAACGCAAAAAAAATATAAATTTACACAAAAAAATGACGCGGCCGCTATGGCCGTGTTATTTTTTTGCATTTATACCTCGCTTAATTCATTGACACCTTCATTAATGTTTGATAAAATGATATCAATAAATGTTATATTTTATCAATAATCTAACATTTATCTAATAATAGTAACAAAAACATATGTAACAGCCTAACACAAGCAAATCCCTTTTATCCTTTGTAAAAGGGTCTGGAAATAAAACAATTGTATGGAGGTCAATATGGCTACAGCGGTTATAATGCCCCGACAGGGCCAATCAGTGGAAAGCTGTATCATAGCAAAATGGTACAAACAAAAAGGTGACCCGGTAAAAGCCGGAGATATTCTTTTCACCTATGAAACCGACAAAGCAACCTTTGACGAAGAAGCGAAGGTTGAAGGTACACTTCTGGATATTTTCTTCTCCGAGGGAGACGACGTTCCCGTTCTGCTTAATGTATGTGTAATCGGAGCACCTGGAGAAAGCACGGCTGAATTTAATCCCAATGCCTCTACCGCACCGGCGGAAGCCCCGAAGAATGAACCGGCTGCAAAACCGGCATTCGAAACTCCTGCTGCTGCACCTGTAGTTTTCCAGTCAGAAACTCCCGCGCAAGGCACTGAAATAAAAATATCGCCCCGTGCAAAAAACCTTGCAGAAAAAGCTGGGGTGGATTACCGGTATGCTGCTGCTTCCGGTCCCAATGGCAGAATTATCGAAAGAGATATCGTTGCCCTGCGTGAAACCGGACCTTTTGTAACCGCTTCCGCAAAGAACGAATACTTAGGTCTGGAACATCCGGTTACAGGAAGCGGCATGGGAGGAAGAGTCACAACCTCCGACCTGGCAAAATCACCTGCTGCTGCAGAACCGGTACAGCCACAGTCAGCGGCTTCCGTTGAAGCAACGGGGTCCATGTATGATGAAGTGAAGCTGCCAAACATTCGAAAAGTCATTGCCAAAGCAATGCTTAACTCCATCACTACGACCTGCCAGCTGACATTGAATTCTTCCTTCGATGCCACCGACATACTGGAATACAGAAAGAAGCTCAAAGACAACAAAGACCGTCTGGGTCTTGAAAATATCACCCTGAACGATATCATCCTGTATGCCGTTTCCAGGACACTGCTGAATCACAAGGACCTCAACGCCAACTTTATGGAGGACAGAATGCTGTACTACAGAAATGTCAACCTGGGTGTAGCTGTGGATACCGAAAGGGGCCTCATGGTTCCAAACATATTCAACGCAAACCTGAAATCCTTAAACGACATATCAAAAGAAACCAAGAAGCTGGCACAGGAATGCCAGAAGGGTACCGTCAATCCGGATGTAATGAAAAACGGAAGCTTTACCGTAACAAACCTGGGAACTTTGGATATCGAATCCTTTACACCCATTCTTAACGCTCCACAGACCGGAATCCTGGGTGTAGGAACCCTTGTTCAGAGAGCTCGTGAAGTGGATGGAGAGTACCAGTTCTATCCCGCCATGACTCTATCGCTTACCTTCAATCACCAGGCACTGGATGGAGCCCCGGCCGCGAAGTTCCTGCAAGAACTGAAAAGGAACCTGGAGAACTTCAGTATTCTTCTTGCGAAGTAGGATTTTATCTTGTTAGAGTACTCCTCATAAGAGAGACGCCTCTATCCTGTCTTCAAAACGGCTTTATAGAGCAACCTGCGAGAACTTCTCCGAAGGCTTCTCCGAAGGCTTCTCCGAAGGCTTCTCCAGAGTCTCTCCGGAGGAATACCCATGGGTCCGTGATTTAGCTCCTTACAGGTTCTTAGGGTGCTGGAGGTTCTGGCGGGGTAAAACCCACAGGACGTGGGTTTTAGGCATTTCCTGACAGGACGTCAGTAAATGCCGACCCCAGAAGAACCGGAAGCATCCTTAGAACCTGTTGGAGCCAAATCCCCGGACCCAGGCAAGGAGGGGGCTGCCGGGGGAACCTCTGCCGACTGAACATGGTTCCCCCGGCGCTGCAAAGCCACCCCAGAGGAATACCCCAAAACTTTCTAAAATTAACTAAACAATAAAAAAACATGTAAGGAAGTGACCCATCATGATATACGACCTAGTGATCCTCGGCGGCGGACCTGCCGGCTACCTGGCGGCAGAACGTGCCAGCCACGCAGGTCTCTCCACCCTATTGATCGAAAAACGCTCGGTAGGCGGTGTATGCCTCAACGAAGGCTGTGTGCCCTCCAAAGCCCTTCTCTACTCTGCCAAGATTTACGACAATGCAAAGCACGGTGAAAAATACGGTGTTACTGCCGAAAACGTCACACTGAATCACGCAGCTGTAGTGGAACGGAAAAATAAAGTTATTAAAACCCTGGTTTCCGGCATAAAGGCCAAGCTGAAAAAAAACAAGGTAACGGTAGTGGAAGGCTCCGCCTTCATAAAGACCCGTACCGCCGAAGGCTATGAAGTGACAGTAGGAAATGATACCTACACCGGAAAAAGGCTTTTGATCGCTACCGGTTCAACCCCTGTAGTCCCTCCTATTCCCGGTGTAAAGGAAGGCATTGAGAAAGGCTATATTCTCACAAACCGTGAAATCCTCGACCTGCCTGCCCTTCCCTCTTCCCTGGTTATCGTGGGCGGCGGCGTCATCGGCCTTGAAATGGCTTCCTATTTCAACTCTGCCGGAAGCAAGGTAACGGTTATCGAAATGCTGGACCACATTGGAGGCCCCACGGATGGTGAGATTTCAGAAATCCTTCTGAAGAACTACCAGAAAAAAGGCGTCGAATTCAAACTGAGCTCCAAAGTAGTGGAGATCAAGGAAGGCAGTGTTGTCTATGAAGTCAACGGCCAGACCCTGTCGGTGGAAGCAGATAAGATTCTGCTGAGTATCGGCAGAAGACCTGCGACGCAGGATATCGGACTGGAAAATATCGGTGTGGAACTGGAAAGAGGCAGAGTCAAAACCGATGAAAGAGGCAGAACCAACATCCCCGAAGTCTATGCCGCCGGTGACGTAAACGGAGTTTCCATGCTGGCCCATACCGCCTATCGTGAAGCAGAGGTTTGCATCAATAATATGCTGGGCAAAAGAGATGTTATGCGCTACCATGCTATTCCTTCGGTCATCTATACAAACCCGGAGGTAGGTGCTGTAGGCGAAACCGAGGAAAGTGCAAAGCAGAAGGGCCTGGATTTCGAGGTTGCAAAGCTCTCCATGATGTACAGCGGCAGGTATGTGGCTGAAAACGAAGGTGGAGACGGCATTTGCAAGGTGCTGGTTGATAAAAAATACAACAAAATCATCGGTGTTCACATGGTCGGCAACTATGCCTCGGAAATTATTTACGGGGCTGCATTAATGATTGAAACGGAAATGCGGATTGAAGACATCAAGGAACTGGTATTCCCTCATCCTACCGTCTGCGAAATCATTCGTGAATGCCTTTTCGAAATACATTAAGGGTACACTCCCCCTGTCACTTCGTGACATCCCCCTCGAAGAGGGAGACAAATCCCAGTTTCCCTTTGAGGGAGGTGTCAACCGCAGTTAACGAAGGGAGTCAACCGGTTCAACCAAATAAAGTTTGAAATTAACTTCAATTAAACAGGAGGGTTTCTATATGCCAAAGAGTCAATTTATTGACCCTATTGAGGTCAGAAAAAGTGGATATGTCAAATTTACAGACATCCCGGTGAACCAGTATAACAAAACCATCGAAGAAGAAAAATCGAATTTCTCCACCGAGGACTTCGTTCGCATTTACAGGGACATGGTTATCATCCGTGAATTTGAAACCATGCTCAATGCCATCAAAACCACCGGTGAATATAACGGTGTAGCTTACAACCATCCCGGACCTGCGCACCTTTCCCTGGGTCAGGAAGCTTCCGCTGTCGGTCAGGCGTACCTGCTGAACAAGGAAGACTTTATTTTCGGCTCTCACAGAAGCCACGGCGAAATCCTGGCAAAAGGCCTTTCCGCCATTGAAAAGCTCAGTGACAAGGAGCTCATGGAGATCATGGAAAGCTACTTTGACGGGGCTATTCTCCGTGTTGTGGAAGGCAGACAAAAAACAAACAGTGTGAAGGAATTGGCTGTTGACTTCCTGGTATACGGCACACTGGCAGAAATTTTCGCCAGGGAAACCGGCTTCCATAAGGGTCTGGGCGGCTCCATGCACGCTTTCTTTACTCCTTTTGGCATCTATCCTAACAATGCCATCGTTGGCGGTTCTGCCGATATCGCTACCGGTGCTGCCCTCTATAAGAAAATCAATCAAAAGCCAGGTATCGTCATTGCCAATATCGGTGATGCTTCCATGGGCTGCGGTCCTGTATGGGAAGCACTGTCCCTGGCCGCTATGGACCAGTACAAACAGCTGTGGGAAGGTGTCCATAAGGGTGGCTTGCCTATTATTTTCAATATCTTTAACAATCAGTACGGTATGGGTGGACAGACCTGCGGTGAAACCATGGGCTACAATATCCTGGCAAGAATCGGCGCAGGTGTTAACCCTGAACAAATGCATGCGGAAAGAGTGGATGGTTACAATCCTCTGGCCGTTATCGATGCCATTCGCAGAAAGAAAAAGATTCTGGAGGAAAAGAACGGACCGGTCCTCCTGGATACATTGACCTATAGGTTTACAGGCCATTCTCCTTCCGATGCTTCCAGCTACAGAACAAAGGAAGAAATCGATGCATGGATGCAGCAGGATTCCATTGTTTCCTTCAGAAATAGTCTGCTTGAAGCCGGAGTATCCGATACGGGCAAGTTCGATTCCATCCTGGAAGAAACCAGAGAGCTCATCACAAAGGTTTGCAAGCTGGCCATCGATGATACCTTATCCCCAAGGATGAATCTGGTATCCAACCCTAACGCCATCGCCGATCTGATGTTCTCCAACCAGAAGGTGGAGAAGATGGAAGACAGGCCTTGCGACGTTCTGATGTCGAAGGAAGAAAATCCAAGGGTTCAGCAGATCGCCAAAAAGGTGCGTGTAGGTATTGAAAACGGAAAACCTGTTTCCAAGAACAAGGTGTACCAATTCAGAGATGCCGTATTCGAAGCGATGCTGGATAAGTTCTATACAGATCCTACTCTTATTGCCTACGGTGAGGAAAACAGAGACTGGGGCGGTGCCTTCGCCGTGTACAGGGGTCTGACGGAAGCACTCCCCTACCACAGGCTGTTCAATTCCCCCATCTCCGAAGGTGCTATTATCGGTTCGGCAGTGGGTTATGGACTCTGCGGCGGTAGGGTGGTAGCAGAGCTTATGTACTGCGACTTCCTCGGGAGATCCGGCGATGAAATCTTCAACCAGCTTTCCAAATGGCAGTCTATGAGTGCCGGCGTATTAAAAATGCCGGTTGTGGTCCGGGTATCTGTGGGCTCCAAATACGGTGCTCAGCACTCCCAGGACTGGACTTCCCTTTGTGCTCATATTCCGGGATTGAAGGTCGTGTTCCCTGTATCCCCTTATGATGCAAAAGGCCTCATGAACAGCGCACTGGCCGGAACCGACCCGGTAATTTTCTTTGAAAGCCAGAGACTGTACGATATCGGTGAATTGTTCCACCTGGAAGGCGTACCGGAAGGTTATTATGAAGTACCTATCGGAGAACCGGATATCAAGAAGGAGGGTAAGGATATTACCATCCTGACTGTAGGTGCCACACTTTACAGAGCTTTGGAGGCTGCACAGATTCTGGAAGAAAAGTATGGACTGTCGGCGGAAGTCATTGATGCCAGAACCATTGTACCTTTCAACTACGAAAAGGTATTGGAATCCGTGAAAAAGACTGGAAGAATTCTTCTGGCCAGTGATGCCTGCGAACGCGGTTCACACTTGAAAGACATCGCACAGACCATTAGCGAATTGGCCTTTGATGATCTGGACGCTCCACCGGTGGTTATCGGTGCAAAGAACTGGATCACACCGGCCCATGAACTGGAAGATTCATTCTTCCCTCAGCCCGATTGGTTCCTGGATGCAATCCACGAGAAGATTCTCCCGCTGAAAGGGCATGTGGTGAAGAACAACTTTACAGCCAACGAGCAGATACGGATTAATAAATTTGGGGTATAACCCTTGCGAGGAAGCCGGATGTTTCTTATAGCATCCGGTTTTCTTTCTTTATGAGGGCATTTCATTAAGTGCTAAGCAAATAATGGAAGCTACGGGGCTTATGATGTGAAAGATTTTCACATTTATATAACATATTCTTGTGAGTATCTTCCAAACTTACGAGAAATGGGTTATAATAAGATATATATAATAATCTCCACAATATTACTCTTGGAGTGTGATTCTGTGAACAACGAGCGTCAACAGCATATTTTGCAGTTGCTTGAACATAAGGGTGAAGTTCACCTGCAGCAGTTAAGGGATGTTTTCCCGGAAGTCTCTATGATGACCCTGCGAAGAGACTTAATCAGTTTGGAAAATGAGGGTTACCTGATCCGTACCCATGGAGGTGCCGTGAGCGTTAAAAAGGTTTCTGCCGGAAATGGCGAAGAAGCTTCCTATTCGCGCCGCGCGGGCGAAAACATCGAGTCAAAGATGGCCATCGCGGAAAAAGCAGTCGGCCTGGTTGAGCAAGGCCGCTCCATCTACTTTGACGCGGGAAGTACTGTAATGTGCCTTTCCAAAGTTCTGCCGGATGAAGGCTTTTCCATCATCACCAGCGGCACCAATATTGCCATCGAACTGCTAAAGAAAAGCAGACCTTCTGTTGTCACCCTGGGTGGACATGTCAACAGGAATACGCTTTCGGTTTCCGGGCCAAACTCTATTTCCTTCCTGGATACCGTCAATATTGATCTTGCCTTTATGGCGGCTTCCGGTTTCTCCGTCGATAGCGGCTTCACCGTCTCCAACATCTATGAATGCGAGCTAAAGCGAAAAGTGGTAAAACGGGCCAAGAAGGTGATCCTTTTGATGGACTCCAGCAAAATCAATAAAACACTGCCTTTTACCTATGCGAATCTTGAGGATATCAATATGTGGGTTTGTGAAAAGGCACTTCCGGATGAAGTCGCGCTGGAGGCTGCCCGGTATGACGTCAAAATCCTATAAGCATTGATACCACCTGTACGTGCATAAGGCTTCGGTATCGCGCCGGAAGCCGTACTGCAAGCATTTTACAGCACTCTCGGGGACAGATCGATCTGTTCCCTTTGCATTTTCTTTTCCACTTTTATATAATAAATAAAAATGCTATTTTCACCATTTACAAGGAGGATGTGAAAAGCATAGCGGAGCTTTTTTGCAGACTGCTTGCAGGCCACTGCACGCAGTGCGGGAAATCCATAGAACCGCTTTTTTCACCGCCACCCATACAAAGAGTAGAGGATGTGGTTCATTTGCTGAGAAACTTTAATATCCGCCATATTTCGTTACTGCCCATACTTCTGATATCCTTTATCCTGTTCAAGCTGGTAAATAACTCCGAAATCTTGGTGAATGCCTTTCACTTTGTTGTTTCCATATTCAGTTATATTATCTGGGCTTTCGGTATTGCCTATTTACTGAACCCCCTTATGGTTTCTCTTGAAGCCCGGTTCAAGCTGCGCCGTATTGCCAGTATGTCGCTGGTCTATACGCTGTTTTTAGGCCTGATCCTCTTTATCATCATTATCATAACACCGATTGTAATTAACAATATCGGGGACATTTTAAACAACCTCCCCCGCTATCTTACCATAAGCAGAACCTGGCTGGACAATAAAATCATCAGCAGTTCGGAGCTCCTTACAGAATATAATCTCCGGCCTTTTGTAGATAACAATATCAATACCTTAAATCAGCACGTTACTGATTTTCTGCGGGTTTTGCTGGACAAGTTGATATCCAATGCCATAAGCTTTACCTCTACACTGCTTAAATTTGTATTCGGCACTATGATATCCATTTATATGCTTAAGGATAAGGAAATCTTTATTAAGAATATCAAGCGCTTTTTATATGCCTTCTTTAGTAAAGGAAGTGCCGACTGGCTGGTGGATTTCGGCTCCAAGGTCAACGTCATGTTCTCCCGGTTTCTCCTGGGAAAAGCCCTTGATTCCCTTATCATCGGAGGCATCTGCTACCTGGGCCTTTTGTGGATCGGTACTCCTTATGCCCTTCTCATTAGTGTAATAGTAACCGTTACCAATATGATTCCTTACTTCGGTCCGTACATCGGTGCAGTCCCCTCCATACTGATCGTACTGTTCCACAGCCCCATCAAGGCTTTATGGGTGAGCATATTCTTCATCATCCTTCAACTCTTTGACGGCTGGATTCTGGTTCCGAAAATTTTGGGCGACAAGGTGGGACTCAGCCCTTTCTGGATTATTGTAGCCATTCTTGTGGGCGGCGGAACCTTCGGCGTTATCGGAATGGTTATCGGAGTGCCTGTAGTCGCCGTGGTAAAGGTACTGATCGGTGAAATCATTGAGAAAAGGTTGGTATCCAAGGATATTGACATGGGAGAGTGAAAAGCGGTTTAAAAAGGCGTTATACTCGATTTGTACAGCGCCTTTTCTTATGGGTGCATCCTTGCAACATCTCCCTATGCTTATAGGATTACTCCTGCGGCTTTACAAGTCCTTTGGAAAAAAAGTCAATATCATCCCTTTTGCTGTATCCCTTTTGGTCATAAAACTTTTTAGCCCCTTCGTTTTCAGTGAATACCAAAAGATTTACCTTGTCGATTCCAAGCTCTGCAATGGCTGCCTCTGCTTTCTGTAAAAGCAGGGCCCCAATTCCCCTGCCACGGTACTCTTCCAATAAACCCAAGTGGTGAATATATCCGCGCCTCCCGTCATTTCCAGCAAGTACGGCCCCCACAATTTTCCCTTCCCATCGGGCAACGAAGGAAGTGCCGGGATTACGTTTCAGAAAAAAATCAACCCGGTCCCTGCTGTAGGAGGAATCCGTGTTCTTTGGAAAAACATGCTTCCATACATCAAATACTTCCTCATAATCCTTCATCTGAAATTCTTCCACGTAAATTGCCAATTCCCTTCCCCCATTCATTCTATATACAATAAGCCTGGCAACTGCTGATTCGGCGTTTGCATAGCCAAAGCTTTGGGGGCTATGCAGGCGTCGAATCAGCGAAGTTCCATCTTAAATTGTATAATTTTATTCTAGAATCTTATGCGATCCCTTCGCTTTTGTCAATCCATTTTTTCCACTTAAAACCCTCCCTTTTTTCTCAGAAACCCACCGCCTTCCCTCCTGTTATGTAAACTGCCAAAAATCCATAGGTCATTTTTGTAGAATTTGAAGATAGAGATTTGTCGAGATTAATAGTAAGATAGAAGTATAAAAAAAGGGCATTGAATATGGCCCCTGGTTTATGGGAATATTTATTGCATAGATATATTATTTGCATATAAGGAGTGTAAGGATATGAACACACTTGAAATTAGTACAATTTCAGTTTTGCATACATTATCCAAATTAAATTATGAGGAACTGTCCATTCTTCTGCTGGTGACCAAAAATACGACCTTACAGGAAATAGCCGACTTGCGCGGTATTCCATTGCTCGAAGTAGAAGATCATATGCATGCGTTACTTAAAAAGTTTGAACTATGCACACAAAAAGACCTGAGAAAAATCCTTGACGAGTTTAACCTTTATCATATGCTGACATAAAAACAGCCTGGACACTCCAGGCTGTTTTGTGTTTTTTGGACTTGTAAAGTAATAACATCGTTTTTTATTTTACGGGGACTTCGTTTTGGCTGATGCCTTTCATCGTTAGGGATATTCTTTTCCTCTGAACGTCTACCTCCAGAACTCGAACTTTTACGATATCTCCGACGGATACGACTTCCATGGGCTTTTTTATAAATCGGTCGCTGAGCTCGGAAATATGCACCAATCCGTCCTGATGCACTCCGATATCGACGAAGGCACCAAAATCGGCTACGTTCCGAACAGTACCCATGAGCTCCATTCCTGTCTTCAGGTCCTCCAGATGCAGAACATCGTTACGAAGCATGGGTTTCGGCAGCTCATCCCGGGGGTCACGGCCCGGCTTCAGCAATTCGTTGATGATATCCCTCAAGGTAGGCACTCCAACGCCCACTGCAGAAGCAACGGCGTCAATGCCTTTTTCCTCCACTTCCTTTTTAAGGCTTCCCAGCTTTCTTTCCTTTACATCCTGTAAGGAATAACCGAGGCTTTTCAGAAGTTTTTCCGCCGCCGCATAGGATTCGGGATGAACCGAGGTATTATCCAGTATGTTGTCGCTATCCGTAATCCGCAGGAAGCCTGCGCATTGCTCAAATGCTTTTTCTCCCAGTTTCTTGACCTTCTTCAGCTCCGCCCTTTTTTTAAACTTTCCATTGGTTTCTCTATACTCCACAATGTTTTTTGCAATGGCCGTATTGACACCGGAGATATAGGATAGCAGTGAAGGGGACGCCGTATTCAAATCCACACCGACGCTGTTTACACAGTCCTCTACCACGGCACCCAGCGATTCTCCCAGCTTCTTCTGATTCATATCATGCTGGTACTGACCTACACCGATGGCTTTAGGATCGATTTTCACCAGTTCCGCCAAAGGGTCCTGCAATCGGCGGGCAATGGAAACAGCACTTCGCAGGGCTACGTCAAACTCGGGGAATTCCTCTGCTGCCAGTTTTGATGCAGAGTATACCGAAGCCCCGGCCTCACTCACTACCATGTAATAGATCTTTCGCTCCACTTCCTTCAGCAGGTCGGCAACAAAAATTTCGGATTCTTTGGAAGCCGTTCCATTTCCAATGGAAATAATGTCGATGCCATGTTTTTGTATTAGCTGTTTTAGTACCTTTTTTGCTTCCTCCACCTTATTCTGCGGCGGCGTAGGATAGATTACAGTAGTGTCCAGGACTTTTCCGATATCATCCACTACAGCGATCTTGCAGCCGGTCCTGTAGGCAGGATCAAGCCCCAGAACGGTTCTACCCTTTACAGGAGGCTGCAGCAGCAGATTTTTGAGATTTTCAGCGAATACCTTCATGGCATTTTCTTCTGCCATATCCGTTAATTCATTTCTGACTTCCCGTTCTACGGATGGGAATATGAGACGTTCATAGGAGTCCTCTACCGCACGTTCCACGTATATGGATGTGGGGGCAGGAGGCCTTTTCACGATTTTCCCTTTTAAATAGCCAATAACCTGTTCGCTGGGCACGTCGATCTTTATTCGCAGGAATTCTTCCTTCTCCCCCCGGTTGACGGCAAGAACCCTGTGCTTTGCAATCCGGGCCACAGGCTCCTTAAAGTCATAGTACATCCGGTATACTGAATCCTCTTCCTTCTTCGCCTCCGAAACCAGCATCCCATAGCGGAAGAACATCTCCCGGATTGCTTTTCTATACTCCGCATTATCTGAAATATCCTCCGCAAGGATATCCATAGCGCCGTTTACCGCATCATCTACCGAGTTTACTTCCTTTTCCGAGTTTATATACGGCCGTACAATGTCCTCAAGGGGTCCTTTGAGAGGCTGCTGCAAATACAGGATCTGTGCGAGAGGCTCCAGTCCCTTTTCCTTTGCTATGGTAGCCCGCGTCCTGCGTTTGGGGCGGAAGGGCCTGTATATGTCTTCCACCTCCGTCAGGGTTACCGCCTTCCCCAGTGCAGCTGCAACCTCCGATGTCAGCTTTCCCTGCTCCTCGATGCTCTTTCGGACTTCTTCCTTTCTTGCCTCAAGATTTCTTAAATATGTAAGTCTTTCCCCCAGCTCCCTGAGGACCTGGTCATTGAGTTCTCCTGTCATTTCCTTCCTGTATCTTGCGATAAAAGGAATGGTGTTCCCGTCATCAATGAGCTTCACAGTATTCTCTACCTGAAAAGGCTTCAGGTTAAGCTCTTTTATGAGCTGTGCTATAATATCCGCCATACGCTTCCTCCATTTTAGCCCTTCGATAATTGATAAAATTTCATAGAATAGTCCAATCCAAATAAAGCCTCCGGGAGATACGTGGGCATTATTCATCCCCTCCCGGTTTCAGCCGTGAAGCAAGGCTTCTTCGCGTGAGCAGGTTAAGGCTGAATTCCCTGCTCCTCTATTTGGTTGTGAACAACCTCCTATTTATTATATAAGTAATGTACAATATTTATCAAGCAATCGTATGATTAAATTCCGGAATAAAATCGAACAAGCTTCCGTATTGCCAATGTCCTATATGAGAGAATTCATTCCGGGAAATAGTACTATTTGCAATCTTTTTTTAAATATAGTTTTGGAAAGGAACAAAAGTACTATTGCAATAACGCAGTAATATGATATAGTATTGTAAAGTCAACTGTATTATTTTTCCTATTTATTAACGTACAGGAAATAGGCTATAATAGATATGGACCCAAATAATTCGAAAAGAGGTGATGGTTATGGATATTAGTATTAAAAATACGGTATTGCTGGTTTCACCGGATAGTTCTGCGAACGTTGAACTAAGCAAACAGCTTATTGACTGCAATTTTCATGTAGTTACTGTAGCTGCTCTGGAGGAAGCGCTTGATTTGCCGAAAGAAAATACTATTGATCTCATAATCATTGACATGGATGTGTACCCGTCGGAAAGGGACTTCATTTCTGTTTTAAACAGGAAACAGCAGCTTTTGCAAACGATACCTCTGATTGTAGTGTCATCCTCAGAGGATATCAGCATTAAACTCAGACTCTTTTCGTTGGGTGTAAAAGACTTTATCGCAAAACCCTTTGACACACGCGAGCTGAAAGCCAGAATCCTCATGCATATCAGTCAATCCCGTGCACTGGCCTGTCTCGAAAGGAAAAACAGGGATTTGGAAGAGAGAAATACATGTCTGGAGCAGATGACCATTACGGACGCCATGACGGGACTCTATAATAAAAGATACATTCTGGACCGCCTTTGCTCCGAGGTATCCCGTTCCGCACGCTATAGAGAACCCATTTCCTTCATAATGGCAGATATCGATTACTTTAAGAGTATTAACGACCGATACGGCCATCAGGCAGGAGATAAGCTTCTGAGCGAAGTAGCACTGCTCCTTAGAACCTGTATCCGGACCGTTGATATTCCCGCCCGGTATGGAGGCGAAGAATTTCTTATTGTTTGTCCCAATACAACGACCCAGGGCGCCAAAGTAGTGGCCGAAAGGATTCGCAAAAAGGTACAGCATACTCAGTTTGAACTTAACAAGACCGCTGTGAAAGTCACTTTAAGCATAGGAATTCGCAGCATCCTGTTAGATCCAAACTCCAATATTAACCAGGTTATCACCAAACTCATTGATGAAGCGGATAAAGCTTTATATATCGCCAAGTCAAAAGGCAGGAATTGCGTTGAGGTCTTTAAATTGCACGCAAACTCCTTTCCCCCCCGGTTAAGACGGCCTTTTTTTGTACGATATCAGAAGTAAAATGATGGATAGAGTCCATGGGAAGCATTCCCATGGACTCTTATAATTCTACAGCCTTTATTTGCCGTAAATATTTTTCTACCAACGCCTTTGTGACAATACCAATTTCTACAAACTGTGTATTTGCCACAGAGCAAGCGGTTCCAAGCAGGAAAGCCTCCTCCGCAGTCATCCCGCCGGACAGTCCCACTGCAATTCCTGCTACCATGGAATCTCCTGAGCCGATGGTGTTTTGAACCTCAACCTCAGGGGACTTTACATAGAGGGCCCGATGGCTCGTTACCAGCAGCGCCCCTTCCTTTCCCAGCGAAGCCGCCACATATTCTACACCCTTGCAGTTAATGACCCTGCAGGCGTCGATGATATCTCCCATGGTAAGAAGTTCCTTTCCTGCATACTGGCTCAGTTCCTTCCGGTTCGGTTTGATAAGATAGGGCTTTGCTTTTACCCCCTCCGCCAACACCTTGCTGCTGCTATCTAACAGGACCCTGACACCTTCCGTTTTAGCCATATCGATTAGTGATCTGTAGAAATCTGTAGGGATTCCCTTGGGAAGCCCTCCGGAGCATACTAATACGCTGGTTTCCCTTAGGAGTTCTTTGAATAAAGCTAAAAACTTTTCCCTTTCACTTTCCGGAATTTCAGGCCCTACTTCAAGGATTTCCGTTTCGGTCCCCCGGATTCTATCAATAATATTGCTATTTACCCGGGATTCTCCTTCTACAGGAATAAACCGGGCCTCAACACCCATCCGGACCAGCTGGGCCTCCAGCCATTCGCCGGTATACCCTGCTTTAAATCCGGCGCAAGTGACCTTTTCTCCCAACAGGGATGCCACACGGGCCACATTGATTCCCTTGCCGCCGGCAGACTTGACTGCAGGGTGTTCCAGCCGGAAAAGCCCCCCGGCCTCAAAATTGTCTATGTGATAAATTTTGTCCACTGCAGGACTTAGTGATAAAGCAGTGATCATTGTATGGTTTCCTCCAGTTAACGTTGAATAAGCCGTCCCGCGATCCCCTCATCCCTTCCCTCGGAGGGATGGGATACCTTATTTTTGCGGCTATGGCTGCAAGCAGGGGGGCTACTCCCTACCCCCGAGAGCATAAACCCATTTATTACTTTAGGGGGTACAGGGGGACGTAGTCCTCCCTGTTGGCCGCCTCAGCGGCCAAATAACATCGCCCCTCCTGGGAGGGGTTGGGGGTGGGAACACATCTACTTTCTTGTCTCCATTATTATACACCAAATCCTTCAAATTCGTACGAATTTCTGCTATAATGGCTTTGGGAGTGTGAATAAATGAAAAATACGGATTTGATTCGAAAATTCACTTTTTTCTCCGACCTGCAGGAAGAAGAATTAGGGAAGATTGCAGCCATAACCATAGAGAGAAACTACAAAAAAAATATGATCGTCTTCATGGAAGGAGAACCCGGTGATGCCTTCTATTACATAAAGTCCGGGAAGGTTAAAATATTCCGAACCTATGAAGACGGTAAGGAGCATACGGTTCATATACTGGGCGAGGGTGATGTTTTCGGAGAAGTGACGCTTTTCAGCGACAGCTCCTATCCCGCCTCTGCTTCCATCTATGAGGACGCTGTGATCGGAATGATTAAAAACGCCGATATGGAGAAACTGGTGACTGAAAACGCAGAGCTGTCCTTAAAATTAATAAAGATTCTGGCACGGAAGCTCTTTTTTGCCCAGCAGAAGATCAGGGATCTTGCCTTTAATGATGTCTTTGCCCGTACCGCAGCCCAAATGCTAAAGCTGGCAGGAGATTACGGCAAACAGGTAGAAAAGGGGCTTCTTATCGACATC
This sequence comes from Bacillota bacterium, assembly GCA_023419605.1. Lineage (GTDB taxonomy): Bacteria > Bacillota > Clostridia > Acetivibrionales > JAEZXR01 > JAEZXR01. Next base: position 23,987 of record JAEZXR010000022.1, on the reverse strand, counting down.
GAGCTGTCGCGTCAGGAAATGGCAGATATGGTAGGCACCACCCGCGAGACGATTTCCAGAGCCATCAGCCGATTTAAAAAGGAAAAATCCATCGCGGAAGAAAAGGATCGGATTATTATCGTTAATGTACAGAAATTAAAGCAATGGCTGTAGTGGGTATGCAAAAAGACAGGAGATTTTGTTCCTGTCTTTTTTTACTATTTGCTATTTAGATTTATCCTTCTTATACACTTCGTTCTGACTCTCATATCCGGATGCGTTTTCACCAATCTGATCATTATCAACATTGGGACGTTCTACAGATTTATGATTGATCTTTTGCTTTTTATTATCTTTCGGCATGGTTTCATCCCTCCTTTATATCTTCATTAGTGAAGCAGCGAAAGCTTTCGATAAGTTTCGTCATCCACCTGCTCGATATCACCCTTCAGTATCCTGAATATGAACTCCTTCTCCAGCCCCGTTGCTTTTGCATATTCGTCGAAGTCCATGTGGCTGCTGGCTCTTCGTATGGTATCGATGAGTTCATCCGAGTGATTTATTTTAGTTTTATCACTTCCATCATTCACTATGCATCCCTCCATAAGCTATTTTTACCTTTTTTTCTTTACGGCGCCTCAGGACCTGTAAAATAATAATCTGGTCTATAATTTTGCTACACCCTTCATGCAGGACGGGCCCGCAAAAAAGACCAGCTAATTATTTTACGGAGCCTTAGCTTGGGTCATTTTCATCCAGAAATACCCGTACTACCTTGGTAGAATTCCCCTTACGGATATCCTCTTCCGTAGCGTCCTCGCCAAACTTCGCATCGTTAAACCCCGGTGCGACCCTGGGCTCCTGCTTATTTTTCCTGTTCCTTTTATCCATACTGTTTCATCCTCTCCCTACTCCTCAATGATCAGTCTACCAAAAACTGCCCTTCATTCACTCGATGGAATCCCGGTTGGTCGTGCAACTGTTCTGAAAGCTTCAAAAGTGCAGAATCCTTATTTTTTGCCTCCAGCATGATGTCAAAGTCTCTTCCCACTTTCCTGGCAATTTCCATAAAGCTTAAAAATTCTCCGATATCAATATCATCTGCGTGACTTCGGAAATCCTTCCCGCTCTTTGGACTTGAAAAATGGATCTTCGGATTAAAGTATTCCCCATTCCAGGTATTAAATATGTCAGGAAGCAAGTCCTCCAATTTTTCTCCATGATTTACACAATTATGATGGTGAATATCCACTACCATGGGTATTTTCAGTTCCTTGCAGATTCCCAGGACGTCCTTCGCCGAATAGGATTTGTCATCATTTTCAAGCATGATCCGCTTCCGGATCCGCTCCGGAAGCTTTGTGAAGTTCTCCTTAAACCTTTCGATGGAATTGTACTTGTCCTTGTAAAGCCCTCCCACATGCATGACCAGCTTGTACCGGTAATCCTCCAAGCCCATGGCTTCATACAGCCGCACATGGTAATCCAGGTCTTTTATGGAATCCTCCAGTATCTTGCCGGAGGGAGAGTTGATCAGGGTAAAGTGGTCCGGATGCGCACTGACTCTGAAATCATTTTCTTTCACATAATCGCCGATTTCCCTGAGCTGCTCCCGAAAATCCGCTGTATAGTCCCAACCTTCAATCAGCGGGTGGGTCGCAAGGGGCACCAGTTTGGAGGTAAAACGATATACACTTATATTATAGGCTTTGTTATATAATAAAATCCTGTAAGTATTTTTCAGGTTCTGCTCTGTTACCTTCCTAAGCTTGTACAGCCTGGATTCTTCACTGCCAAGCTTGTTAAAGGACGTAACAGTAATGGTCCCCGAAGGAGAGGCGTCTACCAGGTTTAACGTCATGGCCACATATCCCAGGCGAATTTTCATGTTTTATCATTCCTTTTATATATAATACAACGGATAGCTGCTGATCCAGAAAGGATCTGAGGAATATATGCTTTCTGAACCAGCTAAATTCCATCGTAAATTATATAGTGATGTGCATTTCGCGCCCAAGTGACGACGCATCACTTGCAAAGCTTTGCTATGCATTTTTAGTATTCTACAAAATAAAAAAAACTTGCACGGGTATTTTTTCTCCATGCAAGCCGTCTTAGCTTGTAAAATAATAATCTGGTCTATAATTTTTCGGCGCCTTACTCACTTCACTGCCTTTGCTACCAGCATGTAGGAAGAATCGGTAAAGGGCGCTTTGTTGAAATCTCCATAGAATTTAATTTTTTTAAACCTTGCCTGCTCCAGCAGCTCCATCATTTTATTGCTTAACAGCGGCAGTAATTCGATGGAATTTTCAAACACCTTCGGACTTCCTTCCCGGGCAACTTGTAAAACCGTATTGAAGTTAACGACTCCCTTTTCCTTGTCATGTTGGTATTTTCGAATAAAATCAATTCCTGCTGCCGGATCATGGATGGGCGGAAGCTCATTTACACCCTGTTTCAGTATGCGGTCATAATTAATAATTTGCAGTACCAGGGTCCCGCTCTCTTCCAACAGGCTGTACATCTGTTTTAAAGCTGTAAGGATATCCCCTGTACTTCCCAGGTGAACGATGGAATTTCCTATACAAAAGGCACATTTGAATTTGCCGGCTATATTACCGGTCAGTTCCTTCATATCCGCTTGTTCCGTATGAACCGTCAGACTCCGGCTTTCGAATTTTTCCCTGGCCCTTTCAACCATGGCACTGTCGATATCGACGGCTGTCATCCGGTATCCGGCTTCCGCCAAAACAGCACTGTACCCGCCTGCACCGCATGCAACATCCAGCACCTTGCTTCCTTCCGGTCCGGCAGCTTCCTTTATAAATTTTACCTGTTCCTCTCCTACAGGAAAAATCAGGTCATAGTATCTGCTTATTTCTTCATAAAATCCCATGTATTCTAACCTCCATGTTTCTCTCAATATACTCTATCCCCTACTTTACGCAAGTAAAGTGTTCTTTAAACCGGAAATATCCTCTTCTTTGCGAATCAAGCTTCCGAGGGTATTCGCCTTTCGGGTGTCGCCGATGAGGATCATTCCCTTTAACCGGTTTTCCTTCAAAACCAGCCTTTTATAAATACCGTTTTCAACTTCATCCTTTACCAGCACCTCGTACCCTTCTCCTTTTGGATTTACCATACCCATGGATATAAACGGCATATCCCGCATCTGTACCATGTTCTGCATCAGAGAATTGCAGGAAAATTCATTGGATATGCCCGCCATGTTATAAGCGGCACACTTTCCTTGTGCAATGGCATTCGGCCATATATAGCTGGTTACATATTCGCTGGACATTTTATTAACCGCCTCCGCCACATCCCCCGCTGCAAAAACATCCTGCACAGAGCTTTGCATATAGGAGTCCACCAGGATTCCTCTACCATATTTTATTCCCGTATCCTTTATCATATTCAGATTCGGCCGGGTGCCCACCGCCACCAGCAGCATATCATAATCCAAATGCCTTCCGTCGGAAAACCGAATACATTTGCTTCCTTCCTCATTAACTCCGCACACGGTAGTACCTGTCAGCACGGTGATTCCTTCTTTTCCCATATGCTTTTCCATTACCCTGGAGGAGTTTACATCCAACTGCAAGGGAAGCAGCTTAGGCTCTCGCTCTACAAGGGTTGCCTGCATCCCCAGCCGGGACAATGCAAATGCCATTTCGATTCCAGTCAACCCGCCGCCCATAATTACAGCCTTACCGCCTTTAGAAGCTTTCTCTCTTATGGTATCCGCATCCCGGACAGAGTTTATGGAATAGTATTCCGCGCGGTCCAGCCCCTCGACAGGAGGAAGGAAAGGTGTACCGCCAATGGCAACAAGGAGTTTATCGTAGCCAACCCACTTTCCGTTTTGCAAATAAACTTTTCTTCCTGTAGTATCTATATTCTCAACGCAGCAATCCAGCATGAGCTCGATATTCTTTTTCCTATAAGCTTCCGGCGTCCTTATATAAATCTTTTCCTTGGTCATTTTGCCCCCTACATAATCGGGCAGCATGCACTTGGAGTACGCAGGAGCATCCTCCCTGCTGATCACGACAATATCATCTTCCGCCCTTAGTTCCCTGAGTTTTTCCGCCGCCGTTACGGCTGCCGCACCATTTCCAAGTATAATATGCCTCATAGCTCCACCTCTTGACGCAATCTACATTTTGTTAAATATTTATCCAATTTCAACGCCTTTAAACATCAAAAATCATTCCTACTATTTCCGTTTTGGTTTTCTTTTCATACCTGGGAATTGTTGTACAATATTTTAATAGCATACAGTAAAAGCCGGAAAAGAAAAAAGAGCACTACCTGTACTCTTTTTTCTTCATTAATCGATTCCCAGCCGGGAAGCCACATTATCATAGGCATTTTTAATACACTCGGAACCGTTCCAGTTTGCGCAGGCACTACAGGAAATCCCTTCATTTCTTCCAACAGCCCTCCCGCCTGGGGTATTCACTGTTCTAAAGCTACCGCAGCTCTGAGCTACAGATAGTTCTCTATCAAAATCCGACATGTGACACTCCTCCCAATAAAGGCAGCGTACTTGAACCTTATACCAACCGATGAGGAAAACGCCCGGGTTTTGAGGCGATTTGCCTGCCGTAAAATTCAGATTCCAAGTACGGTACCTATTCAGATCCGTAATGGTCATAGTATCTGTTCCCGGCTGGTATATTATACATATTCAGGATTCGCGAGAGGATAGCTTCCACATCAATTTCCATACTTCAGGCATCCAGCTTTGTCAGCCCGGCAAAGCCTGCCATCAGCCGCTTCATTCCTGCTCCGTTAAAGTGTATATCCAGTTTGTAATCTCCGTTTTCCTTTTCAACCTTCGTTATAACACCTACGCCAAACTTTTTGTGCTGTACCTTGTCACCGATCTGGAAACTGGTAGCTGGTGAGGCTGCCCGCTGCATTTCTCCCGCTGTCCGGAGTCCAAATGCCCTTTTAAAATCACTGAGGCTTCCGGCACCGGCTCCACCCACCGGGCCTACTTTGCTTGCCGCACCCGTTGAACCCATCGGTTGCGCCGGCTGGGTCCGCATCATGCCTGCCTTCATCTTTGCAGCCGCTTCGGACTGTTTCCTGTTCAGATCATCCACCAATTCTGCCGGGATTTCCTTCAGGAACCGGGATTCCTTATTATAGGTCGTATTACCGAAAAGAGTTCTGCTGAAGGCATTGGTCAGGTAAAGCTTCTCCCGTGCCCGGGTGATCCCCACATAGCAAAGCCTTCTTTCCTCTTCCAGTTCATTCTCATCCCCTATGGAGCGATATCCGGGAAACACCCCTTCCTCCAGTCCCACCAGGAACACCACAGGGAATTCCAGTCCTTTGGCGCTGTGCAGGGTCATGAGGATCACATTATCCGCACCCTCTTCCACATTGTCGATATCGGCCACCAGTGAAACATTTTCCAGGAAGCCTTCCAGGGTCTTTTCTTCCCCGTCTTCCCGCGCTTCATACTCTATGGCCACCGAAATCAATTCCTTTATGTTTTCGATTCGAGTCTGGGATTCTATGGTGTCCTCTTCCTCCAGTTCCTTAAGAATGCCTGACTGGTTAATAACCTCCTGAATCAGCTCCGAAACCTTCATATGGTCTTTCAGTACCCGGAATTTGGCAATCATGGTAGTGAAGCTGTCCAGCTTGGAAGCAGCCCGCTGGAGCTCCGGTATCTCCGCAGCAGAAGCCACAATAGAGAATATGCTGCAATTTCTCGCATTGGCGATATCCTCCGCCTTCCCCACCGTAGCATCACCGATTCCCCTTTTGGGTACATTGATGATCCTCTTCAGACCGATGTTGTCCGAAGGATTCTGGATCACCCGCAGGTAGGAAACCACGTCCTTGATTTCCTTTCGGTCATAGAAGCGCAGGCCTCCGACGATCTTATAGGGTATGCTTTCCCGCATCAGCATATCTTCCATTACACGGGACTGGGCATTGATCCTGTATAGGATGGCAAAATCCTTGTAGCTTTTATTTTCCTCTTTACAAAGCCTTTTGATTTCATGGGTCACGAACATGCACTCATCATGCTCATTGTTCCCCTTGAACAACTGCAGGTTATTCCCGTCTTCGTTCTCCGTCCACAGTTGCTTGTTCTTTCTGCCCAGGTTATTTCGGATGACTTTATTGGCTGCATCCAGGATTTTCTGGGTTGACCGGTAGTTCTGCTCCAGTTTTATAACATTGCAGTTTTTAAACTCCTTCTCAAAATCCAGAATGTTCCGTATATTGGCGCCCCTAAAGCTGTAAATAGACTGGTCATCATCCCCCACAACGCAGAGGTTCTTATGTCCCTGGGCCAGAAGACTGATGAAGGAGTACTGCGCCGTGTTGGTGTCCTGATATTCATCCACCAGGATGTACCGGAATTTTCTCTGGTAATAATCCAAAACCTCCGGGTGCTCCAGGAACACTTTGATGGTCAGCATGATAATATCATCAAAGTCCAGGGCATTGTTCTGCCTCAGCTTCTTCTGGTACAATTCATAGATTTTCGCTACCTTGCTCATTCTGAAATCCGAGGCATACATGTTGGTGTAAGCCTGGGGCTCGATGAGCTCATCTTTGGCCCGTCCGATCATTTCCAGCACCGAACGGGGCGGAAAGTTCTTGTCATTCAGGTTTAATTCCTTCAGGCAGTCCTTGACCACTGTCTGCTGGTCCGCGCTGTCAAAGATGACAAAGCTCCTGTCGTACCCGATTTTATCGATATCCCTCCGCAGCATTCGTACGCAGGTAGAGTGGAAGGTGCTGACCCATATGTTTTCCGAGCCCTCTCCTACCAGTTTGTCAATTCTCTCCTTCATCTCCCGGGCCGCCTTGTTGGTAAAGGTGATGGCCAGAATGCTGAAAGGACTGACGCCTTTTTCCTTTATCAAATGCGCAATACGATGGGTTAATACGCGCGTTTTGCCTGACCCGGCCCCAGCCAGAATTAAAAGGGGACCTTCGTTATGCAGTACTGCCTTTTGTTGCTCTGTATTTAAACCTTTCAGTAAATCCATGACTTCAACTCCACTATGTAAATTAAATTGAAAAAGAAGGATGATTCATCCTTCTTTTATTATATAAGTATACCATATTTTTTAATGTAATTGACGTATAAGTAAATAAAATTTTATTCTTCACTTCTTCCGGGAAACAGGTTTTTATGGATAGCCTGGTAGAGACCGGCTTTCGCCAAAAGGATCTGCCATGGAAGGATAACCAGCCTTCCCACTTAACGTCACTGCACCTTATAAAGACTTTTAAATTCTCTCCCTGTTTCTGGCGGGGTGCTCCAGATGTGCCTCATCCGAAGACGCATTAAACCTCTTCTCAGTGTTCTCTTTCGAGGTTTGAGCAGTTTGATTTTGATAAATCAGCTTTTCAATTTCCAATTGATTTTTCGCCCTGACTTCTTCCGCTCTCACCAAGGCATCCGCTTTAATTTGTTCTACTTTGATTCTATATCTAGATATCTGGCTCACAGTAGAGATAATTATTCCTGCTACTATGGCTATTATAGGTACCCAATTCCCATCCATTGGTGCATTCCCCTCTCATGATTTGTATCCATTGTACCACAACCTTCCAAGTATGTGAATACATTGTTTTCCTATAAGAAACAGGGTAATCCCATAATTTTCTTACTAGTAGAAGGGTGCAAAAGAAGGCTTTTTCCGGATTGCCATTCCCTATAAATTCTGACTTTACACTGCATTCAATCAAGTATTTCATCAAACGCAAGGAGGGAATTAAATAAAGCCTTTACTCCCATGGAAACATCTTCAATGGAGGTCCATTCCTCCGGGCAGTGGCTCCTTCCATTCCTGCTGGGTACAAAGATCATACCGATAGGGGCAAGCCCGGCCAAATGATTGGCATCGTGACCGGCGCCGCTGAAAAGGCGTTTCATTTCACCCATAGGCTTGCATGCATTTTCCATCACTTGAAGGATTTCCGGCCGGATTCGGATTGCGTTGGATTTTGAAATACACTCCAGGGTAAATGGCACATGCCTGTTTTCTGAAACTTTTTTTAAAGCCTCCCCATACCTTGATACCACCTTCTCTAAAATCTCCGTATCCAGGCTGCGCACTTCCAGTTCAAACGTTACCCTTCCCGGAATCACATTGGCTGCGTTCGGCTCAACATTCAACCGGCCCACCGTGCCCACCACAGTTTCTGCGTAAGTTTCCCTGCAAATGGCTTCCAGACTCAGTACCATTTCTGCAGCAGCAGTCAGCGCATCACACCGTGCGTCCATGGGAGTCGTCCCCGCGTGGTTCGGGTTCCCCTCCACCGTTACACGGTACCTGTGTATGCCTGCGATCCCGGTTACAAGCCCAAGGCGCCTGCCTGCGGCTTCAAGAATCGGACCTTGTTCAATGTGCAGCTCAAGATAGACTGCCACATCGCCTTTTTTCCTGCTGTCACAAGAAATTTTTTCGGGATTTCCGCCAGTCTCCCTTATCCTTTCGCCCAGGCTATGTCCCGTGGAATCCTTCCTCCCGAGCATCTCCGGGGACAGGCTGTTCACCATCCCCCGGCTTCCTACCGTCGAAATATCGAATTCCGTAGGTTCCTCCGCTGTAAAGTCAACAACTTCAAGGGTATGCTGCAATCGAATCCCTTCCGATTTTAGCATCCGCACAATTTCCAGCCCTGCCAGGACGCCAATAATGCCGTCAAACCGCCCTCCACCCGCCACCGTATCGGTATGGGAGCCGATCATGATGCAAGGCATACCGGGATTTGAACCTTTTATTCTTCCAATCAGGTTAGAAGCCGCATCATAGGCTGTCTCCATTCCCAAGGCTTCCATTTCGCCCTTCAACCACTGCCTGCCTTTTTCATAGCTCCTTGAAAATGCCCTTCTTGTCCAGCCCTGTTGGGTTTCATCCGTAAAATCGGCCATGGTGTCAAGATCCCGCTGCAGTCGTTTTATCTCAGGAAATACTTCCGTTTTACCCATTCTCAGGCCCTCCTTGCCGGATGTACGAATTTTCCTTCTCCGGGTGTTCCCTTCACTTGCCCGTCAAATAGGATTTTCCCACGCAAAAAGGTATGGGTAATTCGTCCCTGGAGCTTTTTCCCGTGAAAGGGGCTCCAGCCTGCTGTGGAATGAAGCCGCTTTTCATCCAAAGTAACCCTTTCCCGGGGATTTATAATGACCAAATCCGCATCCATGCCTACAGCAATTTTCCCTTTACAGTGATCCAATCCAAAAATTCGCGCCGTATTCTCACAGAGGAGCCGGACCAGTTCCAGAATGGTTATCCTGCCCCCGGCAACCCCTTCACTGTACAGAATGGGAAGCAAAGTTTCCACCCCTGGCGCTCCCGAGGAGTTTTGGAAGATATCGGCATTGCTTTTGCTTTCAATAAGCCATGGAGCATGGTCGGAAGTGATAATATCCACCCGTCCCAGCCGGATTTGTTCCCATAGCCTATTTGCTTCCTCCATGCTTCTAAGGGGTGGGTTGATTTTCCCCCTGGCCTTGACCTGCAGCATATCCTCTTCATTCAAGACAAGATAATGGGGGCAGGTCTCTGCCGTTACCTTTGTCCCCTGTGAACGGAAGATTTCAATAAGGTCAAATATCCTGGGGAAGCTGCAATGATATACATGGAGCCTCACACCTGACCAATAGGCCAATTCCATGGCCGTAAGGACGGCAGCCGATTCAGCTGCCCTTGGGCGGCTCCAGCAGTGAGCCCTCGGGTCCGCTGTTCCTTCGTTTCTGTATTTATCCATGTAATTCCTGACAATCTCGTCATTCTCTCCATGAATTCCAACAGGCAGCCCTGTCCCGGCAATTGCATAAAATGCATCCAGCATTTCTCCGTCATCAATGCGTGGAAAGCGAACGGAGTTGGTATTGAACATGGATATCTTAAAGCCGCAGGCACCCTCTTTTGCCAGCAGCGGTATTTCATCCAGACCATCTTTCTTTTTTAGGGTAGCCAGGAGGGCTGTGTCAACAACCGCCTCTTTTTAAAGCCTTTTCTTTTTATCGGCAAACAGCCGGGAAGTGCAGATCATTCCCGAAGCATCATAGGGCATCTCAATCATGGTGGTAACTCCACCCGCGGCGGCGGCGCGGCCTGCGCTGACGAACCCCTCCTCCGGGGAACTGAAGCAGTGTACATGGGCATCAATACACCCCGGAATAATATAGCTTCCCGTTGCATCCAGGATTTCCTCTGCCGGAACATTCTTTTCATCCTGGAAGATGCCGGTCACCTTTTCATTGGCGATGGTGACGGCTGCATTATAGAGAACTTTCTCCGGTAATACAACATTCCCTCTAATTGCAAACGAATGCATGCTCATTTTCTGTTCCTCCTGCCAGTTTGTAACGATTCTTTCCTATGGAGCGGACAATTCAGGGGGATGCTGCTCTATCTTACACCCAGTTTATCCGATATTCCCCGTGCAGCGTTCAATATCTCTTTTACCAATTCTTTTTTGTTTTCTTCCTTCAGCCTGTCTACAGGTCCTGCAAGGGTCAGGCTGGCCATTACTCTTCCATAAGCATCATAGATGGGGGCTCCGATGCCAAAAACATCTTTATCGGCTTCTCCCACAGTTATGCTGTATCCCTGTTGCCGGATGCGCTCCAGTTCGGCAACTAAATTTTCCTTTCGCTCCCGGTCGTTCATAGAATGCAAAACCTGTTCGATGACCTTACCGTTTTCGAAGGCAAGAATTGATTTTCCGGAAGCACTGGTATGGAGCGGCAGCACTCTTCCATTTTCTAAGGCAAAACGAATTAACCGCTGGCTCTCTACGTTTTGTATGCAGACAATATTGAGTCCGGTTCTTACCATTAGAACCGTCGTTTCTTCGGTTTTTGCCGTCAGCTGCTCCATCACCGGCCTTGTAATCATGCAAAGCTCTCGATCCATCTGTTGGTAGAGACTTCTTGCCAGGTCAAGGATCTTTAGGCCAAGAGCAATCTGCCCCTTTGCTTTTCTTTCGACAACACAGTTTTGCTCAAGGGTCTGCAGCAAACGGTACGTTGTACTTTCCGGAATTCCGACCCTCTCCGCGATCTCGCTTACGGACAAAGTGGTCCCTGCCTCCGCGATGACGGACAATATCTCCAGCGCTCTTCCTACAGTTTGTATTCCATTCATTTGTTTTATCTCCATCTACTCTCTGTCTATATAAGTACAGTTTATTATATCATCACCCTCTACCAGTTCCAACACCGCCAGCAGATCCTTCCGAATATAGCGGTCTTCCCTCATGGGCGGTGCTTTCCGCCTGACCAGTTGATGAACCTCCCGGGTACCTTTTCCCAGGGATAACCCTTCCATCTGCGGAGAAATCAGGTCTATAGCCTGGGCAGCACATAAAATCTCAATGGCCAGTACTTTCTTCAGATGTTCGATGATATGCACTGCTTTTCTAACCGCACCCATTCCCATGCTATTGTGGTCTTCCTGATTGCCTTTGCTTGGAATGGATCCAATGCTGGCCGGAGTCGCCAAAATTCTCATTTCACCGACAAGGGCCGTGGCATCCGCCTGAACAAGGGCAAATCCCGTGTTCAGACCTGCACATCCTCCAACCAGATTGCAGGGCAGCCCATAGCTCATCACAGGGTCCAGAAGCCTCGCCGAACGCCTTTCGGACAGAACGGCCAAATCCGTGAGTACGATGCTCAAAAAGTCCATGCAATAGGCCAGCAGGGCACCGTGGAAATTGCCTCCACTCAGGCTTTCATAACTTTCCTGTCCCTCAAAAAGCAGCGGATTATCCGTCGAAGCATTCATCTCCTGTTGGAGAACACCGCCGATGTATTCCAGCACATCCCTCACGGCACCATGGACCTGGCAGGTGGACCGCAGGCTCACCGAGTCCTGCACCCTCGGCTGCATCTCCGACAGCCGTTTGCGTCCCTCTTCGGTCATCCAGCAGCTCCCTTCGATCAGCCGCTGAATATTTTGGGCTGAAACAATCTGCGTTTTCACTCCCCGGGCCTCATGAATGCGCAGGTCAAAGGCATTGGTTTCGCCTCTTACCGCTTCCAGATTCAAGGCGGCCGCTGCATCTGCCGCCGTAATGAGTTTCACCGCCTGGAAATAGCAGTGCACTGCGGCGGCCAGCAGAACGGTACTTCCGCTCATGAGTGCCAGCGCCTCCCTTGCTGCCAGCGGGAACTCCACCGGAGCAACGCCCGCTTCCTCCAGGATATCGGTAATATTCCCCATCTTCCCCTTGTACCAGGCCTGTCCTTCCCGGTCTCCCGTGATACATAACCCCAGGTGCGCCATCGGCTGCAAATCTCCCACCCCCAGAGAACCGATCTGGGGAAGCTGCGGGTAAATTCCCTTGTTTATGTAAAGCAGCAGCCGGTCAATCAGCTCGGGCCGGACGCCTGAATGTCCCCTGCAAAACACATTGGCCCGAAACAGCATGGCCAGCTTTGCTATATCCGGATGAAAGCAATGCCCCAGCCCAACGGCGTGGGAATAAAGGATATTCCTTTGGAAAACAGCCTGCTCTTCCTCACTGACTACATAGTCCTTCAGCTTTCCAAGCCCTGTCGTAATCCCGTATATTACCTTCTTGTCCTTCGTTATCCACTGTTCAAGCTGCTTTCTCGCTTTTGCCACTTTTTTTCTGGACTCCCCGGAAATTTGCAGCTCAAAGGAAGCCGGGTTCCCCAGGAAGTCAAAAACCTTTTGTAAGGAAAGCGAATGTCCATCCAATAAAAATTGTTCCATAAGTAAGACTTTGGGGTCAGCGTCCATTGACGCTGCCCCCTTCTCCAAGTTTTTCATTTTCTACTTATTCATTTCTTGTAAAATCATTTTCGCGATTTTTATCGATAGAATCTATATTCTTATTTGGAAAGTGCATAATCTGAAATATTGATTCCCAGTCTTTCCTCCACCTCCGGATAAACAGAGGCATCCAGAATGCTGGAGCTTAGAGGGAAATGTTTTTTATGGATCTTGAAAACTGCCAGTTCCGTTCCTTCTTTCACTTCCCACACGCTGACGGGTAAACCGGTTTCGGTGGATAAGGTAGTGATGACGTCGGGATAGGTAGTTAACCGTTTGCCCTTCGAATCATCCACTGCCATATATTCATTCATGATATGCAGTGTCAACAATTGCTTTCCTGTATCCACCACATACTTCCCTATATCAAAGGCTCCTGCCGTGACCAGTTCCGCTGAAACCACCCGGCCCCTTCCGAGGATTTCCCCCTGTGTGGTACTGCACATGGCCTCAAAAACCTTCTCCACGCCGTCCTTTTCCGCTTTTATCATGGCGTATCCCAGTTCAATGGCCCGGGAGATTCCTCCGATCACGGCATTTTTCTTGATAAACCAGGCTGGAAGAGGATGTCTGGCACAGGCAATAAATCCTCCCGATTGGTCGGAAACTGTTCGTAAGATATTGGAGGTTTTTGCAACCGTTCCCTTTGCCACAACTTCCAGATAAGATCCTGTCTCTCTTTTTCCTCCCACAACCACCTGAACCGTTTCATAATCAATCCGTCCTGCCAGACCCATGGATCCCATTTTTGCCGTAGGATGCGCCCGTATGTCTCCTGTTGCATCTACTACCACCAAATCCAGTGCTGCCGCCTGTACCCAGCCGTTGATGGAACTGGAGCATCCGTTCTGCGGTGTCATGACACCTACAACTTTGCCGTTAAAATTCTCCTGCAAAAGCCGGACTGCCTTTATATAATCAGCCGCCAGCATCTGCCAATCCTTGGCAGCCGGCGCACCGATGGCTGAAACTGTAATAATGATCGCATCTTCCGGAAGCTCCTCAATGGATACGAGCTTGGGTCTGCCAATTCTTACGGCAGTTTCTCCGATCTCCAACCCGTGATCTACCCAGCCTCCGCCGCCGGAAGCAAATACCGAGCCTCCCCGTACTGCCGCTTTTACATCCTCCAAATTTAACTCACGCATGACTTTCCTCCCCAAATATTACTATTGATCTGTTTCAATCCTTCTGATTTTTTTCCTGCCCACTTCATCCAAGGCCTCTTCATAGCCTGCATCTGCATACCGCAGTACACCCAGGGAGGTATCATTATCCAACGTGTGCTTCAGCCGCAAGTCTGCTTCCGGACTTCCGTCCGCTACAAGGGTTACTCCGGCACTGGTCATATATCCCGAATATCCTCCGCCGCCGGAATGAATGGCTACGAGGTCCGCCATGGAACTGCAGTTGAGCATGGCATTCAACAAAGGCCAATCCGATACGGCATCACTGCCGTCCTTCATTCTCTCCGTCATGATGTTCGGATGGGTCATGGATCCAGCATCCAGGTGATCCCTCGTAAAGGCAATGGGTCCGCTCAGTTTTCCTTCCCGGACCATCCTGTTCACTTCCAGAGCAAGCTGCGTTCTTTCTCCATGCCCCAGCCACCCGATTCTTGCCGGTAAACCCTCAAAAGGTACATACCGGTTGGCAAGGCCGATCCAGTTGGTTACAATTTCATTGTCCTTGAAGTTTTCCAGGATATATCGGTCGATAGTATGAATATCCTTTTCATCTCCCGTCAAGGCCACCCACCGGAAAGGCCCGATAGCCCTGCAAAACAGAGGCCGTAAGAAGGCCTCCGTAAAGATGCTGATTTCAAAGGCATCCTTCACTCCATAGGCGAAAGCCTGGGAACGGATATTGTTCCCGTTGTCAAACACGACAGCGCCTCTATTTTTAAATGCCAGCATGGTTTCTACCTCTCTGGCAATGGATACCCCTGCATCCTGCGCCAGCTTTGCCGCATTATTTTTTCTTGCCTCCCGCACAGCTTCCAGGCTGTATCCCGCAGGTACATAGCCAAAAACCAAATCATGGGCAGAGGTTTGATCGGTAACAATATCGGGGATGATATTCCGCTTTAGAATTTCCGGGTATACTTCGGACGCGTTTCCTAACAGCCCTACGGATATGGGCTGTCCTTGCTCCTGCGCTTCCCGGATGATTTGCAGGGCTTCCTCCAGATGCCGCGTCTTTTTCTGCAGATATCCCGCTGCAATTCTTTTATCGATTCGTGCCTCATCCACTTCTACCGCCAATATGGCTGCCTTTGCCATCACTCCGGCCAAAGGCTGGGAACCACCCATGCCCCCGAGTCCTGCCGTAAGAATAAATTTTCCTGTTAAATCACCGTTAAAATATTTTCTGGCAATGGACGAGAATATTTCATAGGTCCCCTGGATGACCCCTTGGGAGCCTATATACTGCCAATCCGCTGCCGTGAGGCCGCCCCAAATCATAAGGCCCTTCTCCTGCAAGGCATAAAAATTATCGCTGGTGGCCCATTTCCCCACCATATTACAATTCGCCATCAATACAATCGGTGCAAAAATATGAGTTTTGAAAATCCCTATGGGTTTTCCCGACTGAATGACCAAGGTCTCGTCATCCTTCAGGTTTTTCAGGCTCTCTACGATAGCATGGTAGGACCCCCAGTCTCTCGCGGCTTTTGCCAGAGCCGCATAAACAATCAGTTCCTTCTGGTTTTCACCATTTTCAAGAACGTTCTCCAGCATCCTCAATAAAGCTTCCTGGCGCCAGCCTTTGCATCGCAATTCAGTTCCTCGTGCCGCTGTAATCCTCTCCAATCCGATCCCCCCGTTTTCCGGTAATTGTATGTAAAACTGCCTATTTCAGTACTTCAAATTATTTCCATTTCTCTTTCTTTTGTCCGGCCTCTCCCCTTGCTTTTAGCGTTGACCTTTTCTCAAAAAGCAGCAGCATCTGATTCGCCGCGAAAGCCAATCCTGAGGCTAGGATGGTACCCCAGAGAATCTTCGGCAGGTAGCTCATCCGCAACCCGTCAAAGAGAATGACGCCCAAGCCTCCGGCATTAATGACGGCAGCAATGGTGGCTATGCCGATGGTAGAAACCGTTGCAATCCGGATACCTCCCAAAATGACCGGCATGGCCAGGGGAAGCTGGATTTTGAAAAACAATTGCAGCGGGCTCAATCCCATCCCTCTTCCTGCTTCTATAATGGAAGGCTCTACAGATTGGAAGCCGGCCAGAATATTTCTGACAAGAATATATTGATTGTATAGGATCAGTACAAACACCGCCGTTATTTTTCCCAGCCCCAGAAAAGGAATCAGCAGTGCAAACAAGGCAAGGCTGGGAATGGAATAGATCACTCCGAATGCCGCAAGTACCACCGTGGATACCTTTTTCGAGCGTGAAATCAAGAGACCTGCCGGTACGGCAATCAGTAAGGAAATCAATATGCTGAGCAGTACAATCTGTAAATGCTCCAAAAGCAGCAGGAATAACTTATCGTAATATTTAAATAAATATGTCAACATGCATTTTCTCCCCCTTCAATTCGTAATTTGGCTTCCGTTCGGTGGTCTGCTCCAGAAAAGTCCAACAGCAACGGAAAGCTGCCTGGCAGGGAAATGTCTCTAGGGCGCATCATCAGGCACTTTCCTTAGAGGTATTCCTTACGGGTCGGGAGAAATTTTCCTACGCAGATCACTCTCACAGCCAAATTACGAATTGAAGTTCTCCCCTCTGCCTTTATGAGGACACCGGTGTACCCGGCTGCGTAACCGATTTGAATTGCTCCCAGGTTATTTTCCCTACCGCCTGATGTTGTTCATCCTCCACAACCACATACTCCAGATCCTTTTCAAGGAAGCGGGTTAGCACATGATGGAGGAATTCGCTTCGTCCCACCCGGATATCTCCGGCTTTCAATTCCGAATCCAGCGGATCCATCACAGCCTCCGCCTTCAAAATCCGTAATCGCTGAAGGATGTCTTCCGAAGAGATCAAACGGGCCACATATTCATTGGCCGGTTTGAAAAGAATCTGCTGAGGTGTATCAAACTGTTGAATCTCTCCTTCATGCATAATCATGACTTTGTCACCTAGCTTAAACGCTTCATGAATATCATGGGTTACAAAAAGAATGGTTTTATTCAGCTTCTTTTGTATGCGGATCAGCTCATCCTGCAGCGTCTGCCGCGTAATGGCATCAATGGCACCAAAAGGTTCATCCATCAACATAATGTCCGGGTCCACCGCCATGGCTCTGGCCAGCCCCACCCTTTGCTGCTGTCCTCCCGACAGCTGTCTTGGATATCTTTTTTTATATTCTAAGGGAGAAAGATGTATCAGTTCCAGCAAATCATCCACCCGTTCGGCAATTTTTTTCCTGTCCCATTTTAATATTTTAGGCACTGTAGCGATGTTTTCCTCTACCGTCATATGCGGAAACAAGCCGATCTGCTGGATGACATACCCGATTTTACGCCGCAAATCTTCTACCGGCAGCTTCTTGCTGCTTTCTCCGAAGAATAGGATTTCCCCGGAAGTGGGTTCATAGATCCGATTTACCATTTTCATAAAAGTTGTCTTCCCCGAACCGGAGGTACCCAGTATCGTTACAAAGCTGCCTTCCTCGATCTTTGCACTTACTTCCGAAACCGCATATTTTGACGCATTGGGAAATTTTTTACTGACCTTCACAAACTCGATAGCAGTTTTAGCCATCCTTTACGCCTCCTCCCCCCGGATTTAACTATAGTCGCGTTTCAAACACTATTTAATCTTGTTAAAAAACTCTTTTGCTACTTCTGCATATTCCCGCTTATTGATGTCTACCTCCGCATTTAAGTTGATGACGGTTTTGTTATCCAATTTTGCCGTGATCTTATTCAAAACATCCTTAATCTCAGGACTCTTTTCCATGAGTTCCTGTTTAATTACAGGTGCAATATTGTAAGGAGGCCATACATGCTTGTCATCTTCCAGTACTACAAATTCATCCTTGCTCAGCTGTCCTTCCGTCGTATAGGCCACAGCCACATCCGCCTTGTCATTATGCAGCACATCGTATTTGATACCGTTGTCATAGAGTTTGTGCTCTTTGAATTTGAACTCTCCGTAAGCTTTCGTTAATGCAGGAAGTCCGTCGGCCCTTTCATCGAATTCTCCCTGGGAAGCAAACCGGATATTGCTGGCATTTTTTTGCAGGTCGGAAATGGTCTTGATGTTATACTTATCCGCTGCTTTCTTTGAAATCACCAGGCCCTGTGCGTCATTGGCCGAAGAAGGGTCCAGCCAGACCAGCTTGAATTTCTCCTTGTACTTGGCTGCTACCGTGTCATATACTTCTTTGGAATCGAATTTAGGCGCTTCCTTCAGAATAGATAACAAGCCTGTTCCCGTATATTCAGGATACACATCGATTTCACCATTCACCAGAGAAGTATGAACAATGGCACTGCCGAGATTCAATTTCCTTTCCACCTTATACCCGGCATTTTCCAGAGCAAGGGCGTACAATTCACCCAAAACCAGGGATTCGGTGAAATCCTTGGACCCCATTTTAACCGTAGGCTTTTCCTTACCCGCCGTATTTGCAGGGGTATTCCCTGCAGTCTTACTTTCAGATGAAGCCGGAGAGCTTCCGCACCCTGCCAGAACCGTAGTCATCAATAAAGCGGTTACTGCCAGACTTGAAAATAATTTTGCTGCTCTTTTCATCATTTTTCTACACACTCCTTTTTAATCCCTTTGATACTTTGTAATCCCTTGCTGCAAGAAAGACAGCAATGTCTCAGCGATGATGGACAGCAGCGCCACCGAAACACCACCGATGAGCAATATTCTAAGATCATTTAATTTCAAACCTGTAAAAATGAAATCTCCCAGCCCTCCTGCACCGATGTATGCTGCCAGTGTGGCACTGGCAATAACCTCGACGGAAGAAGTTCTGATTCCTGTAATCATAAGCGGCAAAGCCAAGGGGATTTCAACTTTAAAAAGAATCTTTTTTGCATCCATGCCCATGCCTTCCGCACTTTCGATGACGGATGCACTGATGCCCTTAAATCCCAGATAGGTATTAATCAAGATCGGAGGTATGGCAAGAATCGTCAGTGCCAATAAGGCAGGTATAAAGCCGGTTCCCAGAATCGGCATCACAATCACCAGTACTGCCAGGCTTGGAATAATTCTTAAAAAATTGAAGGCATTCATGACAGGATGCGAGATCTTACCGTTTTTTGCACATAAAACCCCCAACGGAACAGCGAGAAGGATGCCGGTGGCAATGGCCGCAATACTAATGGAAATATGTATGGTTACAGCCTGGTAATACTTATCCAGGTGGCTTTGCAAATACTGTAAAGCTTCCGTAAATATGAAAATCTCCCCTTTCCGTCCTCACTCCGGTTACTATATACAATAGGACTGGTAACTGCTAATTTGGCGTTTGCATAGCCAATGATTCTGGGGCTATGCAAACGTCGAATTAGCTAAGTTCCATCCTAAATTGTATAGCTTGCAATATTCTTGGATTTTTACCGTGATCAAATTTTTATAGATTTGCTTTTACTTTTTACCTCCTGACAATGGATTTTTCCTTCAATCCATAGATATATGATCGGGTATCTTATAACAACGGAAGAAATTGCGGAGCAATTTCAACACACCGTTTCAACGAGGCGGGAGATATGCTCGCTGCCTATAAAGTTAATCGGTATCCGCCACCTATAGAGGTGGGGCGGGGGCCCATCTTATGCCTCGTTATAATAGAATTCGTTTCTGGAGGCGAGGCATACCAGCCAAGGGAGTACCTTTTTAATTCGTCGAATCCAGTGTAAATGTACTGTACCAAAAGTACCGGATCGGTCACTCACTTTACGGATCTCTTATCCATTATCACATAGCGATAATTTGTCGAGTATTTTTATCGGAATACTTTGGTATTATTGTAATGCGTATTTATGCCGCTGTCAATAACTTTTGGAAAAATTCTTTTAATTCCTATAGGAATTATAGGTTTTAGATTTTCTACCTGGAAATCTTGCAAATAAAAAAGTAAATTCGCACTTGCATGAGTGTGTATAACGTGGTAAACTGAATAAACAAAACATTTGTTCTATTCTCATAGATCAACTTTCAGGAGTGAGCTGTATGGATTTCAACCAAATCAAAAGTTATTGTACCTCAAAGACAGGCGCTTACGAAGATTATCCCTTCGGCCCGGACACCCTGGTGGTCAAAGCCGAATCCAAAATGTTTGCATTGCTGTCGCAGAGCGGGAACAAGGTAACGATTTCTCTTAAATGCGACCCTTTCGTGGCGCAGAATCTCCGGCAGCAGTATACTGCCGTAAAACCCGGCTACCACCTGAACAAGGAGCATTGGAACACCGTGACGGTAGATGATTCCATCCCTGATTCGGAACTGCGCTGGATGATTGACCATTCCTACGATATGGTAGTGAAAGGACTCACCAAAGCGGAAAAAGCCAGGTTGGTATCCCATCCCGGCTGATTCCTTATAACAACGGAAGAAATTGCATAGCAATTTCAACACACCGTTTCAACGAGGCGGGAGATATGCTCACCGCCTATAAAATGAATCGGTACCCACCACCTATAGAGGTGGGGGACATCTTATGCCTCGTTATTTTGTCCAATTCCGTTTTTCTTTTCTTGATGTGACGCCCTCGCCCTGGCCCTTATCCTTTTCGAACAGATCGTCTGCAAATTGATCCAGCCGGGAAGGTTTGCCAGCAGAACGTTCAGGGTGTCTGGTATTGGGTGAATTGCTTGTACCCCTGTCAGACATAGAATCACCTCCTGCAGTTAGTTTGCCAAAATTGCATAAACCCATGCAGGATGGAAGCCCTATCGTAATAATTCCTTCAACATCGCCTGGCGGTTGTTCAGGAATTGGCGTGTTATGGTATAGTGCTCGGTTTCTTCATACTGCACTTCCTTTATTCCTTCGCCGTCGATCTGCAATATCTTTGCAGTAGGGTATGCCATGAGGATGGGCGAATGGGTAGATATGATAAACTGGGACCCTTCCTCCACCAACTGGTGTATTCTCGAAAGCATCATCAGAAGCCTGGAGGGTGACATGGCAGCCTCCGGCTCATCCAGGATATACAGGCCCTTTCCCCGGAAGCGGTGCAGCATCAGCGCCATGAAAGATTCTCCGTGGGACATTTTATGGAGGGATTCTTCCCCATAGGCTTCTATTATTTTTCTTGCTGTTGAAGGGATCGCATCCATTTCATCGATGCTGGTTGCTACATTATAAAAGCTTTCTGCCCGGAGAAAATACCCGTCTGCCGGCTTTTTGACCCCCTTCTGAAGCCGGAGGAAATCATGGAGGTCCGAGTGGGTTTGGCAGGTTGAAAATTTGAAGCCCCTTGAGCCCCCTTCAGGATTAAATCCGCAGGCTACGGCAATGGCTTCAATCAGTGTAGATTTCCCTACCCCATTTTCTCCCATGAAAAAGGTTACCGCAGGGTGGAATTCGATTTCATGAAAGCCTTTCACCGCCGGAATATTGAAGGGGTACCCGGTAAATCCCGGTACTCTCTGCCTGTCCAGTGATATCTTCAGAAGGTAATGTTTGGCATCCATGGCCCTTTTTACAACACTCTCCACAGTGATTCCTCCCTATTTTACAAATATGCATGCACTCCCGCTAACGGCTTCTCTTTCCGCGGGTAAACCTTTATTCATTATACCATATTGATTAAAAAGTTCATCCTTTATAAAGGGCCATGCGCTGCCATTCTAAATTTTTCCATAAAAAAAGAGAAGGTCTTGAATAAACTCAAAACACATCTCTACTGCAATTCTAAGAAATTGCCCCCAATTTTCTTGTTAATACAGCTTCTCCACGGTGTACTCCTGTGCATCTTTGTTCCAGGAGAAAGCTTCTTCACCACTATGGTATAAAATAGAATCATAGGTCGTATCCACTGTTATCCACTCGTCCGTAGCCTTCAAATAGACTTGATTCCAAGCGTGGTATACATCAATGTTATTCTTATATCCCATGATCAGCTTTGTAGGTACATCTACACTTCGCAGCATCGCTGCAAATAAGGAAGCAAAATCATAGCATATTCCCGTTTCCGCTGCCAGGGTTTCATCGATCACCGGTACATAATCGGTAGTAAGCCCGGTGATTTTATCATAATCATAGCTTACATTATGGATGATGTAACTATAAATCGCCATAACTTTCTCATTGTCGGTTTTAGCATCCTTCGTCAGTTCTTTGGCTTTTTTTATAGACTCCATTTCATCATTCCATTGAACCAGCTTCATGGATTTTAGAAATACTTCGTTGGGATTTTCCAGCTCCAGCCTAAGTGTTTCTTTTGCTACCAGCTTGTACTTATTATCCTTAACATTTTCCATGACTGCGACTGTATATTCACCATTGCCGAACTGCAGCGGGAACCGGTCTTCAGATTGCAAATTATAATAATAGGTCTTGTCCCCTTTTTGAACCATCAACTTGCGCTTTACATTGGTTGTATTGTCATAGCGGACACTGATGACTCCGCTTCCCAGCTCACTCTTATCAAAAACCTTCGCAGTATTTGCATCATCTGCAAAAACAGGAAGGCCCGATGCCATTAAATATGCGGCCAATGCAAAAGAAACAATGCGTTTTTTAAACATAAAAAACTCCCCTTTCGGTAACTGGCTGCCATCTTAAAAAGGAAGGCCCTATAGCTTTGCGTCCCTGGCTTTCACCAGGTTTGCCTTTATCGGTGGTTAGTTCCAACTCGATAATAACAATTCAATTTTGAATTCTATATAGTTATATATTACTACGTTATCATACTCTTTTATAAAAAGATATAGTCCTATTGTCCTATTTCACCTTTAGAGAATCACTGTGTCCCCTCCGGTATTCTGCCTTTGATAATCAAGCGCCGGGTTGGATTTATCAAAGGATAGCAGGTAATCAGCGTCACTTCCCTTTCTGTCTTGCTTGTTCTATTTATTACCCAGGTTTCTTTCGGATCAACCAAAAACTTATTAAACACGACATATTTATACGTTTTTTCCCGGTCCTCTATTTCAATGACATCGCCAATTTCGACTTCATCCAGGCGGTTGAAATGCTGCCCGTACTTTTGAACTCTGTGGCCGGCGATACTGTAGTTCCCTATTTTCCCCGGCTTTCCCGTATTCTCTATGCTGGCTACGGAAATGTTCAGGTTATCTTCGGTTACACCGGGCAAAATCGGAAGATATAAATTAATTTTGTCGATTTTCAGCATACCTTCCAGGGTACTGGCTATGTATTCTCCCAATTGCCTTTTCTCCTTTTCCTGCCGTGCTTCCTCTTGCTTTTGCTGTTGGCGGCGCGCCTCCTCCTGTGCAGTCATCTCCTGCACAGATTCTTTCGTATCCGAAGCCCTGCTTTCGCTCTTACCTTCTCCACTCTCTTTCGGTGCGGTTCTGCCGTCGCCCTCTGCTTTTGAAGCCTCCACCTGTGTATCAAGGACTTGCAGGCTTCGCTTCCAGCTTTCAATCAATTTTTTCTGCTGGTGCTCATAGTATTTTCCCCTGGCAGCAGGATATAGGAAAAGGCTGATTCCTACTATAATGGCTGTTATTGAAAGAATTCTTCTCATGGCATTTCATTCCTTATAATCTTATTGTTCCCCGAAGGATCACTGCTTCTTCCTTGCACAGCCTTTATCGGTTGAAGGAAGTATGGAAACAGGGCAGAGATTTCTCTCTGCCCTATTGTAAGTTATACAGTCTTTCTTTTTCCAAACCATACGCCAGCAGCAATGAACAGCAGTCCCATCAGATAGAAGAGCAGATTGCTTTGCTCCCCGGTTTTGGGAAGAACCTTGATGGCACCGGCCGGTAGCTCATCGACCTGGATTTCTATCAGTATCTCTTCTTCCTTCCCATCCTTATCTTTGATGATGACGGTAAAGCTGTCCTTTCCTGTAAAGCCTGGGTCCGGTTCGTACTTCCACTTTCCCTTCTCGTCCACTGTTGCCTTCCCATTTTTAGGAGGCTGCCCCATGCTTGGAATGGCATCATCCGGTATATCAACGGCTCCCTCCACCGGTGTATCCACATAGGTATTTTCATTCTTCCCGGGTGGGTTTGATGGAGCCGGGGTTGCCGGAGTTGGGGTCGGGGTTGGTGTTGGCGTCGGAGTTGGGGTCGGGGTTGGTGTTG
>JAEZXR010000120.1 GCA_023419605.1 Bacillota bacterium | reverse complement strand
ATTCGGATGGAACTTAGGGATCGCTAAAATATAACTTCCGCTAAAACTTTTTCAGGCTACTACAGCAGAGCCCCGTACCCCGAAAAAGTATCGGAAGTAATATTTCAGTCGACCCTTAGCTGATTCGTGCCTCGTAAAGCTCCGGAACCGTTGGCTGTACGATGCCCAAACCGGCAGTTGCCAATCGATTGTATATATAATAAACTTACAAATGGCAGAGGGCTGCCTCTGCTGCATATATACGGAGGATCAACGTGAAAATAGCAGGGATAGAACTTGAAAACAATATTTTTCTGGCACCCATGGCAGGCGTTACAGACATGCCCTTCCGCATTCTTTGCAAGGGGCAGGGCTGTGGTCTGGTCTACACGGAAATGGTGAGTGCCAAGGGGATGCACTATAATGATGAAAAGAGCAGTAAGCTTGCCGATATAAATGATGCTGAAAAACCAGCCAGCGTGCAGATTTTCGGCTCCGATCCCAAAATAATGGCAGGGATCGCGGAGCGGCTAAACGACTCCGAAGCCAGCTTTATTGACATCAATATGGGCTGCCCCACTCCTAAGATTACCAAGAATGGGGAAGGAAGTGCCCTCATGCGCAGGCCGGAGCTGGTGGCAGAGATTGTAAGGGAGGTTTCCCGGGCTACCACCAAGCCAGTAACGGTTAAAATACGAAAAGGCTGGGATGACGAATCCGTAAATGCGGTAGAGATCGCAAAAATCGCGGAGGAAAACGGCGCCAGAGCCGTAGCTGTCCATGGACGAACCCGGGAGCAGTTTTACAGCGGGAAAGCGGACTGGAGCATCATCCGGAAAGTGAAGGAGAGTGTATCCATCCCGGTTATCGGCAACGGAGATGTTGTAACTCCGCAGGATGCGAAAAACCTTTTGGAGCAGACCGGTTGTGATGCAGTAATGATCGGCAGGGGTGCTCAAGGCAATCCGTGGATCTTTAAAAAAGTCCTTGCATGGCTTCAAAGAGGTGAGTTAATTCCGGATCCTGCACCGCAGGAGAAAATTGATACCATTGTCCGCCATATGGATATGCTGACAGAACTGAAAGGGGAGCATATCGCTCTGTGTGAGATGCGCAAGCACATTGCCTGGTATATCAAGGGCATGCGCAATGCCACCTATGTCAAGGAAAAGGTTTTCCATACCAGTGATAGAGTGGAAATCGTACATTTACTGCATGAATATTTATTAGGGTAGAAAACAGAAAGACTTGGGTTTGAATTATAGACAAAAAGGTGCTTCACGCGAAGAGTAAGGCGCCTTTTTGTCCATTAACAAGAAATAGGAAGTTGGAACAAGTAATCTGATGCGTAAAAGGCTGCCCAATGGAAGGCAGCCTTTTAATAAATCTTATTCATGTTTGCATTGCTAAAACCTGTCAAAATATGTTGTCAAGGAATGAGTTTTTGAAGCAATGCTTTTCCTTGGGTGCGTGTCATAGTACCCTTAGGTCGAAATTCATTTGATCCAGTATCTACAAGTCCCCATTTATACATTGTTTGGGCTGCGTCTAATGCCCAGGGACTGATCGCTGCTTCATCTGCGAAAGATACAGTTTCATGTTGGATTTGCGGTGTTATTTTTAAATAGTCAACGAAACGAGTAAGTATGACTGCCAACTCTTCATGGGTAATCAAGCGGGCAGGGGCGAAAGTTTTTTCATCAACACCTTTGATAATGCTGTTTTCCTTTGCCCAACCAATTGCTGGTGCATAGTAGGCAAATTCAAATATGTCATTAAACATACTTTCATTGTTCCCTAAATCCTTACCACTCTTTTTGGCTATTTCGTATAGCATCTCCACTGCCCGGCCACGAGTCAAACCTTCATCCGCAGCTACCGGTAACGAAATATTGTCTCCATTAGTTTGCAAATAAGCTACGGCAGTATCCACGCCTGCCATATAGTCGGAAAGGGTCTGCTCCATCAAAAAATCTGGCCTTAAAGGCTCCACACCATAGCCCTGCCCTGCTTCAAAATAATCATTAATACGAATGAATTTAGTGGAATATGCGATGTGATATCCCGAGTAGGGCAAAGTAAAACTATTGACTGAACCAAAATGGTCCACGCTGCCGCTGGTTAAACTGCCGACTAATATACCACCGGCTTCTTTCAGCATTGCAGCGTTTATTATGGCTGAGGAAAATGTTGCTTCACCGATAAGGCCATAAAGCTTTATATTCCTTTGTCTTACTTCATTACTTAGCATAGTCAATAACGGCAGTATTACACCGTCTGACCCACCGCCATTGTTTCTAAGATCCAATAATACTTTGGTATACTTGCCCGTATCAATATTTTCCTTCACCTGCTGGGAGAAGGTTTCCATGGGAAGTTTTTTGTCTTCCTGGCATTTATTGTATTGGATATAATATGTACTTTCATCCAGAGGCATAGATGTATAATTCTTTGTCTTGTCGTATGCAGTTACCGGCACTTTTTCTCTTTTTTGTGCCAAACTGACGAAGTTATTTGAAGCGGCTTCATCTGTAGCTGAAATAGATTTTACAGTAAATTCATTTGTTTTGCCTGCCGTATCACGAACAGCCACAGAAAGCGATGCACCCGTATCAATAATACCCAGATAATCAAGCATTTCCTCTATATAAAATATCTGTTTAAATTGCCGGCGGAGTTTAATGTCATTATCGAAGCTGATAATTTTTGAAAAACGCTTATAGATTTCATCCATCGCAATATTATTAATCGCAACTACGCGTTGGCCCAAATATACTTCGTGTTCCTTTTCCGTTAAGCTGAGAATCCATTTGCCTTCGTAGTATTCCATGGTTATTGGGAAAAAATGGAGTCCGGTGTTGAAAGAGTTTAAATTCATACTTGTATGCGAGTCTCTTACCATAGCTATTAAACTCTGCAAGTCTAAAGCAAATTTCAGATCAGTACTTTCGCCCAGACTTGTTTCAATTTCTGCCTTTTTCGCCATAAAGGCTTCCTCAGAAGTGTTTGCAAAAATATCAGGATGCTTTTCTCTTAGTGTTTCTAAAAGAAAATTCAGATCCTCCTGTCTATGGCTATTTTTCTCTGCAGCCATAACATTGTATGGCAAAAGCATCATTACTATTAAAAAAATAGCCATAATTCTTCCTGTTGTTTTCATATGTAGGCCTCCTTTAAATTGTATTTATGTACTATACGTTACGTTTTTTAAAATGTCTACCGTAGTCTGGTAATAATTTATTGGTGCAGCATTAATTTTGTGGCGCCTTGATAATTCCATAAGGTATCGTGGGAAGTATTGTAAAAAGGTATTCACGGCCTCTTTTTACATACATTAAAAACCCCCTATCTGTATAGCATACTGCGCTATACAGATAGGGGGTACTTATGTTTACAGGCTGAGACTTGGGTTTGAATGAAACCCAAGCCTTTTAACAGTATCTTAATTCTTTACTTTTTCCAGCGCCTTCATAATACCGTTGGTAAATCCTTCTGCTATCTTTTGGCGGAATTCGGGATTTCCCAAACGGGCTACGTCATTTTTGTTGGAAAGAAAGCCCAGTTCCACCAGCACGGAAGGCATTTGCGCCCGCCTCAGTACTGCGAGATTCGGTCTGTCCATGATCCCTCTGTTATTGGTCTGCATGGCCTTGATCAATTCACTTTGAATGATCTCTGCATACTGTATTTCATTCAGATTGCCCGCTTTCAAATCCTTTGAAGGATAGTAAAGGGTTTGTGTGCCCCCATAGCTTGAATTTTCAAACCAGTCGCAGTGAACGCTTACAAAGAGTGTGGCTTTTTTTTCATTGGCCCGCTCGATTCGATCCTTATGATCGATATACGTATCACCGGTTCGTATCATATAAGTATTAACCCCAGCCTTTTTAAGCAATGCATCCAATCGTTGGCAAATATCCAGTGCAATATCCTTTTCCACCAGGCCGTTGCCGCTGGTGCCCGGGTCCTCTCCTCCATGACCCGCATCAATAGCGACGAGGTATTTGCTTTTTATCTCCGGAGAAGGAGCGGGAGTGGAGGGAGCATCCGGATTTCGAACATTTACAGGAACTTTTATAGCGCTCATCTCATGCTCATTCCCCGGAGAAGCTTTCGCAGTCTGGAATTTCCCCAAATGGCCGGTACGGATTGCAACAAAACAGGAAACTGATAGTATGAATGCCAGTATAAAAGTAAACATTAGCATTTTTTTCATATTCTTGAAGGTCTCCTTGAACAATTATTATACAAGCCTCATGGAGTATATTATATCAGTTTATGTTTATTGAATCTATACAAAAAGTAAACTTTAACTAAATCGTAACCATTTGACATAAAATGGAATAATTTGAAAAATCCCAACATAACGGGGAAGGTTATTTTAAAACCCTTCTCGCTCCTAAATAATGGGAGTTGTAAAATCCGTCGCTTAAGGTGGAAATCGTTACCTTTTTCGCTCCCGAGCTGGAATGTATGAAACTTCCATCCCCAATATAGATTCCTACATGGGAAGCACCGGTACCATCGGTGTTAAAAAATACAAGGTCTCCGGGTTCCAGCTGGTCTCTTGAAATGCCGGTCCCGGTCTTGAATTGCGAGAAGGAGACTCTGGGAAGGGATATATCATTCTTACCGTATAAGTAATAAACAAATCCGGAACAATCAAAACCTGAAGGGGAGGTTCCACCCCATACATAGTGCAATCCCTGGTATTTTTTTGCCTCTTCGATGATACTCTGCGCCTTATGTATACCAGGGTCTACCGTGGGTTCAGGAGCAGGAGTTGGTGTAGGTACCGGTGTGGGAGCGGGAGTTTCCTGAGGTAACTGCTCAGTGGATTCCTGGACGGATTCCTGCTCCTGCTGCAGCGGGGCACCGAAGGTCTGAGCCTCCTGCAGTGGCTGCAATATATCGGATGCAGGAGCAAATGCATCTCTATCCATATTTGTACTGTCTCGATCGAAGCTTCGGCTGGACCGGCTTCTAATCTCTACACTGGCCTGCACATCCTCTGATTTTTCCTTCTGGATGGATTTTTTTTCTTTACTGTGCCATAGGGATTCAAGCAAATGTAAAAGATTTTGCAGCATGATATGCTGTTCACTGGAGAATTGGCTTGCAGGGATCGGATGGTCGCTGAATGAGCCTGCAAAAGTAGGCTGGGCAGGTTGAAGAAACCACAGCATGGATGCTGCAGCGATGGATAAAACTAACTTTTTCATAACAGTCTCCTCTCAGTAGCCTACGAGGTTAGCTGTCGGGTTCGGAAGAGAGTATATTTTCCTACAAGCAGAGCAGCCGAAGCCACCCGGCATGATTAACCCCAATGCCTTACGGCAAGGCAGTGGCTCACGGAGTACTCCATAATCCACTGCCTCCAATTTTCGCATCCCCCGTTCCTTTTGCAAGGATTCGGCAAAGCACATAATTTAGGGTCTGCAAAAGAATAAGCAATTCTTTTACGGCACCTTGTATGCCAGCTATTATAGTCTTCCAAATGGCTGGAATCAAGAAGTAATATTTGGCAAAGAATGATTTCCATTTTTTGGTTATGGGTAGGAGGTTGTTTTTAAATTGCAGAGTGAAACAGGTATTGGTATAATAAATGAAGATAAGTGGGAGGTTTTCATATGAGAATTCTAAAGGATAAAGCCGCCCTGATTGCTACAGGCTTTATGGTGTTACTGGCCATTGCGGCAGTGTTTGTAAGTATAAGAGTGACCATAACGGCTGTTCAAAGGCAGGAACAGGAAGTAAGGAAGATACCGCCGGCTGTGAATGATACTGTTCAGGCCTCGATTCGAACGGTGAATACCGGAAAAATCAGTGAGCAGAAGCTGTATTTCAACGGCGTGGAGATTAAGGAGATCAGTGCATTCCTGTCGGAGAAAAAAGATGTTTTGGTAGCTTTAGATGACATACTGAAATATATAGGTTCGGAATATAAATTGTATGCGCCTGATGACGTATTGGAGACGCAGATTAACGATAAAAAGCTGGTTGTTCGTCTTGGAAAAGACAGTTTTCTGTATGGAGGTAAAGAGATAAAACTTCCCTTTGCTTCGGTGGCGGCAAAAGGAAAGGTGCTGGTCCCGTTGGAAATGTTTTCTTATATCGATGGCTTTGCACAAAACCATATGCTGGGAAGCGGTGCTGCCTTTGTCGATTACTTTGGTGACTTCCGGCGCATTCAATCACCGCGGGTGAAACTATTGCGATTGAGCAATGGGATTGGGGGAATATGGGATTTAACAGGTACCCGGAGCCTATGGGACAGAAAGGAAGGCGCTAGTGATGAAGAAGCTTTCGAAGCCTCTCCGGAGGGGACTGCATATATCCTGAAGTCCGGCAGCCGCGTCTATATGATGAATCCGGAGATAAACCCTGAGCCTTATAGTATAAATGCAGATCCGCAAAGTGCATGGGGGGGGAACGGAAAAAACCTCTACTGGGAAAATCGTAAAACGGGTGAGCTAAACCTGTACGATGTAGAAAAGGATCTGCAATATACCCTGGAAAACTTTCTGTGGAGAGCGGACAGCCTGGCCGGATACGAGGGCTTTTCCGGCAACAGCAAGAAGTTGATGGACTTTACCGAATTCGGCAGTTACAGAAGGATTACTTTTAAAGAACTCTACACGGACAAATTCTATACCATGGTCCAAAAAAGCAGCCGTATCATAGCGGAAGGCAATGCACCCCTCTCGCCGGATGGGGAGAAAATGCTGTTCATCAAACCGGACGGCGCCTATTATGTAGCAAATTATGACGGTTCTGGTGCTGTGAAGTTGGAGCAGGGCAGCAGTGCAAGCTGGATTTCCAATGGCAGGATTATGATTGAGAATGGTTATGAGAGGGCCTTATATGACGCTTCAGGAAAAGGGAGAACAGCAACCGGCCAGTTATGGAAGTCGCTGGGACAGGCCTCCGACGGGACCGTGTTTTTCACGGATGGAGAAGCTTTGTATGGGGAGCGGGGCGGTATAGAGAAGAAAATAATGTCCCTGCTGTGGACTTGTGATGCTGTTGTCGCTGCTTCCATGGAGGGGCCGTATATTCTGGTTTCAAAGAAGGAGAATGGCGTATATAGCTCTAATGGGGATACCCTATCCAGGATCGGAAAGTATAGTGATCTGCTGAGGGCAGCGGGACCCGGGCAACAGGAGGACTATAGGAAGAGCATTCAGGTTCTCCCGGAAAAGAACGGCTTCTTGCTTTTGCAGAAGGAAAACCGGCTGCTTACATTGACAGTATTGGGAATGGATGGGAATATAGACAAAAAGGCAGTATTGGATTGTACGGTCTCTGATTTGGCGGTATTGAACAATATAAAATTGAAATGGCTGGAAGACCGCAGTGTAGTGTTATATAATCCTCAGGCGCTGTGGCTGGTGGATTTTAAAGATAAGGTCCAGATTTATAAGTACAGGGAGAAGGAAGGCTGCAGCATTGAAGGCGTTATCAAAGCGCTATAGGCGGATATGAAAAACATAGGGGTTCTTTTGTGCGGGCTGCTTGTAGAGTGCTAGACGCGGTTTAGCATAACTTGTAGAACCCCTTTTTCACACCCGCCTTTAGTATAAATTGAGAAGTTATAAATTTAACTAACACAATTTGAGAAACTATGATATAATTAAAGTAATTGAATAAACGAGCTAGGGGTGCCAATCGGCTGAGAGAGGTGAAAACCTTAACCCTTCGAACCTGACGCGGTTAATACCGCCGTAGGGAAGCATTCAAAGAGATTTTTTGCGAAAGAAGGCTTATCCGTACGGGTAAGCCTTTATTTTTTGTCTGGGAAATGTCTCTTTTCCAGACAAAAACATTGAATTTATGCGCGTGCCAGTGTTTCCCGATGCTTCGGGAAGGCACATGTGCAAACAAAAGTGGCAAAGCCACCTTTGTTCTTTTGTTAGGAGGTAAAAAATGGAACGTGATGCACTTATTATTGGGGGAATTCCTCTAAAAAGCAGGCTTTTTATCGGTACGGGAAAGTACGCATCCAATGCCCTGATTCCTCATATCGTAGAACGATCCGGGGTGCAGGTAGTTACGGTTGCTGTTCGGCGTGTTGATCTGGAAGCAAAGGAAGAAAATATGCTGAACTACATACCGAAAGAATGTGTTTTGATGCCCAATACATCCGGAGCAAGGAATGCAGAGGAAGCGGTAAGGATTGCGCGTCTTGCCAGGGCTATGGGGTGTGGAAGCTGGGTCAAGATTGAAGTCATTTCAGACACAAAGTATCTTCTCCCGGACAACCAGGAAACGTTGAAAGCTACAGAAATCCTTGTTAAAGAAGGCTTTACAGTTTTGCCTTATATGTGTCCGGACCTGATGACTGCAAAAAGACTTCGTGATGCAGGCGCTGCTGCGGTGATGCCGCTAGGTGCTCCTATAGGGACAAATAAAGGGCTCAGGACAAAAGAACTTGTAAAAATCATGATAGACGAAATCGATCTTCCCATCATTGTAGACGCCGGTATCGGAAAACCTTCGGAAGCTGCGGCGGCCATGGAACTTGGTGCTGCTGCGGTTCTTGTCAATACAGCCATTGCATCTGCGGGGGATCCCATAGCCATGGCAGAGGCTTTTTCCCTGGCGGTAAGAGCAGGGAGAAAAGCCTGTTTGGGAGGCACGGGAGAAGTGAGAGCGCATGCTGAAGCTTCGTCGCCGCTCACGGGTTTTCTTAATTTGTAAGGATGCAGGGGGGTAAGATATGAGCTTTTATGATGCAATCCGGAAATTTGATAAAGAGATGTTGGAACATAAAATACAGTCAGCTACTATTGCTGATGTGCAAAGGGCATTAGTGAAGGAAAGTCCTGGAATGGAAGACTTCTGCACCTTAATCTCCCCAGCGGCAGCTCACTGCCTGGAGGAAATGGCAAGGAAAGCCCAGCAGATTACCCTTCGGCATTTCGGGAAGGCAGTTACTCTATATGCACCTTTATATCTGGCAAATTACTGTGTAAATAGCTGCCTGTATTGTGGGTTTAATGTCCATAATGCTCTCGGTCGAAGGCGGCTAACCCTGGAAGAACTGTCACGGGAGGCTGAAAATATTGCCCGGACAGGGATCCGCCACATTCTCCTGCTGACAGGAGAATCCAGAAAGCATTCCCCTGTAGAGTACATAAAAGATTGCGTTCGGGAAGCAGCCAAATACTTTACTTCCATATCTGTGGAAATTTATCCTCTGGAAGAGGAGGAATACAGGCTGCTTATTGAAAGCGGAGTAGATGGGCTTACGATGTATCAGGAGGTCTATGACGAGGAAACGTACAGGATTATGCACCCAGCGGGTCCTAAAAAGGATTACCGCTACCGGTTGGATACCCCGGAACGAAGCTGCAGGGCAGGCATGCGAAGTGTTGGCATCGGGGCTTTGCTAGGACTTGGTTACTGGCGCACAGAGGCATTCTATACGGCATTGCACGCTCAGTACCTTACCCGGAATTACCCGGAGGTGGAAATCGGAATTTCACTCCCGAGAATGCGACCCCATGGAGGAAGCTTTCCCATCCCTCACCCTGTAAATGACAGAGACCTGGTGCAGATTCTCCTTGCATTCCGTATACTGCTTCAGCATGTAGGAATCACCATTTCAACCCGTGAAGGGGCCGGCTTCAGAGATCATCTTGTGGGAATCGGAGTTACGAGGATGTCAGCG
Source organism: Bacillota bacterium (assembly GCA_023419605.1). Taxonomy (GTDB): domain Bacteria; phylum Bacillota; class Clostridia; order Acetivibrionales; family JAEZXR01; genus JAEZXR01. The sequence continues at coordinate 3,682 of JAEZXR010000120.1, read as the reverse complement.
GGTTCCGTTACGGAGGTGGGCGGATACAGCAGCAAAAAAGGCGATGGACAGTTTGAAGTTTCGGATGAAAGAAGTGTGGAAGAAGTCCGGCAAATGCTTTATCAAAAAGGCTATCAGCCGGTATTCAAGGATTGGCAGTATATTGGGACGAGGGGGTAGGACATGGACGGGGTGAAAAGAATGCAGCAGGTGAATAAGAGCAGCGCTTCGGAAGGACTCGGAGTTTTAGATGTTCTCGATACGGACATTTACTGCCTGACGGCAGAGGAGCACTCCCGGGGCAGAGATAATATCAAAGTAGTGGGGGACATGCTGGAGGCAGGAATAAAGTGGATACAATATAGGGAAAAGGACAAATCCATGCTGGAAAAATACCGCCAGTGTACAAAACTTCGGGAGATGGCTGCCGATGCAGGGGCTGTCTTTATTGTAAATGACCATATTGATCTGGCAAAAAGTGTTTGCGCTGATGGCATACACCTGGGGCAGGATGATATGCCGGCAGCTGCGGCGAGAGAGTTGATAGGGGATCACATGATCCTAGGGATTTCCACCCATTCTCCGGAACAGGCGCAGAAGGCCGTAAGGGATGGGGCCGATTATATTGGCGTTGGTCCCATTTATAGGACCCTTACGAAAAAGGATGTCTGTGACCCGGTTGGGCTGGATTACCTTGACTATGTGGTAAAGAACGTACGAATACCTTTTGTTGCCATCGGAGGAATCAAGCTTCATAACCTCCGGCAGGTGAAAGGCCAGGGAGCAAAATGTATCGCCCTGGTCACGGAAATCGTAGGTGCTGAGAATATAAAAGGTACTATTGAATCTATAAGAGAAATATTGAAAGGAGAGGAATAAATGGATTACAGTACGCAAATGGAGGCTGCAAGAAAAGGAATAATAACGGAGCAAATAAGGAAAGTTGCTCAAAAGGAAGGCATGGACGAAAACAAGCTTCTACAATTGGTAGCAGAGGGCAGGGTGGCCATACCTTCCAATAAAAATCACAAATTCCTTGAACCGCAAGGTGTTGGAGAAGGACTGCGAACAAAAATAAATGTGAACCTGGGAATATCAAGGGATTGCAGGGACTTCGAAATAGAGGTCGGAAAGGCTGCCAAAGCAGTTGAAATGGGGGCCGAAGCCATTATGGATTTAAGTTCCTACGGAAAGACAAGGGATTTTCGCCGTAAACTGGTTGAAACCTCCAGCGCCATGATTGGCACAGTACCCATTTATGATGCTGTGGGTCATTTGGATAAAGAATTGGAAGCGATTACTGCGGAAGAGCTTCTCAATGTCTTGCGAGTGCATGCAGAGGATGGCGTGGATTTTATGACGATTCATGCAGGAATTAACAGGAAAACAGCCGAAAGACTGAAGAAAAACGGCAGATTAACCAATATCGTATCCCGTGGAGGCTCTTTGCTTTTTGCATGGATGGAGCTTACGGGAAATGAAAACCCCTTTTACGAGCATTATGACAAAGTATTGGACATATGCAGGGAATATGATGTTACCATCAGCCTGGGAGATGCATGCAGGCCGGGAAGCATCCATGATGCCACCGATGCCTGCCAGATAGAGGAACTGATAACCCTGGGAGAACTGACCAGGGAAGCATGGAAAAGAGACGTGCAAGTCATGGTGGAAGGACCGGGGCACATGGCCATCAATGAAATTCAGGCAAACATGGTGCTGCAAAAAAGGCTGTGCCACAATGCACCCTTCTATGTTCTCGGCCCCATTGTGACGGACATTGCACCCGGTTATGACCACATTACCAGTGCCATCGGCGGAGCCATAGCAGCTGCCAGTGGAGCGGACTTCCTATGCTATGTAACTCCTGCTGAACATTTACGCCTTCCGGATATGGAGGATATGAAGGAGGGAATTATCGCTGCCAAGATTGCTGCCCATGCCGCAGACATTGCAAAGGGTATCAAGGGAGCGAGAGAGCAGGATTATCAGATGAGCCTGGCGAGAAAAAACCTGGACTGGGAAAAAATGTTCCAGACGGCTATTGATGAAGAAAAACCGAGAAAATACCGGGCAGAGTCCATGCCGGAACTGGAGGATACCTGCACCATGTGTGGAAAGATGTGTGCCATGAGGACCATGAACAAGGTTTTATGCGGAGAAAAACCAAGTTTTGTCTAAGGGGATTCTAAAGGAGGCTATATATGATTGCTTTTACGGTAAACGGCAAAAAAATAGGGATGGAAAGCCCTCTTTCCATCAGCGCCTATCTGGAGTCTATTCATGTTAACCCGGCAGCTGTTGTCGTAGAACTGAATTATGAGATTCCTGACCGACAACAATGGACAGAGACTTTCTTAAAGGATGGAGACAATCTGGAAATTGTAAAGTTTATCGGAGGGGGTTAATGATGCATACAATGGAAAACGATGATGTGCTTCGATATTCGAGACAGCTGATACTGGAGGGCTTTGGTGCCGAGGGGCAGAGAAAACTCAAGGAAGCAAGGGTGCTTGTTGCAGGAGCAGGAGGACTGGGATCACCGGTTCTCCTGTACCTGGCTTCCGCAGGCGTCGGGAAGCTTGGAATTGCAGACTTTGATTCAGTGACTGTTTCAAACCTGAATCGGCAGATTATCCATTTTACAGAGGACATAGGTAAGCGAAAGACGGATTCTGCAGAGGACAAGATCAAACGACTGAATCCCAGTACTACTATTGTAAAATATAATACCAAGTTACATATTGATAACATAGAAGAAATAGTTAGCAGCTATGATGTTGTTATCGATGCAGCCGATAATTTTACTGCCAGATATCTGATCAGTGACTGTTGTTATTTCCTCAGCAAGCCCCTTGTAGAAGGCGCCGCCGTAGGGTTTGATGGAATACTGATGACCATACTGCCCGGTAAAACGCCCTGTTACAGGTGTCTGTACCCAACGCCGCCGGAGGACGGTGTACTGCCTACCTGCAGTGATACAGGCATATTAGGTGCTGTAACCGGTATCATTGGATCTGTACAAGCGTTGGAAGCTATCAAAATAGTAACGGATATCGGAGAAACCGTGTCTGGCAGAGTGCTTACCTTTAATGCTTTAACTACAGGGTTCAGAGAAATTCCATGGACGAAAAGAGAAAACTGCCCTCTATGTGGAAAGGAACCTACAATAAAGGAACTGACTCAATATGATATTCAATGCAGGATAAAAAGGCTATAACAGGCCGGTGGATCAGAGCTGTCCTGGACATGTCTTCTTTAGCACTGTTTTTTATTTTAGGTTCCTTATAAATGGATAGTATAACTGAATTCGAAGTTTAGCATATTGGAGAATTGGTTACTATAACGAAAGATAATGAAGGTATTGGAATCTAAAGTAGATTAATAAGGCTATATGCGGGTTTTTAGAGTTGAATCAAATGGCACCCGGTGATATACTAACAAAGCTGTCGGCGATGAGCTGCAAGAATGGATAAGGTAAGTTCTTGTGGGGAGCAAAAAAAGTTAACAAAAAGTGTTGACAAAGCTTCGGCAGCGTGGTAAGATAGTCAAGCGCTCGAGAGAGTGGCAAGACAACTGGACTTTGAAAAGTAAACAGTGTAAAAGTTAAGAAATAACTCGTTAATAAATTTGAGTTACTTGTAACTACAAGTCAGTAAATAGTAATTTGAGCCTAACAGGCGATCAAATAAAAGTATATTTG
>JAEZXR010000119.1 GCA_023419605.1 Bacillota bacterium | reverse complement strand
CAAATATACTTTTATTTGATCGCCTGTTAGGCTCAAATTACTATTTACTGACTTGTAGTTACAAGTAACTCAAATTTATTAACGAGTTATTTCTTAACTTTTACACTGTTTACTTTTCAAAGTCCATTCAAAATCGATATAAGCTTCGCATTGCTGCGTTGCAAGATTCACTGCGGTGCTCATTTATATCATATAAACTCCACTCCTCGTTCTTCTTGTGCCTTGCACTACTCGCTTCTATCGCTTTTGGCACTCTCTCGAGCGCTTGACTATCTTACCACGCTGCCGAAGCTTTGTCAACACTTTTTGTTAACTTTTTTCGCTTCCCAAAAACCTTTATTTATCAGGTTTCGTGGCTCACCGCCGACAGCTTTGTTAGTATAGCACTCTATCATGGAATGATCAACCGATGTAGTCTCGAATTTTGCTTATTAGAGTAAAATACCTAGATTTATCTTAACTATTCTTCCGTTACATCGATTATGTTAACAAACACTCGGTTATCATTTTACTTTCCGGTAGTAATCAAACAAAGCGTTGCCCCCTGAGAATTCAACGCTTTGTTTATAAGTTTTATGTATTATTTCTTAAAAATTCCGAAAGGTTTTCCAATCGGTAAGAAGGCTCTTCCAAAGTGCGTGTTCAATACAGACGCAGCCGATCCATAGAATGAAACTATGGCAATCAGCAATTCGGAATAAGCAGCCAGCTTATGAGAAAAATCAGGTAGTATGTTAAAGGCATTCAGTGACAGTCCGATGAAAAGGAAGTCAATTAAAAAGAAAATCGTAAACAATACCTTATGGGTCTCCATCGCTCCGATTGTCATAAAAATTGTGAATATGAGGTATCCCACAAAAGCCATTCCGAGTTGTTTTCCATCTACCTGGGATGCCAGTTCCTTACCGAAGACTCCCATTTTGATCATCCAGGAAGAAGCTACACCGAACCAGAAGAAGGCATAAGCTCCGAAAGCAGTAGTACCAAAGGTGTTATTCCGCTTCGAGTCATTGATACAGGCAAACAACTGGGCGAAAGCACCCAAAAAGATCGCCCAGGGGATTACAAAGGAAAAGCCCTGTGTGATCTCCAGCTTTTGTGATGATGCAACCAGCGTTACCATTGCCAGCCCAAAAAGTCCTAAAGCGGAAGGGTCTGCATTGGTGATTTTTACGTTTTGTACTCCGTTGTTCTCCATTTTAACCTCCATAATATTTATCTTCGACAATACTATACAAGAAACTGCTTTCTTCTACAGCACGCATAAATTCCATACTAAGTGGTTTAGGAGAATATGTCAAGAAATTTTATCATCTTTCGGAACAATTATACGAACCCCTTTTGGTATCACTTCAAATACAATCTCTTGACCTCTTATAACCTCCCCGTCCGTGTTAATGGTCATATCATGATTTGAAGCAATCTCCACTCTTTTTCCCTTATAAAAGGAAACTTCCTTCATGTCGCCGTGGGTACCTTTTATCAGTTTAGGAAAAAAGGCAAGGATTTTCACTTTACTGATAGCATCCACCGTACAGATATCGATCAGGCCATCCTCAATTCTTGCAGCAGGTACCGGGAGCATTCCGCCTCCATAATATCGTCCGTTGGCAACAGCTGTTAGAAGCAGCTTTTTATCAATCCGGTTTCCATCAATGTTTATATGCATGTGGCTGCCGCCATACTTGAACACAGTGCTTAAGATTCCCAGTATATAGGCAACACTCCCCGGCAGACCTGGAATCTTTTTAATCTTCCTTGCATTATATACCACTTCCGCGTCAAATCCAACAGAAGCTATATTAATGAAGTATCTTTCATTTACTTTTATTACGTCAATAGACTTTTCACTTCCGTCGATGGTTCGTTCAACGATATCTTCAATGCTCCAGCGGCTTGTCAAACTCCGGATAAAGTCATTCCCTGAGCCACAGGGAATGACGGCAAGGCTGCTGTCCATTCCTACCATGCCGTTTAGAACTTCATTTAGCGTCCCATCTCCACCCACTGAATAGATTCGACTTTCTCCTTTCCCACCATGAATCCTGGCCAGTTCTTGCGCGTGTCCGGGTCTTTCCGTTATTTCGATCCCATACTCTTGCTTTTTTTCGGTGAGTATTTTTCTGATTTCAGGAATGAGCTTTAACCCCTTCCCTTTCCCTGCTGCAGGATTAACTATAAAAATGTGTTTTATCATTTACCTCGTTGACCCCTTTAATATTTGTAATTGAATTATACCAACCTCTATGCAGGGATACAATGTAATATTCATGCATTTTACCTTTATGAAAAAAATTTAAGCAATAAAAAAACCCAAGCCGCGGCTTGAGTTTTTTTATTACCTTCTATTATAGTTCAACGCCAAAGTAGTTCTTTGCGTTATTGAAACAGATATTCCGTACCATGGAACCCAGGAGTTTTATATCATTCGGAGCTTCTCCGGATTCAACCCACTCTCCCAGAAGATTGCAGAGAATTCTTCTGAAATACTCATGTCTTGTGTAGGACAAAAAGCTTCTGGAATCCGTGAGCATACCAACAAACCTGGACAACAGCCCAAGGTTTGCCAATGCCACCATTTGACGGATCATGCCATCTTTTTGATCGTTGAACCACCAACCGGAACCGAACTGCATCTTTCCGGGGATTCCGCCCCCCTGGAAGCAGCCGATGATGGTACCCAGGACTTCATTATCTCTTGGGTTCAGGCAATATAAGATGGTCTTTGGCAATTCATCCGTTTCATCCAGCCTGTTCAAGAATTTGGACAACGATTCAGCGATGGTGTAATCGGCGATTGCATCAAATCCCGTATCGGCACCCAACAGCTTGAACATTCTGCTGCTGTTGTTTCTTATGGTTCCCATATGCAATTGCATAACCCATCCATGAGCGGCATACTGCTTACCCAGGAAAACCATTACCTGTGTTTTATACTTCTTTACTTCTTCCTCGGATACGGTCTCACCCTTTAAGGCTTTCTGAAGAATGGCAGTCGCTTCTTCTTCCGTTGCCTCCACATAGCTTATAGGATCTAAAGCATGGTCGGAAATTCTACAGCCTACTTCATGGAAGAAATCAACTCTCTGTTTCAGCGCTTCTTTTACGTCAGCAAAGGTTTTAATTTCTTTTCCTACCACATTTCCCAGCTTATCCATCCACTCAACAAATCCGGGTTTATCTATATTAAAGCTCTTATCGGGTCTGAATGCCGGAAGGACCTTCACGTCAAAGGTCGGGTCTTTTGCAATGGCAATGTGGTATTCCAGAGAATCCGTCGGATCATCCGTAGTACCGATAGCCTTAACGTTTGAGCGCTTTATTAACCCTCTTGCCGTAAATTCTTCCTGCTGAAGGAGCCTGTTGCACTCTTCCCAGATTTCTTCCGCCGTATCGGGAGAAAGCAGCTTGTCGATACCGAAATATCTTTTCAGTTCAAGGTGCGTCCAATGGTAGAGCGGATTTCCGATGCAGTTCGCCATGGTTTCCGCCCATTTCAGGAATTTTTCCTTATCCGGAGCATCCCCTGTGATATACTTTTCTTCAACACCATTGCTTCTCATGGCTCTCCATTTGTAATGATCGCCGCCCAGCCAAACTTCCGTAATGTTCCTGTACTTCTTGTTTTCTGCAATTTCCTTCGGGTTCAGGTGGCAGTGGTAATCAAATATAGGCATGTCCTTGGCATAGTCCTCATAAAGCTTTATTGCGGTTTCATTGTTTAATAGGAACTTTTCATCCATAAAGGGTTTCATGTTTCTTTCCTCCAATTAAAAGAATATTTTTTACCCTCCCATTGATCTGGCAGGTTATGAAACTGTATGGGCCTGTTTTTTGTAAGCGCTTTCATTCGCTTTAACAAATTCACTATTACCATCGTAATATTCATTGAGCAATTTGTCAAGCGGTTAATCACCAGTATTTTGGCAGAATTTCAGCAGATACCTAAATACTTTGCCCTTACTTCCTAATGGGATAAAAGGCTTGAATTTACTATAAATTTAATCTCTATATCAATATTCATGAAAGCGCTTTAGAATTATTCGGATTCCATTCTACGCTGCACGGGCCAATAATTAAGCAAAGCTGCAGGATATAAACTCTCCTGATACAAGCATGAGAAAACCCAGAGAAGGATTCATTTCCCACACAAGTATAGTATTCACGGGAAAGGTATTGACAGATTCGGAAGATTGGATAAATATTATAGAGAGAAGATATGCTCAAATAAAAAAGTAATTTGGAATTTTCAGATATTTATTGCTAATAATTATATAAGTATCTAGAATTTTTTTGGGAGGTAAATCCATGGATCAGCTTGTAGAAAGGTTTTTAAAATACGTAACTTTTGACACAAAATCCGACGAGGACTCGAAAACTTGCCCCAGTACACCCGGCCAGTATGAATTTGGCCTTTTTCTGGTAAACGAACTAAAGGAATTGGGACTGGAGGATGCCGCTATTGATGAAAACGGATACATAATGGCTTCCTTACCGGCCAATATGGATAAAAGTGTCCCTACCATTGGGTTTGTTGCCCATATGGATACCAGCCCGGATATGAGTGGGGAGAATGTAATCCCAAAGCTTGTCTCAAACTATGATGGCAGGGATATCGTTCTGAACTCGGATAGAAATATAGTCATGACCACCACCGCTTTCCCGGAACTGTTGAACTATACCGGGCAGGATCTTATCACTACGGATGGAACCACCCTTTTGGGTGCCGATGATAAGGCGGGAATTGCTGAAATTATCACAGCCGTTGAATACTTGCTTTCTCATCCGGAAATTCCGCATGGCACTATAAAAATATGTTTTACACCCGATGAAGAAATCGGGCGTGGAGCAGATTTGTTTAATGTGTCTAAATTCGGAGCCGATTTTGCCTATACCATAGATGGAGGTCCTATCGGAGAATTGGAATACGAAAATTTTAATGCTGCATCGGCTACCATTACCATCAACGGAGTCAATGTTCATCCCGGAAGTTCCAAAAACAAGATGCTGAATGCCCTCCTGGTCGCTATGGAGCTGAACTCCATGCTTCCTCCTGTAGAGACACCCTCCCACACCGAAGGCTATGAAGGTTTTTATCATCTGAATGGGATGGAAGGTTCTGTGGAAAAATGTACGCTGCGTTATATTATTCGAGATCATGATAAAAGGAAATTTATTGACCGAAAAGACCGTATTCAGAAAATCACCGATTACCTCAATGAGAAATACGGTCAGAACGTTGTCGTTTTACAATTAAAGGACCAGTACTATAATATGAAGGAAAAAGTGGAGCCGGTCTTACATATCGTTGAGATGGCCAAGCAAGCAATGGAAGAAGTCGGAGTCCCCCCCCATATCAGGCCGATACGAGGAGGTACCGATGGTGCACGGCTCTCCTTCATGGGACTTCCCACACCCAACATATTTACCGGAGGCCACAACTATCATGGAAAGTTTGAGTATATACCGGTCCCTTCCATGGTTAAAGCGGTTGAGGTTATTGTTAAGATTTCAGAACTGAATTGCAAATAAAAATAACGGAAGGTTCTCGGTGTAAATATCGGGAACCTTCCGTTATTTTATATAGCTTCCTTCAGGTTTCTAATAACCACCTTGTCTCTCCATTTTCCGCTCTTCAACCGGATGTAAAACAGGGTGCCTCTTACGAGCCAATCAACATACATGCCGATCCATACCCCCAGCACTCCCATTCCCAGAGGAACTCCCAGGATATAGCCCAAGGTAATACGGAAGGCCCACATACCGAAGATAGCGGTTACCATGGTATACTTTGCGTCTCCCGCGCCTTTCAAACCCGCCGGTAATATGAAGGAGACCGCCCATAATGTAGGCATGGAGATGGCAGAAGTCTTGATCAATCCGGCTGCAATTTCAATAACATCACTGCTTTGCGTATACATGGATGCCAACATACTTGCAAAAGGATAGGTAAAGGCACATAGGACCAGCAGACACAGTGAAGTTGCCTTTGTAAGGTATAGCAGCGTGCTTTTTGCTTCGTCACTTTCTCCCCTTCCCATATACTGCCCTACCAGAGTCGTTGCTGCAATACTCAACGCACCTCCCGGTATGTTAATTAAACCAAAAACCGACCCGGCAACATAATTGGCAGCAATGGAGGCTGTCCCCATTCCAACAATAAACACCTGTGTAATCAGCTTCCCTCCATTAAAAAGCAAAGATTCCACGCTAGCCGGAAAACCCACACCGAAAATGGATCGCAGCAAAGTCATATCGGGTCTGAAGCTTCGGTCCAATTTCAACTGTATCAGCTTTGAACCGCTTAACAAGGTATACAGGATAAGTCCTGCGCCGATGGTCCGGGCGGCGGCTATACCCAAAGCGGCACCCTTGATTCCTAGCCCCGGAATTCCAACGCTGAAATGAGCACTGCTTATATTCAGTCCATAGATGAGGGTATAACTCAGTACAATGTTCAACAAATTCATTATAATGGTTATCTTCATGGGGGTTTTCGTATCTCCTACTCCCCTCAGAACTCCACAGGCAACGGAAGTCAGTGCGATCAGCGGATATGTAAGCAATGTTATATTCAAATAGGTAAAGGCATTATTCATTACTTCCTGTTCCGCAGATCCATAGAGAACTTTTATAATTGAATTTTGAAAAAGAAATATCAGCAGCGTAACGATCCCTGCCAGCAATACGCCGGAAAGCAAGGCATGCCGTGCAGCCTCATTGGCTGATTTGATGTTTCTTTGCCCTGCATAATGGGCTACCACCACTGTACCACCTACAGCCAACGCCGAGAAAAAGGAAATAAAAATGTTATTGATTGAATCTACCATACCAATGGCAGAAACAGCTTCCTTTCCCAAACGGCCTGCCATAATGGCATTTATGACTCCCATAATCATGATGAAGGCTTGCTCTGCAATAATCGGAACAGCCAATTTCATTACATCCTTACGGATCACCATTCTGCATAACCCCTTAAAGTGCTGTGATTTAAGCAACTTATACGTATAAATTCATTCGTAGTACCTAGCCGCAATATTGCACCTCACTCCCATTATATCCTCATGCTGTTGTTTTTTCAAACGGCCCGATGTATATGTACTCTTTTCATTTGCTTTTACCCTTCACATACGGCCTCTCAGCTTATTGTACACACTTTTATACATTCTTTCGCCTATCGTCTGCAGGAGAAATGAAAACAACACAAAAAAACCTTTAAACTTTTGAAGTTTAAAGGTTTTGGTGAGCCATCCGCGACTCGAACGCGGGACACCTTGATTAAAAGTCAAGTGCTCTGCCAACTGAGCTAATGGCCCTTATTGTGATCATCCGAGATGCTTGTTCCCGTCTCACGAGAATTTATTTTAACAGACATAGTCTCTTATGTCAACACTTTATTGCAAACTTTTTTCTTTTTATTTTTTAAGAGCCGGGTTTCATGAAAATTCCCGATACAGCTTCGCTCCTGATACACGGATTAATTGTATAAAAATACAGGGAATATACAATCCGTATAAACATGAAATAAGCGGGAGTGGCTGGCTCCCGCTTATTTCATATATTAAAAAAAGGAGAAAAAGTTTATAAAAAGTGTATGTTTTACAAGTATTATTATACCCGTTTTTAACGATTTAATTCAATGGGCAAAGTGCTTATAAATTCTTTTATCAACGGAAGAAAATTTGTTAACAATTTCGACAAAGTGATTTTCAGCTCTTCCCAACAGGGACCAAAGGGCTTGTCTACCGAAGCAGTTAGCAGGAAACTTCTCTTCCGCAGCACCAGAGAAAGCTAAAATAGGCTATAGTACACACTATAGCCTATTTTCAAATTACTTACTCAGTCTGCTTTCCAACTTCGCCTTTTCTTCTTCAAAGCCTGGTTTTCCAAGAAGGGCAAACATGTTTTTCTTATACGCTTCTACTCCCGGCTGATCAAAGGGATTCACACCCAGCAAATATCCGCTGATACCGCAAGCCTTTTCAAAGAAGTAAATCAGTTTACCCAGATAGTACTCGTTTAATTCCGGTATATTCAGGATCAGATTCGGTACTCCGCCATCGGTATGAGCCAGCAGGGTCCCCTGGAAGGCCTTTTCATTGATATAGGCAATTTCCTTGCCTGCCAGGAAGTTCAGTCCATCTACATTATCCTTATCTTCCTTTACCACCATTTTCTTTCTGGGAGTTTCCACATGAAGCACGGTTTCAAATATATTCCTCAGGCCATCCTGGATGTACTGTCCCATGGAATGAAGGTCGGCAGAGAAATCCACTCCTGCCGGGAATATGCCTTTCTGGTCCTTGCCTTCGCTTTCGCCGTACAGCTGTTTCCACCATTCCGTAAAGAAGTGCAGGGATGGCTCGTAATTGACCATGATTTCAGTGGTTTTGTTCTTTCTGTATAGGGCATTTCTCACAGCAGCATATTTGTAGCAATCATTTTCCGTAAGGTTCGGGTTGTTATATTCCTTATGTGCCGCTGCGGCTCCCTCCATAAGGGTATCGATGTCTGCGCCGCTGACTGCAATAGGAAGAAGTCCAACGGCAGTCAGAACGGAGAATCTTCCACCTACATCATCCGGAATCACATACGTCTCATATTTTTCCGCTGTAGCAAGCTTCTTCAACGCACCTCTTTCCTTGTCCGTTGTTGCGTAGATTCTCTTGGAAGCCTCTTCCTTACCGTATTTGTTTTCCATGTATTCCTTAAAAATCCGGAAAGCGATGGCAGGTTCGGTTGTAGTTCCGGATTTGGAGATTACATTGACGGAAATATCCTTACCTTCCAGAAGTTCCAGAAGATCCGCTATGTAAGTGGAGCTGATATTGTTTCCTACAAAATAGATTTCGGGAGTCTTTCTTTTGGATTTTGGCAAGCTGTTATAGAAAGAATGGGAAAGCAGGTCGATGGCGGCTCTTGCACCCAGGTAGGAACCACCGATACCGATTACAACCAGTGCATCGGAATCCGATTTGATTTTTTCTGCTGCTGCCTTGATCCGGGCAAATTCTTCCTTGTCATAGTTCAAGGGAAGATCAACCCATCCTAAAAAATCGCTGCCTGCACCGGTTTTGTTATGGAGCATTTCATGGGCTGATGTCACAAAGTTTTCAAAGTATTTAACTTCATGCTCATGGATGAAACCCAGAGCCTTTGAGTAATCAAAAGTGATATTCTGCATCGATACAACCTCCTGTTGCATTTTCAATTCATATTTATTCAAATATTGCCTATATTTTAACAAAGGTCTATTAAAAAATCAACTAGATTAAAAACGAAAGACCTTCACACGCATAGGCTTATTGATTCCAACCATATTCCCCTTTTAATTCTACGAATTTTACCATGCCCATGGTTTTTGTTGTTACCTTTCCTCCCTCATCCTTACGAATCAAAAGTAACTGCTGTTTTCCCTTTACTCCCACGGGAATCACCATTTTCCCTCCCGGCTTTAGCTGCTCCAGCAGAGCTTGAGGCACTTCCCCGGCACCGGCTGTTACCATAATCCGGTCATAGGGCGCAAATTCCTCCCACCCTTCACTGCCGTCTCCAATGCGAAACTGAACATTGGCATACCCCAGCTTCATAAACCTTTCTACAGCCTTCCAGGACAATTCCTTTATCCTTTCTACCGTATAAACCTCCCTTGCCAGTTCTGCCAGGAAAGCGGTCTGATAGCCGGATCCGGTGCCGATTTCCAGCACCTTGCACTGCTTGTTTACATCCAGCAGCTCCGTCATTTCCAGTACAAGAGAAGGCTGGGATATGGTTTGCTCATATCCGATGGGCAGGGCCTCATCATTATGGGCAAATTGTTTATTTTCATTCTCGATAAAAAAGGATCTGTCCAATTTGTGAAAAAAGTCGTATAATTTATTGTCCTGCATTTCATTCTTATCCATTGTTTCTCTCCTTCGCCATGTTTTGGTCTTTAATGAGAATTCCTAGCGCATATCCGCATTTTTATATGGAAGAAATCTCTTGGATTTAAAAACTCTATCCATACGAACTTATTATTTCTAATTCTAGCAAAAATTAAAACGTAAGAAAAAAGCTTTTCCGTTCATACTATTATTGTAGCTTTCTCACTAAGAATTGGGTGAGGAGGAAGCAATAAATTACCGTCCCTAAAAGGTTAAAAGGCAGGTGAACTCTATGTCAAGACCAAAGACTCCTCTTGTTGAAGGCAGCAGAGAAGCCTTAACAAAATTCAAACTCGAATGTGCGCAGGAAATTGGACATTTACAGTTTGCAAAGGAAAACAACGACCATTATAAAGGAGACCTGACTTCCAGACAGAACGGCTTGGAAGGCGGCCCTATCGGCGGTCAGATGGTTAAAAAAATGATCGCGATGGCAGAAAGCCAGTTAATGAAATAATAAAAAACGCTGATAGCTTTTATAGGACTATCAGCGTTTTTTTGTTATCACTCTCTTAGTTGGGCATCCAGGTTGTTTTTCAGCCCATCCAGTATCTTCGCCATGGCTTTGTTTACATCTTCGTCCGTCAATGTGCGGTCTTCTGCACGGAAGGTGATGGAGTAGGCAACACTCTTCATTCCTTCCGGCACCTGCTTGCCCTTGTACACATCGAAGAGCTTGATTCCTTCAAGAATCTTCCCTCCTCGCTGGCGAAGCACATCTTCAATTTGTTTTACAAGAATTTCGTCTTTCACCAGCATGGCAATATCCCTTGAAACTGCGGGGAATTTGGGTAATGCTTTATACTGGGCTGCTTCTCCTGCATTTTTTATCAGCTTCTCTGCATCGAAAGTTCCCACGTATACCTTGGTTTGTATATCGTATTTCTCCAAAACATCCGGATGAATTTCTCCAAATACACCTGCTTTTTCTCCATTAACTAGCAAAGCTGCAGTTCTTCCAGGATGGAAGGTCGGATGTTCCGTTTCTCTCACAAACTCATAGTTTACAATTCTCATCTCACCCAGCAGTCCCTCTACGACACCCTTTAACTCAAGGAAATCCGAGTTTCCGTACATGCCCAGGGTCAGTATTTCCGTTTCCACCGGAAGACTGCTTTCATCGATTTCTTTTAGTAGAGACTTCCTCGGTTCATTTTTGGAATAAGTATAGGAAAGCTCAAAGAGCCTTGCTTCCTCCACTCTCCGGTTGTAGTTTCTTGCCAGCACCGTAAGCATATCCGGCAAGGTTGTGGTTCTCATGATACTGTAATCCACACCCAGCGGGTTTGAGATTACAACGGCATTCCGCAGTCCGCTGTCTGCCGGCAGGTTAATCATGTCAAAGACATTCGGGCTGGTAAAGGAATAGGTGTAGATCTCAGAAAGCCCTGACGCTGTCATGGTACTGCGTATTTGATCCTCCAGCCTTTGCTTCGGAGTCTTTCCCCCCCGGGTGCTTTCCTTTCCCTGTAAAAGGGTTGGGGTGATGTTGTTATATCCATAGAACCGGGCTACCTCTTCCGCCAGGTCTGCCATTTCCTCCATATCCAAACGGAAGGTGGGGACGGTTACCAGTCCGGCAGCTTCGTTCACTTCCAGTTCCACACTATGCAGGATCCGTACCATTTCATCCTGTGCGATCTTTGTCCCAAGCAAAGCATTGATCTTGTCACAGTCAAAAGGAATCACTCTTGGCTGCACTTTTTCCGGATAGCAGTCAATAACGCCGGTGACAACAGTTCCGGCTCCCAGCTCTTCAATCAGCTGTGCCGCTCTGTCCAATGCTGTAACCGCATTATTTATGTCCAGTCCCTTTTCAAACCGTGAGGAAGCCTCGGTACGCATTCCCAATTTTTTGGACGTTATTCGCACGGAAGTTCCATTAAAACAAGCTGATTCAAACAGGATACGGGTAGTTTTGTCCGTAACCTCAGAGTTTCCGCCACCCATAACACCGGCAACAGCCACAGGCTTTTGGGCATCTGCAATGACCAGCATCCCCGGCTCCAGCTTTCTTTCATTTCCATCCAGGGTCTCGATGACTTCTCCCTCTTGAGCTCTTCGAACAATAATTTTCGATCCTTGAATGTGATCCAGGTCAAAGGCATGCATGGGCTGCCCCATCTCCAGCATTACATAATTGGTAATATCTACGATATTGCTGATAGGGCGGATGCCTGCTGCCCGGAGCCGTTCCTTCATCCATTCAGGGGATGGGCCGATTTTTATATTTTCAATAACTCTGGCAGTATAGCGGGGACATAGATCCCGGTCCTTTATTTCAATACTCGCCAGGTCATTAACATTTCCTCCGGCTTCCTTCACCGTTACTACAGGCTTCCGAAAGGGGGCAGCAAAGGTTGCCGCCGTTTCCCGGGCGATTCCCACCATACTGAGACAGTCGGGACGATTGGGCGTGATCTCAAACTCCACCACCTCATCATTAATGCCCAGCACTTCTCTAATATCCTGTCCTACTGCCTTCTTGTCAATTTCCGCATCATCCTGTACTCCCGCCGTATATTTTTCACTCAGCAGCTTTCTGGAAATGATGTAAATTCCATCTTCCGCCGCATCAGGGAAATCATAACGGGTATAGCCCAATTCTTCCACAGAGCACAGCATGCCCTGGGATTCTACACCGCGAAGCTTGCCTGTCTTTATCTTCTTTCCCCCGGCAACAACGGAACCGTCCAGGGCAACAGGGATATAGTCATTCAATCCGATGTTTTGGGCTCCTGTTACAATCTGTATGGTTTCAGTTCCTACATTCACTTTGGTAATCTGCAGCTTATCCGCATCGGGATGCTTTTCAATGGCAGTAATTTTACCCAATACTATGTTACTGATTTCTTCTCCCTGCTTTTCAACACCCTCCACTTTGGAACCCGACAACGTCATAGCATCGGCATACTCCTTGGAGCTGACCTTTATATCCACATATTCTCTAAGCCATTTTAATGGTACTAACATGTTATATACTCCTTTCTTAATGAAACCTGAAAATGATTCCGATTTTACGACGCCTTAAAACTGTTTTAGAAAGCGCACATCATTTTCAACAAACAGCCGCATATCATCTACATTAAACCTAGCCATAGCTACCCTTTCCACACCTAGTCCAAAGGCAAACCCGCTGTATTCTTCCGGGTCGATTCCACATTCCCGCAGCACTTTGGGGTTTACCATACCGGCACCCAGGATTTCCACCCAGCCTTCACCTTTGCAAATCCTGCAGCCGCTTCCTCCACAGCCCCAGCAGGAAACATCCACCTCCGCGCTGGGTTCGGTAAAGGGGAAATGATGAGGACGCAGACGAATCTTTGTTTTCTCGCCGAACAGTGCTTTTGCAAACACCTGCAGCGTACCGATCAAGTCGCCCATGGTGACCCCCTTATCGATAACCAGGGCTTCTACCTGATGGAATATCGGTGAATGGGTCGCATCCACCTCATCGGAACGGTATACTCTGCCCGGACAGATAACACGAATGGGAGGCTTTTGGGTTTTCATAACCCTGGCCTGTACCGGAGAGGTATGCGTCCTTAAAACTACGTTATCGTCGATATAAAATGTATCCTGAACATCCCTGGAAGGATGATTTTTCGGTATGTTCATGGCTTCAAAGTTGAAGTAGTCCAGTTCCACCTCCGGCCCCTCTGCAATCTGGTAGCCCATCCCAAGGAATACCTCCTTGATTTCATCAATAACCTGGGTCAATGGATGTTTGCTTCCAAAGCTTCTTTTTTTACCCGGCATGGTGATGTCGATGATTTCCTGCTTGAGTCTTACCTCCTTCTCCTTTTCGGAGAGCAGCTTCATGGTTTCCTCCAACTGTTCTTCTATAAAAGCTCTGACTTCATTGGCCAGCTGCCCGATAACAGGGCGTTCCTCTGCGGATAAGGCCCCCATCCCTCTCAATACGCCGGTAAGCTCTCCTTTTTTGCCCAGATATTTAACACGTAGGTTTTCCAGTTCCTGAATGACCTGTGCCTGCATCAGTTCCTCTTTTGCCTTGAGCTTGATGCTGTTTAATTGTTCCTTCATGGTATTGATCTCCTTTCATTTAACAGATAACTGCCACTATGCAATAAAAAAACAAAGGTGGCTTTGCCACTTTTGTTTGCGCATGTGCCTTTCCGAAGCATGAGGAAAAGCTGGTACGCGCATAAATTCAATGTTTTTTTATTGTCTAGGAAATAGAACTTTCCTAGACAATAAAAAAGCCTTCATCCCAAAAGGGACGAAGGCATAATGACTCCGCGGTACCACCCAAGTTGTCAACATGGTTTGCTCCCCCCCTGTCCCAAATAAATCTGTGGACAGATCGAGCTTCCCTGTAACCCCTCATTTTTTTAACGGTCATGCTCCGGCATCGTCTACTACCGGAAGAATGTTGTATCTCCCGGATTCAGGATGCAGCTCCGGAGTGAACTTCAATGGTTCTTTCAATAAAAGCACTTTCAGCCAATGATGCTTTCTCTCTGAAAAAAAATCCCCAGTTACTTTACTCCTTCACAGCTTTTAAAGTATGCATTTTGCATTATTATATCATACGGATAAAAGTCTTACAATCCGTTTCTATATTTATTTCATATTTTTATGCTTTTTATTCGTTCGAAAGCCTCCCGGATTTTTTCATCCTTCATGGTAAGAGAAATTCGTATGTACCCTTCACCGCAATCGCCATAGCCATTTCCAGGAGCCACCACCACCCCTGTCTTTTCCAGCAGCATTGCAGTCAAGCTCTTTGAGGTATAGCCCTCCGGTACTCTTACCCATATGTAAAAGGCCCCTTTGGGAACTTCCGCCTCCCACCCCAGACTTCGCAGTCCAGCCATGGCCAGGTTCCGCCGACGGACATAAATACTTTTCATTCCCTGAATAAATTCGTCGCCCTTCCGGAGCGCCTCAATCCCCGCAACCTGTATAGCCGTAAATACCCCTGAGTCAATATTGTTTTTCATTTTTTTAAGCTTGGAGATCACTTCCTTATTGCCTACGGCATATCCGATTCTCCACCCGGTCATGTTATAGGATTTTGACAGGGAATGGAACTCAATGGCGATGTCCCTGGCACCTTCCGCCTGTAAAATGCTCGGCGCCACAACCCCGTCATAGGTGAACTCGGAATAGGCATTATCGTTACAAACAACGATATCGTTTTCCAGTCCATAATCCACAACCTTTTGATAAAAATCCAAATCTGCAACCGTTCCAGTGGGATTGTTGGGGTAATTCACAAAAAGGATTTTACTTCGTTTCGCCACTTCCTTCGGGATCATCCCCAGATCAGGAAGAAATCCGTTTTCGCGGGTTAGCGGCATAAGGTACGGCACACCACCGGTAAGAGCGGAGGCCAGCTTGTAAACCGGATACTGCGGGTCTGGAACCAATGTAAAATCACAGTCATTTACTAAGGCGAAGAAAATGTGTGCAATCCCTTCTTTTGAACCCAGCAGCGTTACTACGTCCGTTTCCGGGTCCAGGACTATACCGAACCTTCTTTTATAGTACCCGGCCACCTCAGTTCTGAATTCTATAGAACCGTCATATTCGGGATAGCAATGATACCGCGAGTCCCTCACCGCTTCTACCATTTTTTCCACAACAAATTCCGGTGTAGGCATATCCGGGTCACCGATGCCCAGATTAATTACATCAATCCCTTTTGCCTGTGCCTTTTTAATATTCTCCTCGATCTCTACAAACAAATAGGGGGGCGCATTATCCAGTCTTCTAGCATGCTTCATACAAGCCTCCTGAAAAAATACAGTATCTACTACCAGCATATGAAACCGGCTTGTATTTATTGCCTATCCTTACAGGCTGGCAAGTAGCAATTTTCGATACTGCTGCATATTATAGGGAATGAAGAATGAGGTGAAAGTGAGTCTCAGGAGAGAGTTCTGTTTTGCTCTGCCTTTTGGTTGAGTGAAAACAGAACAACCTCCCCCGACTCCAACAGGAGGTTGTTTTATGTATGGATTGTACTCTTATCCCTGGGGAATACAGTCATCGCACCGTCAACCGGAGACCCCCATCTATACGGTACATAGCATTATTCCAGTGTATCTCGGCGGACAGCCGGGAACAGAAAGAGTGGTAGTATATACCTCATCCAACACAGGGTTAAAATCGAAGGTAGAAATTCAACGCTACGACGCTGCACAAAGAAAATGGATTGTAGAATATTCGAAAGAAGCTGTAGGGGTTCCCTACTTCATGGTTACAACGGGTTATTGGGAATTGATGAAGAAAAATATCGTTGTCCTGTCCTACAGTGAAGGAAGCGGGGGCTTTTTGACCTATACGGTTGTGGGTAGAAATGGCAATACACTTTCAGAACTGGTCAACAGGGAAGGCATTTTTCAGGGAGGCGTTTGGCTCGACGGGGCTCGCCTGGTTGAATCGGAAGGACTTCGGTATAAGGTATGGGTGCGGCCAAACAGACGCCTTACGCTGGAACCCTTTAAGGTTCCATCCATCCCCGGAGCAGAAACCATCACCTTTTCCATTTCGAATTCGGCAAAGGTAAATATTCGGCAAACCCGGTACTCCGTATCTGTTGGCTCCGTGGTGCAATTAATTCGCACCGATTTGAATCCCATTACCGAAAGGGTGCTATTCAGCTATACTCCCGTCTTTCAGTACATACCGCATAGAAATGCCTTTAAAATTACGGGACCGGGCTCTGTGCAGATTACTATAATTCCTTCGGGATATGATTGGGATCAGGCCGTCGATTTGACAGTGGAGGCAAAGTAACAAGTAATCGAAGGGGTATACATGTAAATGTACACCCCTCCCTATAACACGGTCTGTGGATTATACCCTATAATTACAAATAACCTGGTGCGCTGCGCTGTCTTACTACCTCATACATCAGAAGAGAGGCAGCTACCGAAGCATTTAACGATTCCGCCCTTCCAGGCATGGGGATTTTTACCAAAGCATCCGCCTGGTTTGCTATTTCATCACTGATGCCATTGGCTTCGTTCCCAATAATAACTGCAGACCCTTGGCTCATAGTAACTTCAAAATAGTTTGCCTGCCCCTGCAGGTGTGCAGCATAGATCTTTATGCCCTTTTCTTTTAAAGCGGCCATGGTATCCTTCAAGTTCTCACTGAAGCCGATGGGTATGTGAAAAATGGAACCCATGGTAGACCGCAGTACTTTAGGGTTATATACATCTACACAGCCTTTGGATATGAAGATCCCGGAAACACCTGCTGCATCTGCAGTCCGAATAATGGTTCCCATATTTCCGGGGTCCTGAAGTGCATCCAGAATTATAAAGAAATTTCCCTTCTCCAGCACCTCTTCCGGTTTTTTATGTACGTATCGGACTGTGGCCAGAATACCCTGGGGATTTTCCGTATCCGATAGCTCACTGAAAAGCTTATCCTGCATGGAGTAAACGGGATAGTTTTCAGCCGCTGCCATAGAGAGGATTTCTTTCCCTCCCTTCGCCTGCTCCAGCCGGTCGGAAATAAAGATTTTACCAATGTTTGCTTTTTCCTTTATGGCTTCTTCAACAAACCGTATTCCTTCAATGAAGAAAAGGCATTTTTCTTCCCGTGCCTTCTTCTGCTTAAGGGATTTAACCTCTTTAATTACCGGGTTTTGATTGCTAGTGATCGTTTGCATGGTATGGTATTCCTCCATAAATAAAAAAAGAGGTTGGATAACCTCTTTTTTATATTACTTTGCAGCTTTTGCCTTTTCACAGAGCTGTGCGAATGCAGCAGCGTCATTGATTGCCATATCAGCCAATACTTTTCTGTTAAGGGTGATACCAGCCTTCTTTAATCCATCCATTAATCTGCTGTAGGAAAGTCCGTTAACTCTTGCAGCAGCATTAATTCTTGCGATCCAGAGCTTTCTGAAATCTCTTTTCTTTGCCTTTCTATCTCTGTAGGCATAAACCAAAGACTTCATTACAGCCTGGTTAGCAATTCTGAAAAGTTTACTCTTTGCACCAAAATAACCTTTGGCCAGCTTAAGTACTTTTTTATGTCTTGCACGTGTTCTAAGCGCGCCTTTTACTCTTGACATGGTAAATTTCCTCCCTTAATTAGTTGTATGGAATCAATCTTTTTACTGTAGCTTCATTTGCAGATGAAGCATATGCTCCAAGACGGTGGCTCTTCTTCGCCTTTTTGCTCTTGGATATGAGTCTATGTCTTCTGTAGGCATGGCTCATTTTTACTTTACCGCTGCCAGTTATTTTGAATCTCTTCTTTGAAGAACTATGTGTCTTTACCTTTGGCATCTTATCTTCCTCCTATTTTATTGCTTTGGATTTAGTATCATAATCATACTTTTGCCTTCAAGCTTTGGTTTTCTTTCCACTACGCCTACTTCATCAATGCCTTCCGCAAACTTCTCAAGCACTTCTGTACCTAATGAGGTGTGATTCATTTCCCTACCTCTGAATTTGACAGTAACTTTAACCTTATCTCCGTCTTTGAGAAATTTATAAGCATTTTTCAGTTTAAAGTCAAAATCGTGGTCCTCGATAGTAGGGGAAAGTCTTACTTCCTTAATGCTAATAACTTTCTGGTTCTTTTTTGCTTCCTTCTCCTTTTTTGCAAGTTCGAACATGTACTTGCCATAATCCATAATCCTGCAAACAGGGGGTGCTGCATTGGGAGCAATTTTTACAAGATCCAGGTTCTTTTGGTTTGCCAACCTTTGTGCATCTTTTGCCGACATAATCCCTAACATTGAGCCATCAGCATCAATGAGTCGAATTTCCTTATCCCTGATATCCTCATTGATCATCAATTCATTTTTGCTAATAATCGAACACCTCCGAAATAATATGCGCAAGAAGCTTGAGACTTCGTTGCCTTGGTTTAAAAGCATTAAAAAAAGTGGATTCAAAAGTTCATCCACTCACACATAGCTAAAGTATTATCTTACTTTCACTATTAACCATAACAAACAAGTTCGTTAGGTGAGAAGTGGACACTTCTACTTTATTTTGCTTTTCCATGATAACATATCATTTAGCAGTTGTCAAATACTTTTTAAAAAATCTGACCCATCCCCCCCGCCTCCTTCCCGCGGAAGGGGCGTTTTTGTTTGGCCGCTAAAGCGGCCAGCAGTGGGGCTAGGCCCCTGCACCCCCTAGTAATAAAGAGGGAACAAAGTGTTTAGACCGAGTTTCGGCAACGCTTGAAAGAAATGAAAAACCCGATGTTTCCATCGGGTTATCCTAACAGCTTTTTAACTATCTGGTTTATAAGCTTTCCATCAGCTCTGCCTTTTACCTGCGGCATCACTGCCTGCATTATTTTACCTATGTCTCTAGCCGAAGTTGCTCCGGTATCGGCAATAGCATTCTTAACGATTATTTCCAGTTCTTCTTCTGTCAATTGCTGCGGTAAATATTCAAGTAGTACATTGATTTCTGCTTTTAGTGCATCTACCAGGTCTTCTCTGCCGCTTCTTTCAAAGTCGGGCAACGAATCCCTTCTCTTCTTTACTTCCTTTGCTATGACTTCAATTATACCATCATCGTCAAGGGTAACTTTATTGTCTTTTTCTACCTGAAGCACTGCGGATCTAACCATTTGGACAGTATTCTTTTTAATGGAATCCTTATCCTTCATGGCCATCTTCATATCTTCCAGAAGTCTATCTTTAAGGGACATCGATTTACCCTCCCTTATTTAAACTTTCTTTTTCTTGCAGCCTCAGATTTCTTCTTCCTTCTTACGCTTGGCTTTTCATAATGCTCTCTTTTTCTTACTTCAGCCAATACACCAGCTTTGGCGCATTGTCTCTTAAACCTTTTAAGAGCACTATCCAGGGACTCATTTTCCTTAACCCTAATTTCCGACATGTACTTCCCTCCCTCCGATGGTAACAATTGTGCCAGGATTAAGCCACATCTATTACTGCGTATATTGTTGGGAATAAAGCTAAATACAGCACATACTATATTATATATTAGTTGTTAATTTAAAGTCAATAGAATTTTAAATTCTTTATGTATAGAAGTCCCTATGCTCCAACCGTTTCACCAGGGGAAAAAGATGCCCTCTCCGCCGCTGAAAGAGGCAGCAGAGGGGCTGGCCCCCCTTATCCTCCCAGAAACTTACAGGCCGAAGCTCTTATTATATCAGCTTCGCTCCCAGGTTTGTACCGCCAATCAAGTGGTAGTGCAGATGAAATACCGTTTGTCCGGCATCGGCCCCACAGTTGTTAATGAGCCTGTAGCCTTTATCTGCAATTCCCAATTCCTGCGCTACCTTTTGAGCCGCTCTATGAATATCCATCAGGCAGCTTGCATTGTTTTCATTGATTTCATTGACATTGGCAATGTGCTCTTTCGGTATGATGAGCACATGAACAGGGGCAACGGGCTGGATATCCTTGAAAGCCAGCACCCTGTCATCTTCATACACAATGGCTGCCGGTATTTCCCCGTTGATAATTTTGCAAAAAATGCAGTTATCCATAACACTCACTCCTCTATTTTATGAACACAAGGTTAGGACCTACAGGAGGCACCCTAACCCTGCATTGCAATGCATGTAATTACTTAACCTGTCCTTCAACAACCTTCACAGCATATTGAAGCGCTTCATTGATTTTGGAAGCATCCTTGCCTCCCGCTTGTGCCATGTCAGGACGGCCACCGCCACCGCCGCCTGCGATTTTTGCCACTTCTCTTATGATATTTCCCGAGTGGATTCCCTTTTCCAGGACATCCTTGGTTGCGGTCACTACAAAGCTAACCTTGTCTCCATAAGCCGATGCCAGTACCACAACACCGGAACCCATTTTATTCTTAAGCGTATCCCCGGTATTTCGGAGTCCATCCATATCCAACTGGTCAAAGCGGGCGGTCACAACTTTAATTCCTTTTACTTCAGCAGCTTTCTGGAGAACTTCATCGATGGAACTGCTGACCAATTTATTCCGCAGCTGCTCGATTTCCTTTTCCGCACTCTTCAATTCTGCCGTCAACGCCTCGACTTTCTTCACACTTTCCTGTGGAGTGGATTTCAGGGCGGAGGCTACTTCGTTCAGCAGCTTCTCTCTGTCGTTAAAATACTGTAGTGCCCCTTCTCCCGTCAAAGCCTCAATTCTTCTTATGCCTGCAGCTACACCGGATTCGCCCAGTATCTTCACCAAACCTGCCTGGGCTGTATTTCTAAGGTGCGTACCTCCACAGAACTCCATGCTGTAGTCACCGATTTTAACAACTCTTACAATATTTCCATACTTCTCGCCAAAAAGCGCCGTAGCCCCCAGCTTCTTTGCCTCTTCCAAGGGTAATTCCATTACGTCCACGTCAATGGCATCCAGAATCCTGGAATTGACTTCCTTCTCAATCCGGCTTAAATCCTCCCGACTAACAGCTGAGAAGTGGGTAAAGTCAAAGCGTAATCTGTCCGCTTCCACCAGAGATCCGGACTGGTGCACATGCTCGCCCAACACATTTCTCAGTGCCTTTTGCAAAAGGTGCGTCGTTGTATGATTCCTGGCAGTAGCCAATCTGGACTTCGTATCCACGACAGCCTTTACTGTGCTTCCCTTTTCCACAACACCGCTTTCCACCACACCGATATGCAGGAATTTCCCATCTCCGGTTTTCTTTGTATCTTCCACAATGAATTCAAAGTTCTGTCCAATGATCTTCCCTGTATCCCCGGCCTGTCCGCCACTCTCTCCATAGAAAGGAGTTTTATTCATTAAAATGGTTATCAAATCCCCATCGTTGGCGTGATCGACGGATTGTCCATCCTTTACGATATAAGCAATTTCTGCCTGGGTCTGAAGTGTACCATAGCCCACAAATTCCGTTGTAAATGCCCTGTCGACACCTTCAAGATTATCTCCGCCCCACGCAGATCCGGCTTTATTTTTGTGTGCTTCCCTGGCTGCTTCCTTTTGCTTCTTCATTAAGCTGACAAATCCGTCTTCATCAATTTCAAGGCCGCTCTCCGAAGCGATTTCCCTCGTCAGGTCCAGGGGAAACCCATAGGTGTCATGAAGTTTGAATACCATTTCACCCGTTAACTGATTGCCTTTTGCCGCTTTTACTTCTTCGATGAACTGGCTTAAAATGCTCAGGCCCTGGTCAACAGTGGCTTCAAATCTTTCTTCTTCAATTTTAATTACCTTCTGTATATAATCCTGTTTTTCACCCAGCTCAGGATATGCTTCCCTGGACTCACGGACTACAATTTTGGCTACATCATAGAGGAAAGGTCCCTTGATGCCCAGCAGTTTTCCGTGTCTTGCAGCCCGCCGCAGCAGTCTCCGTAACACATACCCTCTGCCTTCGTTTGAAGGCAGGACACCATCCGATATCATCATAGTAGTGCTTCGGATATGATCCGTGATAACCCGGATGGATACATCCGTTTTAGGATTCTTTTTATATTCAACCCCGGCGAGACCGCATATATAGTTCAAAATCTGCCGTATCGTATCAACTTCAAAGAGATTGTCAACATCCTGCATCATGCAGGCCAGTCTTTCCAATCCCATACCTGTATCAATATTGGGGTTGGCCAGACGAGTATAATTTCCTTCCTCATCCCTGTTAAACTGGGTAAATACCAGATTCCAGAATTCAATATACCGGTCGCAATCACAGCCAACTTTACAGTCCGGGTCGCCGCAGCCCTTATCGGCACCACGGTCAAAATAGATTTCCGAGCAAGGTCCGCAAGGGCCTATTCCATGCTCCCAGAAATTATCCTTCTTGCCCATTCTTACAATTCTGTCGGCAGGTACGCCCACATCCTTGTTCCATATCTCAAAAGCTTCATCATCTTCCAGGTATATGGACACATAGAGCCTATCCTCAGGAATTTGCAAATCCTTGGTGATGAATTCCCATGCCCAGGGAATGATTTCCTTTTTGAAGTAGTCTCCAAAGGAGAAGTTGCCCAGCATTTCAAAGAAGGTTCCATGCCTGGCAGTCTTTCCTACATTCTCTATATCCGGGGTCCGAATACATTTCTGGCAGGTAGTAACCCTTTTCCTTGGCGGCTCTTCTGCTCCGGTGAAGTAAGGCTTCAGCGGCGCCATTCCCGAGTTTATAAGTAAGAGGCTGGGATCTTTTTGCGGTACCAGCGAGAAGCTGGGCAAACGCAAATGGTCTTTACTTTCAAAGAAACGCAAATAACGTTCTCTAAGTTCATTTAATCCTAATTTCTGCATTTTATTCGATCCTTTCCATAATTTATAAGATTCTACATGAAATTTAAAAATCATAATTTCCTATACATGAACAAAGGTGGCTTCGCCACTTTTGTTTGCGCATGTGCCTTTCCGAAGCATGAGAAAAAGCTGGCATGCGTATAAATTCAATGTTTTTTATTGTCCAGGAAAGAGAACTTTCCTGGACAATAAAAAAGCCCCCGCCCCTACATATATGTAGGGACGAAAGCTACTCTCGCGGTACCACCCTGATTCCCCTTCCGGGGCTCTTGGCACCTTAACGCGGTGAACGGCAATCCTTTTTACCGGATCACGACTCAGTGACTGCTTCATTTGCAGGCTGCCAGGAACTCACACCGACCGCTCCCTCTCTGGAGGCGCTATACAAATTACTTCTTCACTTCACAGTCTTTCAATGTATATATATTAAAATTATATTCGAGGTTTATATCCGTGTCAAGGAGATTATTGGCGGCGCTTCGATTCGTAATTTGCCCCATCCCCCTGCGCACCTCAAATTGCGAATTGAAGCTGTTTGAATGCAGTCCTATCATGCTGTTTTTCGTTTCCTAGCCTTATACGATAGCTTCCACCGCCCGCTTTACTATTACCTTTAGAATAGCTGCAATGGGCACCGAAACCAGCATCCCCAGAATTCCGAAAAACTCTCCGCCTACCAATACTGCCAGGATGGTAGTTACCGGGTGCAATCCCAGCTTGCCTTCTATAATCTTCGGGGATATCAATGCATTATCGATCTGCTGTACAATTGAAAATACAACAACGGTCCATATTGCTTTTACCGGTGATTCGATCAATGCAATGGCTACTGCCGGTATTGCTCCCAATATAGGTCCAAAGTAGGGAATGATATTTGCAATTCCACCCACCAGGCCCAATATCAGCGGATATTTAGCCTTAATAATGACCAATCCGATGGTTTCCAATATTCCTACAATCAAGGCGGTAAGCAGTTGTCCTTGAATAAAATTGGATAGAATCGCGTTAATTTCTCTTCCGGTGGCTATAATTCCATTTCTCCACTTTCGCGGGGTTAAAGAAAGAACGGCTTCCTTAAAAAACTCACCGTCTTTGATAAAATAGTAAGCAATGATCATAGCCAGAACCAAATCGAACAAGGCGGTAACGGTTTCTATAAAGCCGGATAAAACCCGCCGAAGGCCATCCATCGCCTTTTCCTGTACAAATCCTGTTCCGTTTATAATTTCCCGAAACACGGTGTCTTTGATGTCGGAAGGCCATCCACTGGATTGTATGGATGTTATCAGCTTATCAAAGAGTTCCTCATATTGTGTAACAATTTGAGGAAGTGTTACGATCAATTCTTTGATATTGCTTATAACCCCTGGAACTATGAAAAAGGTTATGGCTATGATAGCAAGGGAAAAAAACAGATATACAAGCAATATTGCCGTTCTCCGCTTTATTTTCTTTCTTTCCAGCCTATTTACCGGCGGGTGAACCAAGTACACAATAATCAATGCCATGAAAAACGGGGTTAAAATCTTTCCGATCTTAACCCTGTAACTATAGATGAACCATGCAACTCCACCCACCAGTAATGCAATTAAAATATATATGAATATCTTTCTTTTCTGTGCCATTATAAACCACCAGCTTACTATGTTGAGGTTGAAACCGTTGATCCGGGCCCGCCGGAAACTGCTTTATGTAAAGATTAAGGGTAAGATCCGCAAGGTCTCTTTTGCTTTTTCCTTAGCCGGTCCTGGCCCTCAATCCGGTAAAGCCATACAGCTTTTGTTCTTCTACTAATAAATGCTCCATAATGATTACCTGAATAATCTTACAACATCACTAATCAAATCACTGGAACTTCTTACGATATTCCTTCCGTTTCTCGCCATCCTCTTCCTATTCTTATTCATATTTCCGTTATCCATCATCATTCCCATGGATGCCCCGATGATACTTCCAACGATCAGTCCCTTGGCAAAACCGCCCCGCATAAAATCACCCCTTTCCTTATGGTATTCCTGATTTACACTATTTACTGGTCAAAAAATTTTTTTAATCCTCCACCGGTATTGCTCATTTCTTCAATAGCCTCCTTATCTACCAGGACGCTTTCTTCACTAAATTCCACTTTTCCAAAAAGCGGGAGTATATTCCTTCCCTGCACCAGATCGTGCAAAAGACCGTCCGATATCTCAAAGCCCTCCATGGTGCCGGTTTTATAATCAAAAAGTACATCCTTCACCACTCCAAGATCCTCTCCTGTCCGGGTATAAATCCTAAGTCCCCTGACTTCCGCCTTATCCATCAATTCCGGGCTTCCTTTTCGGCTTAGCACTTTGGAAATGCAGGAGCAATCATTAATAATCAGTGCATCCCTTCCCAAATTGACTACATCCTTTAATCGTACAATCTTTTTGCTAATTTCACAGCCCTTCCTCTCCAGAAGGAATCCTCTCACTTCTCTGGTCTTGGGGCAGAATATGACATCATGAATAGTTCCTACTTTTTTGCCATTGTCAGCACAAATCACCGGCAGACCCACAATCTCGCTATATCTTTCCATAGACTGCAACCATCCAATACTGTGGAGTTAGTTCTAGTTTTTCTATAATTTCCTCAAGTTTATTATTGCTAAGTTTACTAAAAAAAATTCGCTTTCTACCCTTTGACTATTTTTACAAATTCAGATAAAATATTCAACAATAAAGGTAACAAATTCTGAAGTTAAATATCCAGACCCTTCCCACGCCTCTTCTGAAAGAAGGTATGTTTATTTCGCAATTAAAGCTGTGGATAGGGGCATATCTTTCCCTGTACTCCACACTTTCTAACTTTTGATTTGATTATCTGCAAAGCAAAGAAGATATAGAGATTTAATAAGTAAAGGGGATTTGAATATGAGAATTGAGATTGGTGTCCATGTTCCGGCCATATTGCTGCCAAAGCCGGGTACAGATATGTCGGCCTGGTCCGTAGTCGCCTGTGACCAGTATACTTCACAGCCGGAATATTGGGAAGCCGTAGAAAAAACAGTAGGGCAAAGTCCTTCTACACTTCATATAACTTTACCTGAGGTTTACCTGGAAAGAGAGGATAAGGAAGAAAGAATCGCAAAAATCAACCGTACTATGACCACGTATCTTAAAGAAAACATTCTAGTGCCGCAGGGACAGGGTTTCATCTATGTAGAGAGGGAAACGGCCCATGGACATTCGAGAAAGGGGCTTATCCTTGCTGTCGACCTTGAGGTTTACGACTATGCAAAGGGTGCCAATTCCTTAATACGCGCAACCGAAGGCACTGTAATCGAGAGGCTTCCACCGAGGATCAAAATTCGTGAAAGCGCTGTCATCGAACTGCCACACATCCTATTATTAATTGATGATGAAGACAAAACCGTTATAGAGCCGCTTTCAGGGATTACAAACCAATTGGAAAAACTGTATGACTTTGATCTGATGATGGATGGGGGACATATTCGGGGTTATAAAGTTGGAGATTCCCAATTTGTCGATGCTGTAATGAAATCCCTTGAAAAGCTGGCAGAGCCGGATATTTTTCAGTCGAAATATAACGTGGGTGCGGACAAGGAAGTTCTCCTGTTTGCCGTAGGAGACGGGAATCATTCCCTTGCCTCGGCAAAGGCTTTTTGGGAAAATCTTAAAAATACCCTTCCCAAAGAAGAACAGGAAAACCATCCTGCGCGCTTTGCTCTTGTGGAACTTGTAAACGTTCATGATGAAGGTCTTCAATTTGAACCCATCCATCGGGTTGTATTTTCTGTAGACCCGGAGCATCTCCTAAGCGACATGATTCAGTATTATACTGCCCTAGGCTGCGAGGCCCAATATAAGACTTTTACATCCGTGGAGAAAATGCAAAAGGAGAGCCAAACGGCAAAAGCTGCTCACCCCTGCCATGTAATCCCTTTTATAACCAGTGGCTTCAATGGGTTTGCAGAAGTCCGCTGCCCCCAGTATAATCTGGAAGTAGGTACGCTGCAGGACTTCCTGGACCAATTTCTGGCTGGAAACCCGGATGCAAGAATTGACTACATCCATGGAGATAAAGTGGTGGAAACCCTGGGTTCACAGCCTGGTAATATCGGCTTCTTCCTTCCCTCCATGGATAAACGAGATCTCTTCAAAACAGTAATTCTCGATGGAGCTCTTCCGCGCAAAACCTTCTCCATGGGGGAAGCCGATGAAAAGAGATTCTACCTGGAGTGTAGAAAGATACGCTAAGGAAGATAGAAGAAGGCCCGATGATGCGGAAAGCAGGCAACTCATTTCCCTGCTTTCCGCATCATCGGGCCTTTTAAAGTAATGTTCCGGTGCGTCTGTTTTAACATCCCATGGCTCTGAATTTCTCATGCCTTTCATTCAGCAGTACCTCTATGTCCTTATGTTTCAGTTCTTCCAATACCCTGACCAGGCATGATTTTATCCTGCCTGCCATATCGTCAACATCCCTGTGAGCACCGCCCAGAGGCTCCTCTATTATTTCATCGATGACTTCCATTTTCTTTAAGTCTGCCGCAGTAATTTTCATGATATCTGCAGCTTCCTTAGCTCTTTTGCTATCCTTCCATAAAATACTTGCGAATCCTTCCGGTGACAGGATGGAGTACACGGAATGCTCCAGCATTATGATTCTATCTCCAACACCGATTGCCAGTGCCCCTCCGCTTGAGCCTTCACCAATGAGCACGCAAATCACAGGCACCCCCAGCTGTGCCATCTGCATCAAATTCTGTGCGATAGCCTCGGCCTGTCCTCTTTCCTCTGCTCCAATCCCGCAATAGGCGCCAGGCGTATCGATCAGGCAAATCACAGGGCGATTAAACTTCTCTGCCTGTTTCATGAGACGAAGGGCTTTTCTATATCCCTCCGGATGAGGCATACCAAAGTTTCTTTCAATATTTTCCTTGATATCCCTACCTTTTTGCTCCCCTATAACGGTCACAACTGTGGTATTTAATTTTCCAATACCACCGATGATAGCTTTATCATCTCCAAAGAAGCGATCCCCATGGAACTCTATGAAATCATCGAATATCCGCTCAATATAATCAATGGATGTGGGCCTTTGCGCCATTCGGGCCAAAGTTAATTTGTCCCAGGGAGTCAGTGTTTCATAACTTTTCATCTTGAATCGGATAAGTTCCTCTTTCATGGCTTTTATCTGCGCACCAAAATCAAAGTCATTTTCGAAAGAAAACTTTTCAAGCTCGCTGATTTTATTTTCCATTTCCAACAATTTATCCTCAAAATGCAGCCCCAAAAACATTCACCTCATCTTTCATCGTTTTCTTCCACTGCTCCATGCAGTTCAAGCAGCTTAGCCAATGTATTTTTAAGCTCTTTCCTATGAACGATCTTATCGATAAATCCATGTTGAAGAAGAAATTCCGAAGTCTGGAATCCATCCGGCAATGTCTGTTTTATGGTCTGGGCAATCACTCGCGGCCCGGTGAATCCGATCAATGCCTGGGGCTCTGCCAGGATAATATCCCCAAGCATGGCAAAGCTCGCTGAAACCCCGCCTGTTGTGGGGTCTGTAAGTACTGTTATATAGACCTGCCCCGTTTTGGCAAACCTCGATAATGCAGCACTTGTTTTTGCCATCTGCATGAGAGAGATAATTCCTTCCTGCATTCGCGCGCCACCCGAGACCACAATGATCACCAGGGGTAAAGATTGTTCTATAGCCCGCTCCACCGCTCGAGTTATTTTTTCTCCTACCACGCTTCCCATGCTTCCCATTAAAAAGTTCGAGTCCATGGTGCAAAGCACGGTCTTTCTGCCGCAAATATCCCCTACTCCGGTTATTACAGCCTCGTTAAGCCCGGTTTTTTTCGAAAGCTCTTTTATCTTTTCCTCATACTCCGGAAAATTCAGCGGATTCTGCGTTGTCATATCCTTATCAAATTCAGTGAAGTTAGCGTATCCTCCGTCTATGAGCAAATCAATTCTTTCCTTTGCGGATATTTTAAAATGCCGGTCGCACTTACTGCAGATTCCCAAATTAGAGACAACATCTTCCTTATATATAATTTCTCCGCAACTATCACATTTGATCCAACTGCCTTCCAGGATGTCAGAACGCCCGGTTGTCCTGACCGGATATAAGGGGCGCTCCGGTATTGTCTGCGTTGATTTATTTAACGTGAGCGATATTGAATTGTTCTCTACCATCGATTTTCACCTTCCAGCATAATAAATTGGTTAAATAAATCGCGAAAATGATTTTACAAGGACTCCATTGATTTCCGCGATACGGAATAAGCAAATACAAGTGTACAAAAGAACATGTAAAGACTTTTGTGCACTTATATCGATCATGATGTGTATTTATTGGTTTCCATACACTATGGATCAAATCAGATTCTCTGTCTTAATAAAGGAAGTATCAAAATTTCCTTTTCTGAAATTCTCATTCTCCATGATTTTGCTTAAGAAAGCAACATTGCTCGCAATTCCTTCTACCTTGAATTCACTTAGGGCAGCCCTCATCTTATTGATGGCTCTTTCTCTGGTATCTGCATGGACGATGAGCTTGGCAATCATTGAATCGTAAAAAGGGAGTATGGTATAATCCTGATAGATTCCGGAGTCAATGCGTACCCCGTTCCCTCCGGGCAATAGAAGCTTTGTGATTCTGCCGGGGCTGGGTATGAAATTCATCTCCGGATTCTCCGCGTTAATTCTGCATTCTATGGAATGACCTCTTATATCAATCTGATCCTGGGTCTTTGACAGCGCTTCTCCAAAGGCGATTTTGATTTGTTCCTGTACCAGATCAAAGCCTGTCACCATCTCCGTAACCGGGTGTTCCACCTGAATCCTCGTGTTCATCTCCATAAAATAGAATTTTCCGTCCTGATCCACTAAAAACTCTATGGTCCCTACATTTTCATAATTTACGGACTTGGCCACCTTCACGGCCATATTCCCCATCTCGCTTCTTTTTTCAGGCGTTAGGACCGTGGAAGGAGCCTCTTCAATAATTTTCTGATTGCGCCTTTGAATAGAGCAGTCTCTCTCTCCTAAGTAAATAACATTGCCATAATGATCGGCAGCAATTTGAATTTCTATGTGCCTGGGGTTTACAATAAATTTTTCCAGGTAAACTCCTTCATCATTAAAGCTGGCCTTTGCCTCTGCCTTAACCATGGGGAAGGCGCTTTTAAGCTCTTCTTCAGAGTAAACAAGCCGGATGCCTTTCCCACCGCCGCCACTGGAAGCCTTAAGCATTACCGGATAACCAATCTCCCGGGCCAGCTTTATCGCTGCATCAAGATTCGGAACATCGCCATCAGACCCCAGAACCACAGGTACTCCTGCACGCTTCATGGTTTCCTTCGCTTTCGACTTGTTTCCCATTAAATCGATGGCCTCCGGCGATGGCCCAATAAAGGTAATATTGGATTCTCTACAGATTTTAGCGAATTTGCTGTTTTCCGATAAAAACCCAAAGCCCGGATGGATTGCCTCTGCACCTGTCGATACAGCCGTACTGATGATGTTCTGTATATTCAGGTAGCTTTTCTGGGGAGCCGCAGGACCGATACAAATCGCCTGATCTGCCATTTGTACATGCAGCGAATTCCTATCCGCCTCAGAGTATACTGCCACTGTTGAAATACCAAGCTCCCTGCAGGCTCTGATGATTCTGACTGCGATCTCTCCCCTATTTGCAATTAATATTTTACTGAACATGCCAAACCTCCATTACTTATTCCTTCGGGTATAGATTCATCTGTATTGAAAGTCATCCTTCAACTGTAAAACTAACTATTCTTACTCTGCTTTTTATGTTCGGAATGCAAAGATACTTCCAGGCTGGAAGTATCCGAGACTAAAGCTGGCTGCACCGCAATACAGCAGCCAGTTCTTCTCCCATGAATCGCACTGTTTCCGGCGCTTTATCCTTATTTACCGTGAGCACTTGTTATAAAGTATAATTTACGTTTATAGATATCCAACTCCAGCATTGAATTGATCCAATGGCCATACTGCCCCAAATCCCGGACGTTTTTGCCGCTGAGAATCATAAGATTTAAAGTTGGTTATCCCTATAGAAGGTTTGATAAGAATGCATTTCTGACAGGACTTATGCAATTACGAACATGGGCTGGCCGTACTCCACCAATTGCTCATTTTTCACCAGTATTTCTACAACAACACCATCATATTCAGAAACGATTTCGTTCATTAGCTTCATCGCTTCAACGATGCAAAGGACTTGTCCCTTTTTAACACTGGAGCCTACTTCAACAAATGCTTTTGCATTGGGTGAACTGGCCTCGTAAAAAGTACCTACAATCGGTGAAGCAATTATCTTTTCTGCCTTAAAACCCTTTGCAGGCTCATTCGTCTTCCCACCCTGTAGTGAGATCTCCTCAACAGACGTTTTTATAGGATCTTTAGCAGCGAGTTGCTGCGATACAGCCAAACCCTGGCTATTATCCGTTGGAATCGGTTTGTTGCTCATTGTAACCTTAACGCCGTCGGGGAATTCGATTTGCACGTGATCCATCTTTATACTGTTTATGAGTTCATAGATATTCTTATAATCCATTTTTTTTCATCCTCCTACCCTTAATTAACTACAATATACTAAGATAAGCCAACTTGAGCTGCTTTATGATACGCTGTGCAAATGGATCATTTTGATGATACAAACAGACCTACTTTAAAATAAGCGTATTACTTTTTTATAGAGGTTTTAAAAATGCAGACACCGTCTTTCTAGCCCTATAGGCCGCCTTATTTGTCAGCCACCTCCTCTGGTAGAGTTCTTCTCTTTCATGCTATACATCCCTCGTCGATTTTCTCACAGAATTCCTTATGATTTGGGATATTCACAAGAAATTTACCGCAGTGCCCCCCAAAACAAATCTCAAAGTGCAATACCTGTATCTGTACCATTTCCAAACCAATCCCGTATTGCCTGTATATCCATTTCAAACTCGGAATTCTTGGGAATTGTAATGGAACATATATAATCTGCAAGAGCAAAGGAAATGGTATGATACTGGTTAAAATTTTCGTATATACTAATAAAGTATTCACCTTTATCGATTATCCTATTTATTTTAAAAAGATTCAGTGGAACAGTTAACCCTGTTTTCAATACCTTTGATAAGGATTCTTTTGAGGTCCATAATAGTATAAGCATGAAATCCGGTGTCCGTTCTCTATTCCTAATCAATTCTTTTTCATCTTCGTCGATTTGTGACTCTATGATTTTGGCAGTTTTTGAAGAGATTCTTTCGATATCAATCCCCATAGGATGATCTTCCTGGAATGCGACTGCCGCCCCCATATGCTCACAATGACTAATACTTACCTGCAGATTCTGCTCATTTCCGTATTTTACAATAGGCTGGTTAAAGACCCCGTTTTTTATTTCGATCCTGCTTAGGTCCTTCTCCCCGGAAAATAATCCAACGGAGCGTTTTGCAACATATCTTCCAAGACTGTAATCTTTCCTTCTTTTTTCAAACTTCAGCCCATCGTAGTATCTTTTTTCCTGGGAATGAAAAAATGACGGAATCTCTCCACCCACGAAATAGCAAAAACTCAGGCAGGCTTTAAAGCATTCTCCTTCGTTCCGTAAATTAATCACGTTACTATATTCTCTTGGGGAGTAATTCAAAATCATAGAAGCCTGTCCTCCCAGCGTTTGCTTTTCAACTCGTTAAAATCTTTATAACTGATATAATTCTTTATAATTGTCTTTTTAGCAGAAATGTGATTCTTCTATGGCTTTTGAAGTGTATCTACAAACTATTGAATAGGGCTCTTAGCCACAAAAGGTATATTGTACTCGTCTCAATATCGCCTTTACAGAATTCTTTTTTATAGTAAGATACATTTTCTTACAGGATTCTATAGTAAATTGATAAATTATTTACTTATGTCTATAAATACGTTTTAGTTCATACTACCATATATTCCATTAACTTGCAACGATGTTTTTTTGTTGAAATTTGTCTTTATTTCATAGAAAACCAACAATATGCTCGGTGGAGCTTTATTGAACACTGCACAGTTTCCATTGTAAAGATATTTTTTTGAAAACATCACAGGAAAATTGTTATAAAACAGCAAAAAAGGCACCGATAAATCGGTACCTTTTTATATATTGAATATTATTATTCAATGATTGAAGTTACAACACCAGATGCAACAGTTCTTCCGCCTTCACGGATAGCGAATCTCAAGCCTTCTTCCATTGCGATTGGAGTGATGAGCTTGATTGTCATTGTCAAGTTATCGCCAGGCATACACATTTCTACGCCTTCTGGAAGGGTAACTACACCTGTAACGTCAGTAGTTCTGAAGTAGAACTGAGGTCTGTAGTTATTGAAGAAAGGAGTATGTCTACCACCTTCTTCTTTTGAAAGAACGTAAACCTGACCATTGAAGTGAGTGTGAGGTTTAACTGAACCTGGTTTGGACAGAATCTGTCCTCTTTCGATTTCAGTTCTCTGAACACCTCTCAGCAGGGCTCCGATGTTGTCACCGGCCATAGCCTGATCAAGAAGCTTTCTGAACATTTCAACACCAGTTACAACAGTCTTCTTAGGAGCTTCTGCCAAACCAACGATTTCAACTTCTTCTCCAACCTTGATTGTTCCTCTTTCAACTCTACCAGTAGCAACTGTACCACGGCCTGTGATGGAGAATACGTCTTCTACAGGCATAAGGAACGGTTTGTCAGTAGGTCTTTCAGGTGTAGGAATATATTCATCTACTTTATCCATCAGAGCGAGGATTGGAGCATACTCAGGAGCAGAAGCATCTTTGGATCCACACTCGAGAGCAACTAAAGCTGAACCTCTAACGATAGGAATATCATCACCTGGGAACTCGTAGGAGCTGAGCAGCTCTCTCAATTCCATTTCAACCAATTCGATCAATTCTTCGTCATCAACCATATCACACTTGTTCAAGAAAACAACTATGTATGGAACGCCAACCTGACGGGACAGAAGAATGTGTTCTCTTGTCTGAGGCATCGGGCCATCAGCAGCAGAAACAACAAGGATCGCGCCGTCCATCTGAGCAGCACCAGTGATCATGTTCTTAACATAGTCAGCATGTCCAGGGCAGTCAACGTGAGCATAGTGCCTCTTGTCAGTTTCATACTCAACGTGAGCTGTAGAGATAGTGATACCTCTTTCTCTTTCTTCCGGAGCAGCATCGATCTGATCGTAAGCTTTAAATTCAGCCTTACCGTTCAGAGCCAATACTTTAGTTATAGCAGCAGTCAAAGATGTCTTACCATGGTCAACGTGTCCGATTGTACCAACGTTAACGTGGGGTTTGTTTCTTTCAAATTTAGCCTTACCCATTTTTAAAATCTCCTCCCTAACTCAGTATTATTACTGGTTGTTGACAAACTATTTATTAGTATATTTGTTTTAAATGCGGGAATTATGCAGAATTGCACAATCCCCGCTATTAAACTGTTAAAATCAGAGTATATAACTCTGCCATTGGCTCGCTGCCAACGCTCGTCACAAACCCTTGTTTATTCCTTCGCCGACCTTGCGCTGATAACAGCTTCCTGAATGTTCTTCGGAACTTCTTCAAAGTGGCTAGGCTGCATTACGAACTGGCCTCTACCCTGAGTCAGTGAACGAAGCGTAGTCGCATATCCGAACATTTCGGAAAGTGGAACATGTGCTCTTATAGACTGAGCACCTGATCTTGCTTCCATACCCTCGATTCTACCTCTTCTGGAGTTAAGGCTGCCCATAGCGTCGCCCATGTAGGCTTCCGGTACTGTAACGTCAACTCTCATGATAGGCTCGAGGAGTACAGGATCGCCTTTACGCATACCTTCCTTGAAGCCCATGGAGCCGGCGATCTTAAACGCCATTTCCGAGGAGTCAACTTCATGGTATGAACCGTCTACCAGCGTTACTTTTACGTCAACAACCTGGTAACCGCCCAATACACCATTGTTCATAGCATCCTGGATACCTGCATCGATAGGTCCGATGTATTCCTTAGGAACAGCACCACCCACGATTTTATTAACAAATTCGTATCCTGATCCGGGTTCTCTCGGTTCGATTTCGAGTACGCAATGACCGTACTGACCTCTACCACCGGACTGTCTTACGAACTTGCCTTCAGCCTTAACAGCCTTACGGATTGTTTCTTTATAAGAAACCTGAGGATTACCAACGTTCGCCTCTACTTTAAATTCCCTTAACATACGGTCAACAATGATCTCAAGGTGAAGCTCACCCATTCCTGCGATGATTGTTTGTCCTGTTTCAGGATCGGTATATGCTTTAAATGTTGGATCTTCTTCTGCAAGTTTCTGTAGTGCAACACCCATCTTTTCCTGTCCAGCTTTTGATTTTGGCTCAATCGCAACATGGATAACAGGATCAGGGAATTCCATGGATTCAAGAATTACAGGGCTATTTTCCTCACAAAGAGTATCGCCCGTTGTAGTGTCTTTTAAACCTACAGCAGCAGCTATGTCTCCGGAGTATACCATGTCAATTTCTTCCCTGTGGTTCGCATGCATCTGCAGAATTCTACCGATTCTTTCTCTCTTACCCTTTGTAGAGTTAAGAACATAGGAGCCGGAGCTCAGTTTGCCTGAGTAAACTCTGAAGAAGCAAAGCTTACCAACGAATGGGTCCGTCATAATCTTGAATGCAAGTGCGGAGAAAGGACCATTATCATCTGCAGGTCTTGTAACTTCCTCTTCACTGTCCGGCAAAACACCCTTTATAGCAGGGATATCAAGCGGCGATGGCAAATACGCAACTACGGAATCGAGCAATTCCTGAACACCCTTGTTTTTGTAGGATGAACCACAAATAACAGGGATCATTTTAACTGCGATTGTAGCCTTTCTAATACCTGACTTGATTTCTTCTACTGTCAGCTCTTCGCCTTCAAGATATTTCATCATCAATTCTTCGTCTTGTTCAGCAACAGCTTCAACCAACTTGTTATGATATTCTTCTGCAATATCCTTCATGTCATCTGGGACGGATGTCTCTTCAATGTCTTTTCCAAGGTCATCCAAGTGTATATATGCCTTCATGGTAACGAGGTCAATCATACCTTTAAAGGTGTCCTCTTTACCAATCGGCAGCTGAATCGGCACAGCATTTGCTTTCAGTCGATCCTTCATCATATCTACAACGTTATAGAAATCTGCTCCCATAATGTCCATCTTGTTGACATATGCCATACGGGGAACGCCGTATTTATCAGCCTGTCTCCAAACAGTTTCAGACTGCGGCTCAACGCCTCCCTTAGCACAGAAAACCGTCACTGAACCATCGAGAACTCGAAGAGACCTTTCAACTTCAACTGTGAAGTCAACGTGCCCCGGTGTGTCGATGATGTTAACTCTGGTACCCTTCCACTGCGCAGTAGTAGCAGCAGATGTAATGGTAATACCTCTTTCCTGCTCCTGCTCCATCCAGTCCATGGTTGCAGCGCCTTCGTGAACTTCACCGATTTTATGAACCCTACCGGTGTAGAACAGGATACGTTCAGTTGTAGTTGTCTTACCGGCATCGATGTGAGCCATGATACCGATATTTCTTGTATTTTCTAAACTAAATTGCCTGGGCATCTTTACCCTCCTTTCAATTTCACGATAGCTCAA
This sequence comes from Bacillota bacterium, assembly GCA_023419605.1. GTDB lineage: Bacteria > Bacillota > Clostridia > Acetivibrionales > JAEZXR01 > JAEZXR01. The sequence goes on along the minus strand of JAEZXR010000119.1, from coordinate 176,312 downwards.
TAATTAATTGAGAATTGAAAATTGATAATTGAGAATTAAAATCACAAAGCTGCAATTTTCCATTCTCAATTCTCCATCTTCAATTAATTTCTTACCATCTATAATGTGCGAAAGCTTTATTAGCTTCAGCCATCTTATGAGTATCTTCCTTCTTTTTGAAGGCTGCACCCATGTTGTTTGTTGCGTCAAGAATTTCTCCGGCCAGTCTTTCCCTCATGGTTCTCTCGCCTCTCTTACGTGAGTAAAGAGTCAACCATCTAAGACCTAAAGCTTGTCTTCTTTCGGGTCTTACTTCGATAGGAACCTGGTACGTAGCTCCGCCAACTCTTCTAGCCTTTACTTCCAGTACAGGCATGATGTTGTTCATCGCCTGCTCGAAAACTTCCAATGGGTCTCTTCCAGTCTTTTCCTTGATAATATCGAAAGCTTCGTAGCAGATTTGTTGAGCTACACCTTTCTTACCGTCCTGCATGATATTGTTGATAAGCTTTGTAACAACTTTATCATTATATATTGGATCCGGCAATACTTCTCTTTTAGCTATAAATCCTTTTCTTGGCACCTTGCTTCCCTCCTTTTATGATAATGATATCAAAGGTACTCGCGGCTTTTCACCGTCGTCGGCACTGGTAGTTATTCTATATTCTATATATATAAAAACAACGTACTTAGCACCATTTTTAATTTCACACGTCGCGCGCAGCACGCTGTATGATCTTACTTCTTAGCAGCACCTGCTTTTGGTCTCTTGGCACCGTATTTTGAACGGCTTTGCATTCTCTTAGCAACACCTGCAGTATCAAGAGTTCCTCTAACAATGTGGTACCTAACACCCGGTAAGTCTTTAACCCTACCGCCTCTTATAAGAACAACGCTGTGCTCCTGAAGATTGTGGCCTATACCCGGAATGTAAGCAGTTACTTCTATACCGTTAGTCAATTTTACCCTGGCAACCTTTCTCAACGCGGAGTTAGGTTTCTTTGGAGTAGTTGTTTTAACAACAGTGCACACACCTCTCTTCTGAGGGCTGCTTAAATCCATAGTCTTCTTCTTCAGAGAGTTATAACCTTTCTGCAATGCAGGAGCAGTAGACTTTTGCTCAAGAGTTTGTCTTCCCTTTCTGATCAACTGATTAAACGTTGGCATCCATACACCTCCCTTCAAACGTAGTTAACAGTTGGTAATGAATAATTTCCAACTGTAATAAATTTATATGAATAAATTTATTTCAAAATTAAATTAAATAAGTATTTAGTACAAATTACCATTCCAAGACGCCAAAAAACAACTGTCAATCCTGTAATAAAAACTGACAATTACTTCAACAGGCATGTAACAGCGGCACCTACTTCAATTCCGCAGGCTTTACCCAACTGCTTCATCGTATCCACGTAAACAATCTCAACAGAATATTTTTCACATAATTCTTTTATGGATCGAATAACTTTTTCATCTGCGTCCCTGGCAATAATAGCAGTTTTTACGCTATCCTTTTCCAAGGCCTTCTGTGATTGCTTTACTCCAACAATCTTATTACTGTTTTTTAACTCTTCCAGCACTTTTTACCCTCCAATAGATCAATTAACCCTAACAGACAAAATCGCAGTTACACTTTTCATACCCTGTCCATGACTCCAAGAGTTAATTTGCCTTACAGAAATCATATTCCCGCAAATAATGCAGGGTAAATACACACTAAAATATTCTATCACCTCAAATATGAATTTGTCAAGATGCAATTATTTGGAAAGCCCAGATGAAATAATGGGCAATGGAGTTTACTCCATTGCCCATAAATAATTCACTTGAAATCTTACTCACCGATGCTATTAGCCGTATTGATGGTTATATCCTTATATCGGCTCATGCCTGTACCTGCGGGTATGAGTTTACCGATAATAACGTTTTCCTTCAAACCAACCAGTGGGTCGATCTTACCTTTAATAGCCGCCTCCGTCAACACCCTTGTTGTCTCCTGGAAGGATGCAGCTGACAGGAAGGACTCTGTTGCAAGAGATGCTTTTGTGATACCCAGCAGTGCTCTCTTTCCGGTTGCAGGACGCAAGCCCTGTGCCACAGCCTTGTCATTTTCGCTTTCAAACTCAAACATGTCTACAAGGCCACCGGGGAGAAGTGCTGTATCGCCGGCATCTTCCACTTTTACTTTTCTCAGCATCTGACGTACGATAACTTCAATGTGCTTGTCGTTGATATCAACACCCTGCAGCCTGTAAACCCTCTGTACTTCCTGTATCAGGTAGGACTGAACGCCTTTCAGACCTTTGATTTTAAGGATATCGTGCGGGTTAACGGAACCTTCCGTCAATTCATCCCCGGCTTCTACAACATCGCCATCCGTTACCTTCGGTCTTGAGCCATACGGGATCAGATAGTTTCTGGATTCGCCATCTTCAGAAGTAACAACAGCTTCTCTCTTCTTCTTCGATTCCACGATCTTAACCGTACCCGGGATCTCGGATATAATTGCGAGTCCCTTTGGCTTTCTTGCTTCAAACAATTCTTCTACACGAGGCAAACCTTGTGTGATATCATCACCGGCAACACCCCCTGTGTGGAAGGTTCTCATGGTCAACTGGGTACCCGGCTCACCGATGGATTGAGCGGCTATGATACCAACAGCTTCTCCGATATTGCATTCATCACCGGTAGCAAGGTTCGCTCCGTAGCATTTTGCACAAATTCCAAATTCGGAATGGCAGGTAAGTACAGACCGTATCCTAACCTTCTTGATACCCGCCTTGGCAACCTTTTCTGCCTGTCTCTCCTTGATCATGGTGTCTGCTTCTACCAGCACCTCACCGGTTTCAGGGTGAACAATCGGATCGATGGTGTATCTTCCTACCAAGCGTTCCTGTAAACCTTCAATTACTTCATTGCCATCCTTAACATCGGAAACCTCAATACCCTTGTCGGTTCCGCAGTCAAATTCTCTAACGATAACATCCTGACTTACGTCAACAAGCCGCCTTGTAAGGTAACCGGAGTCCGCCGTTCTCAGAGCGGTATCGGCCAGACCCTTTCTGGCACCATGGGTGGAGGTGAAGAATTCCAAAACCTTCAAGCCTTCACGGAAGTTCGCCTTAATCGGTATTTCGATGGTTCTACCGGAGGTATCGGCCATAAGGCCTCTCATACCGGCCAGCTGTTTGATCTGGTTCACGTTACCTCTGGCTCCGGAATGCGCCATCATATAGATCGGGTTGAATTTATCCAAGTTGTTTATAAGGGCATTGGCTATATTTTCAACCGTCTCGGTCCATGCACTGATAACGGAGTTGTACCTTTCCTCATCGGAGATAAGGCCTCTCTTATACTGCTTCAAAATATTATCGATTCTATCTTCCGTTTCCTTGATAAACTTCGCCTTAACCTCAGGAATTACCATGTCGGATACACTGATGGTTATGGCTCCTCTTGTAGAGTATTTAAAACCAAGAGCCTTTATCTTATCAAGTACGATGGCAGTCTCTGTCGTTCCATGCTTTCTTATGCACTTGTCAATGATCTTACCCAGCTCTTTTTTGGTTACTACGAAGGTAACTTCCAAATCAAAAAGGTTATCCGGGTCTGAGCGATCCACAAATCCAATGTCCTGAGGAATGGCGCTATTGAATATCAGCCTTCCTACAGTGGCATCAATAATTTTTGTTACAGGCTTGCCATCGATTTCTTTTGTCAATCTCACCTTAATGGGTGCGTGAAGGCCCACAGCCTGGTTATCGTACGCCATCAGCGCTTCATTCATCGAGGAGAAGATTTTTCCTGTTCCCAACTCACCGTCTTTTTCAATGGTGAGGTAATAGCTGCCGAGAACCATGTCCTGGGTAGGAACAGTAACAGGTTTACCATCCTGCGGCTTTAGCAGATTGTTTGCTGAAAGCATCAGGAATCTGGCTTCCGACTGTGCTTCTGCTGAAAGCGGAACGTGTACCGCCATCTGGTCACCGTCGAAGTCGGCATTGTATGCTGTACACACCAACGGATGAAGCTTCAGCGCTCTACCTTCAACCAGAACAGGCTCAAAAGCCTGAATACCCAATCTATGGAGGGTTGGAGCACGATTCAGCAGTACAGGATGCTCTTTGATTACTTCTTCCAGGACATCCCAAACTTCTGCCCTTACTCTTTCCACCATTCTCTTGGCACTTTTTATATTATGGGCAAGCCCATCATTTACAAGCTTTTTCATTACAAAGGGTTTAAACAGCTCCAATGCCATTTCCTTCGGTAGTCCGCACTGGAACAATTTCAAGTCCGGACCTACAACGATAACGGAACGACCGGAATAGTCAACACGCTTACCGAGAAGATTCTGACGGAAACGTCCCTGTTTACCCTTCAGCATATCGGAAAGGGATTTGAGCGGTCTGTTTCCAGGACCTGTTACAGGCCTTCCTCTTCTACCGTTATCAATAAGAGCATCCACAGCTTCCTGGAGCATCCTCTTTTCATTTCTTACGATGATATCGGGAGCACCCAGGTCAAGCAATCTTTTCAGACGGTTATTTCTGTTGATAACCCTTCTATACAGATCATTCAGGTCGGAGGTGGCAAACCTTCCGCCATCCAATTGTACCATGGGGCGCAGTTCCGGCGGAATGACCGGTACTACATCCATGATCATCCACTCAGGGCGATTGGAGGACCCTCTGAAGGCTTCTACAACTTCCAGCCGCTTAATGGACCGTATTCTCTTTTGCCCGGACACATCATCCAGTTCAGCCCTCAACTCTTTAGAGAGTTTTTCCAGGTCAAGTTCCTGCAGAAGCTCTTTGATGGCTTCCGCTCCCATTCCAGCCCTGAATCGGTTGCCGAATTTTTCAATGCTATCCCTGTATTCCTTCTCAGACAACAATTGCTTTTTGGACAACGGTGTCTGTCCCGGATCAATAACCACATAGGATGCGAAGTACAGGATTTTCTCCAGTGCTCTAGGTGACATATCCAATATCAGTCCCATACGGCTGGGTATCCCTTTAAAATACCATATATGGGATACCGGAGCCGCAAGTTCTATATGACCCATTCTTTCCCTACGAACTTTTGAGCGGGTTACTTCAACTCCACACCGATCGCAAACGATTCCTTTATATCGAATCCTCTTATATTTACCGCAGTGACACTCCCAGTCTTTCTGAGGTCCGAAAATTCTCTCACAGAAGAGTCCGTCTCTTTCAGGTTTAAGAGTCCTGTAGTTTATAGTTTCAGGTTTCTTTACTTCTCCCTTTGACCATTCTCTGATTTTTTCCGGAGAAGCCAAACCAATCTTTATTGAATCAAAATTGTTAAGTTCAAACACGGCACTCTCTCCTTTCCCTTAAAAATCTGTTTCGTCCAGGCTTTCGTCAAAGCTTTCCTCATCATCTGCGAAAAGATCATCAACCATACCTTCGTCAAGGTTATCCGCCGTACTCAGATCATCCAACTCGAACTCATCGATTTCGAGATCGTCATCCAGTGCTTCATCTCCCAGATCATCATAATCAGCCAGCGGTGAAGCTTCATCTTCCCTGCCTTCGATATTTACACTGAGATCCTCAAGCTCATCTTCAACCGATTCCTTGATAGCAATTTCTTCCTGTTCTTCAGAGTATACCTTAACGTCCAGTCCAAGGCTCTGGAGTTCCTTGATGAGCACCTTGAAGGATTCAGGGATACCCGGTTCCGGAACGTTTTCGCCTTTAACAATGGCTTCATAGGTCTTAACCCTACCCACAACGTCGTCAGACTTAACTGTAAGGATTTCCTGTAATGTATATGCAGCTCCGTATGCTTCCAGAGCCCAAACTTCCATTTCTCCAAATCGCTGTCCACCGAACTGAGCCTTACCACCCAGCGGCTGCTGCGTAACAAGGGAGTATGGACCGGTAGAACGGGCATGGATCTTATCGTCAACAAGATGGGCCAGCTTCAGGATATACATGTATCCTACGGTTACCCTGTTATCGAAAGGATCTCCGGTTCTTCCATCATAAAGTACGGTTTTACCGTCTTCTGAAAGTCCAGCTTTTTTCAGTGTTTCAATGATATCATCTTCGGTCGCACCGTCAAATACCGGCGTTGCAATCTCCCAACCCAGGGCTTTTGCAGCGTATCCGAGGTGAACTTCCAAAACCTGACCAATGTTCATACGGGAAGGAACGCCCAGCGGATTCAGTACGATCTGCAACGGTGTACCATCCGGAAGGAACGGCATGTCTTCTTCCGGGAGTATTCTTGAGATAACACCCTTGTTACCATGTCGACCCGCCATCTTATCTCCGACAGAGATCTTTCTTTTTTGTGCGATATAGCACCGTACCAGTTGGTTTACTCCAGGCGGCAGCTCATCGCCATTTTCCCTTGTGAACACCTTAACATCGACGATAATACCGGCTTCACCGTGTGGTACACGAAGTGAAGTATCTCTTACTTCTCTCGCTTTTTCACCGAATATCGCTCGAAGCAATCTTTCTTCGGCAGTCAGTTCGGTTTCGCCCTTCGGAGTCACTTTACCCACCAGAATATCGCCGGAACGAACCTCTGCACCAATTCTTATGATCCCGCGGTCATCAAGGTCTTTTAATGCTTCCTCACTTACATTCGGAATATCCCTTGTGATTTCTTCAGGTCCCAGTTTGGTATCTCTGGATTCGCATTCGTATTCTTCTATATGAATGGAGGTAAACACATCCTCTTTCACTAGCTTTTCACTGATCAGGATGGCATCCTCGTAGTTGTAACCTTCCCATGTCATGAAACCGATGAGTATATTCTTACCCAGACCGATTTCACCGTTGTCGGTGGAAGGACCGTCTGCGATAACATCTCCCTTCTCAATCACATCACCCTTGCGAACGATGGGTCTCTGATTGATACAGGTTCCCTGATTGGAACGTAGGTACTTCAGCAGCTTATAAGTATCCTTTTTACCTTCTTTGGTTCTTATGGTAATTTCATTGGCCGATACTTTTTCTATAACACCTGCATTTTTAGCCAATACAACGACACCGGAGTCTCTTGCAGCCTTATATTCGATACCGGTACCGACGATAGGCGCATCCGCCTTGATCAAAGGCACAGCCTGACGCTGCATGTTAGATCCCATGAGCGCACGGTTCGCGTCATCGTTTTCAAGGAACGGAATCATGGCTGTAGCAACAGAAACAAGCTGCTTTGGCGATACGTCCATAAAGTCAACCCGGCTGGGTTCTACCTCAAGGATTTCATCCTTATATCGAACGGCAACTTTTTTGTTCGCAAACCTTCCGCTTGCATCTAATGGCTCATTTGCCTGCGCTACAACATATTTATCTTCCTCATCCGCTGTGAGATAGATAATTTCGTTGGAAACAACACCCTGGGTCTTATCTACCTTTCGGTAAGGTGCCTCAATAAACCCATACTCATTGATTCTTGCATAGGTGCTCAAGGAGCCGATCAGACCGATGTTCGGGCCTTCCGGCGTTTCAATAGGGCACATACGGCCATAGTGGGAGTGGTGAACGTCACGGACTTCGAAGCCCGCTCTTTCCCTGCTCAAACCACCAGGCCCCAACGCGCTGAGCCTTCTCTTATGCGTCAGCTCTGCCAGAGGGTTGGTCTGGTCCATAAACTGTGACAACTGGCTGCTTCCAAAGAATTCCTTGATAGCAGCTGCAACCGGCCGGATATTAATCAGCGCCTGTGGAGTCACAATGTCGATATCCTGGATTGTCATTCTTTCTCTTACAACTCTTTCCATCCTGGCGAGACCGATTCTAAACTGATTCTGCAGCAGTTCACCGACAGAACGCAGTCTACGGTTTCCCAGATGGTCAATATCATCCACATCTCCTACATTATACTCAAGGTTAATGAGGTAGCTGACGGATGATATAATATCATCAATGGTTATATATTTGGGAACAAGTTCATCAAGGTTTTCCTTGAGAGCTTTTTTAATATTCTCTTCTCCTTCGTTCTCACTCAGGATCTTTTTCAGCAGCTCATACCGAACTCTTTCCGTTATGCCGATACCGGCGACGTCAAAATCTACAAATGCCTTAATATCTACGGTATTGTTACCGATGACTTTTACTTTTTTGCCTTCAATGTTTATGTAAACTGCATTAACACCGGAGTTCTGGATAATTTCTGCCTTTTCCCTTGTAATTCTTTCATCTTCAGCAACCAGAACTTCTCCCGTTTCCGGTGAAACGATATCCTGTGCAGCAACTGCACCTGCAATACGGGCGGCAATGGAAAGTTTTTTATTGAATTTAAAACGTCCCACCTTGGCCAGATCATATCTTTTTGGATCGAAGAAAAGGCTATTGATCAACGAAGTAGCACTTTCCACTGTAGGAGGTTCTCCAGGTCTCAATCTCTTATAGACTTCCAGCAAGCCTTCATCAACGGTTTTTGTGTTGTCCTTCTGTATGGTTGCAATAATTCCTTCTTCCTCGCCCAGAAGATCCATAATTTCCATGTCCGTTCCAAAGCCTAAAGCTCTAAGAAGAACAGTAATAGGAAGCTTCCTGGTTCTATCGATTCTCACGGATATAACATCGTTGGAATCCGTTTCATATTCCAGCCATGCACCACGGTTCGGAATTACTGTATTTGAGAAAAGCTTTTTACCCGTTTTGTCAAACTTCATTGTATAGTAAATACCGGGTGATCTAACCAACTGGCTGACGATTACCCTTTCAGCACCGTTGATAATAAAAGTGCCATTGTCTGTCATTAAGGGGAAATCTCCCATGAAGATATCCTGTTCCTTAACTTCGCCGGTTTCCTTGTTAATCAACCTTACTTTTACTTTTAAAGGTGCAGAAAATGTAGTATCTCTTTCTTTACATTCTTCAACGCTATATTTAGGGTTTTCGTCAAGAGAATAGTCTACAAATTCAAGAATCAGATTACCGGTGTAATCGGTAATAGGGGAAACGTCTCTGAACACTTCCCTTAAGCCTTCGTCCAAAAACCATTTGTAGGAGTCCTTTTGAACCTCAATAAGGTTCGGCATATCCAGGACTTCATCGATTTTGGAGTAGCTCATTCTAACGTTTTTACCTAGTCGTACGGGATGTACCATCTAACAATCACCTCATAAGTTATGACTTTGTCTTGAAAGCGCAATGTCATGCACTTGAATAGGACTATATATATATTCAGGACCTTTAGTAGTATTATTAAAAGCCCTGTAACAATCTAAGGAAAGTACCCATTGTACTTCAACCCTGGCCGACCCGATTCGGGACTGCAAACTTTAACACTAGGTTGAAGTTATTCCTCTTTGAAGTATATATTTCCATCGACCTTGAGTATAATTTTCAGCAGACTACATATACTAACTTTAGCAAGTAAACCGCAGTCATTAAAATATTATTAACAATTATTGTCTTCTTTATTCTTCTATGTTATAATCAAAATGTATTAATTTGCTATTTCTTTTATCAATTGGAATTTCAAACCAAAATTATAACGCAGTTTATAATTCTAACATACCGGTAACAACTTGTCAATGGTTATCCGGCTTTTTTATTTTGGGGATTTTTGTTATATAGTATAAAAGAGGCCTCTTTGTAAGAAGCCTCTTTTGTTTACTCAAACTTAGATTACTTAATTTCGATTGTTGCTCCAACTTCCTTGAACTTAGCTTCAATCTGAGCTGCTTCGTCCTTGGATACGTTTTCTTTAACAGTCTTAGGAGCTCCGTCAACCAGGTCCTTCGCTTCTTTCAGTCCAAGACCGGTTACTTCTCTAACAACCTTGATTACTTTGATTTTTTCAGCGCCAGCATCCTTTAAGATTACGTTAAATTCAGTCTTTTCTTCAACGGCAGCTGCTGCACCCGCTGTAGGAGCTGCTACCGCAACTGCTGCAGCTGCGGATACACCAAATTCTTCTTCGATTGCTTTTACAAGCTCTGATAATTCTAATACAGTTAATGTTTTTACTTCTTCAATAAATTTTGTAATTTTCTCACTAGCCATTTTAATTATACCTCCATAATAATTTCTTGCTGACTTAAGCTTCAGCTTGCTCTTTTTGTTCCCTTACTGCATTCAATGCAATTGCGAGTCCGGCGATTGTAGCATTCAAGCCACAAGCCAACTGAGTTAACAGTACTTCTCTTGACGGCAGGTCTGCAAGTGATTGGATAACACTTACGTCAACAACCTTACCTTCAAATATACCCGCTTTCAATTCCAGCTTTTCATACTTCTTAGCAAATTCAGCCATAACTTTTGCTGGAGCAATAACATCAGTCGTGCTGAATGCCATGGCTGTAGGGCCATTTAACGTTGGCTCCAATGCATCCATGCCATTTTCCTTAGCTGCCAATTTAGTTAAAGTGTTTTTTACAACTTTATACTCAACACCAGCTTTTCTAAGAGCACTTCTTAATTCTGTATCCTGTTCAACTGTCAACCCTCTATAATCTGCAAATACCATTGTCATTGCATCTTTAAAGTTAGAAGATAATTCACTTACTACAACTTTCTTTTGCTCTAAAACCTTTTGACTTGGCAAGTTTCGCACCTCCCTATGAATAGAATTCAGTGTATAATACAAAACCCTCGCATGCGCATAAACATACGAGGGTATAATTACCAATCAAAAATTAATAACTTTTCTTCCTCGGTAGGATGAGAAGTGTCTCTATTAAGTAAAAACACCTACTGTCTATGGCAAACTTTATTCAGTTACTGCAATATAATACACTATATTAAAAGCTTTGTAAAGCATTTTTTAAATTATTATATCAGCATTATCATCCTGTTGCTATCCTGAATTACTCAGTAACCCTCTGTGGATTTACTTTGATTCCAGGTCCCATGGTTGATGATACAACTACGCTCTTCAGATACTGTCCCTTTGCAGCAACAGGCTTTGCTTTAATAACAGCTTCCAACAATGTCTGGAAGTTATCTTTCAGCTTATCCGTACCAAAGGAAACTTTTCCGATTGGGCAGTGGATAATATTGGTCTTATCCAGCCTATACTCAATTTTACCGGCTTTGATATCTGCAATTGCCTTTGCTACGTCCATGGTAACTGTTCCGGCTTTAGGGTTCGGCATTAATCCTTTCGGACCCAGCACTTTACCTAATCTACCAACAACACCCATCATGTCCGGAGTAGCAACTACAACGTCAAACTCGAACCAGTTATTGTTCTGGATCTTTGTAACCATATCTTCTGCACCAACGTGGTCAGCACCGGCTTTTTCAGCTTCTGAAGCCTTGTCGCCCTTAGCGAAAACAAGAACTCTAACCTTTTTACCAGTACCATGAGGGAGTACAACAGCGCCTCTAACCTGCTGGTCAGCATGCCTGGAGTCAACACCCAGTTTAATGTGAGCTTCCACTGTTTCATCAAACTTTGCTTTCGCAGTTTTCTGAACCAGGTCGAGAGCTTCGATTGGCTCATAGACAGCTAATCTATCTACGAGTTTAGCACTCTCAGTATACTTCTTTCCTCTCTTCATGATTATCCTCTCCTTCGTGGTAAATTTGTCGGAACCTGCGTTCCTCCCACCGTGTAACTAATTGAGAATTAAGAATTGAAAATGGAGAATTATTTTAATCCCCTATCTACAACCTTCTATTTTCAATTATTCAGTAACAACTATGCCCATGCTTCTTGCAGTTCCTGCAATCATGCTGGCTGCAGCGTCAACACTTGCCGCATTAAGGTCTGGCATTTTCTGCTCAGCTATTTTCCTGACTTCAGCCATGGAAATCTTAGCAACCTTTTCTTTGTTTGGCTTACCAGAACCGCTTTCAATCTTGCAAGCTTTCTTTAAAAGAATAGCAGCAGGGGGAGTTTTTGTAATAAACGAGAAAGATCTGTCTGCATATACAGTGATAACTACAGGAATAATGAGTCCTGCATCCTTAGCAGTTCTTTCGTTGAATTCCTTACAAAATCCCATGATGTTTACGCCATGTTGTCCTAAAGCTGGTCCAACCGGTGGAGCCGGAGTTGCTTTTCCTGCTGGAATTTGAAGCTTTACATATCCAGCTATTTTCTTTGCCATAAATTCCACCTCCCAAATATTATATATAATATAAGAATGATGAATGGAAAATGATGAGACCATCATTACACACACCCATATTCTTAAATCCAAGGTTATTGACAAATAACAACTTTCTTTTTGATTCGCAAAGAAGTTTTTCTCCTTTGCTCATCATTTACAGTTAGATTTTCTGTATCTGGACAAGTTCCAATTCAACAGGGGTTTCCCTGCCAAACATAGAAACCGACACTCTTACCTTTCTCTTTTCCATGTTGATTTCTTCAACAATTCCAATAAAGTTTTCAAGGGGTCCAGAGATTACTCTTACGTTGTCACCAACTTCGTAATCCACAACAGGTGCAAATTCCTCAACACCCATTGTCTTTACTTCTTCATCAGTTAAAGGCACAGGCTTCGACCCAGGACCGACAAAGCCGGTCACTCCCCTGGTATTTCTAACAACATACCAGGATTCATCATTCATAAACATCTTTACCAAAACATATCCGGGAAACACTTTTCTCAAAGTTGCCTTTTTCTTGCCATCCTTGATTTCAATTTGTTCCTCCATGGGAACAACGACATCAAGAATGAATTCCTGCATGCTTCTGTTCTCAACAACTTTTTCGATGTTCGCCTTCACTTTGTTTTCATACCCGGAATAAGTATGGACTACATACCATTTTGCTTCTTCAGACATATCTCAAAAGAGCCCTAAGGCCCCATGTCCTCCTTTAAATGTTATTAAGTAAAAATTTGAATGCCCCGCCAAGTACAAAGTCTGCTACCCAGATTATAACTCCCATTACCAGACATGCCGCCAAAACTGTTATTGTGTTATTGACTAACTGCTCCCTGTTTGGCCAGATTACCTTTTTCAGCTCGCTTTTTATTTCCCTGAAAAATCTGGTTACATTTTTACGAGCATTGCCGAATTTTGAAACTTTTGCTTCATCAGCCATACACTCACATCCCGCTTATTATTTTTAGGATTTGACGTAATTTAAAACTTCGTCACACAAACTGTATCTCTTGAAATAAATGACCTGGACTTTTTTGCGGACTCCCATATGGAAATCATGCAGGATTTAGCAAAAAGACAGTCCTTGTTATTTCGCTCAAGAGACTATTTTGTTTCCTTGTGTTCAGTGTGTTTGCGACAGAACCTGCAATATTTTCTCATTTCAAGTCTGTCCGGATCATTCTTCTTGTTCTTGATCGTGTTGTAATTTCTCTGTTTGCACTCGCCACAAGCCATTGTTATTTTAACTCTCATTATTAACACCTCCAGCTACAGATTATACATATATGAATAAATTTGTAATCAAAACAGCTTTAGACCGATTATGTTCTATGTAAAGCGGCTTTGATTGCATACTTTTCTACCTAGCTGTTACAAATATTTCCCACTCGAAAAGTACATTTTTGGCATAAAAAAAAAGCTACACAAAGAAGCAATACCTAATTTATCATAAAAACGAAAGTATGTCAAGATATTTTTATTTATGTATGCTTTGTATCCTAAGTATATACTGACCTGCTCCCGCCGTCAATACCTGTTTGACGCTAAATATGCAAAAGGAACCGATCTTCCATGCTTATCGGTTCCTTTTACTTTAAATTCTGTCCGCAATATTTATAATCGAAAGGTCATGAAGGCTGTCTCTCTGGGGTTTTTCTGCAGCCTTCCTTTACTGTTACAAATTTTTTTAAGGGATAAACAGCTCCGCAAAATTATAAAAGGGCAGAGGGCCGGAAAGCTCTGCTTTTAAACTAAAGGTTTCCAGTTTTTTATCCTGATCCTTTACCCATTGTATAACTCCAGGGACTTCCTCCTTCCGGATCAGAAGCACGGCCTTCAGCAATGGCTTCTCCCGGTCTTCTGCCGATGGAACGAAAAGACTGCCCTTCAGCTTGGTTTTTTCCACTTTTGTACCTAATTCCTTCCAAAATGCAGACAGGGTCTCCGTTATTTTATCCTGTATCATTTGATTGATATTTCCCCCTGAATAATGGGTGCTGTCACGAATCATTTTCAATACCCATTCTTCTTTGCTCTGAAAACAGGAAAATGCCTCCTGCAAATATGCCGCATGCGCGTTTAAAAAAGCCTTCAGATGCTCTGCATGGATAAAAACGGTGCAGAATTTTACCGGAACGATGGTCCCTATACTTATTAGCTGCTGAAGTATTTCAAAATGCCTTTTTGTTTTTCCCTCCACCCAGTGCATATTTTGCAGCCTCTCACTAATTTCACACTCACCGAATTCCGCCAAATCCACAGGACTGGCTATGGCGTGGAATTCCCCTGCGGTGATGGCCATGAGGGAATGTGTTTCATCGACTCCGCGTATGCCGGATAAAGCGGAATCGTTATTCTCACGCATAATTCCATAAACATATAGCCCATAATTGCTCATGTTCATCTCTCCTATGCCTATAGTAGTAGGTCAGCGCACTTTGAACCTTAGTAACCAGAAGGGAAATACACGGATTTTCGGCGGTTCGCTTTCTGGAAAAATCCAATTCAAAGTTCGATACCTATGTCACCATCATCCTATGAAACTCCTTCGTAAATATGCAATTTTTTTAAGAGATTTCTCATGAACAATCCGGTAAAAGCATTATGCTTATACATCAAAGGGGGCGGCTTTTCGCCGTCCCCCTTCTACTATTTGGATTCCTTTTTACTATTGGCCATGTCAAGCTCTTCACCTTTCTTGCTTTGTCTGTATCCAAAAATCATTCCTGCAATTACAATCAACACGCAAATAGAAAGTACAACAATTTCAGTAGTACCCATGGCAGTTTCACCTCCTTATCTGGTTTTAGCAGAAGGTGAATTCATTTTTATATCTACTCCCGTGAAAATATGGGGTAATCAGAAACCGTAATTTATCCCTGCGGTCTTCCAAGACTTCAACACTTTGTACCCCCGCCGCAGTAGTGGACAACTGCAAGTAGGAATGATAAATTTCCGTATGAAATTTACTGAAAATAGCTGTTACGTATTCTCTGCCGCTTTCCTGCTTGATATAGGAAGCACTCGTATCCATGACAGCAGCAGAAAGAAAGGCCTTTGAAGTACCTGTACTTTTATCCATTCCAAATACAGGCGGCTCATCATGTAATGGAAGCATACTCACAAGTATAAGCAGTATCACTATAAAAGAGAGATACCTGGTAACTTTCTGCTTCATGTGCGGTGCACTCCTAACCTTTTAGTCTACCTACAGTATAACAAATTTATGCTGTCACATCAATCCATTGAAATTTGGTAAGTCGAAGGACTCTACCGCCTGTAAAACAAATACTCATGGGTATCTAATAAAGAAAAGGCGGCAAACAGATGAGTCTGTGACTCTCTATTTGCCGCCCTTTATTTCAACCCTATTCGGCAATCAGCTCACTAATGGGTGCCCCTGGAGGTACAATGGGAAGCACCTTCTCATCCCGGTCAATCACAAAATCAATCACCACAGGCCGATCGGTGGAAGACAACGCATCCTCTAGAACCCGGTCTACCTCTCCCGGACCTGTGACTCTGAATCCCAAAGCCCCGTAAGCTTCAGCCAGAGCCACGAAATCCGTGCTTCGATCGATAGTGGTGGAAGAATACCGCCCGTCATAGAAAAGATTCTGCCACTGCCGCACCATACCCAAAACCCGGTTGTTCATGATGGCAATAATAATAGGTAGTTTATATTCCACTGCCGTAGCCAGCTCGTTGCAGTTCATCCGGAAGCTCCCATCTCCGGCTATATTAATGACTTTTTTATCCGGGCAGCCGATCTGAGCCCCCATACAGGCACCCAATCCATAGCCCATAGTGCCTAATCCGCCGGAAGAAATAAACTGCCTGGGTCTCGTATACTTGTAATACTGTGCCGCCCAGAGCTGATTCTGCCCCACTTCCGTGGTGATGAGGGCTTTTCCCTCCGTGAGTTCGTACAGCCGCTCGATCGTGTATTGGGGGCGCAGTACATCATCCTTCGGGTATTTCAAAGGGTAGGATTCCTTCCATTCCCGAATTTGATAATTCCACCCGGAAGGCTCCCGTTTTGCTACCTTGGCAGTAATAGCCCTTAATATTTTCCGTACATTTCCTGTCAAAGGGTAGTGTACAGTAATATTTTTCCCGACTTCTGCGGGATCAATATCAATATGCATGATTTGTGCCTTCGGTGCAAATTTGCTGACATCACTGATCACCCGGTCGCTAAAACGGGCTCCGACGGCAATAAACAGGTCAGACTCGGATACCGCCAGGTTCGAAGTTTTTGTCCCATGCATTCCCACCAGCCCCGTGTAGAGGACATGATTTCCGGGGAAAGCACCCAGCCCCATCAATGTGGTAGCTACCGGAATTTGTACCTTCTCTGCCAGTGCCAGCAGCTCCTGTGCGGCATCACCGATGGAAACTCCGCCTCCCGCTATAAGTATAGGTTTTTTTGCATTGTTTATGATTTCCGCCGCTTTTTCAATTTGCCTTTCTGGGACTCCCATATCAGCCTCTCTGATCCTCACGGGAACCTGCGGCTCATATTCTGCCGCTGCTGCTGTCACGTCCTTGCAAATATCCACCAAAACCGGCCCCGGCCTTCCTTCACGGGCTATAATAAAAGCTTCCCGTATGGTATCCGCCAGTTCCTTTACATCCTTCACAATGTAATTATGCTTTGTTACGGGCATGGTAATTCCCGTGATGTCTACCTCCTGGAAGGAATCCTTCCCCAAAAGACTTGTCGCCACCTGTCCGGTAAAAGCAACCATGGGGACAGAATCCATATAGGCTGTGGCAATTCCCGTCACCAGGTTGGTAGCACCCGGTCCGGAAGTTGCCAGACACACGCCGACCTTTCCCGTAGCCCTGGCATATCCGTCCGCAGCATGGGCCGCTCCTTGTTCATGGGAAGTCAGGATATGACGTATCCGCCCTTTCGCCTTATACAAGGCATCATACAGGTTTAAAACAGCTCCGCCGGGATACCCGAAAATCGTATCCACACTCTGTTCCTTGAGGCATTCTATAAATATCTCCGCCCCTGTCAATCTCATATTCACACACCCCCGATTATTAGTTGACAGTTGAAAAGCATTTTATATCTTTAGTTGCAACTATTAACTGCAAGTTCGTATGGCCTATTATTTCAAACCACCTGTTCTTTTAACTGTCAACTGTCCTCTGTCAACTATCAACTATTTCAGCACTGCTCCAGTGCTCGCTGAAGACACCAGTCTCGCATACCTGCCCAGGTAGCCCTTGGTAATTTTCGGTTCCGGCGCCTTCCATGCCTGCTTTCTTACCGCCAGCTCCTCTTCTGAAACAAGAACATTCAGTTTACCCTTGGGTATATCGATCTCGATTCGATCCCCTTCCTGTACAAGTCCAATAGGCCCGCCCTCCATGGCCTCGGGAGAAACATGCCCGATGGAAGCCCCCCGGGTTGCACCGGAGAATCGACCATCCGTCAGCAGGGCCACATGCTTATCCAGCCCCATCCCTGCAATGGCAGAAGTAGGCCCCAGCATCTCACGCATTCCAGGTCCCCCTTTGGGCCCTTCATAGCGAATGATGATCACATCTCCTTTTTGGATGCTGCCCTTATAGATGGCTTGGATCGCATCGTCTTCCGAATCAAATACCCTGGCCGGCCCCTCATGAACCAGCATTTCCGCAGCCACCGCAGACCGTTTTACTACAGCTCCGTCCGGTGCCAGATTTCCCCTAAGCACCGCAATTCCTCCGGTGATGCTGTAAGGCTCCTCAATGCTCTTGATTACACTGTAATCCAGTACTCTGGCCGTTTCAATGTTTTCCCCCACAGTTTTACCGGTGACAGTCACTCCATCCAGGTGAAGCAGTCCCTTTTTGGTCAACTCCTTCATTACTGCCTGAACTCCGCCGGCGGCATAGAGATCCTGGATATGGTGATAACCGGCCGGTGCCAGTTTACATAGATTCGGGACCTTGCCACTGATCTCATTGATTACGTCCAGGTTAATAACGATTCCCGCCTCATTGGCAATAGCTGGCAAATGCAGCACCGAGTTTGTAGAACAGCCAAGGGCCATGTCCACCGTTAACGCATTTTCAAAAGCTTTTGAAGTCAGGATATCGGAGGGCTTTATGTCCTTCTCTACCAGTTCCATGATTTTCATGCCCGCTTTTTTGGCCAGGCGGATTCTTTCCGCATATACAGCAGGTACTGTGCCATTCCCCGGCAGCCCCAGTCCCAGTACCTCCGTCAGACAGTTCATGGAATTGGCAGTAAACATTCCGGAGCAGGAGCCGCAGCCCGGACAAGCGTGGTCTTCGAATTCGCCCACTTCTTCTTCTGTGATTTTGCCTGCCTTATAGGCCCCTACCGCCTCAAATACGCTGTTCAAATCCAACTGTTTTCCATCACGCTGCAAGGAAAGCATCGGCCCCCCGCTGATTACGATAGAAGGTACATTAATTCTAGCTGCAGCCATCAACATTCCCGGTACGATTTTATCACAGTTGGGTATAAACACCATTCCGTCAAAGCTGTGAGCCAGGCCCATGGCTTCACAGGAATCGGCGATGAGCTCCCGGGTAGCCAGAGAATATTTCATCCCTACATGTCCCATGGCGATACCATCACAAACACCGATGGCACCAAACTCTACAGGCGTTCCTCCTGCCATTCGGATACCCGCTTTTACCGCCTCTGTTATTTTGTCCAGGTGAATGTGCCCGGGAATGATTTCACTTTTGGAATTGGCGACGCCAATCAGCGGCCGTTCCAGTTCCTCATCCGTATACCCCATTGCTTTAAAAAGAGACCGGTGCGGTGCTCTCTCAATCCCCTTTTTCACTGCATCACTTCGCATATTGTAGCCTCACTTTCCGTATCTGTTCCGCACTTAAGGCTCCGTAAAATAATGACCCGGTCTTTTCTGCGAGCCCGCCCCAGCATCCTAGCCGCTAAACTTTATAGGAATTTATGCTGCATCGAAAGTAATATATAAAGTCCGTCGTCCGAGAAGAGTGAAACAAAATTATAGACCGATTCTTATTTTACAAGTCCTAAAGCAATAGCCGGGAGATATCCCGGCTATTTGATTTATTTCTATTTTACTACTATTTTAAATTTAAAGTCCATAGTTCTAAGGAAAAAGCACAATTCATGAAAATACTTACCCCTTTATGAGCAATTCCATTCATGTTGTGATACAGCCAAAAATTATATGCTCCCCATAGGAAAAGTGGAAGCTACTCTTGCCCTAATCCTAAGATTCATAGTCTACAGCTACCACAGACTCTCTCACAGTCCCCAGGTATTTTGACACCTCAACATGAAGCGGGTGAACCTGGTATGCATTCAGATCCTCCATGGAGTCAAATTTCGTAACCAGTGCAATATCATAGGACCTTTCGGAATGCAGTATATCCACACCCACTTCCAGATGACGCAGCAAATCAATTTTTCCCTGCATGCTCATAAGCACATCCCGTGCTTTCTCAACACTTTCTTTGCTTCTGTCTTTTAATTTAAAAAATACAATATGTGTAATCATATGGATTCCTCCTCGTATAATAAATTTTGTAAGGTTTTTAGTGATAGATTTCCAGTTATAAACCTTACTATCTATAGAATCCCTTTACTTAGGGAACATCCAGTTTACGATAAAATTGTTCTGGTAGAAAAATTTCGCCAGGAGGGAACTGTCGATGGCCTCATACATGCCTTTAAACGTGGGGGACGCACTGAATAACATCACAAATGCAAAAACAATATAGATGGTCAGCAATCCTTCCACCGCGCCAAAGGAAAACCCTCCGATCTTATCCAGCTGCTTGAACACAGGCAGCTTCGCCAGTCCCTGCAATATAAAGCGCAGGAAAACAAGGCCAATCCGTATTAGTATGTACAAAACAATCAAAGCAATGATATCGATGACCATCTTGGCCAATTCTCCACTGATGTTATCCATGATCTGGCTGAGATCGATCAACTTAGATGGATTGGGCATGTGGTTGACGAGGGTTTCCTTCAAAAAACCCGGAAGCTTCAAATTGCCGATAATGGCGTCCGCTGCGGCCTGCTTTGCCTGGCTGTCCATCTTTGGAGCCTGTGCCTGCTGCTGCAGCATCAGATTTTTAAGAATTGAGTTCTTAATGTTGGCGTAGATTGCCGTTTTCATCAGGATCTTGGAAACCAGTGGATAGAATTTGACTGCTAAAACCGCAGATACAAAAAACGATAGCAGCCGGAACATGGAGTATATAAACCCGTTTCTGAGTCCAAAAAATCCAAAACCACCGATGAGAGCAATCACCAGCAAGTCTGTCCAATTCATGTTTTGACCTCCTTAATTTTTAATCTCTATGAATTCAACGCTGTTTTTTGTAATTACAGCCGCTTCATCCTTACTAAAAAATTTTACTTCCGTGACATCGGTCTTTGTAGAATATTTGTACAGCAGCTTGCCTTTAGCACCTATAAAGTGAACCTCTCCGCCCGTATTTACCGCTATTACGTCATCCTTGGAAGCCAGGTTTTTAACGGAGTCCGAAATGGTGTAGATTTCACTTTGCTTCCCTTCCGCGCTTATGGTTAATATTTTGGAGGTACTGCCCGAAAGAATGCTGTTTTTACTTTCTCCCCCCAGTGCAATTACAGTGCTTTTCCCATCCAGAAGGGTCGAGCTTGTGATTTCCTGGCCTTCAAAGGGAGCTTCCCACTTGGTCTTTCCATCCTTATTCCAGCATAGCACCTTTGATTC
Source organism: Bacillota bacterium (assembly GCA_023419605.1). Lineage (GTDB taxonomy): Bacteria > Bacillota > Clostridia > Acetivibrionales > JAEZXR01 > JAEZXR01. The sequence continues at coordinate 155,545 of JAEZXR010000119.1, read as the reverse complement.
TCCGACGCCTATGATGGTCTCATTTTCCAGATACCAGACAGCAGGAAAGAGTGTATCTTCTATCTGTATTTTGCTTCCCAAAGGATTCCCCAGCATGTCCGTAAGTTCGATGCTGGCATTGGCCTTTATTCCTCCGATATCCATCGTATTAATCAGCACCTGTTTCGCCTTGGGCGATACTTTAGCCGTAATAACAAACCCCTCTGCTATATTGCGGGTAAAAAACGGGCCTCCCTGGAGATTAAAAACAGTTACAGCTCCTTTGTATCCCTTCACTTCATGTACAACGGTAACATATCCACCGGAACTAATCTCCGCATTTATGATATTGTTATCCAGCTTATAGGTCCATTTGATTTCCTTATCCCGAATCAGGTACAGGTTTTTTCCTCCGGAATCCGCAATTAAAAGATCCGGTCCATTGGTTTTTATAACGGGATTACTGATGGAAAGAGTCTTCTCCCATACCTCTTCCCCAGTCTTATCAAGGAATTTAATACTATCATTGGTGCATTTGACAATGTATCCTTTATAGGTACTGAAAAAGGAGCTATCCTTCGCATTGTATTCTATTTTGGAATTTCCCCCGCCATCCGCATCAGGGCTCTTCATCAAAAGATTTCCCTTGAATATTTCCCCTACTTTAATGGTCTGAAGATCGACGTTGTTGCTTTTCAGATATACCAGATAGGAAATCAGGACCATAATGACAACAAGCATAATAAAGGACAGGGCACTGGCAATCCTGCTCCCCAGCTTGCTATTCTTTTTATCTTCAGGTAGATTCACTACCTCACCGCCTCACTTTATCTTTTGTTAAAAGCTTTACATCTATTTTACCATAAAATCACAGACTGGACACAAACAATTTATACTTTTATACATATAACCTACCCCCTGCCTTTGATCCGTAAATATTTACCCATAGGCCGCAGGCGGATACCGTATAAAACAACGGCAAAAACCATGAACATGCCAATATAACCGAATATCGGGTAAACAGTGGAAATGATATTGGAGAATCCGAAACCGGCCAGCGGCACCACCAGCGCGCAAAGAATGACAGTAAGTATGCGGATGTTCAACTTCGTTTTACTGCTGACCCTTTCGATAAAATAAAAGCCGGAGGTTATAGCGGAGACAAACATTGCCAGGCACAGTACCAGCGTATAAATGCGAGTCAGTGTTATGCTGTACTTCGATACAATATCCAGCATGGGCAATTCTCTTGTGAGCACCTCGGGATAAAACAGGAACAAAGCTGTGTTAATAAGAAGTGCAATGACACAAAGCATCATCCCCCCTGCAATCCCTCCCACAATTCCCACTTTCCGGCTCTTTAAATAGGGCAGCAAACTGCTCATTACCACCATGGACATGATGCTATTATAACTAACGTAGGTCAGGGCAGAAAAGACCCAGTTTTTTGTCAAACTGGGAATAAAGTTAGTAACGTTGAATACCGAAGTATCCTTGAATATAATCACATAAAGCCCCGTCGCCACAATTCCGACAATCAGAACGGGGGTGATAAAGGTGCTTATGGTTACGATCCCTTTTACATCGGTCAGCATTACAATCATGCATACAATGGAAACTCCAACAATTGCGCGGTTAAGCGGTAAATTCAATTGGCTGGAAACTACATTCCCCATTCCGGCAATCATAACACAGAAGAGGCACAGCATAAACAAGGTTACAGCAATCTCCATAACCCATCCCAGGACCCAGCCCACCATGGGAAATACCAGTTCATCGTAATTTCGGATTCGTTCCCGATAGACCTTGTCAAGCACAATATACCCGATAATGGAAAAAAGGCCGCCTGCCAGCAAAATCCCGTAGAATCCGCCGGTATAATATGTTAAGAAAAATTTTACAATCTCCTGCCCTGAGGCAAATCCAGCGCCAATAATGGTAGCCATATAGATACAGGCCACCTTGATGATGTTCCCCCATTCCCCTTTCAAATAAAGCAACTCCTTCTCTGGTTCATTTTATAGACTACTATAATTCTATGAGACAAAGTGCCCTTGAATTCCATCGGAATAGTGGAATTCAAGGGCACTTTTCACGGTTCCCCTTCTTCAATATCTTCTGGGGAGGGGAACCGGGGACGAGGAACAGCTGCATTACCACAAAAATAAAGCGGACAGTTTTTGAACTGTCCGCGCTTCTATTTTACCTTATTTATTGATGGCCTCCAGAATCTTCTTAGTCATGTCTCTTACGCCTTCAGGCTCATCAAACTTTTTCTTGGCTACCAGGATATTTGCATACTTACCGTTCTTTACTACATAGTAGTAGTTTTCATCCTTCGGTATGAATTCTACCTTCATAGTGCCCGGTGCTTTCTTCAAATAATATGTGAAGGTAATATCTGCCTTAGCCGAAGGTTTACCGGTTGCATCAATTTCATCCATAGTCACTCCGATTAAAGCCTGGTAATACTTCTTGAAGATGGAATTATCCTTTTCATCCTTCATGTTAGCATCTTTACCGTCAACTTTGAACTTATCTTCATCCTTGTTGTCCGGATTTGTTGCCACATCGGAGACCGTGGTTTTGCCATCCAAAGTGACCTCAATCTTGGAAACATCCTGGATGTTTGTGATATAGGCAAATACCTCAATGATCTCTTTCAGCGGCTTGTCAAGGAAGTTCAAGGATGAATCGTCAATGGTGAAAACTTCATCCTTATCTGCCAGCTTTGCATATCTTTCCGTACCCTTTTCCTTCTCATTCCCTAAAAGGAGCTTTGTTTTGCCTTTGTACGTTTCGAACTCAAGGGAATAAGCTGGATTTTTGAGGCCATATTTATCAAGATCTGCAGGCTTTTCCTCCACGAAGTTCACATAAGAGGTTGTCTTTGACAGCGCATCCAAAATCGGACCGATCTTAGATACATCCGCATTTCCTTCAATGGGTGCTTTCAACAACCATTGGCTGTCTTCCCCTTTTTGCGCTGTAAATACCAGATTTCCCGCCTTCGACATAGAAAGTCCCAAAGTTTCTTCCGGCTTCAATTCATATAGGGTCTTATCTCTCAAGTCATTCTTTGCCACAGCAATGGCATCTCCTGTGTATTTACCCACAGTATAAACCTTGCTGCTGCCCTTTTCCTTCATATAGTAAGCATCCTTTGTAGAGTTCAGATCCCCCATTTCCAGTTCCTTGGTTCCGGCATCGTATTTGATGCTGATCTGGATAGGCTTGCTGAAACCATATTGGTCCAGGTTGGCAGCATTCTCATCCACTACCTTGTCGGCAACCAAAGTGGCAAGGTTTGACACAATGCTGTCAATCTTGCTGTTGTCTGCTTTGAAATCCTGTGGAGATGCAAGGGTCCACGCATCATCCTTTTTTGCAAATACGAATTTTCCGTCTTTGTTCACCAGGGTAACTTCCGAAATCTTCGCCTTTTCTATATCAACGATTTTTTCTACTTTCGGTGTATTGTCTTCCGTGGTGGTACCCTTTGGATTTTTCTTACTGATAAACACATAGGCACCGCCAAGGAGTCCCAAAATCACCAGCAGAATAATCGCGTTTCTGTATAATCTCATAGATGTCTCCTCCTCATCCATACAAAGATACCAAATCCGAGTATGATCAGAGGCAGAACGATTACAGCAACCAAGGCCAGTACATTTGCAGTCAAGGCAGACATTTGAAGCATAGGTTTGTTATAAGTCTTAGGCCCTACGATGGTATCCTGCTTCTGATCCTGCATCCAGTTCAAGGAGTTCAGGAAGAAATACAGGCCGGATACTGCATACTGCTCATACTGCTGAATGGCTGTATCCGTCATAAAGGAAGCATTACCCATAACAACAATCTTGGAAACCTTGGCTCCACCCTTGTTTTCAACAGCGACAGCCAGATCCAGAGGTCCCTGTATATTCTTGCCCTTTGTAGGGTCCAGTACTTCACCTACCGCCTTGCTGCTGGTTTTCATCAATGAAGTCACTGTGATGTATTCCTTGTCATTTTTCAGCAGGTTGATACTTCTAGTCTTCGGCATGAACACATTCAGGCTTTTTGGATTAATCGGTGCATTAATGGAATTGTCCACCACTTCAGGGAATATATCGTTAGGTCTGTTTTTGATGAAACGAGTGTCGTCATTTTCCTTTACCTTGTCGTAATTTAAGGAAACATTGAAAGCGCTCAAGACATCTTCAAACTGCGTGAGTTTTGGGTCATTATCCAAGGGATCAAAGGCGAACAGGCCTTTACCCCCATTTTTGAAGAACTCCTTCAGCTTATCCTTTTCAGAGGTTGTCAAGTCCTTCTTAGGTGCAGTAACAACCAGTATTTCTGCATCCTCCGGCACTTTTGCCGCAGTAGCCAGATTCAGAGTCTTCACTTCATAATTGTTTCTTTGAAGGTATTCAGCTACATTTCTATAGTCGCTGTCCACTCTCTTTTCGTCATGGCCTTCCAGGAAGTATACAGTCGGTGTTTTATCTGCCGTCACATACTTAATGGCGCCGGTAAAATTCTGCTCCGCAGCAGAACCTGTTACATACTGCTGGAATGTCTGCTGGTCGAACTCGGTAGAAAAGAAGTCGGAACTTGAAACATTCTTCACCTTTTTGTCCACCACGAATACGACATCATTCTTGCTGATATTTTTCAATCCATCCGGATCAATGCTTTTGATAAAAGTAGGATTCTTATCCGTATCCACATATTCCAACTTTATTTTCGGATATTTGGTATATTGCTTCAGGATTTCATTTACTTCATTCAATCGTGAATCATCCTTGGCCCTGGCATCATCATAGAGTGCATATACCTTAACTTCCTTCTGCAACCCATTTAATATTTCCACTGACTTTTCATCAAGAGAAAAGAGTTTGTTCGGCGTCAAGTCGAACTTGATGGCCTCTCTGCCAATGACCTTCTGCAGTACAGCAGGGCTGAACAACATGTTCACAATTACGGCGATGGCAATTACAGCCACGATAAGAATGAAAGAGTTTGAGCCGTATTTCAGGCTTCTGCTGCTTACCAGCTTATTAAAATCAAATGAACTTTTTTTCTTTTCCATCATTTATCACCCCTGACTCCATCGTCTTCTTTCTATTACCTGTATGGTAAGGAATATAAATACCGCAGTAAAGCTAAGGTAGTATATAATCGGACTAAGATTCAAAATACCGGCGGTAAAGTCATTGTATCTTGAAAGCAGTGAGAGCCAGCTTAATACTTTTGCAGGTATTCCACCCACATAGCTTGCGATACTGTCCATCAGCCACATGATAATAAGGCTTACAAAAGCGATGATTGCCGCAACTACCTGGTTCTCCGTCAATGCAGATGCAAACACACCCACAGAGATAAAGGCAGCGCCAAGGAGAATAAATCCTATATAAGCACCTACCAGCTGAGCAAAAGGCGGCTTTCCGTAAATTGCCAACAAAATGGGATATATAAAGGTAATACCTGTCATTACCATAAAAACACTGAAGGTCGCAAGGAACTTGCCTACAACAATGTTTGCGATGCTGGCCGGTGAAGTCACAAGCAGAACCTCAGTACCGTTCTTTCTATCCTCCGCCAGGATTTTCATGGTGAGAATGGGAACAATGAACAGCAAAAGGAATCCCATGGTAGAAAGATTTCCAGTGAAATCCGCATACTGCTGGCTCAAGTTGATCAACAGGAAGAAAACGGATGAAAGCAGTATAAATAAACCAATCAATGCATAGGCAATGGGTGAATAAAAGTATGATTTCAACTCTCTTTTAAATATGGCAAACATTACGCAGTAACCCCCTTTTCTTCGGTAGTAATCTGAAGGAAGATATCCTCCAGGGACAAATCAAGGGATTTCAATTCAAGTATCGGATATCCGTGCTTTGCCAACTCAAAGAACATGGGCTTTCTTACATCCACTTCCTTCATTGTTTCAATGATAAAGTCGGTAGTGCCTTCCTCTCTCTGGGAATTGGCTTCCACATATTTGATACCGTAAATATCTTTTAACACATTGTGCACGGAACCCTTGGGTCCTGCTACTCTTACAGTGAACTTCGTAGCTGCGCCGAATCCTTTTGAGAGATTCTCCGGCGTATCGACAGCCGCAATTTGTCCTTTATTGATGATAACCACACGCTCACATACGGCACTTACTTCCGGCAAGATATGGGAACTGAGTATGATGGTGTGCTCTTTTCCAAGAGCCTTTATAAGATTTCTTATTTCAATAATCTGTTTTGGGTCAAGACCAACCGTCGGCTCGTCAAGAATCAGAACATCCGGACTCCCCACCAGTGCCTGCGCCAATCCAACCCTCTGTTTATAACCCTTGGAAAGGTTTTTAACCAGCCTGTCCTTCACATGGGTCAGTTTGACAAGCTCCATTATATCGGCCATCTGGCTTTTCTTTTTCTTAGGGTCCAGCAGCTTTAAATCACTGGCGAAATCCAGGTACTCCGTAACCGTCATATCCATATAAAGCGGCGGCAGTTCAGGCAGGTAACCGATACGTTTCTTTACCTCCTTCGGCTGCTCCATGATGTCATAACCACAAACCTTTACCGTACCTTCGGTGGAAGGTATAAATCCGGTTATGATGTTCATTGTAGTTGATTTACCAGCTCCGTTTGGACCAAGGAATCCAAGTATTTCGCCCTTGTTCACGGTGAAGCTGATGTTATTTACAGCTGTAATTTGACCATATTTCTTAGTCAAATTCTGTATTTCTATCATCTTATTCCCCCCTGCTTTAATTGTGTTGTATGGCAGTGAATGATACTCGTACATAACTATTATGCAAAACATATTTTAATAAATTATGAACAATTTGTAACTAAATACATAAACTGCATCGAATGCTGCATTTTTTATGCATATTTGTTTCACACAAATGGCTATGTAGATTACAGGGCTTGTCCCTGTACACACTAAATCATTATATAGATTTTGACAGATATTTGCAAGCAAGATTTTATTACCAGTGTTGATGGAAAAATCCAGGGGCCTCCAATCATTGAAGGCCCCCTCGGTATCATTATATTCTGTATTTTGCATTGGGTTTGAAAAAACTGGAGATAACCGGGCCCATGGCGGAAAATCCCAGGATTAGTGCCCATTCCGTCAATCCAAGGGGAACCGTTTTAAAAATCACTTGCAGGGCCGGCAGGTATACAACGGCCAGTATGATCGCCAAGGAACACAGAACCGCTAGCACCAATGCAATGTTGTTAAACAGCTTGATCTCAAAGATGCTTTTTCTTTCGGACTTACACTCAAAAACATGGAGCAGCTGTGTCGCTACCAATGTTACCAAGGCTCCTGTCCTTGCGGTTTCCAGACTGCCCGTGAAATTTATTACGCTTGTAAACACAGCCAGCGTGCACACCCCGATAAAGGTTCCTCTAAACAAAATCAGATTAAGAAGTCCATTGGAGAATATATTCTCTCTTGCGCCTCGCGGTCGTCGCATCATAATATCATCATCCGCAGGGTCCAAACCCAATGCCATGGCGGGCAATCCGTCCGTTACCAGATTTACCATCAGGATGTGAATGGGCAGCAGCGGCATGGGCATTCCCAGCAGTGTCCCTAGAAACATGGTAAGCACTTCTCCCAGGTTACAGGAGAGCAGGTACCGGATAAATTTGCGGATATTGTTATAAATAACTCTTCCTTCTTCTATGGCCGCTACGATGGTAGCAAAATTATCATCCATCAGGACCATGGAAGAAGCTTCTTTCGTTACATCCGTCCCGGTAACCCCCATAGCAACACCGATATCCGCCTCTTTGACTGCCGGAGCATCGTTAACTCCATCTCCCGTCATGGCAACGATATGCCCCAGCTTTTTCAATACCTTTACGATCATTAGCTTATGCTTTGGAGACACCCGGGCATATACCGATACATCCTCTGCCACACTTTCAAGCTCTGTTTCCGTCATTCTCTCAAGCTCTTCCCCGGTCAGAACCTTATCTCCCTGGGTATAAATGTTAAGTTCCTTTGCAATGGCTGTTGCCGTCATTTTATGGTCCCCTGTGATCATGACCGTCTTGATGCCTGCCAGTTTACACTTTTGAACCGCATCGATGGCCTCTTTTCTGGGCGGATCAATCATTCCGGTGAGTCCCACAAATACAAGGTCCTGTTCCACTTCCCTCTTATTATAGGAAGAGGATCCCAGCCCCCTGTATGCAGCCCCCAGAACACGCAAGGCTTCCCCTGCCATTTTGTCATTTACCTTCAAGATATTCTTTTTCATAAAGGGAGTCAGTTCCACGATGCCGGAAGCCGTTAAAACCTTGCTGCATTTGTTAATGATAATATCCGGAGCCCCTTTGGTTAAGACCACGGTTTCCCCCTTCTTATTTTTGCATATAACCGACATGCACTTTCGGTCGGAGTCAAAAGGCACTTCATCCAACCTTCTGTACTGCTTCTCCAATACCTCTTCCGTAAATCCTGCTTTTGCAGCCGCTACCAGTAAAGCCGCTTCCGTTGGGTCTCCATTGACCTCCCATCTTTCCTGCTTGCCAAAGGCAGCTTTAATTTTCTTCAGGGCATTCCCTGACGTATCAAGGGATTTTACCACCTTTGAATTGTTGCATAAAGCTCCGATTTCCAGTGCCAACTGTAAAGCAGGAACCTTTTCAGGGTGGATCTCCTTCCCCTCCATCGTGAAGGAGCCCTCAGGGCTATATCCGTTTCCCTTTACCTCCACCATACAATCTCCGGCGTATATTTTGCGTATGGTCATTTTATTCTCCGTCAGCGTGCCGGTCTTATCCGAACAGATTACACTGGCACAGCCCAAAGTTTCCACTGCCGGAAGTTTTCTTATAAGGGCATTCCTTTTGAGCATCCGCTGCACACCCAGCGCCAGAGCAATAGTTACAATCGCAGGGAGTCCCTCCGGGACGGCTGCCACAGCAAGACTGATTCCTGACAGCAGCATGGTAAAAATCTCTTCTCCTCTGAGGACTCCCGTTAACGAAACAATGGCGCAGATGATTAAGCAACCGTAAACGATAAACTTGCCGAGATGGTCCAGTTTTTTTTGCAGCGGTGTTTCCTCGTCTTCGATGTTCTGGATCATATCAGCAATTTTGCCCATCTCGGTGTTCATCCCCGTCGAACATACAACCGCCTTCGCTCTGCCATTGGTTACAATAGTTCCCATATAAACGATGTTCTTTTTTGCGGCAGTTTCACCGGATTTTTTGCTCCCCTGCAAGGACTTTTCTACGGGGAGAGACTCTCCTGTCAACAGTGCCTCGTCCACAAACAAGCTGTTTACTTCGATAAGCAGTCCGTCTGCCGGCACGCGATCTCCTGCCTCCAAAACCACCAGATCGCCGGGTACAATCTGATCTGCGGGAATCGTGTCCGGCCTTCCGTCCCGAATCACCCTGGCGGTCGGTGCGGCAAGCCCTTTGAGGGCCTCCATGGTTTGCTCCGTTCTATATTCCTGTACAAATCCCAGTATGGCATTGATGACTACAATGGCAATAATGGTTATGGCTTCCGTAATTTCTCCCATAAACATCGAAATCGCCGTAGACGCCAGAAGGACCAGTACCATGAAGTCGGTAAACTGATCAAATAAAATTTTAAGCGCAGATACCTTTTTCTTTGCTGTAAGGCTATTGGGCCCATGCTTCTCCAGCTTATGCCTTGCTTCTTTGCTGCTGAGTCCCGAATGCAGCCTGCTTTCATCATTTTGGTTCCTTATCATGGATTCCAGAACGCTCAAAGTGTCTCACTCCTTATCCTATTTCGTAAAGACTTCTCCAAAACATTTTATTCGGGAGAAATTTTATTAGTACAAGTTTTTCGCCAATACTGAATAAAAAAGGAGCAGGATGACACATTTGCATCATCCTGCTCCTTTTATTCAATCTTCTATGGTGTAGAATTGTTTCTTGTACAAATCTACTTTAATACACCTTGCTAATTCCTTCCACTTTCTTTAATTCCTCTATGATAAGATTTGCCTCGATTCCTTCCGGAAGCTTGATAAGAATCTTCAATAGAATATGAGTATCTTCTTCACTCTTCGTAAACTCCATATTCTTGATGGTAGCGTCATAATGGCCCATAACGGTTCCGATGAGCCCGATCTGGCCCGGAAGGTTGATGGTCTCAACATAAAGCATCTGCAAATTACTTTTGTGGCCGAACAACCCTTCTACTTTCTTTAATCCCACCAAGGTTAAGAAAATCAGCAGGGTTGCCATTATTGCTCCCGGGTAGAAGCCGATACCGACTGCAATTCCCACACAGGATACAGCCCAAAGACTGGCTGCCGTCGTCAGTCCCTTTACACTAAAGCCCTCCCGTATAATCGTTCCGGCCCCTAGAAATCCGATTCCGCTGATGACCTGTGCCCCCAGTCGCGCAGGGTCTGTATTGGCCTGACCTCTGAAGCTTTTAAATATATACTCAGAGGTTACCATCACTAACGCAGATCCTACACATACTAGTATATGCGTGCGAAAACCCGCAGGTCTATGCAGATTCTCCCGCTCATATCCCACGATTCCTCCAAGGATACAGGCTGCAACCAGACGCATCGTCATGCTGAAAAAAAACTGAAGATCTGCCATTGTAAATAAATTGGTTATACTCATATATAGCTCCTATATAGTATGGATTATGTGCAAAGTCTACTTCATCCCTTGCTTCATTTAGGATTTGTGAAAATATAACTTCCGCTATCATTGTGCTACACCCTGCATGGATGCCATGAACATCGAACTTTATATAAATTTACTCCGCATCCAACTGACCCAACTACCAGTCATTTGGATGCTACGCAGATAATAATGAATAAAGTTCGCTGTCCGAGAAGGGCCCGCACAAAAGCGGAAGTAATATTTTCACTGCACCTTAATATATAGTATGAGTATAGCAGATAAAAGGAGATATGCAATATTATCCAATAAAAAAGCAAGCCCCTGGGGAGCCCGCTAATTAAATATCCTACTTATCATTCCTGAAAACTTGATCTTGGAATCCTGGAAGAACTCTACCACCTTAAACTTTACCTTGATAGGTATATCTTCCTCTTTATCCGCTGTAGTAATCAACTGGTATTCCTCCTGGGAAAGAACGTTTTTCAGATCGCTTTTCACTGAATCGGGTACCGTACCATGGGTTGCATCCACAAAGCAGAGAGGAGGAAACAGAACACACCACCAGTTCGCGCCTTCACCATTTCCGATGATTATCTTCAGCGCTTCATACTTTCCTGCCGGAAGAGTAATATCTCCATAGAGTTTTGTCGGAAATGCGTAACTCCCCAGCGAAGCTTTTACACTGTAGCTTTTCCCCTGCCGTGCTATTTCATTGCGGGCCAGTTCCTCCAGTTTGGGCATGTCTTTCTCAATAATATACTTGGTTTCCGCTATATCCCTGGAGTCCTTTAATTGGTCCTTCATGTATTCGATAATAACATCCCGTACATCCCTTTTGAGTGCCTGGTCCTCCGGAGAATCACTGTTTGCAACCACATGAAGCCGGATCAGATTATCCGCCAGGCTCTTATTCACATTATCGGAATAGGAAGCAAACACAACCACCGTCATTGCCAGCAAGGCCAGAATCACAATCAGACCTGTCCGCAAAATGGCGTTGTTCCTTGGTGTTCCAATTCCTTTGATTAACAGTAATACTTTACTCATGATAATCCCCCTCAAGCAGTTTACAAAATTATGTACAAATGTTGTCGCGGCCAAACCTTTTCTTTACAGATATGTAACAAACACAGCGTATTTGGTTATAACTTAGCGTAATTCTATTGTCATCATATTTTACTAATCTTTTGTCAGTTGTTATAAGTATTGTCAGTTTTAAGAGAATTTATACTATACATAAAATAATTGGCATAAAAAAAGAAGTATAACGTGTTATACTTCTTTTTTTATGCCAATTATTTCAACACACTTTATTTATTTCTCTGCTTTTCCAGCGAAGCCCTTATAAACTCCCTGAATAACGGATGCGGTCTGTTGGGCCTGGATTTAAACTCCGGATGGAATTGAACGCCTACATACCATGGATGATCGTTCAATTCAACAATTTCTACCAATCTTCCACTGGGTGATAAGCCTGACAGAATCATTCCTTTGCTGGTCAAAAGCTCTCTGAATTCATTATTGAACTCATAGCGGTGGCGATGCCTTTCATATATGAGCCCTTCATTATAAAGATCATAAGCCTTGGAACCTTCCTTTAATTTACAGGGGTACAAGCCCAGTCTCATGGTTCCGCCCTTATCATCGATATCCCGTTGTTCAGGCATCAGGTCAATTACAGGATGCTTTGATTCGGCACTGAATTCGGAGCTGTTGGCGTCGGCAAGGCCTGCTACATTTCTAGCAAACTCAATAACAGCCATCTGCATTCCCAGGCATATACCGAAATACGGAATTTTATTTTCACGGGCATACTGGGCTGCAAGAATCTTTCCTTCAATTCCTCTGTCACCGAAGCCTCCCGGCACCAGAATTCCATCGGCCTTCAAAAGATAGTTCTTTATATTTTCACTGTTCAAATGTTCGGAGTTCACCCATTTTATGGTAACTTCGGCATTATTGGCAATACCGCCATGCTTTAGGGATTCAACTACACTCAGATACGCATCATGCAGTTCTACATATTTTCCAACCAGCGCAATGGTAACATTCTCCTTCAGATTTTTCTGTATCTCCACCATCTGTGTCCATTCCGCTAAATCAGGCTGCGAGCACCCGAGGCCCATTCTTTTGCAAACGATTTCCGCCAGGCCTTCCTTTTCCAGCATCAGCGGCACTTCATAGAGCACTTCCGCGTCCAGGTTCTGTACCACCGACTCGCCGGGAATATTACAAAACAAACCGATTTTATCCTTTAGATCCTTGGAAAGGTGCTTCTCAGTACGACATACGATAACATCCGGCTGTATACCGATGCTCCTGAGCTCCTTTACACTATGCTGCGTTGGCTTTGTTTTCAGTTCACCTGATTTTCCAAGATAAGGGACAAGAGTAACATGAATGTACATTACATTTTCTCTTCCTACATCGGTAGCCACCTGTCGTATGGCTTCAAGAAAAGGCAAGCTTTCTATATCGCCTACCGTACCTCCGATTTCGGTGATAACAACATCCGTATGATCCGATTTTCCTACCCTGTAGATTCGATCCTTAATTTCGTTGGTGATGTGAGGAATAACCTGAACGGTTCCACCCAGGAAATCGCCCTTTCTTTCCTTGCTGATAATAGACCAATAGACTTTTCCTGTTGTTATATTGCTGTTTTTGCTGAGATTTTCGTCGATAAATCTTTCGTAGTGCCCAAGATCAAGGTCCGTTTCCGCACCATCATCCGTTACAAACACTTCTCCGTGCTGATAGGGGCTCATGGTCCCGGGGTCTACATTTAAATATGGATCAAACTTTTGAATGGTTACATGAAGTCCTCTTGCTTTTAAAAGTCTTCCCAGAGATGCAGCGGTAATTCCCTTTCCCAACCCTGAAACAACACCGCCAGTTACAAATATGTATTTCGCAGACATGATAGATAAATCCTCCCTAAAAATGGCTTCAGCCATTTTTGATGTGCAACACTCTTAAAACGGCTGATTTGTATATAGTAAAGTTATTTAATTTATTAACGTCCAAGCACACTCCTATATATTTTATCTTTGAGCTTATTTTATGTCAATAACAATTTTATCAATCCATCAGGAATAAAAGCTTTTCTATGATAATAAAAGTATTTCCAATATAAATCAAAATATTATTCACTATAATCATACTCTTCCGGCTCATAAAAATGAGTTATTTCCCTTAATTATCCTTTTATAAAGAACTTTTGAATAATTTCGAGTATAAAATTTCTACAATTTTACTACTGTAAATTTTTGCACTATAAAATCTGCATAAATGGACACATATCAATGAATAATAGAGATAGTAGGATATAAAGAAATAAAAATTTAATTTAAAGGTGTGATATTATGGCTAATACGTATGGTAATGCAAGGCGCCAGGGATCTGGAATCCTTAGTTTTATATCAAGATTTGTAGTAGGAGCGATCGTCCTTGCTATCACCGCTTTCTTTACTCCCGGTTTCACAATCTCAGGTTTGTTTCCTCTCCTGGTGGCAGCAGCAGTCATCGCCGTTCTGGACTATGTAGTATTCAGGCTCTTTAAACTGGATGCTTCCCCTTTTGGTCGAGGAATTACAGGCTTTATCGTAGCTGCTGTTATTATCTATGCTACAAAATTCATTGTACCTGGATATAACGTAACACTTTTTGCATCCGTGATAGCAGCTTTGGTATATGGAATTGTTGATGCATTAATACCGGGAAGAGGCATATAAAAGCATAAAGGGATGGTGAGAACCATCCCTTTATATTTTCCCGCCTTGCCTATAATCCAGCGCGCTTCGTACATTGTAGCTTTTATATATTAAAAAAAGCTGCCGGCCGGGATATTAGCCGACAGCACGGTAGAAGGATGGCTTCCGCCATCCTTCTATGTACTTCCGCTGTTTAGTTGCCTTATTCCGATTCATCTCTGAATCTCTTCTCTGTTTCCGTAGCCCCAGGGAAATCAAATTTTTGCGGCGGGAAGAACTCGTCAACAGGGAATTCGATTGCGTCGAACAATTCACAGGGATTTTCTTCGGTAGATGCTATGCACTCTTTGTTAGGTACACTCAACAGTGGAAAAGGTACAGAAATTCTCCATCCTTAAAACTGGAGGCTTCGGGTAACGTTATCTTTGCCAGATCCGCAGCAATACTTGTTTGTGAAGAATGACCGTTGGTTTCCGGATGGCAAATAAGGCCATCCAGCATCACTTGTCCGCCTTTCCTATAAAAAGCAAGAGAGCAAAAATCCTCTCTTTAAGTCTTTACCAATACTACGCCCTCTGTTTCTCACGCTCCATTCGCCTTTTAGCCACAACGATCATCATTTCAGCTATTTTCTTACGAAAAGGTTCAAACTCCGGGGCGGTCTTTATTAATTCCCGCAGCTCTTCCACGGTCACTTTTGTTGTTTTCTCCTCCATATAAAGACCTCCTTCATATATACCTATGCACCTCAAAATTTGTCCTATTCGACATCCGGACCGAAGAGTTTCGCATTCACAAGAAGTTTTACTCTCCCCATTTATTGCGTATTAAACAATTTATTCAGGACAATGCAATCGAATTTGAATTCAGCGACGCCAGATAGGATGAATGACTAAAAAAGGAGTAAGAAGCACGGCTATAATGAAATCACAAAATTGAGTCATGAAATATAATTTAGGGGTGGATACTGAGTTTATAAGGAGAAAGAGACAACGAATCAGGTTAATCAAAATATTACAGGGATTACTCATAAGAATAATTCTTCACTTTGAATACCACCTGCAGAACGTGGTTCAGGCTGCTGACTTTTCATCTTTGTCAACAGCCTAAGAACCGCTTTTGAATCTATTCTTTAAAGAAATCGCTATCATAGTTGAATGTTTATTTGCTTTTTCTTTCCTACGTTCTGTATTCTCCACGAGAGGGATAATACGGAACCCCCGGATATTTGACCACCGGCCATTTTTCTTTTCTCAAAGCATTTATAAATTCCGGTCCCACACATATGTTTTCTTTAATAATTTGTTTAGGTGTTAGAGCCATCCACTGATTTAGCGAAACATCGGCAAACCGGTCGCTCTTAAACATTTCCAAGTACCATACCGGCTGGCTGCCGGTATTTTGAATATAGTGCCCGGTAGCAAACGGCACATAGCCGACATCACCAGCTCTATAATCAAATGTACGGGCTGTACCGTTTCCTGTAAATACCCCCATGCGTGCCTGCCCGGAAATGTAATATTGCCACTCATCCGCATTAGGATGCCAATGAAGTTCTCTCATGGCACCGGGCTTGATCTCGACCAACGCCGCAGCGGTGGTTTTTGAAACAGGAAAATTAGAAGAATCCACTATTCTAACCGTTCCGCCAGGCCCTTCAAAATCTGGTTTTTGTGCCAGTAACCGATGTTTGTAACTTTGGGGAACTATCCCGTAAGGAGACTGGACTGCCTGACTTTCAAGAGGACCCGGAACGGTCCCCTGATAGATATAGACCTGCCCTGAGGGAAGGGTCTTAAAGTCACTGACTGAAACGCCGAAATTAGCTGCCAGCACCTCTTTGGGAATACGTGAAAACCAATCAGAGAGGCTTAAGGTGTTAAGGTCAGAAAAGCTCCCATCATCAAAAACCAGCAAAAATTCGCAGCCATCCGGAGCCAGCCCCTGAATCGTATGAGGAATGCCTGCTGGAAAAAACCAAAGGTCGCCAGGACCAATATCGGCAATGAAATTTCGCCCTTTCTGGTCAACCGCTGAAACTCGTGCACTGCCATATAACATATAAGCCCATTCTGATTGCTGATGCCAGTGCGCCTCACGCACACCTCCCGGTGTCAAGCGCATATTAACGCCCGCAAGGGTTGTTGCAATGGGCAGTTCCCTGACTGTGACCTCTCTGGACCATCCTCCCGGCTTTAATATCATATGAGCATCGGAGAAGGAGAATTTCAGGTTAGGAACCAGGCCAGCATCAGTTTTAGGAGGAACAAGTAAGTCGGGGTTTTCAATATCCCGAAGAATATCCCGTGGGCCGGGGTCGGTGGCGCCGGCCCCATCTCTTATAGGCTGTGGCATATATCCATAAGCGGCTTGATTTTGATATTGAATATACACAAAAGCACCTCCAGATTATTTTCTATTCCTATATTTGCTATTGTATCAAAAAGTTTAGTTGCGTCATCTATATACTTTATGAATGAAGTAAACATAATGTGATTAGTAAAAATGATTTGAACGGTAACTCTATAGGAAGCAAATTAAAGTATAACGGAAAAATCCTTTTATATATGTAACTTCTTATGGAAAATAGAGTATCACCTTTCTGTCTATATGTAGATAAAAAATAAGGCTCTGGCCGGAGCCGGGACATTTATTATTCAATTAAAGTAACGTATAAATATTATCCTCTAGTTTTAACTTCTATTTGTCTAATACTCTCCCCATTATGACTGTATTATAATAGTTCCCATCTTTATGGATACGGTCCTTTATTAATAATCCTTCTTCTACCAACCCATACCTTTTATATAATTGAATTGCTTTTATATTTGTCTGTACCACAGTTAATGAAATTTTCTCGATTCCCACAGCCGCTACCCACATCAGAACATTTTCCAGTAACACCTTACCGGTTCCATAACCCCAGTATTCCTTTGATATACATATTCCAAACTCTGCTTTATGCCTAAATCTACTTAGCTTACTTCCTTTGACTTTTCATAGTTGGTCTTGTGTATCCACCAACTACGTACATTTTCCCATTTAATGCTGTGTTCCGAAATCAGATTTAAATCTCGGTACATCGTTCTAGGTATTATCAAGTTTTTCCCACTAATCCAAACATCTGCAAACGCTGGCCATGATACCCCAAGAACAGAAAACATTACTGGTAATGCTATAGATTTCTTAATTCCTAAGTACCTCATTTAGCTCCTCTTGTTGTAAATAATTTGAAAAACCAGAAAAGTACGTATAATTATTATCGGCATCCCTTGTACTATATTAGCATCTCCAGATTCTTTTCCCATAAATATGAATAGATTAAAAGTAAATATCATGCATAAGCCAGTCCTGCTGCGCATACTTATCTATTTATTCCATGTATTAAATAATAGGAATAAATCACATTTGCGCCCTATAAAGGGAGTTGATTTTATGCAGGCAGAAATCACCTTGAACAGAGTTGCCATTTATGTACGCGTAAGTACTGTAGAACAAGCGCAGGAGGGCTACTCCAT
Source organism: Bacillota bacterium (assembly GCA_023419605.1). Lineage (GTDB taxonomy): Bacteria > Bacillota > Clostridia > Acetivibrionales > JAEZXR01 > JAEZXR01. Next base: position 137,692 of record JAEZXR010000119.1, on the reverse strand, counting down.
TCCCGCGCAGATAGCGCTGTTAAAAAAATATGCCCAAACCTATGGCTATGTCATAACAAAGATATACCAGGATGCCGGTATAAGCGGTAAAAATATTCAAGACCGCCCTGGCCTCCTGCAAATGCTGGAAGATGCAAAGCAGCACAAATTCGACGTCATTCTAATCTGGAAGTTAAGCCGATTAAGCAGGAGCCTGTTGGATATGCTGGGTGTGGTTGACCTTTTACAGCAGAACAATGTATCCCTTCTTAGCTATAGTGAGCACTTCGACACCAGTACCCCCATCGGCAAAATGCTGCTGCAGCTCCTGGGTAGTATAGCAGAGTTTGAGCGAAACACTATCATTGAAAACGTAAAAATGGGCATGAATCAACGGTTTAAGGAAGGTCTAAGCAAATCCTCCATCCCCTTCGCCTATAGTTATTCAGATAGCAATAAGGAAGTATTGGTTGACAGTAAAAAGGCAGAAACCGTAAGGGAGATTTTCAGGCGTTATGCAGCCGGTGCAAACATACAGCAGCTGACCGATTACATAAACGGGCTCGGATATACCAACAGGCTCGGAAGGAAGTGGCGTCATGAAATGCTCGTAAAAATGCTCAGTAACGAATTCTATAACGGTTATGTAACTACGGGCAGAAAAGACCTGAAAAATGGCGGATTTGAAGCAAAAAAAGGGATCCATGAAGCGATCATAGACGATGAGCTTTTCGCTGCCGTACAACAGCGACTGGAAGCAAACAAACAGAAGGCTCCTGTTAGAAAAAAGGACGCGGACCAGTTATTCTCCTCCGTAGTCAAATGTCCAAAATGCGGACTCGGTATGTACTATATAGAAAGTCACAGTACCCGGAACGGAAAAAAATATCCTGCCTGCATGTATCGGTGTGGAGGTGCAAACCCCAATCGCGGACTGTGTACCGGCTTCTGCATATCTACACGAAAAGTAGATCCTCCGGTACTTAAAAAATTAGAGGTTTTAATTAACTCTGAAGTAGTTGAAAATATAGCCGCGCTTGCAGAAAAAGCCAATAAGCCGGATCATCAGGCAGCTATAAGGGGAATGGAAAATGAAATCCAGGAAGCTGCCAAAGCCAGAGACCGGTATTTTGCACTTTTTGAAACCGGGAAAGTGGAGATGGATGCTTTTGCCGACAGGATCAACGAGCTTATGAAAAAAATCAATCGATTGCAAAAACAACGGGAAGAACTTGAAAAGCAGAACACCCTGTCCGTCATAGACTTTTCCTCAGTGATCGAAGGGGTCAAGTCCTTCATGAGCCTATATGACGATCTCCATCCCCAGGAACGACGTGACATCATCCGGGAACTCATTGAAAAAGTTTATGTTTCCGAATCAAAAAAAGTGCATAGAATACGCTTTGTAGGAGGGTTCGAGCTTGAGATGTAGGAGACAAAAAATTCTGCACCTTTTTTACTGTTAGGTACACAGAAATCAAACGCAGGGATCAATAGCTGCACTAACCTAACCAGTTTTATAATGGAGAACAAACCCACGGAAGCAACGACTCTCTTCTCCTCATGATGGTGATGACGTGTATCTTCATCTTCCATCTCAACTTCTTCGACTTCATCATCAGTGCCGTCGTCACCCAGAAGATCGGACAGTGTCCTTGTCAACGGTTCAAAGCAGTGATGGTGTTCTTCACACCTTTCCACAATCCTGGCGTTGAGAGCGATAGGCTCAGCAACTTCTACCTTCGAAATCGGCAGGTTATCCTGTTGCAGTCTATTTCTTATAGGCTGATCAATTCCATGTTCTACAAAGTGGGCCTTAAAGATCTTAACACCGCCTTCAGAACCGAAGAGAATCACCTTTTTATCAAAGAGTATAAGACCATGAACTGTGACTATTTTTGTACCTCCGTGCATTCTCGGTACAAAGAAATCTAATGTAACTCTGATGAAGAATTTGACATCCACCGTAAAGAATCCTCTCTTAAACGGAACAGGCTCTACATCGGCAAATACGTCAACCACTTCTGCTCTTCTTATCTTTACGTTCATCGCAGCATCGATAATCCTTTGTACTTTATGAGGGTGTTTGAAGAATACCCTCGCATCTTCAATGCAGTCTTTCTCTTTGCATGAGTCGTAGATCTTCTCGGTCTGCACGCAAACTGCCTCTCTAACTTTTGATAAGTCATTCGGGCAAATCAGACCGGAAACTATTCTTTCATGTTCGTGTCCCATACATATATCCCCTTTCATTTATGGCTATATTCATTTTTGATTTCCCTCTCAATTACATAATATGTTGCGAGCCATTTTTGGTGATACACATAATAAAGTTTTTTACAGTGAATTATTTTTAATCCTCTGCATTATAACAAATTCCGGCTGCATACACTTATATAAGAATGGAGAATTGAAAATTGAGAATTGAAAATGATCATCCGCTATAATTTTCAATTTTCCATTCTCCATTTTCAATTCTATAAAGGGGTGTTTCTATGTACAGTTCCGACCGTAAACAGTATTTGTTTAAACAATCCACTGAAAAAGTTTGGAATTTATATTATGAACCAAAGCTTGGCATTTGCTACAGCGTACTCACCCGGAAAAATACCTGGACGGATCCCATTTCAATAAGAAAAAACTGCCACCCGTGCTTTTTTGCGGATATGGACTCCTCCGACTGCTTTCATCTTCTCTATCAGGATAATGGCGGAAATATATTTTACCTGTACATCAACGGGGATACGGTAAAGAGCATTCCTGTATTACAGAGCAAATCACCCAACGCCTATGACAAGAACCTTTTTCTCACCCCTGGAAAAAATTATGTACACCTGTTTTTCACCCTGCAGCATAACCAAAGTACCCTTTTATCCCATCAGGTGCTGAGCAACGACACTCCTTCCAAGCCTAGAGTACTGGATTACGTAACAAATGGCCCTTCTCCCTACTCTGTATGCCGTGACAAAGCCGGAAATCTGTATGCGTTTTATCCATCCTCTGATGGAAAACACCTGCAAATCGGATTCAAAAAATATACAACCTCGCAGAATCTGTGGAGCGATTTTACTCCTATAGCGAAATACGCCGGAGATTGCGAGCTCGCCCGATGCATAAACGATGAAAACAATGCCCTGCATTTATGCTATCAACGCAGGGCCAGCAGACAATACGAACTGGTGTACCAACAGAAAATTCCTGATAAAAACCTATGGTCTGAAGCAACCGTTCTTCATAGCTCCAGCTATCCCTTCACCGAGGCCTCCTTGCTTTTGGCGAACAATCATCTCCATGTGTACTGGGTCAGGGAGGATGCCATCTATTACACCGTCTCCAGGGATCTCGGCAAGCAATGGAGCAAGCCCGCCCGGAATACCTTTTCCGGAGGCAGGCAGGTATTTTGCGCAGCTTATAAAACCAATACCACCTACGAAAGCGAAAAAATTCTGGTCCGGGAAATCCCGGTAATCTTTACTAACGGCTTCAAATTCCCATTCTATCAGGAGCCCTCGGCTTCTGCCAACGCATTGTCTCCGGATGAGCTTCGAAACATGATCGTCGAAAGTCTTACACTGCTGAAAAACAGTGTCGACGAGTTAAAGGAAGCCAATGCAAGCCTGGTTAAAAACATGACGCAGATTACAAATGCACAGCAAAGTCTTGATCGGGAATTTACCAAGCTCGAGCTGCGAATGAACCTTGTGGAAAATGAAGTCATTCAATGTAAGAAGATAGCGCAACAGGTACAGAACCATGACCATACCCTAACCCAGATTCTCATGAACAGTCAAAGCACGAAACCCGACATTAGCCTCAGCAATGCGGAAAAAAAGAAGCTGCGCCTGGCACCTGGAGGCCGCTGGAAACGATATGCAATAAAGCAGGAGTTTCTTGCAGAGCAAAACTGACGCTCCTCAGCGTATAAGAAGTAAAATAACAAACCTGAAAGAGTAGTAATTCACATCCCCTATGAATATTATGTAATATAAACATCGGTTGCTGCTTTCCAGCACTGTTTTACATTGTCCGGCACTATTCTGAAAACCAAGGGAGGTGAAAGCAATGGCACTTTCAATCAAAAAAGTGGAAAAGTGGGCGCAAAAGAAAAAAGTCGATAAACTGCTTAAAGCATTATCTACAGAGGATATTGAAGTCCGTATTGCAGTAATTAAGGCACTGGGGGCAACGAAAACTGAAAATGCAATGAACGCATTAATCCCTCTGCTAAACCATGCAGATCCACAAATTCGTCTGAACACTGTGGAAGCTTTAGGCATCATAGGGATTGGCCGGTCACTTGAATTCGTCAGACAGTTATGGAACAGCGAGGCAAACGAAGAAGTACGGGAAAAAGCCAAGTTGGCAATGAACGCAATAAAGGAGAACAGCCAAAAGGAGGAAAAACATTAGTCTTACCCATTTCCCGGAGAACACTGAATTCAAAAGGAGCAAGGAAAATTTTTTATTCCTTGCTCCTTTTATCCGGAGAGATTCCAATCCTTTAAAAAGCTACTACCGCTCCAATACAATTTATTTACCCTTATGGATCTTTACAATACACTGTATCCATTACTGCCTTTGCTTCCGGGATTTACTCCCTGAACTATTGTGTTCACGGGGCCAAATAGATGTTGGGTGTTGGAGGGGTTGACATACCGCCTCCCAAATAAAAGCCTGTCATTGGCGGCTGGTTATACGCCACATTCTGCCAGGCAACGCTTAGTCTGTAAACGGGATCGTGCATTAAGGTGTAAATGCGAGTGCTGGTGGGCGTTGTAGTGGTATAGATCCGCAGCGCAGAACTATCGGAAGTCCTCCATATCACTTCTTCTCTCCAGTCTCCCAACAGGTCTGCACTTAAACCGGGAGTGGACTTTGTACCGTTATTTGAGGCACAGCCACTGGCGGAGAGCAATGTTCCGCCGCCATACTTGCTAACGGTAATGCCATCCAGCAATTCACGCTGTAAATCTCCATCCCACCAAACTGCAAAATTGTTGGATGAAGGTGCAGTACTGCTGATTATATTTCCCTTGCAGTCATATAATCCGGAACCTGCCGCCCACACTTCACATCCTACGCGGCTGGCGTCTATATCCGCTGCCATGGCTCTTCCGATGTCACCGGAAGCCTTGTAGCCCCATATTACCTGCCCTGTTTTTGCATCGCGGAAATCTGCACCATAGGGATTCGGCGACTCGTGGGCGTCCCATACTTCCAGTCCGGCCCTATTGGGATCCAAATCACTTACATGCAGCGCATCGCCGTGTCCCAATCCGGTTGTATAAAGCCCGGTTCCATTATCGTCAATGCTGCAGGCTCCATAGATGATTTCATCTTTGCCGTCGCCATCTACATCGGCAACTGCCAGGTTATGATTTCCCTGCCCGGCATATCCGGAATTACCGCTGGCATTACTGTCAAAGGTCCATCGCTGGGTGAGAGAACCATTTCTGTAATCCCATGCAACCAGCACGGTCCTTGTATAGTAGCCACGGCACATTACGAGGCTCGGTCTCACGCCATCCAGGTATGCAACACAGGCCAGAAAACGGTCAACGCGGTTTCCATAGGTATCTCCCCAATCTCCGACAGTTCCCCGGGGAGGCTGATAGCTGACATATTCAAGCAGGCGGCCAGAAGCTCCTGAAAATAGGCCCAAGTACTCCGGACCCGATAGTACGTATCCACTGGAATTGCGGTAATCCGCACTGGCATTCCCAAATACCGTACCAGTTCCATCCTTGGTACCATCGGCTATTTTACACGCGACCTCTGCTTTACCGTCGCCATCCAGATCATAGGCTATGAATTGGGTATAGTGCGCACCGGCACGGATGTTTTTGCCCAGATCAATTCTCCACAAACGGGTGCCATTCAGTTTATAAGCATCCAGATACACATTTCCGGTATATCCGCTTTGAGAATTATCCTTTGCATTGGATGGATCCCATTTTACAATGATCTCGTACTGGTGGTCACCATCGAGATCCGCTACACTGCAATCATTGGCACTATAAGTATAAGAAACACCATCGGGAGTGGTTCCCCCTGGGGGTGCTGAAAGAGGAACGGAGAGGTAATTGTTGCCCCAAACATTTACGACTGTTGATTTAGCCTGCTCAACTCCATTTACAACAGCAGCCACGGAATAAGTGGAACTGGAAGTGCCTGCCGTATCCGTATAATTGCTTACAGTAAGAGGGGAAGCGTTCACTTTCGTGGATCCGCGATACAAATTATAAGTAACACTGGATGCTTCCGTACCGAATACCCGCCAGCTGACAAATACACCATTGCTCACCTTCACAGCAACCACTCCCCGGTCCAGATTCTCCATCTGACGCGCTGAAGCGGCCTCTACTGTGGTTTTAGGAAAACTGAATAATACAATTTGTACTAAGGCTAAAAGAAAAAGTGCTGCTTTTCGCCAAGGACGACCTACCTTTGTAATCATACTCAAACCTCCTAAAATCAGCGGTAGTAGCTTTTCAAAAGATTTGAATCTCCCCTGAAAATAATTTCGTCAGTATGGCTAAATGATTATGTAAATTTCACCCCCTTGGTTTACCCTATATTTTATTACTTTAAATACTTTTACAGATCTATATCAAAATTGATTTTATGGATTGCAACACTTGAAAGACATTAAATGTAATGGTAGGAATAGAAAAGTAATCGCGAGTGATTAAATACAAGAAAGGATATTTTTAGTGCTTCTTACTCAATGGAGCTTGCCATAAACAATTTTCTTACTTTGGCCTGTCCGATTACAATACACATTGTATAACTCCAAGTTACTAAAAACAATAGGCATTTCAGTGACAATTTTCTACGACTTAGCCTAAATACGTAATTGTCATTTTATTGCATGAGTAAAATCTTCTGCAATCTATTGACTATCGCGTGATGCGCAGCTACCGAAAAATGGCCATGCGACGGTTATATAGAATTATCTTCTACGGCTTTCCTTCCATCGCTTTTCAGTATTTTGACTTTCACGGTACTGTCCGGGGGTGACTCCTTCCAGCTTTTTAAAATAGCGAATAAAATTTGCCGCATTATCGTATGTAAGCTTTTCTGCAATCTCACCGATGGGCATGTCCGTTTCTTCCAGCCATCGCTTCGCCATTTTCAAACGGTATTGGGAGAGATACTCTCTGAAGGTGGTATTCATCTCGCTCCGCATAAGGCGCCAAATATAATTGGCATGCAGATTCAGACGGCTGGCACATTTCTCAAGAGTCAAATCCGTATCGTATTCCTCATGAACCATCTGTATGATTTCATGTACAATGGTTTTACTTCGGGTCTCCTTATTTTCTTCTTCCAAAACCTGGGCTTCCGGTACGCAAATTTGTTCCTCCGTTTTCACATCGTCACAAAACAAAGCCTCCGCTTCCCCTACCTTACTTTCATGCAGTAAAGCTTTTAAACCCGCAATAAAAGAGAGTACTCTTTTAGCATAGATGGAATTCTTTATATCCATAGGCGCCTCCTATATCTTCCATCGAATATTGAAACGTCATTAAAACCCGTCTATAAAACAGTATAATATATTTTTGAGAAAAATTTAATATTATGGAAAACATTGCAGTAATCGTAATGTAGATTCGATCTGTGAAAACACAACAAAAAAAACTCCCCTTGCGGGGAGTCTTTTGTTTTTAAAAGACCCAAAATGCCGTTCCCCTATATTTTGACACCTAGCCTTTCGCTAGGTGGGTGTCCTGTTAATAATTTCAGCCTTCCCCCGCCGTTGCACTCGCTCAAGTCGAGTTTCGGAATTAACTTGGGGCCTGACATCCATTCCCAAACAACCGGACTCCCTTATGTCAGATGTAGGTTCAAAATAATAGGTTTATTCCGAACATTCCAGGATGCTTTTGACTTTGTAATAGTATCTCTTGTTTGCAGGTTTATTATAACACGTAGGAAATCATTATTTTACCTTATAATACTTGATTTCCGTCAAATATGTTTCAATAAAACCTACCGCTTAAGATTTTTGATGGTTTTATTATAACACGTAGCAAAGGCTTATCCTTCCTTAAAATGCCCTTTGCGTTAAACGCGTTTCAATAAATCTACCTTATAACAATCTCTTGTTCGTAGATTTATTATATCATCAGTTTTCCATCCCAACAACAAACTATAAATGCGGCTAAATCCGTTCCAAGCCATCTGCTTTTACCAACCTTTCATTTTCTCCATAAATCAAACTGTAGTTATCTCCTTCAAAGCTTGACATATAAGGTCTGGACAGATCTGGTACCCTGTGCAGACTATGGGTAAAAATGAAGAGAGTTTTCAGCGATCACGGCCCTTGATCTCCTGAAAACTCTCTTCCTCCGGTTCAGTCTATTTTCTTCAAGCATGAGTATCGCACTTCAAATCTGGGCTTTCCAGCAGGTAAACTGCCCGGAGTCCGAGTATTTTACCCACCGATTGTGTAAGGTTCAAAGCACGATACTTTTATTAAAGAATTTTTTGATACTTGTTCTTGGTAACCATGGGAATAATGCGATAGATTTCCCTTATGGCATACCCGCTGGACTTTGCCTCCTTCAATACCAATTCCTTGTAATCCTCCGGAAACTTAAGGCTATATCCGCAGCCCATCTGTGCAATCTGGCAGGGCGTTGCCACTACCTCAAAAACAAACCCTTTTCTTTCCAGTGCCCTGCACAAATTATACGCATAATTTCCTGAATCCATAATCCCTATACAATAGACCATATTATCACCTCGGCAGCTTCACTTCAGGCAATGGATGATGGCCCTCCGGCCCAGCCGCAGTGCCCTATGTCGTGGCCGTTCATACTTATGTAGAACTCCATTTCCTGATACTACCATAGTACTTTATGTCTGCTATAAATGTGACTACATATTCCGTTACATTTTTTTATGCATGATCTGCCGTCTTCTACTACACTCCGATCCGGTTCTCCCGGGCATAATAGAAAAGATACTGCTGGGCAAAGCCTGCCAGCTCACCAAAATACTCCCTGACAAACCGCTGAATGTCCTTAATGCTGGTTTCCTTCTTAAAATACAGTTCCTCCATGACTCTTTTTACCCATACATCTGTAGGAAATACATCATACCGGGTACCACTGTAAAGAAGTATACAATCCGCTACCTTCGGTCCTACTCCCGGCAGCCGCATGATTTCCTCCCGGGCCTCCTCCGTACCGAGTCCTTTCAACCGTTCCAGGTCCAGCACACTGCTATGAAGCATCCTGGCACTGTTGATAATATATTTGCAGCGGTATCCACCCCGGCATACGTCCAGTTCCTCCACGCTGGATACGGCAAGCCTGCCGGCAGGAGGAAAAGTATAGTACCTTTTTCCCTTCAACTGTAGCTCCTCTCCATAAGCACCTGCAATAGCGCCGATAATTTTCATGATTCGCGGAATGCGGTTATTGGAAGAGATAATAAAGGAAATCAAAGTCTCCCATAAATCCTGCCGCAGCAGCCGTATACCATGACCGAACTCAATGGCCTTCTCCATGATGGCATCCTTTTGTACCAGTCGCTCCTTAATGGCTCCATAATCTCTGCCCAGATCCAGGTAATCAAACCAGAGCTCTTCAAAATCTCCGGCTGTAGCATTCTGGATTTGGAGGATATCCTCTTCAAACTTGATTCTGGCTACCTTATCCCGCACAACTCCCGTATAACCGCCCTCTTCATCCCGTATCCACCGGAAACACTGTCCACATTCAAAGGTATGAACAGGGTGAAAATCCCGAACACCCTCTACAAAAATTCCGCTGCTTTCCTCTGTAATTTTATAGCCTTTATAATTCAACGCTCCACGCTCCCCATTCTTCTCCATTCTTAATTCTCCATTCTGTATATTTTCCCCCGTTTTTTTGATATAATCAATATATTGGATCACAACATTGGAAAGGATCACGGCCGATGAAAGAGAAAATATATACGATTCCCGTCACCGATGCATTCAATGTGGATTGTGAATGCACAATGTGCGTGCTGGAAAAAAAGCTGGAAAATGAATATGTGGATTACATGCTGGGACCTTCCCTGATGGAACCGGAAGGCCGCATTGAAACAAACGAGAAGGGTTTCTGCCGGAAGCATTTCGAACTGTTATATAATAAACAGGAAAACCGGTTAGGCCTGGGTCTTACCATTGATACTCACCTAGTGGAGCAGAATAAAAAACTGAAGGAACTCTACGAGAAGGGGAGAGAAAGCTTGCAGAAGGATTCGGGCTTATCCTTTGTAAAGAACCTGACCACTCGAATCTCCTCAAAGCCCTCCGATTCAGGGAAAGTGACGGATGAACTCATTTCCCACCTTACTGCGCTGGAGCAAAAATGTGCCATCTGCAGCAAACTGCATTACACCATGGACCGCTATGTGGATGTTATCCTCTACCTGTGGTTTAGCGAAGAGGATTTCCGTAACCTATTCAACAGCCGGAAGGGCTTTTGTTTAAAACACCTTCGCCAACTGTTGGAGGGCGCCAAGAAATATCTCAGCACCAAGGAAGCTGCCCAATTCGTGGACAACCTGATGAAAATTCAATTGGAGCACCTTAGCAGAGTCCAGGAAGAGGTTAACTGGTTTACAAAGAAGTTTGACTACCGGTATAACGATGCTCCCTGGGGCAATTCCAAGGATGCCGTACCCCGAAGTATCCAGAAGATCGTCGGGCACTCGGATTTGAAATAGATTTGAACAAAAGTGGCTTTGCTACTTTTGTTTGCGCATGTGCCCTTCCGAAGCACGAGGAAAATCTGGCACGCGCATAAATTCAATGTTTTTTGTTGTCTGGGGAAGAGAATTTTCCTAGACAACAAAAAAGCGTTGCTAGTTGTTGGTTCCTGGTTGCTGGTTCCTAATCCTTGAATTTATCAGGATTTTAAACCTGTGGCATATAACCTAGAACCAGCAGCTAGGAACGCTTTTAGTTTTTTACCCTAAAACTGCTGAGATAGAAGGTATCACCTGTTTCTTCCTTGATACCACACCCGGGAGGTATACACTGCTCCCCTTGATTTCCACATTAAAGGCCCTTGCAATCAGATCCTTGGAATGTCCGGCATAGAGAGCTTCCGAACCCTGGTTCAATATATCCGTTACCAGCAATACAATCAGGTTATAATTGTTTTCCTTGCAGAACTTCTCCATATACTCTGCGAGGGGAGTACGAATATCCCCCAAGCTTTCCAAATCCATGGTATAAATTTGTCCGATACCGACTTTCAGCTTGCCCAGCCTGTACTCCTTCATATCCTGATGGAAAATCTCCCCTGGCGTCTTCCCCTGGAGACTTGACCCGGCCTTGAACATGGCATTGGCAAATTCATCAATTTGGATTCCTGCGATTTCCGCCAGTTTCTCTGCCGTAATTTTGTCTGTATAAGTGGACGTGGGCGATTTAAACTTTAAAGTATCGGAAATAATAGCCGCGCACAGTATTCCTGCAATCCCCCGGGAGGGCTTTATTCCCATATCGAAGTAAAAATTGGCAATAATGGTAGAGGTACTTCCTACCGGCTCATTTTTGAAAAATATCGGTGTCGAGGTCTGAATATCACCCAACCGGTGATGATCAATGATCTCCAGTATTTCCGCCTGTTCGATTCCATTCACCGTCTGAGTTCTCTCGTTATGGTCCAGAAGAATAACCTTCTTCTTTTTCCGCAGCATCAGGTGGTATCTGGAGATAAACCCGCGGATCCGGTTGTTTTCATCCACAACAGGATAACTCCGATACCGGGTTTTCAACATCCGATCTTCAATCTCATCGATAAAATCGTCGACATTGAATTTCACCAACTCCCCGCCAGTCATGACATATCCGATGGGAACGCTTTGGTTGACCAGTCGTGCCGTCGTGAAGGTATCCACAGGTGTCACGATAATGATACACCCTTGCTTTTTTGCATATTCAACGACCTCTTCATCTACCTCGGCCCCACTGGTCACAATGATCAGGTTGGCACCGAATTCAATGGACTTCATCTGGCTGTCCGCACGGTTTCCTACAATAATGATATCGCCTTTTTCAATATAGGGGCCCATTTCCTCCGGATTCATGGCCGCCACGTGTATTTTGCCTGTCGTTTCGAAATCCTCCTGGGAACCGCAGAGCACTCTTCCATTTAGAGTTTCAACAATATTCCGCAATGTAGTTTTGCTGGCGGCAATGGTGTTGTTATCAAGGGCATCCATATACTTGTTGGTGATATCGGAAAGTGTTACAACCCCCAGCAGCCTCTCATTTTCATCCACTACCGGCAGGGTTTTGACATTATTTCGCTTCATGATGGTCCATGCAGTCTTTATGGAAATGTCCGGTGAAACAGGGTTGATGATATCCATATCCAGATCGGAAATCTGCGTTTTTACGGTATACAGAAACTCAGGCAGCTGCACACCAAAATAGTCCAGTACGAACTCCGTCTCGCGGTTGATATCCCCCAAACGCCGGGGTACTGCTTCCACACCCAGTTTCTTTTTGAGCTCCGCATAGGCGATAACGGAACAAATGGAATCAGTATCGGGATTTCTGTGTCCGGTTATGTATACAGTATTATCCATGGGCTCCTCCTTTAGGCTTCCTCTCTATCTCTGATGCTATCTTTCATTTTTCAGAATTCATTCTTCATTTATTATGCCCTACTTCCCTGTTTTCATCAAGTCCTTTTCAAAAGTTCTAGCCCTGGCAAACGTCAATCCACTCGGCGCCCGTCAACTCCTGCATTTTACGGGGATGGATCTTTAAGGCAGTGGTTCTTGACCCTGCCGCCGGGTATACATAATCATATTCTTTTACTGTGATGTCCAGATAAACTTCCAGGTCTTTTTTCAGCCCGAAAGGGCATACTCCTCCCACGGGATGGCCTGTAATCTCCTCCACTTCATTCTGTTCCAGCATCTTTGCCTTTACTGCAAAGAACTGTTTGAACTTTTTATTATCGATTCTCGCATTTCCCCGCATTACAATCAAAACATCCCTGTCCTTGATCCGGAAAGCCAGGGTTTTAGCGATCAGCGCAGGGTCCACTCCCAGGGTTTCTGCCGCTTCATCCACGGTGGCCCCGCTTCCCGGCAGTTCAATCACGGGGTCCTCCAAACCTTTCTCCAGGAAAAATCTTTTTACGGCTTCAACACTCATATTCATTCCTTCTTTCGTATTTCTATGATGCAGCGCAAATAGTACTTCCACTTTTTTGCGGGCCCGCCATGGCACCCATGAAGGGTGTAGCCAAAGGATAATGGAAGTTATATTTGCGCCAATCTCTATAACTCCTAGTATACCACAAAATGCAAAAAGGCCGCCAATCTTTGATCAGCACAGCCTCTATCGCATCTTATTCCTTTTTCCTTGTTGTTCAGGCTTTTGCTTTAGCAGAAAAGCTTTTCTTCTCCATGAAAACCACTTTACTTTCCACTGCCTGCATCCCCGCATCCATCAGCAAGCCTAAAAATGCAATGACAGTTACCGCTGCAAACACCTTCACCATCTGGTATCCGCTCTGTCCGCTGATCACCAGCCATCCTAACCCCGAGCTGGCACCCATCATTTCCGCGGCGATCAGCAAGACAAAGGAATAGCCCGCACTCATGCGCATTCCGGAAAAAATACCCGGTGCAGCCGCAGGAACCAGTACTTTCCGGGCAAGCCGGTATCCTTTAAGCCCAAATCCTCTGGCTGCTTTCAATAGCTCCGGATCTATATTTTGTACACCGCTATAGGTATTAAACAATATGGGCCAGGTACAGGTCCAGGCAATCATGCTGATCTTCGTCGCCTCCCCGATTCCCAGAAAAAAGAGAAGGATATGGAAGAAAATGAAGGGATTGGTCTGCGAGAAAATCTCAATCAAAGGCTCCAGAGCAATCTGCAATCTTCTCGGTCTTCCCGCCAGCAGCAGGCCTAGGGGAATTGCAGCAGCGCTGGCGATAGCAAACCCCAAAACAGACCGTTTCAAGCTGATAAAAATATGCAGCGGCAGCACACCCTCTGCGGTCAATTTTCCAATGGAACCTACCACCTGGGAAAAGGGTGGAATGAAAAGCGGATTTACGATATGCAGCCGGCTCATCAGTTCCCAGACCACAAGAAAAATAAAGATTGCCTTATAGGCTTTTACTAATTTTATAATACGTGCCATGGGCGCTTCTCCTTCCGTTCCGATATGATACACCCCTACTTGTGCATTTCATGCGTGGAATGAGGCATGGGATTTCTGGATACCCGGTTTGCTTCAACCACCTGAAGACTGCCGACAAAGATCAGCCCTGCCAATAAAGAAGCCACCAGGGCAGCCCCTCTTTTTCCCAAACGGAATGCCTTCCGTACTGAAATTTCAGCAGTCCCGCCTGTTTCCACGCTTTCCTTCCAAAAAGACAGGCTTTTCTCCAGGAAGCCCAGGACTTGGTTTACAAAGACCCCCAGAAGCACGATGCACAACCCGAGGGCATACACCTTCGGTGCAATAAAATAATGTCCATAGGTATGCAGGAGCCATCCCAATCCTGCCGTAGCCCCCAGCATTTCCCCCGCAATCATCATAAAAAAACATATCTGCACGCCGATGCGCAGTCCTGTAAACAGGAAGGGAGCCGCCCCGGGAAGCAATACTTTGAAAGCAAGGTCCAGGGGAGAAGTTTTCATGGAATGGGCCGTCTTTATCAGCACCGCATCCACTGTTTGAACACCGAGAACGGTATTATGGAGAAGGGGCCACAGGCAAACCCAGGTGGCAATTGCCAGTTTGGCGCCCTCTCCGATGCCGAAAAACATCAGAAACACCGGAGTAAGGGAGAATGGGTTTACCTGCCCTAAAACACGAAAAAGAGGGTTTAATGCATGTAGAAGTGAAGTAAAGCGATAGCCAAGGGCCATTCCCAGGGGTATAGCCGCTGCCGATGCCAGCATAAGGCCGATTACGACGCGCCAGAGACTTACCATGGCATTTCTGAAAAGATAATCCTTGTGCCACAGCTCAAAAATGGCGCCCACCACGCCTGAGAAGGGTGGCAGCGCTTTGGCATCCACCCAGCCCAGCCTCGGCGCCCCTTCCCAGAGCAGAAGCAGCAGAAGTATCCCTGATGACCGCAAGAGAATATATTCCAAATTAATTTTTCTTTCCTCCATGATCTTACTGCCTCCAAAAACCACGCTGGTTGCATTTAGCGGCTGAAAGCCGTTAAATCACCGCAGTGGCCGAGATTTCATTTGCCAGATTCTTACCGGATGCAACAATGGTTTTCTGAGACTCCGCCTCTCCATTCTGCAGCAGCTCCCACACCTTGTGGGTAACCCAGTTAAAATCGGTAGAAGAACGGACATCTCCGATCCGTCTTGGCCGGGGAAGCTTTGTCTCCACCATCACCTTGATGGTACCGGGATTCGCAGACATGACGGCTACCTTATCGGCGAGAAAAACAGCTTCTTCAATACTGTGGGTGACGAAAATAATAGTTTTATGTGTCTCCTCCCAGATGCGAAGCAATTCATCCTGAAGCACCTCCCGGGTCTGTGCATCCACAGCGGCAAAGGGTTCATCCATGAGGAGCACCTCCGGGTCATAGGCCAGGGCCCGGGCGATGGCAACCCTCTGTTTCATTCCGCCCGACAGTTCATAGGGATACCGATCTTCAAATCCCTGGAGACCCACCAGATGGATATATTTTGTGCTGATGTCCCTCCTCTGGTTTTTCGGCACTCCCTTGATTTCCAACCCGAACTCTACATTATGCCGGACCGTCCGCCAGGGGAACAAGGCGTAGCCCTGCATTACAATCCCCCGGTCCAGTGCCGGACCGGTGATCTTTTTATTGTCAATATAAATCTCCCCGGAATTGGGATGCGCCAGTCCGGCGATGACATCCAGCAGCGTGGACTTGCCGCATCCGCTGGGTCCGACAATGGCGATAAATTCACCTTTGTTTACTACAAGATTCACATTTTGAATGGCTGTGAATTCCTTCTTTTCCTGGCTGTTGTTTCTTCGGATATTATACACCCGGCTAATATCCTTAATAATAATTTTCCCTTCATCCGCAATAGTGTCCCTGTACTCCAGCACTCCTTGTTTTTGATGATCCACCGGCATTCTTCTCATTCCTTCCATTAAGATTTCCCTAGTTCTGCTCGAACTGGTGTGTAATAAGGTCTGAAGGCTTTATTTGGCCTTTTTGTAGGGCTCCGGACTTCTCCAGGTCCTGTATCCAGGGAATGAGGCTCTCCTCAGTCGTTTTGGTACTGGTCGTATAATAATGGACCCCTGTAACCGGAACTCCGATAAATGCCTCCGTCAGCTTTTGGGCCTCATCGGGATTCTCATTGCTCCACTTCTGTGCAGCCGCCATGGCCCGGACAAACTTCTCCACCGTTTCAGGATTCTTTTTTATAAAATCCTCTGTAAAGTAGTACAAACTGGCTCCCGCAGTCTCTCCCAGCTGGGTATCCGCTGAATCCGCTATCTGTAAAAGACCTGCATCATCTGCGGATTTATAATAGGGAGGATGCACGCCCACTATGTCCAGAATGCCCTGGCTTACGGACTGGATCCCCTGCACATCGGTGGAAAGTACAACCCATTCGAACCGGTCTCTGCCAACACCAAATTTATCTGCCAGGGTATTTAAAAGGAAGGTGTTGCAACTATTTTCGGTTCCATTGGTCTTCAGCTTTTCCTTTGGCTTATAATTTTTCAAATCCGCAAAGGTCTTGATGCCGGATTTCGGATTCACATACCAGCGCATATGGCGCAGCTTCGGATCCAGCTCCGGTGCCGGCTCCACCTGCCCCCTGCTGACTGCGGTTATCCTGGCGCCTCCCGATTTGGCTACGGCAATGTAATTGGGCTGGGCCGTCCCCACATCGTTGTTCCCATTGAGAATGGAGGGCAGAAGCTGGTTGGTCCCCAGTTCCCCCGTAAACACCAGCTTCAGCCCCTCTTTTTCCATAAATCCTTTTTGATCGGCGACGATCCAGGGCGTGGAAGAACAGCTCTTAAAGGTTTGTGTCCGTACAGGAATCAATTCTTTCTTTTCAGCAGTCGCAGCAACTGCCGCAGAAGCAGGGGTGGATTCGTTTTGCTTACCCTTTTCAGCCAGCATCTCGGAAGGAGATTGTTCCCTGGTCCGTCCTTTCCAGGCTCCGATGCCTACCGCTGCGATCAGGGCAGCGGCAATAACCCCCGTCACCGCCAGTTGAATGGCTTTTTTTCTCTCTGCCATAAAAATCACTCCTTATAATTTTCTATTTTCCATGCCCTTCAAAGGCAGTTTCTCTCCATGTCAAGAATCTGCTTTCAATCTCCCGGAATACCTTGTTAATAACCACTCCGATAAAGGTGATGCATAGGGTAGCCCCGTAGAGCTGTGTAATCTTGTAGGTTGCCTGCGCATTTACCGTCAGCCAGCCCATTCCCTTGCTGGCCCCCATCATTTCCGCAGATACAACGATGAGAAAAGCAATTTGAGCCCCCAGCTTTAATCCATTGAATATGGCCGGAGTCGCAGAAGGCAGGATCACCTT
Organism: Bacillota bacterium; assembly: GCA_023419605.1. Taxonomy (GTDB): domain Bacteria; phylum Bacillota; class Clostridia; order Acetivibrionales; family JAEZXR01; genus JAEZXR01. Next base: position 120,177 of record JAEZXR010000119.1, on the reverse strand, counting down.
GAAGAACAGTGTCTTACGGCTGGCACCCATGGACCGCGCCGACTTGATCAGCAGCGGATCCATTCCTTTCGCTCCCATGATGGTATTGAAAAGAATGGGCCACTGGCAAACCCAGAAAATCATTGCCACCTTGCTGACTTCACCGATTCCAAAGATCAGAATAAAGACGGGAAACAACGCGAAGGGATTTATTTTCTCCAGAAGCCGCAGCAGCGGTATCAGCATTTTTTCCAATGCCTTAAACAGTCCTCCCAATAAGAAGCCGCCCGGAATGGCAACGGCAGAAGCAAGGAGAAAGCCCAGTCCGGCCCGTTGGAGGCTGATTGCCACATGCTTAAAGAGCTGTCCCGCGGCGGCCAGGGAATAGATTTTTTGAACGACGGAAGAAAAGGTAGGAATGAGCGTTTTATCAATGATTCCATACCGGGGAAGGACTTCCCAGGCTGCAAAAAACAAGAGTACGGACAGGTTGCCAAGCAGAAGGCTTTTCAACCAAAGCAGAAATTTTTTGAGTCGGATCCTCACTTTTTTCACCCACTTTATCAATATCAATCACAGGTTTTTATCCGGTGCTGCCTCTCGCCAGGTAATGATGCTGCTTTCCAGCCATTCCAGCGTATAATTGATGATAAGGCCAATGACGGCGATGGTTAGAAGCCCTGTATAGAGCCTGGGAATGAGCCAGTTTGCTTCCGAATTGTGTACCAGCCAGCCCAGCCCCATATTAGCCCCCATAACTTCTGCTCCGATCAGCATCATAAAGGCCATGGTAACTCCGGTCCGGATTCCGGTAAATATTTGGAGAGCCGCTCCTGGAAGAACTACTTTTAAAAATACGGTTACACCGTTGGTTCCCATGGACCGTGCGCATTTGATCAAAATAGGGTCCACTTGCTGTACTCCTGCCAGAGTGGTAAATAAAACCGGCCAAAAGGAGGCCCAGAAGATAATGCTGATTTTCCCTCCTTCCCCCAGGCCAAACAACAGCAGAAAAAGAGGAAAAAGCGTCATGGAATTGATCTGGGCAAAAAGATTCATCAAGGGCTTCAAAAACTTTGCCACCCGGGGCAGCCATCCTCCCAGGATGAACCCCATGGGAAGCGCTACCGCCGTTGCAAGAAGGAAGCCCAAAAAGGTTCTCTGGAGGCTGATGGAGATATGGATAAACAGGTCTCCGTTCTTTATCAGCTTCCAGCCTTCCAAAAGCACTTTCGAAAGCGGAGGTACAAACCGTGGGTTCGCCCAGCCCACTTTCGGCGCGATTTCCCAGAGAACAAAGAAAAGTGCTATGAAGTAGTAGCTCATGAATTTACGATTGATGCGGCGAAACCAATGTATCATCCATCCTGTCTCCTTCCTCTCGCAAACCTCATAGTGCAGCACTCTCATCAATATAGACGAAGGGATCCTGCCGGTACCATTCCTCACGGTAGGGCAAAGTGGCATGCTTTGCTATGTTTTTACTGTAGCTGGCATTCCGCAGTACACGGGTTATCCTTCGCGCCACTTCGAAAACTCCCAGGTAGCCCATATAATCATAGGATTGACCAAAGAGAGGAAATACGGGGATGCCCTGTTTTGCAGCCCATCCGTTTCCTCCCGGGTGTCCTACATAGACATCGGGCTTTAGATTCGCCAGGAGGTTTGCCTGCTCAAAGGGCTGCCCTGTACCGATATTGATAATGGCTTTTTCACTTTCGGGAATCTCATTCAGAAGTTCATCCAGCAGTCCCTCCCCGTAGCGGTCGAAATGGTAGCCTCTCATGCCGAGGATTTCAAAACCGAGGTTGTGCAGCAGCTCCGCCGTGGTGAGGATCCGGATTTCTCCCCCCGCCACAAAAGCAGTTTTCCCTTTTACCGCTTGCCGGTACGGTGCCAGAACTTTTTCCAGTTCATTGACCTCCGCATCAATCAGCTTCTGCGCTCTTTCCTCCATTCCGAAAAACTTCGCGATATCCAGAATCCATTTGTTGGTATTGGTGATTCCGATGGGTATGGTCCGGAGAATAAAAGGAACACCATATTTTGTTTTTATATGTTCGACGAAATAATCATCATGGGTGGCACATATGCTTACATTGAGCGCCGCCTTGTAGGAATCCGCGAAATCATCCGGGTGCGCGTAGCAGGGAAGAATCCGTACCTTCAGGTCCAGGGCTTTCAGCAGCCGGACCAGCTCCTGCTCGTCAATGCGGCTCATGGAAGAAACATTCAGCACATTCACGGTGCGGCTGATTCTGTATTTTTCCTTTAGTGCCTCAAATTCATCCGCAACAAGCTGCGTCTCCTCCTCTTCTTCCTCTCCCACCAGATTCCTCAAAATCCCGTGATACACCGCATCGTATGCCGTTGCCTGTATCTTCGTTTTGAATCCCTCGCAGTGGATGGGAACGATTTTTGCCGACACCTGCTTTTGCAGATCCTCTATAATGCTGTCCACATCATCCCCGATGAGAGCCGGAACGCAGCTGTTCATTACGATAATGGCGCTGGGCCGGAACTCCCTGTCGGCATGCAATACCGCAGACCGGAGCTTTTCCTCTCCTCCGTTGACAACATCCGCTTCGTCCAGGTTGGTATTGATCCAGCGCAGTCCAAAGGCCTTTGCATCCCTGAGGCGCTGGTAGTTTTTCGATATTCCCGCTTGTGCTACCAAACTGGCCCCGCAGCCGATGGGGCTGTGTACAATAATGACGGAATCCCGGATGGTATTGAGAATAGCCAGGCTCAGGGTTAATTGGCAGCCCTGGCTCTGCGAAAAGGTCCTTTTGGAAGCATAGAGGCAGCCTTTCTTCGATTTCCTGGCGAGATCGCAGCAGGAGCCTCCGAAGGCCTGGCAGGCAGCCAGTCTGTCTTCCCGGATGGGTGGTGCTTTTTCCTTAATATAATCCATATAAAATCCCCCTTTATCGACTTCCGACCAGGACACTGAGCAGATCCTCGGTCAACCGCAATGCGCCCCCATAACCTGCATAAGCTCTGTCCAGAACTACCCGGTTGGAAATGGGATAGGTCACGGTCAACTGCGGCACTCCAAAATCCTCTGCGGCATCCCTGTCAATGGCACTCCCGATGATGAAACCGGGGTTAAAGCCTTCAAAATACCTTTGTCCCTGGCTTTGCCCCCAGTGCTTGTTAATGTAGGACCGTACATTGGAAGCGTCAGTGTCAAAGATCACCTCCGGTGCAACGCCGGATTCAAAATTTTCAAAATTTCTTCTCACCTTTTCCTTTTGTTCCTCTGTTAGGAAATCTGTTACCACCACCACTTCCGGGAGCCAGCCCAGGTCGTCGGCCAAAAACCGTGCCAGAGCCTGTGTATAGTTGGAATCTCCCACAATAGCCGCATACCGCTGCAGGTCGAGGTCCGTATAGACATCTGCGATTCTCTCAAAAAAGCTGTAGAACCGTTCCTTCTCTTCCTGGACAACCTTTTCCACAAAAGCCTTCTCAATGCTCAGGGCATTGCCCACAGTCCGCAGGAAGTGTTCCGTTCCATGGTCGCCAATGGGGAAGGGTACTGTGATATAGGGAACTCCGTGGACCTCTTCAAAAACTTCCGCCGCCTCTACCCCAAAGGTATCGGATACTACAATATTCAAGGAAGCTGCCGCAGCGTTTTTCAGATTATCCAGGGTCTCCCCTTCGCCAAAGAAGGTATTGACCTGGTACCCCAACCTTTGCAGGAGGTTTTTAAGTTCCCTGATGTTTCCCTTCCAGAAGACATCCTGGATGGGTACAATCCCCCATAGATTCACTACATTGCTGTCCTTTACCGGCTTCTTTTCTACAAAGTCCTGAAACAGCGTTTTTAACACAATCTCGTAACCCTTGAAGGAATTGCCGTGAAAGCCTCCGGTCTCGGCGCCAAGCACCCGGACCTTCCCATCCTCAAAGCTTCTGACGATATGGTGGATGTCGTCCCCGATCATCTCTACCATGCATCCGGTCAGGACAAAGTACAGGTCTCCGTCTACCAGCTTGATGGTATTTTCGATTTGCTCCCTCAGACGGTCTTCTCCACCGAAGACAATATCCTTTTCGGTTACATTAGAGCTGGGTAAAGCCTGACCCGCACAATAGCCGCTTCCCAGATACCCTGCGCCATTGTTCAGGGCCGCTGCGATATTCCCCCCGCACCCTGTGGCAGAGTGCAGAATGGGGATGACCCGCGGCAGCACCTTCAAGGTCCCTACCGCTCCTCCCAGGGCACATACGTACCTTGGGCGTTCAACAAATTTGCTCATTCCGATACCTCCCTATAAGGTTCCTGTCATGAAATTATAAAAGTAAAAGGCCAAGAATCCCTTCCTGCTGGAAAAGTTCCTTAGCCTCCGTATTTCCGGTCAACTACCTCTTATGAAGTTTTATAACAACGGAAGAAATTGCGGAGCAATTTCAACACACCCAGGTTGCATGGGCGGGCAGTAAGCTTTGCTTACGACCAGTCCGTTTCAACGAGGCGGGAGATATGCTCGCCGCCTATAAAGTTAATCGGTACCCGCCACCTATAGAGGTGGGGCGGGGGCCCATCTTATGCCTCGTTATAGCAGTATCAAATCCCCACGGCTTCTCCCTTGATCTCCCCCGTTTCCAGGGCCAGCAGGTAATCCGCCCACTTGGCGGCCCATTCTCTCAGTTCCTTTACATCCAGGGGCGAAGGCACCCTGGATTCCGTATGGTCAGCAACTTTCTGCGCCAGCTGCCGGTATATTCTCGCCTGTTCCGACCGGGGCGCCGCCTCGATGGTGGTTTTACCCTGCAATTCACTCTGCGTTACCGTTACAGAACGAGGTACATATTCCACCACCTGGGTACTGGTTTGCCTGACAAAGTCATCAATGATTTCCCTGGCGTAGGGAGCATTGATGGAGTTGGCGATAACTCCTCCCAGGAGCGCTCCGCCGGAATTGGAATATTTCTGTATCCCTTTAAACAGGTTGTTGGCTGCGTACACCGCCATGAAGTCGGCGGAAGAAACCGTAAATACATGCTCGGCAATGCCCTCACGGATCGGGACTGCAAAGCCCCCGCATACCACATCGCCCAATACATCGTAAACCACATAATCCAAATCCAGTTCCTCAAAAACCTTTTGCTGCTTAAACAACTGAACTGCCGTAATGATGCCGCGCCCTGCGCAGCCCACCCCGGGGGCAGGACCGCCGGCTTCCACACAGTACACTCCTCCAAAGCCTTCATGAATAACCTCGTGGGCTTTTACTATGTTCTTTTCCCGCAAGGTATCCAGAACGGTGGGGATATACTTTCCTCCCCGCAGCGTGTTGGTAGAGTCGCTTTTCGGGTCACAGCCGAACTGCATTACCTTATAGCCGGCCTCTACCAGCGCCGCACTGATATTGGATGTAGTAGTGGACTTTCCAATACCGCCTTTTCCGTAAATTGCGATTTGCTTGATTGTCTTATTTGCCACTATGAACACTCCCAACGTATGATGATTTATATACTTTTAGGGTATCTACAAAAATTTTTGCGATGCCGTGATCTTATGTAACGCTTCTTCAATGAAAACCGGAACCGCAAAGGCTTGAATCCCTTTGCGCCGGAGCGCCTCGACGGCTCCCGGACCGATCTGGCTCACCAGGACCACTCTGCAATCGGAAAGCAATTCTACCGTTTTCGTCATGACATCTTCGTGGTGTTCGCCCAGGCCACAGGCTGGATTATTCTGACGTAATTCAACAGGCTGGATTATTCTGACGTAATTCAAGGAATTGGAACTCTTGATTTGTTATTTCAAAGATTAGAAATTCTTTCGCTCTTCCGAAGTGCTGATTGATGACCTTGCCATCGCTGCTGGCAACTGCCGCTTTCCATTTCATTTCTCTTCCCCCTCCCATTGGACTTATCCGTGTGAGAAGGTCTGCAGCGGTTCTTCGTACAAAATACCCGCCAGGTCTGCATTGGAACCCGGTATTCCGCAGGCGTCGGCCCTGCACTGCTGGCAGTGGCGGAATACGGGCAGATGCTTCTCCGCCGCCGCTCTGGCTTCATTGAGTTCCCTGCAATTGGGGGGACGATAGTCTCTCATCTCATTTTGCGGAATAAGAGGAATGATATTCATCATGGACGCACCCACACCTGCAGTCACTCTGGCAATTTCTCCGATATGATGGTCGTTGACCCCCGGAATCAGAACGGTATTGATTTTTACCAGAAGACCGGCTTTTACAGCCATGTCGATTCCCGCCAACTGAGCCAGGAGAAGCCATAATACCGCTTCCTTGTCTGTTATATAGCGCCCATTATAGAGGATATAAGAGCAGACCTGTTGGACAATATCCGCATGAACTGCATTTACCGTCACTGTAACGGTCTTAACACCGACCTGAACAATACGGTTCACATTTTCCTTCAGCATCAGCCCGTTGGTACTGAGGCAGTTAATGAGGTTCGGAAACTTATTGTGAACCAATTCAAAGGTATCCAGGGCATGGGGGGTAGCCAGGGTGTCTCCGGGTCCCGCAATTCCTACCACTGTGATATCCGGGCATAGGTTCAATGCCCGCTCCACCGTATCCACCGCTTGCTGCGGGGATAAAATGGAGCCTGTAACTCCCGGCCTTTTTTCGAATTTATTTATAGTGCGCTTACAGAACTTGCATTGTATGTTACATTTCGGACTCACCGGAAGATGAATTCTTCCATGTTTGAAGTGTGCCTCCCCATTAAAGCAGGGATGCTTTTTAAGTAGATGACTGAATTTTTCTTCTGTTACTGTTTGCAGGCAGCTCCCCATTCAAATCCACTCCCCCCACTATGCCGTAAAACCCAGGTTTTTATAATATTGGTACAGCAAGCCGTCAAGTTCGGCCTTCACCCACCGGATTTTTTCTTCATCGGAGTTGATGTCATGACACAGGCACTCCAGCAGCTGATTCATTTTAATAATTTTACTTACAAGTTCATTGGCACTCCTTGCCATGGATATCCTCCCCCTTCATCATCGTACCCCATAGAACAAAATGCTATCGTACTTTAGTACTTCGTTTCCTTACCATTAAAAAAGGCCGGGCTAAATCCCCATTCTCGAGAATTCAACCTAGCCTCCAGTTCCCTGGTCAACCTCATCTTTGTATTCCTACTATTCCTATCGTTTTTACTAATTTTAATACACATTCAGTTTTTTGTCAATAGGAATTTCCAATATTTTAAAGAAAAAATGACCGACAAAGTCTCGGACAACTCCGCCAGTCCCCTTTCTCAGCGCTTTCTTCCCATTATAGTGAAGCAACTGCATTTTCCAGTCTCCGCATTGCCTCCTCCACCGTCTTTCGCTGGCAGGCAATATTCATCCTGACAAAGCCTTCCCCTTCCGTTCCGAAGATGTGCCCCTGGTTAAACCATAGCTTTGCCTTTTGCAGCATGAATCTCTCCAGTTCCGCTTTTGAGAAACCCAGTTCCCTGCAGTCCAACCACAGAAAGTAAGTCCCTTCCGGATCATTGACCTTCAGTTTCGGAATTCGTTCTTTAATAAAGCCTATGGCAAATTTCTTATTTCCTTCCAGGTACTCCAGCAATCCATCCAGCCATTCCGCACCATACTTATACGCCGCTTCACAGGCGACAGCGCCAAAAATGTTAAAACCTTTTACTGCCATGTTTTCACATAGGGTGTCATATTTTCTCCGCAGTTCTTCATTGGGTATGATGATGTTGGAAGTCTCCAGCCCTGCCAGATTAAAGGTTTTACTGGGAGCCGTGCAAACAACGGTATTCTGTTCGAAATCCTTGGAAATGGAGGCAAAGGGGATATGCCTGTAGGGCTTAAATACAAGGTCGGAATGGATTTCATCCGATATAACCACTACATTATACTGCAAGCATAACTCCCCTATGGCCGTCAGTTCTTCCCGTGTAAACACCCTGCCAACGGGGTTATGGGGATTGCACAGAATCAGCAGCCTTACATTGCTCTCTTTAAGCTTTTTTTCAAGATCCTCAATATCCGGTGTATAGTGGTGATCCACATATTTCAGGGGATTTAAAATGACTTTACAGCCGCATTTCCGTATAGCGCTGTAAAAAGGATGATATACCGGAGACTGGATTACAATGCCGTCTCCCGGCTGGGCCAGCGCACGGATGGCATTAAACAATCCATTAACCACGCCAGCACTGTGTGTGATCCATCTCTTTTCAATCTTCCACCCATGGCGTTTTTGATTCCAGTCTATCAATGTCTGGTAGTAGCTTTCCGACCGAGCCGTGTAGCCATAGATCCCGTGCTGCGCCCTCGCCAGGATGGCCTCTTTCACTTCCGGAACCGTCTCAAAATCCATATCCGCCACCCACAAAGGCAAGGCATCCTCCACTCCGACAGATTCCTTTGTATAATTCCACTTTACGGAACAAGTATTTTCTCTACTCACAAATGCATCAAACTCGTATTTCATAGCTTACATGCCTCCCTATTTATCTTATTTTCAGGGCATATTTAACCCTTGCAATTTTCTCCTAAGGGTTCTTGACACCGTCATTACACTGCAATTTTCTTAACTGTCCTTCCCCATTAGGGGTGATTTTTTATACAAAAGAGACTATATTCCATAAGCCGGAATACAGCCTCTATTCTAATAATACTCGTATTTTGAATAAATGTCCATTCATGAAGAATATAAACCCTTCATGTACAAATAGGCCAGAATGGTTTTAATATCCTGCTGCCTTCCAAGCCGGACGCTTTCCTCCAGCGCACCAAAGCCTACCCAAAGCACTTCACTTACGTCATCGTCCCGGATTTTCCAGCTTTTTGCAGAATCACCCTGAATTTTAACGGCATACATGTGCATCTGGCTGTTACTGAAGCCTACATTGGGTTTATAGGTCAGAAAATGCACCAGTTCTTCGGGCTTCACTATCAGCCCGGTTTCCTCTTTGATTTCCCGGACCAGACAAGCTTCTATGCTTTCCTCTTTTTGATCCAGGGTACCCGCCGGTATTTCACAGGTTTCTTCCATAAGGGCCGGTCTGAATTGTTTTACCAGCAGCAGCTCCTTTCTGTCATTTATAATAATAGCAGCAACAGCATCATAATCCTTTAAGATTTCATAGGGTTTGTTCCCTATTTTCCGCTGTGCTACTTTTAGCCAACCGTCATACGCCAGTTCATCACCCATGGTATCTCCGCCTTTTATCATATTCCCACCTACTCTGCCCGTAACGAGCAAAAACAATGCAAAGCCGCACAAAAAATAAAAAGCCATTTTCATTGTAATGAAAAATGGCCTCCAGTTCTCCAGTCGGCAAGCTGCATCGTATTATTTCCATGAATTTTATTATAGTATGGATGGTACATTTTCTTGTGACTCCATTACGAGATTACGACAAGAAAAACTTTCACTATCAATTTGTTTTTACTGCAGCGTAAAATAAACGAACCTATTTTAACCGCATTTTTTCATTTTTCTCAATCTGAACGACTCTTCCGTCTTGTATAACCAGCGTGACGGACCCATACTTTACAGTCTTTAGGATTTGAAGCAATTTTTTCAAATCTTCTTCCGAAACAATGCTTTCATCCCTGGTAACCAGATTTTTATCGGCCATAACCTCACCTCACACAATAATACCATCTTCATTATTCATAAAAATTGAATTTCCAGTCAACAAATACTTTTCATTTTTGTTAACCTGGATCACATGGCCATCCTGTTTCACAATGGTCAAAGATCCATTCTTTACACCCTTGAGACATCGCTGCAGAATCTCTCTTATATTTTTATCCTCCGGGTCCACCGATTTTGCTTTTGCGTATACAGTTCCGGTCATGCTCTCCCTCCTTACTTCTCTCTATATGCTGTATTTTCTATGGATCAGTCCTTTCCCCTACCTGCCGGAAACACAGTAAAATATGGCAAGCTTCAGATTAACCCCCCCCCTGCGTTGATAATTTTTATGCCGCAGGGTAGTCTCTGGCGATACTTCATATAGTTTATGTATATACACAGGATTCTTTTGAGGAAATCTTTCAAGCTTCTCTGCTCCATAAGAAATAAGACATATTCACAGTAAATATATTTGTTTAATCAAGATTTGGATAAATTTTTAAGGGGTCTCGCAACCCCTTAAAATTTACGGTTTATCTATTGTCTAGTTGGATTTTGTCTGTAGGAGGGGGTGAAAACATAGGGGTTCTTTTGCGCGAGCCGCTCGTTCAGATGCGACACTTTGTACCTTATAATAACCGGTGGGTAAAACGTCCGGGTTCTGGGACGGTTTGCCCAACTGGATAAATTCAGAATCAAAGTGATGCATCTATAGAGCGCTACGTGCGGTGCAGCGCAACCTATAGAACCCCTTTTTTCACAGTCTCCTGTAGGTTCCTCTAAATTAAAGACAGCACATCTATACTTTATGCTTCCTGGAAAAGAACGGTTGAAAGATATCTTTCGCCCGTATCCGGCAGAAGCACTACAATGTTCTTACCTTTGTTTTCAGGTCTCTTCGCGATTTCCGTCGCTGCAAAAGCAGCTGCACCGGAGGATATACCTACCAGCAAGCCTTCTGTTTTCGCCAGCTTCCTGGAAGTCTCAAAAGCTTCTTCGTTCTTTACCTTAAAGATTTCATCCACAATTCCCTTATTGAATATATCCGGCACAAAACCTGCTCCGATCCCTTGAATCTTATGAGGGCCTGGGTTTCCACCGGACAATACCGGTGAATCGTTGGGCTCTACGGCAATGATCTTGATGTTCGGATTCTTCTGCTTCAATACTTCACCTACACCTGTAATGGTACCACCGGTACCAACACCTCCGATAAAGATATCCACCTGTCCGTCGGTGTCCTTCCAGATTTCCTCCGCCGTTGTACTTCTATGGATGGCTGGGTTTGCCGGATTTTTAAACTGCTGTGGGATAAAGGAATTTGGTGTCTGGGCCGCCAATTCTTCCGCTTTGCGGATCGCACCCTTCATTCCTTCCGCACCTGGGGTCAATACCAATTCAGCACCCAGTGCTTTTAGCAGGTTTCTTCTTTCAATACTCATGGTTTCCGGCATGGTCAGGATGAGTTTGTAGCCTTTTGCAGCAGCCACAAAAGCAAGGGCAATACCTGTGTTACCGCTGGTAGGCTCAATAATTACAGTGTCACTGGTGATTAATCCTTTTTCTTCCGCGTCCTTGATCATGGCATATCCGATCCTGTCTTTTACGCTTCCTCCAGGATTAAAGTATTCCAGCTTTGCAATCACTTTCGCTTCCAGCCCTGCGCTTTGATTGTAGTTTGATAATTCGAGAAGTGGTGTGTTTCCGATAAGATCCGTCAGATTTTTTGCTATGTTTGACATAATGGTTACCCTCCTGTATATTAAAATTCCTTAATATCCTAGCGATTTAATATGTTATATTCATAGTAATACTTATTCTGGAAAATGTCAAGGGGGTTTGGGAAATTATTTTTAGTATTCCTAGCGGTTTAGTATGTTATGGTATGATTCACTTGTTGGAGTCTTTATTAGGGTATTCCTTTGGAGTAGACTCTGTGGTTTTCTAGAGTTTTTCTAGGGTACTCCTTTGGGGTGTCTCTGTAGTACCTTCGCGGTCTCAAAGGGGAACCGATTCCGCATCGGTTCCCCTTTGTATCCCCTCCGCGCTCGGCCCGGGAATTTGATGCCTAGAGACTCTAATGGCACCTCCGTTTCCTCCGGGGCCGGCATTTACTGACGTCCTGTCAGGAAATGCCTTAAACCCACGTCCTGTGGGTTTTTCCCCTGCGGGAACTCCGATACCATAAGAGTCTCTACGGTGCCAAATTACGGGCCATGGAGTATGCCTTTGGAGAGTCGCTGGAGAAGTCTGCGAAGCCTTTTTGATCACCCTCTTTTAGGGAGATTTATGCATGGGCACATCGTTGGAAAAAGAATGGAGAGCATTCTTTAAAGTGGCCTTTGCAGTTTTAACTCTCCAACTCCCTTTCCAAAATTGGTAGGAAAAGAGAGCCGAACAAGGTTCAAATCCCCCTTCTCCCAATGTTGGGAGAAGGGGCCAGGGGATGAGGGTTAGGCTCAGAATTATACTAGGTCGGTGTTTTATGTTATCCTACGTATTCGTAATTATACTCCATACTTATATTAAATTATACCTAAGTAGTAGGATTTGGACCTAAGAGGTTATTCTCAGCCCAAAGCCCTTCCAAAATCCTCTATGAGGTCTTCGATCTCCTCCAACCCTACCGAAATCCGGATCAGGGTGTCGGTGATGCCCAACCTTTCCCGCTGGTCCGGCGGCATGGAGGCGTGGGACATTTTTACGGGATAGGAGGCGATGGTTTCTACACCGCCCAGGCTCACGGCTACGGCGGCGAGTTTTACGTTTTTCATGAAGTTTTTGGCAGTTTGGGTGTCTTTCGTTTTGAAGGAGAGTACGGCGCCAGGTCCGTAGGATTGGGCATCATGGATTTCCTTGCCGGGATGGTTTCCCAGTCCGGGATAGTACACCTGCTCTACCTTTGGGTGCTGCTGCAGCCATTCCGCCAGCTTTTGCGCCGTTTGCTGCTGGTAGTCCATCCGTACTTTAAGGGTTTTCAGCCCCCGCAGCAGCAGCCAGCAGTCCTGAGGACCCAGTACGGCTCCAAACCCGTTTTGAACGAAATAGACCCGTTTAGCCAGTTCCTCGTCTTTTACTACCACCAGGCCACTGATGACATCGCTGTGGCCTCCGATGAATTTGGTGGCACTGTGGATGACGATGTCGACGCCCAGTTCCAGGGGCCTCTGGAGGTAGGGAGACATGAAGGTATTGTCCACCAGAACCAGCAAACCATGCTCTTTTGCCAGTTTTACGGCACCTTTCAGGTCGGTGATTTTCAACAACGGGTTGGAAGGGGTTTCAAGGAAAACTGCTTTTGTGTTGGGTCTTATGGCTTTTTCTATCGTGTTGAGGTCCGATGCATCTATAAAGGTGATATCGACCTGAAATCGGTTGAAGAAATTGCTGGTGATCCGATAGGTTCCACCATAGACATCTTCGCACACGATGATGTGGTCACCTGCCGAGAATATAGACAATGCGGAGGAAGTGGCCGCCATTCCCGATGCGAAGGCAAAGCCGCGTATTCCGCTCTCCAGCTTTGCAATGCTGTCTTCCAGCGCCTTTCTTGTGGGGTTCCCCGAACGGGAGTAATCGTATTCGCCCGGGTTGTCGATGTCTGCCTGATGATAGGTAGATACCTGGTAGATAGGGATGCTGAGGGCTCCGGTTGCCGGTTCGATTTCGTTGCCGTTATGAATGAGTTTTGTGCCGAAATTCATGGATTTCACCTCATTTTCTTCTATTTTTGCTTCATCTTCTGCTATAGATATCCAGTTTTACATCTTATAATTTCCAGTGATAAAAATGCCCGGATTTTAAGGTCGTTTTGCCACTGGATCAATTCAAATTCAAGTTGGATGTCTATAATGCCGTTGGTTTTAACCAACTTGGTTTTTAGTTTTCATGCCTTCTCGAAGAAAGAAACTTCACTATACCTGCCACCATGGAGTTAAAACAGAATTCTCCTTAGGGAGTTTTGAGCCCTTAGCCCATGGCCTGTTCCAAATCTTCCATCAGGTCCTCTACTGCTTCAATTCCCACGGACAATCGTAGAAGTTTGTCGTTCACGCCTAACCGTTCCCGCATTTCCACCGGTATGGCCGAATGTGTTTGCACCATCGGGTAAGTAATGAGGCTTTCCACACCGCCGAGGCTTTCGGCGAAGGCAATAACTTTTACCCGGCTTAATATCTTTTCCACCAGTTCCACCTCTTTCACCGAGAAAGAGATCATGGCTCCGAAGCCGCTGGCTTGTCTTTTGGATATTTCATACCCTTCATGATCCGGCAGGCCCACGTAATATACCGCATCCACCTGCGGCCGGGTTCTTAACCATTGGGCGATTTTCAATGCGCTGTCCTGCTGTTTGTCCAGCCGCACTCCCAGGGTTTTTATCCCCCGCAGCAGCAGCCAGCTGTCGAAAGGCGCCAGCGTAGCCCCGGTGGATTTGTGAAGCAATCGAATTCTTTCGGCCAGTTCCTCGCTATTTACCACAACAAAGCCCGCCAGAGTGTCATTGTGGCCTCCCAGGTACTTGGTTCCGCTGTGAATGATGATATCTGCACCGAATTCCAGAGGACGCTGGTAGTACGGGGTAAGGAAGGTATTGTCGACAATGGTGAGCATGTTACGGTCTTTTGCAAGTTCCACGATGGCTTCTATATCAGCGACTTTCATCATGGGATTGGAAGGTGTTTCTACAAAAACAGCCCGGGTATTGGGCTTCAGGCTTTCTTGAATGGCATGCATGTCACTGGTATCTACATAGGAGAATTCCATACCGTAGCCCTTGTATATTTCTTCAAACAGCCGGTAGGTTCCGCCATACAGGTCATCAGAGACTACAATATGATCCCCGGCTTTAAACAGAGTGATTACCGTGGTAACGGCTGCCATTCCACTGGAGAAGGCAAATCCCGCCGTTCCCTTTTCGAGGGCTGCAACAGTGTTCTCCAATTCTTCCCTCGTAGGATTCTGGAGCCTGGAATAATCGTATCCAGTGGACTGATTCGGCCCCGGATGCCGGAAAGTGGCACTTTGATAAATCGGAAAACTGATGGCACCCGTATGAGGATCAAACCCCTTACTGCCATGGACAAGTCTGGTCTGAATATTCATGGACCGCACCCCCGCAACGTCATAATTTATTGGTATTTCAAGGAAAAGCTGACTAATCCTATATGTTTTATAAAATGATATAACCCTTTCTTTCGTTTGTCAACAAAAATTGGTTAAAAATATTTTTTAAAGAGTAATTGACATCCATCGATTTTTATAGTAATCTATTCAACAGTAATTCAATGAATTGAACAAAACAAACAATGAATTGAACGAATGACAGATGAATACAGAAAATCTTATCCAGAGTGGTGGAGGGACAGGCCCGAAGAAACCCGGCAACCGGCACGCAAGTGCAAGGTGCTAATTCCTACGGTATTTAAAATACCGGGAGATAAGAGATGTTACCAATCTCTTTTATCCAAAAGAGATTTTTTTGTGTGTAAAATTATATAAATCGCGAAAATGGTTTTACACGGAATGAACCTGATTTTTGCGATAGGCAAGCAAGAAAATACAAGCGCACAAAAGAAGGAATATAAAAACTTTTGTGCGTTGTATATAGAAGGAGTGCATGGGAATTGATTGAAATTAAAAACCTGCATAAGGTTTACGAATCGCAAAACGGCAAGGTCAACGCCTTAAATAATATTAACCTTACGATCCGGGACGGAGACATCCATGGCATTATCGGTCTCAGCGGCGCCGGTAAATCCTCGCTGGTACGCTGTATTAACATGCTGGAAGTGCCGACTTCGGGGGAAATCCGGATTAACGGCGAGAATATGACTCAGTTGAAGCCGGCCCGGCTCCGGGAAATGCGCAAGAAAATCGGAATGATTTTTCAGCATTTTAATCTATTAATGAACTCGACTGTATACGACAACATTGCTTTCCCCTTACGGATTTCAAAAGTTCCTGAAAACATCATACGAATTAGAGTCAACGAACTCCTGGAAGTGGTTGACCTGGTGGAGAAAAAAAACGCCTATCCTTCACAGCTGTCGGGAGGACAGAAACAAAGAGTAGGTATCGCTCGCGCCTTGGCAAACAAGCCGGATATCCTTCTATCGGATGAAGCCACCTCGGCACTGGACCCGACTACAACGGAGTCTATTCTGGGACTGTTAAAGGATATCAACCGGAAAATGGGCATTACCATTATCGTAATCACCCATGAAATGGATGTAATCAAGAAGCTCTGCGACAAGGTGGCTGTTATGGAAAACGGGGTCATCGTAGAGGAAGGAAGAGTCATCGACGTTTTCTCCGATCCCAAGACCTCTACCTCCCAGCGGTTCCTGAAGGACATGATTGCCGAGCTGCCGCCCTATATCAAACTGGATGACGATAATTATGAAGAAGAGTATGTGAGAGCCGCATTCCTGGGGGAAAGTGCAAGAAAGCCCCTGATTTCCAACATGGTGAAGCGCTGGGATGTGGATGCCGTTATTATCGGCGGCAACATCGAGCATATTGGCGATACGCAGTTAGGCAGCCTGCTGATTAAGCTTTCCGGAACCAAGGAAAATGTTGCAGGTGCGGTCCAGTACCTTTTGGATAACGATATTCGAATCGAGGTGTTAAAGAACAATGCCGTTTGATTTTGCCCGTTTGATTGAGCTGTTGATTCCTTCCCTATTGGAAACTCTGTATATGGTGTTCTTTTCCACCATTTTCTCCGTTTTGTTGGGATTTGTACTCGGCATTATACTGGTAATTACGGAAAAGGGCCATATATGGGAAAGGCCCAACCTGAACAAAGTGTTGAGCTCCATTATTAATGTAATGCGCTCGGTTCCATTTATTATTTTGATCGTAGCCATCTTCCCGCTTTCCCGGCTGATTGTGGGTACTACCATCGGCTCCACAGCCGCTATTGTACCTTTGTCGGTGGCAGCCGCTCCCTTTGTGGCCAGGATTATCGAATCCTCTTTAAAGGAAGTGAGCTGGGGAATTATCGAAGCTTCCCTGTCGGTAGGTGCTACCATTCCACAAATCATTTTTAAGGTGATGATTCCCGAAGCGCTGCCTTCCCTGGTCCTTGGCCTGACGCTTACCATCATCAACATTCTGGGGTATTCCGCTATGGCAGGCGCCATCGGCGGCGGGGGGCTGGGTGATCTGGCCATCCGTTACGGATACCAACGGTTTCAGACCGATGTACTGATTGCTACCATTATCGTATTGATTCTCATGGTTGAACTGATCCAGTTCGCCGGTAATGTACTGGCAGCGAAATTTGATAAACGATAGAAACTTAAGGTAGGAAGTGTATTCCCGGGACTTGCATTTTTCTTCCTTTAATTATATATTTCAAAATAAATGTAAATTGGAGGTTATTTATAATGAAAAAAACAAAAATTGTACTTGCCGCTTTATTGGTACTCACAACGGCCTTCTCCGTAGTAGGCTGCGGAAAGAAAACAGGCAAACTGGTAGTAGGAGCTACGATTCTCCCCCACAGCGAAATCCTTAATCATATTAAGCCGGCACTTAAAGAAAAAGGAATTGACCTGGAAGTCAAAGAATTTACAGATTACGCTCTATTGAATCCTGCATTGACAGATAAGCAGCTAGACGCGAATTTCTTTCAGCATGTTCCTTATATGGAAGAGTATGCACAGAAGAATAATGTAAAATTGGTATCCGTAGCAAAAGTTCATGTAGAACCTATGGGCGCGTACTCCAAGAAGATCAAGACGCTTAGTGAAATTAAAGAAGGCGCTGTTATCGCGGTTCCCAATGACGCTACCAATGAAGGCAGAGCCCTTCTGTTACTCCAAAAGCAAGGTTTGATCAAGCTGAAGGACCCCAATGGTCTCAGCCAAACGCCTAAAGATATCACAGAGAACACAAAGAAGCTGACCTTTAAAGAACTGGAAGCTGCGCAGCTCCCAAGAGTTCTTCCGGATGTTGACCTGGCCGTTATTAACACGAACTTTGCTCTGGAAGGCAAACTGAATCCTACTAAGGATGCACTGTTTATTGAGGACAAGAACTCACCCTATGCTAATGTCCTGACAGTACGACCAGATAACAAGGATGAAGCTGCCATCAAGGAACTGGTCAATGCACTGAATTCTGAAGATGTGAAGAAGTTCATCAATGAAAAGTACGCAGGCGCCATTGTACCTGCATTCTAAAGCGCCGTAAAGTAATAACCCAGTCTTTTTTGCGGACCCCTCATGAAATTCATGCAGGGTGTAGCAAAACTATAGACTGGGTTATTATTTTACAAGTTCCAAGACGCCATAAAAGATTTCTAGCTGGGGTATCACCAACGCTTTAACAAAATCCTACACTACTTACGTATATAATAAAATAGCGGAAGGTACCATGGGTATAACTTATGATACCTTCCGTTGCTACAGAGTATATATAACAGTGTAGTTTTTACAACCGTTTTAAATTTTCGTTTTTTGTCCTATTATTTTATTTGAACTGGAACCAAGTTAAATTTGCAACTGTGGTTGAATCCGACTTAACAAAAGTAACATATACAGTATGGGTTCCTACTGCCGTTCCTGCATTAAGTGGAATATTCTTGACTGACCATGTCTGCCATCCGCCTGTGCTTACTCCTGTCCAATAACCCAGCATAGTGCCTGTAGGGCTGTCCAAGTGGAATTCTATCCTTCCGCCGGAATTAGCAGATGCAACCTTCAAATCACAACTTGTTTTAGCTGTACTACCGAAGTCTACATTTTTAAATGCTATATAGTCGCCATTACTCCCTCCACCGACATCCAGCCCACCATCAGTGCAAGCCTCATAGTGAATATCCCCTGAACTAAGGTTATAGCCTTCTGCTTCAAATTTCAATGTGTTAAATCCTGGAGCTGCAGCATAGCTGTTGGTATTTGTTATGTTCAATTCTGTCAATGAAGTTGCCGCAACTCCATTGACACGAACATTGTTGAATGTAACTCCAGTGACTGTATTTTTATCACTGGTACCCTTCATTACCGAAGCAAGACCTAAATTGCGTATATTGATATTATTATAGAACACATTTTTTATCGGACCGGCATTTGCATTAAGTTCAGTCCAACGTGCAGTCCAACCGGCTCTTGGCCAGTAGCCTTCTATATCTATATTGTCAAATACGATGTTTTTTGCGGTCTGAGTCCCCCCATGAAGATAATTTACCGCTACTGCACGCCAACACCTATATACATAAGAGTTTTTAACAACTATACCATCCTGAGGCTGCTTAACTCCATCTCCAACCTTGAATGCTCCTGCTCTGCTCCAGGCAACAGCATCATCCACAACCACATTTGACTGGCTTTCAGGACTTCCAGGCCAATTTGCAGCTATATCCGTAGTTGCTACATCCCATGTCTTAAATGAGTATGTGTCATCCTCCGATATTGCTATGGTGTGCTTTATAAGAACATTCTGGCATTCCTGAACGTCAATAGCATCATCTTCTTTATCCCGGTTATTATTTTGGAAATGCTTTGTATTCTGGATTGTTACATTATTGGATCTTGTGGGTATTGTAGCCCAGAAACCGCCATCTCTTACGATTATTCCATCCAGTGTGAAGTTGCTGCACTGCATTGGTACAATAACGTGGTTAAGATAATGGTTGGTATTCCTCATGTAATCACCGTTGCCGTCAACAGTTCCCCTACCATATATTTTAACGTTGTTTGCATTTGCTTCCGTATAGATAAACCATGTTCCGTCACTGGATAAGCCATCTTTATGGAAATGGGTAGTGTAATCGCTTGGATTTCCCGAACCCCTTATAACCGAGCCACCCGCCAGGTAAACCGAAACATTGCTTTTTAAAACAAGATTGCCACATTTATATACACCAGCGGGAACATATACGATTCCACCCCCTGCGGCATTTGCTGCATTTATGGCATTTTGTATAGCAGTAGTAGCCATATTGGCACCGGTACTATCTGCGCCATATTGAGTTTTAACATTGTATATGCCTGTTCCGGATGAAGCCGGGACATTGGTTTCAAGTGCATCCGCCGCAATAACCAGATCTTTCAAACTGTTGATTTTTACTATCAGATATCTGGATTCTGACAGTGTAAATGTAAGTGTATTTCCACTCTTTGTTGCAGTGATTCCCAAAGCAAGAGGAGAAATATTATATGTATTAATTGGCTCGCTTGCTGTTATTGTGATTGTCGTCGTTCCGGAGAAAGAAAAATGGCAATAATTATAATACTCAAACACTGCTGAAGAATCAATAACAGGTATATTGGTTGAATCCGCACTTACCGTGTATTGACCGGACGTGGTATAGCAAGACGGTAATGGATAGCTTACAATTGTAGCCGCACTTGCTGTCAAAGGAGCGGCCGTTAACAGACTGGCCAGCATACAAATAATTAATAATGCACTTAATAATTTTGACTTTTTTAACATAAAATAAATACCCCTTTCATATTTTTTCTAAAAAACACTCTTTCATCAGTGAATAATGGTTTGCATTCGCACCGTTACCGGCGGTTCCACCATTGTAAATCAAATCAGGCAAGTCTCCTGAGGCCATTACGATCTGAAGTTTGTCAACGTAGTTGTCGATTGGCGGAGCATCAATGACCAACTTCACATTAGCAAGTTTCTCCACCTCCTGAATAACTGGATTTTATCCAGAATCCCTGTAGCATTTATTCTGTTCATCATTCTGCTGGTAACAGGAGCCTCTTTTTGATTTGTAACTACATCTTCTGCCACTGCATCTTTATTTATAGATTTTCCTTCAATAACATATCTACACCCTGTAAAACTTGTTTTGTCTTTTTAAAATATTGTCTTTGTTCAATCAGGTTCATCTTATTTTGCCCTCCAAAAATTCTTAGAGTGCATTTGCCCGGTCACATTATCTCATGAGGTAAATGCGCATAAGGAAATGCGCTATATAGCTATTTTAGCATTATAAAAGAAAAGAAATCTCACCTTGTTTTGATTTGAAAATTATGGTATTTTGATATTAAAGATAATTTTTATCGAAACTAATTATCGAATTTTGCTATTCCTTAGGAGGTACCCAATGAAAGCAAGCAAGCTTCTGGCAATCAACGGTATCGATCCCGAAATTCAGGCCCATTACCGCTTTATTTCCTCTGCGAAAAATACCACTCCTGAGCACTACCATGATTTCTTTGAGCTTTTTCTCATTCTTAAGGGGAGTGTACTCCACTGTATCAATGGTCGTAAGGAGCTTTTGGAAGAAAACACTCTGGTATTCATCCGGGACCGTGACATCCATTATTACGAGCAAGCCACGGAAAATGACTGTCAGTTCATCAACCTTTCCTTCTATAAGGAAGTGATAGACTCCCTGTTTAATTTTCTGGGAGAAGGTTTTCCCCAAAGCAGTCTCCTGAGCCCGGAAATGCCCCCCGTAGTTCTTTTGTCCACCCTTGAAAAAGAATATGTCCAGCACAGGCTGGAAAGGCTCAATATGATCTCCAGTACAAAGAAAAGCCTTATCAAAGCCGAGGTACGGGCATTGCTCATCGAGCTTTTCTCCCGCTATATTATGGGATCCTACTCCATATTTACTCTGGAGCAGCCGGAGTGGTTACATGACGTATGCAGAGAAATGGAGGAAAAGGACAATTTCGTAGAAGGCATACCGGCTTTGCTACGTATCTCCCAAAAGACCCACGCACATCTTTGCCGGGTTTTCAAAAAGCACCTTGCTACAACTCCCATCGATTATATTAACAGCCTCCGGATGTCTTACGCCGAAAATTTGCTGCTCAATACGGATATGGATATTTTGAATATTTGTTTGGAAACAGGTTTTGAAAATATCAGCTATTTTTATGAACTGTTTAAGCGCTACTTTAAAATGACGCCTCATAAATTCAGAAAAAGTAAAAAGCAGCATCTATAAACACAATTGCTTACAGATGCTGCTTTTTCATCAAATACAGCCTCGCCTTTATTCAAACCTCTTTGAATATGCCTTCTCAGGAACTCGTTTGAAATGTAGTCCAGGATGAAGATGGTTTTCTCAATACGCCCCATTTTACGTGGGGCGGTAGCCAAAGCATTCTGCCTTGCATAAGAGTCGAGTTTTGACTACTTCTAGGAAGTATTATAAGATACTCCTTAGAGTGGTGAAAATTTAGATTTTAATTCCAGATAGTACCAAAGAGTAGTATTTTGTTAAATTGTTGGAAATACCCCTAACTCATCCCCTAGCCCCTTCTCTTTTGGAAAGAGAGGGGGAGTTAGGAAAAGCCATAAAAAACACCGGTTTATCGTGCCGGTGTTTTTTATGGCTTTGGGTTCTATATTATCTAGTGGTCCCCATGAAAAATATTCTGAAAAGCTGACCAGTAGCTCTTTTTCGGCCCACTTTCACTTTCCCCCTGATTCTCACTGAGAGTGAAACGATCCACTCCCTCCAGTTTGCAATATAGATCCAATTCATCCTGGAGGATGATCTCCTGTTCCAGCCAGCTCTCATTAAAATTCATACCTTTCACACTCCTTATTTTCCCTACAGCGAACAATTACTTTCATACTATTTATATAACCGTATTTTTCGCCTTTAAACATGAATATTCGAGGCATAAATCCTTCATTTTCAAGGCTCTCCACGTACTTTTACAAAAATCGGAAGCAGAATTCTGCAATCTTCGGTTCGTCCTATTTCCTGGGCCTCTGGGGTACCATATGAATGGCCCGGTTCTCCGTCCCCATGGCAGCTTCTGCAAAAGCTTCCGACAGCGTCGGGTGAGCGTGTATGGTTTTAGCCACCTGTGATACTGTCAATCCGTTCTCTATCGCCAGGGCTGCTTCATGAATCAGGTCGGAGGCATGGGGTCCCATAATGTGAACGCCGATGACCTTTCCTGTGTCATCCGCCATAACCTTTACAAATCCTTCCTCTTCCCCCATGGTCAAAGCTTTTCCATTAGCCCCGAACAGGAACTTACTGGAGCTGTAAGTGATGCCTCGGCTTTTGACTTCCTCTTCACTTACGCCTACTGCAGCTACTTCCGGGAAGGTGAAAACGCAGCCGGGAACTGCACTATAATTCATATGTCCCTTCAAGCCCATCATGTTTTCTACTGCCGCTTTTCCTTCCTCACTGGCTACATGGGCCAGCATCTGTCCGCCGATTACATCACCGATGGCATAGATACCCGGAACAGTAGTCTCATAGCTTTCGTTTACCTTGATCCCTTTTTTATCATATTCAATACCGACGGCCTCCAAATTCAAACCCTCTGTATTGATAGCCCTACCGGTTGACACCAGTATACTTTCCCCAGACAATACCAGTTCTCCTTTTTTGCCTTCGCCCAATACCACCAACCCGTTTTCCCTTTGCAGTATCTCTTTTACCTGGACCTCTGTTTCCAGGGTAATTCCCTTTTTCTTTAACGCCAGCGCCAGACGCTTGGATATATCCCCGTCCAGACTGGGTAAAATCTGCGGCATGTATTCCACCACGGTAACCTGAGTACCCAGTGCATTAAATATGCCTGCAAACTCGATGCCGATGACGCCTCCCCCGATAATGACAAGGCTTTCAGGAATTTTCTCCAGATTGAGTATATCATCACTGGTTACAACACCCGGCAATTCGATACCTGGAATTGGAGGCTTTACAGGCGTTGAGCCCGATGCAATTAGAATATTCTTCGCTGCCAGCGATGTAACAGTCCCTGCAGCGTCCGTAACTTCAATGGTTTTATCCGCTGTCAGTTTCCCCGTTCCCTCCAGCACTTCCACTCCATTGGCCTTCAGCAGCTGGCTGATTCCTCCGACAAGGCGGTCTACGGCCTGCTGCTTTCTCTCCAGCATCTGCCCCATATCGAGCGTCATGCCCTCCAGCTTTATACCGAACTCCTCCGAGCGCTTTATATCATGGACCAGCTGGGCATTTCGATAAAAAGCCTTCGTCGGAATGCACCCCCTGTTCAGGCAGGTTCCTCCGATTCTGTCCTTTTCAACAATTACAGCTTTTACTCCCAGCTGTGCCGCTCGAATGGCTGCAACATAACCACCCGGTCCTCCGCCGATGATCACCAGATCTTTTTCCATGGCTACCCCCTATAGTCCGCAACCGCATAGCGGTGTGTAGTTTAGTACGGGACTCCGGGCTGCTTTGGCTTCATCCAGTCTGGATACCACCGTAGTGTAAGGAGCTCCCTTCACCTTTTCCGGATCGGATTTTGCTTCTTCCGCAATCTGTATCATCACGGCAATGAATTCATCCAGAGTCTCCTTGCTTTCCGTTTCGGTAGGCTCGATCATCAAGGCTTCCTTGACAATGAGCGGGAAGTAGATGGTAGGCGGATGATAGCCAAAATCCAACAAGCGCTTGGCTATATCCAGGGTAGCTACCCCGATTTCCTTCTGCTTTTGTCCCGATAAAACCACCTCATGCATGCAGATACGCTCATAGGGCAGATGGTAGTATTCCTTCAATTGGCTCATGATATAATTTGCATTCAAAACGGCATTCTCCGATACACTGCGTAATCCGTCGGGTCCCATGGTTCTGATATAGGTATAGGCCCTGACTACGACGCCAAAGTTCCCATAAAAGGATTTTACCCTGCCGATGGACTGCGGACGGTCGGAATCGAGATAATACCTGCCTTCCTTATATTCCACTACAGGCTTGGGAAGGAACGGTACCAGTTCCTTTTTGACGCCTACAGGTCCGGAACCCGGCCCGCCACCGCCATGGGGTGTACTGAAGGTTTTGTGAAGATTCAGGTGCACTACGTCAAAGCCCATATCGCCGGGCCTGGAAATTCCCATAATGGCATTGGCATTAGCTCCATCATAGTACAGCAGTCCTCCTGCCCGGTGCACAATCTCCGCGATCCGATGGATATTTTCATCGAACAATCCCAGAGTATTGGGATTTGTCAGCATCAATCCTGCGATTTCATCGCTCATGACGGCCTTGAGGGCTTCCAGGTCAACGCCTCCCCGGGCATTGGAAGGAACCTCAATGACATCAAATCCTGCAACAGCCGCTGATGCCGGATTCGTTCCATGGGCAGAATCCGGTACAACGATTTTTGTTCGTTTCGAATCCCCCCTGCTTTCATGGTATGCCTTTATGATCATAAGGCCTGCCATTTCACCGTGGGCACCGGCCGCAGGCTGGAGGGATACCCTTTCCATGCCGGTTATTTCCGCAAGCATGCGGTCTGTTTTGTATAAGAGTTCAAGACACCCTTGCACCGTGTCTTCGCTTTGATAGGGGTGTACCTTTGCGAAACCGCTGAGGCGTGCCGTATCTTCATTAATTTTAGGGTTGTATTTCATGGTACAGGAACCCAAGGGATAGAAACCGGAATCAACACCGTGATTCCGTTGGGAAAGCTGTGTAAAATGGCGTACCACATCCACTTCGCTCACTTCCGGCAGCTCCGGCGCCGATGCACGTAAAAACTCTTCGGGTATCAGCCCACTGAGCTCCACCTCCGGAACATCACATTCCGGCAGTGAACAAGCCCTTCTTCCCGGCTGACTCATTTCAAAGATCAAAGCCTTCTCTTTCACCATCATAGCGCCACCACCTTTCCGACCAGCGTATCGATTTGTTCCTTTGTTCTTTTTTCCGTCACTGCTACCAGCCAGTGATTGGAAAGCTCAGGGTAATCCCTGCCCAAATCATAACCGCCGATAGTCTTATGCTCCAGCAGCTTTTTATTCAGTTCCGCGATATCTCCGTTGTATTTCACTACAAATTCCTTAAAGAAAGGGGCGCTAAAAACAGGTGCAAATACACCGGTTCCTATCAACTGCTCATAGGTATAATGCGCCTTTTGCGCACACAGGGAGGCAACCTGCTTCATCCCCTGTTTCCCCAGTGTAGAGAGGTAGATTGTTGCTGTCAAAGCATTCAGCGCCTGGTTGGAGCAGATGTTTGAAGTGGCTTTTTCACGCCGTATATGCTGTTCCCTTGTCTGAATGGTGAGTACAAATCCTCTCTTGCCGTTTTTATCCACGGTCTCTCCTACGATTCTTCCCGGCATCTTCCGCATAAGTTCCTTGGTGGCAGCAAAGAAGCCCAGGTAAGGTCCCCCGAAGCTCAGGGAATTTCCCAGGGATTGACCTTCTCCTACGACGATATCGGCCCCCAGTTCCCCGGGGGATTTCAGCAGTGCAAGGGAAATGGGATCACAGCTGACAATGAGCAGGGCCTTATTTTTGTGTGCCAGTTCGACTGCTTCCTTTACATTTTCAATAACACCGAAGAAGTTGGGGGTTTGCAAAATAACTGCAGCGGTGTTGGCGGAGATTTTTCCTTCCAGGTCCGTAAAATCGATTTTCCCGTCGGAATATCCGTATTCAACTACCTGGCTGCCGTTAAATCTTGCATAGGTGTTTAAGACCTCTCTGCTTTCCGGATGAACCGTCCTGGCTACCAGCACTTCTTTCCGCCGCGTAGCCTGGCAAGCCATGGAAGCCGCTTCTGCCAGTGCAGTAGCACCGTCATACATGGAAGCATTAGCTACTTCCATTCCGGTGAGGTGGCAAATCATGGTCTGGTA
This sequence comes from Bacillota bacterium, assembly GCA_023419605.1. Taxonomy (GTDB): domain Bacteria; phylum Bacillota; class Clostridia; order Acetivibrionales; family JAEZXR01; genus JAEZXR01. Next base: position 94,046 of record JAEZXR010000119.1, on the reverse strand, counting down.
TTCAAATATGGCCTGCAGGGTACCCTGGCTGATTTCCGGCTGATAGGGTGTATAGGCTGTATAAAACTCCGATCGGGAGGTAAGATGCCCTACTACACTGGGAATATAGTGGTCATAGGCACCAGCCCCCAAAAAGCAGGTATAGGTATCCAGGTTCCTGTTTTCCGCCGCCAGCTGCTGCATGTGGTCCATCACTTCCAGCTCCGACAGTGCCCCGGGCAGTTCCAGCGCTCTTTTGAACCGCACTTCTTCCGGTATGTCCGCGAAGAGGTCCTCCATACTTTTTACACCGATTTGAGCCAGCATTTCATTCCCCTGTTCCTCAGTATTTGGAATATATGGGCCCATACTTATGCCTCCTTCGCGCAAAATTTTTCATATTCTGCTTCATCCATCAGATCCTCCAGTTGTGAAGTGTCGCTAAGCTCCAGGACAGCAATCCAGCTCTCATAAGGAGATGCATTAATCTTGCCGGGTTCATCCGCCAGTTCCTCGTTGGTTTCAGTTACCTTGCCGGCCAGGGGCGAGTATACATCGGACGCTGCTTTTACCGATTCAACCACACCAAGAACATCCCCGATTCCGATTTCCGCATCGATTTCCGGCAGTTCCACAAAAACAATTTCTCCCAGGGCATGCTGTGCAAAATCTGTGATGCCCACATAGGCTCTGTCTCCATCCACCTTCACCCATTCATGCTCCTTTGAATACTTCAGTCCACTCATAATTTCCATATTTTTATCCTCCTTCAATTATTTCTTGTATTTTTTCGTATAAAAAGGTATTTTTACAACTTTTGCCTTTACGGGTTTATTTCGAATGACCACATCGAATTCCGTACCTTCTTCTGCAAAATTTCCTTCCACTAAAGCCAGTCCGATGTTCTTTTTAAGGGTGGGTGAAAAGCTTCCTGTCGTTACAAAGCCAATATTTTTTCCTTCTGCTTGAATCTCATAATGGCTTCGGGGAATCCCGCGATCCACCATTTCAAATCCCACCAGTTTCCTTTGAACCCCTTCTTCTTTCTGCTTTACAAGGGCTGCCTTACCGATGAAATCTTCCTTGTCCAGCTTTACAAATCTTCCAAGGCCGGCTTCCAGCGGAGAAATATCCTGCGCGATCTCCTGCCCGTAAAGAGGCAGTGCAGCCTCAAACCGCAGTGTATCCCTGGCACCCAGACCTACAGGAACCAATCCTTCCTCTTTACCCGCAGCCAGCAGCTTTTCCCATACCTGTGCTGCATTCTCGGAAGCAACATAAATTTCAAAGCCGTCTTCTCCGGTATACCCGGTCCTTGAGACCAGAGCTTCAATTCCTTCCAAACTTACCTTGGGTTTAAAATAGAAAAACTTGATTTCACTCAATGGAATATCGGCGAGCTTTTGAAGGATCGCTTCCGCCTTCGGTCCCTGGATGGCCAACTGGGCATAATGGCTGGAAACATTCTTTATCTCCACATCACCTTCCAGGTTCTGTTGTATCCATTCAAAATCCTTATCCGTATTAGAGGCATTTACTATCAGAAGATAGTCTTGGTTGGTAAACTTATAAACCAGCAAATCGTCTACCACGCCCCCCTCCGGGTAACACATGGGCGAATAGACTGCCTGGTATTCCTTAGCTCCCAGTATGTTGTTGGTAACCAGCTTTTGAATCAGCTTCTCTGCATCAGGACCTTTGACTGTGATTTCTCCCATGTGGGAAACATCAAAAAGCCCTGCTGCATTTCTTACCTGTTCATGTTCTTCAATGATCCCGGTGTATTGAACCGGCAGTTCCCATCCTCCGAAATCAATAATCTTGCCGCCTTGCCTGCAATGCATTTCATAAAGTGGTGTTCTTTTCATCGGATCCCCCCGTTCTTTTTATGTTCGCCAAAAAAACAAACAAAAAAGGAAGACAACAAAACGAATTGTCGTCTTCCTCTGTTTCCTAACCTGAGAGATTCTATCAACGATTCAATAAATCCTTGATATTGCTCCGTCGGTGCTGTCCTAACGGCAGCTTTTCAGAGTTTTGTCCGAATACGGCCCTTTTGCCTGAAAGGTTCATTGTAAAACTGACGGTTTTACAATTTTCTTCTTCGGCTCCCGAAGTACCGGGCATCTCCCGCATCCATCATCCATTGCATTATGCAATTATTACCTCTTACTCTACTATTATATGATAGGCGTCTAAAAAAAGCTACTGTTATTTATTCATTTTAATTTCTCATTACTTTTGCAACTTTTTATGGTTTTCCCGGCACCTTTTTCATGCGAAGGAGTCTCAAAACACAAAAGGTAAACAAAATGAATGCACTCATCATAAACACATACCGGGTAGAAAAGAACCGAAGTACCATGTAGGTACAGCCTGCACCTAACAATTTTCCCGAATTGCAAACAATGTCGTTGATCCCCATAACTCTGGCAAGAAATCCTTTATTTGCAGAGAGCTGAATCTGGGTATTTATAAAAATATTGCATAAGGCCAGCAGGGTTCCTTCCATGATCTGAAGTAATAATACCTCCATCAAACTGTCAATGACTCCATAACAAAGCCAGATAAAAGAGACCCCCAATAAAAGAAGCGTGACCACAAGCAGAGGGTGGTGAAATCCTTTTTTACTTACCACCATAGATATGAGCATGGCTAAAAGGCTGGTTCCGTACAGCACGGATAGCATGATTCCCCAGCCCTTGCTGGAAACTCCCAGGGTGTCGAAAGCAAAGGGGTAAAAAGCGACATTGACAGAAATAGTTCCCAAAGATATCACAGCCGCTGTCAACAGGATACTTCTAAGCGCCGGAATGTTCCTGCAGTACTCGATCCCTTCCCGCGTATCCTTTATCAGACCTCTTTGCTTCCGCAGCCTACCGGCATATGTATTCCCTTTATGATTTCTTACTTGTATATTTGAAATAAGTAAAGCAGATAGTATAAAAGATAAGCCGTTTATATAGAAAGCAACATCTACATCGAACACTCCAACAATAATTCCGGCAAGTGTGGGACCAATTAAATAAACAAAACCGTATCCGCCGCTTAGTACTGAATTTCCCACCATAAGACTCTTACTCTCCAAAGTGCCGGTCAGCATCTTATTGCGGGAAGGATAATAGAGGGCATCCAGCGAACTCAACAGGAGAAGAAGTATATAGACTGCAAGAATATCATGGGCAAATACAAAAAGAATTGCAACAAAAGCTCTAAGTACATCCAACGTCATAAGTACAAACTTTTCATTTAGCCGGTCGCCCAGACTTCCGGCAAACAAGGATAAGACAATACTGGGCATGGGTGCACAGATCATGCCGAAGCCGGCAGCCAGGCCGGACCCTGTAATTTTGACAAGAAGGGACGTTGCAGCAATGAGTTGAAAGGTATCTCCCAACCCGGAGGACACCTGGCTTAGAAAAAACAGCAGAAACGACCTGTTGGCCAGTACATTTCGCGGAATTGCATTCATCTTCCAAGGCATACCTCGCTGCTCCCCATACGATCTACATAGTAAAGATAGTATGAAGAAAAGGGCAGGTATATTCCTTCCACAGATAACCAACTTTAAACCTTATAATTTCCAGTGGTAAAAATGTCCGGGTTTTGGGGCAGTTTTTCCACTGGATAAATTCAAGTCTAAAGTTGGTTATCTATAGATCGGTCACTGTAAACTTAGTGATTTCCAGCTAGGCAACGAGGCAAAGACAAGCCGACTTGCCTAGTTGGATAAAATCACTTTTACAGTGGCCAATCTATACCTGCCCTTTGGGCTTGCAAAACGCTAATCATATCCTGGAATCGGTTCTTCTATAATTATAGCATTATTTTACGGTCCCTTTTCTACCAGTGTGGGCATAGGACGGTAAGAACTGCTTGGCATCGGCTTTGTTATGGTTGTTCCATCTTCCTTTGTGAGGATAATCCACGACTTTACAAAAGCTCCATCCATTCCTTCCAGCACCACTTTTTCAGTTCCTCTCTCCAATTTCGGATTCGATTTGTATACAATAGGGGACTTCACTACGTCGGTTATTTCATGCTTCCATTCGATCCGGGGGGGCTGGGTTCTTCCGTAAAAGCCTATATAGAGGATATTATCCACACCCTGAGCCCATATAAGTACAGGCGCATCCGTATCGTTTTTGAATTTAAAATCCCGGGCACCATAGGCAACCGTTGCATCCTGTCCGTAGGGTACATAAGGAACCGGCATGCCGTGGTTTTGCCTCTCCACGATTTGAAGGTTACTCAGTACCGTTACATTATATAGGGTAGATGCAATTTTACATACACCGCCTCCAATGGTGGTCGTTAGTGTTGAACCAACGTACGTGGGACCTTTCTGGAAGCCTCGCTCCTGGGTATAGGGACCGATTTTCTGGTTTTGCGAAAAGACTTGTCCGGGATTCACTACAATGCCCGCCAGCATTCTGGCAGCCAGGTGTACGTTCTCCTCCTCCCCGGGAAGCGGATCTCGCAATACCGTACGATAGGCTCCCAGCAGTACCGGAGTATTATTTTGCTCCAGCGCCTTTTGAAAGGCATCATTGTTCTGCCAGGGGACTTCCGTAGTTTGTCCCGATTTCACAACCTGCGGCTTTTCCTCTTCCGGTGTACCGGAAGATTCACCCGTTGCAACTTTATACCGGGAGTTATCTACATAGACCGCACCTCCCTTTACTTTTCTATCACCCTCACCCAGGATCTGGGAGGATAGTACGGTAGAAGAAATCAGTAGAGCCATACAGGTTATACTTACAGCCTTTCTTAAATATCTCACTGCAAATTCATCTCCATTATCTTCAAATAATTGCATTACAATTCCTATTTCAATTTTATGAAAGAGAAACTTTCGCACCCTTTCGCTCTACTTTATTATTTGTAGCACCCTATAAATTACTCAAATTAATATCTTCCAGTACTAAATGAAACATCCAATGAATATTATTCCTATATATACTCTTGTCAGGAATAAATTTACAATTCGACGGAGTATGAACCTCGCCGTACGGAAACATCAATGATCAGGAAAACTTTGTACCCGTACCGGGTATAAAATTTTATTGGCGAAATACTTTATGTAAACAAAAGAGGTATACTATGGCGAAGCCAACAGGGGGAAAAAATTTCATGGTTTTTCTACTAGCGATTGTCGGTATGGTTTGCTGGGGAGTTGCACCAATTTTTGTAAAATTGGGTTTAAAGGATATTAACCCGTTAGTCGGCTTGTTTATCCGGACCATCATTACGGGCATCCTGATATCGGGCGTTTTAATGGCCAACGGTGGATTCTCCCAGTTTAAAAATGTCTCGTTGAGCTGTCTGGGAATACTTCTCGTTGAAGCAATACTGGCAACGCTCGTCGGAGATCTGGCCTATTTCGCAGCCATAAAAAGAGGGTCCGTTTCACTGGTAACCATTATTATGTCCAGTTCTCCCTTGATTACCGTGATTTGTGCCGTGACATTTTTGGGTGAGGCTATTACCGTTGGAAAAGTAGTCGGCGCAGGGTTTATTATATTAGGAATTATTCTTGTAGTATAAAGGAAGCAGAACACACCTTTTTAAAAGAGCCTTGTTCCTGTCACTCCGTGACATCCCCCCTCTGAGAGGAAAATTATAAAAACCTTCTTAAAAAGCCTCCTTCCCAGAGAGAGGTGCCGGCGGAGGGAGCCTTTTTTATTCCTTTCCCAGTACTCTTACATAGTTTACATAAGAATCAACGGTACCCTGAAGCTGGCATTTTTCTTCTTTCAAAATTTTTATATAGTCAATGATATCTTTTGTAATGCGCTCGCCCAGCGAAATCACCGGTATTCCGGGCGGGTATGCCATAATCGCCTCGCCAGCGATTTCTCCGGCAGCATCCTCCAGTTTGACAACTTTCTTGGGACTATAAAAAGCGTCCCGAGGTGAAACAATCATTTCCGGATTAAAGGGAATTAAGGTCGATTTTTCAAAATCCTTTACTTCCGTTTTTGAGGCAATATCCCGCAGTGCGTTTACAAGTGCCTCCAGATCCTCTTCCCGGTCCCCCATGGTCACAACGGCCAGAATATTATATAAATCGGACATTTCCACCTGAATATTATATTCCTTCCGCAGCTTGACCTCCATCTGGTATCCTGTATAACCCAATCCTCTTACATTGATGCCCAGCTTGGTTTCGTCAAAATCATGACAGCCCGGGGTTCCGATCAATTCCTTTCCAAAGGCATATACTCCGTCAATAGAATTAATTTGCTCTCTCGCCGTTCTGGCCAGCTGCAGCGTTCTTTCCAGCATTTCACTTCCATTGGTGGCTAATTGCTTTCTTGCCACATCCAGGGAACACATCAGTAAATAAGAGGCACTGGAGGTATAGGTCAGATTGATGATCTGTTTTACCCGATCCGGCAATATTAATTTATTTCGAATCAAAAGTACGGAGCTTTGTGTTAAGGACCCTCCCGTCTTATGTATGCTGGCCGCACTCATATCGGCACCTACCTCCATGGCAGTTAAGGGGAAGTCATCATGGAAAGACATGTGTGCCCCGTGGGCTTCATCCACTAAAACAGCCATATCGTGCATATGGGCAATGCGTACAATGGATTTCAGGTCCGAAGCAGCGCCATAGTAGGTGGGATTAATAACAAAAACAGCTTTTGCATGGGGATTTTCCTTGATGGCCTTTTTTATGCTTTCTACTTTCACTCCCATGGCAATCCCCAGCTTCTCATTAATCTCAGGCTGCACATATACGGGTATGGCACCACTGAGAATAATTCCTCCGATGGTGGATTTATGTGCATTTCGTGGAATGATGATTTTCGCTCCCGGTTCACAGGCACTCATAACCATGGCCTGTACCCCGGAGGTAGTACCATTGACCAGAAAAAAAGCATTTTGGGCAACAAAGGCGTTGGCCATCAATTCCTCTGCTTCCCGGATAACTCCTGTAGGATTGTTTGCATAATCCAAATCCTCCATACCGTTTGCATCCATGTGCAAAGCCCGCTGCCCTATGTACTCCGTAAACTCCGGTAATCCTCTCCCCTGCTTATGTCCAGGTACATGAAACTGAATCACGTTGTCATCTACATATTTTTTCACTGCACTAAACAGTGGAGTTCTTTTATGATCGACTCTCGTCAAATTAAACACCCCGCTCAATTTATGTGTCGCGGTGTTATTATATGATTTTTATGTAACTCTTGTGTCTAGTTGTTGTGGAAGACCTAAAAAACATAAGTATCCTTTTTGCGGGCTGCTTGTTCAAATGCGACACTTTGTCTCTTATAATAACCGGTGAGTAAAACGTCCAGGTTTTAGGACGGTTTCAGAGTGATGCATCTATGGAGCGCCGCGCGCAGCGTAGCAAAGCCTATAGAATGTCTTTTTTCAGACCTCCTGCATATTATGCATTTATGCATAAGCAAAACTGTGCTACAATACTGTCAACATTATAAATATAAGAGAGGGATCACCATGCTTATATGTGCACCTGAAGATATAAAATCCATTGTAAAAAACTGTTTACATGTAGATGTAGACTCCGGAAAAATATCCTTTGAACGTTTTACACAAAAACAATTCTCCGCCTACGCGCGGAATCCCAGCCGGAAAATCAGAAGCCATTGCCCTTCCGGCATTTGCCTCGATTTCTATACTGATTCTCAGTACATAAAGTTTAATTATGAATTAAAAGACAGGGCTCGTAACTGGTTTTATTTTGACATTTTTATCAATGATATTTTTGTAAAAAGTATCGGAAGTTCTTCGCTGTACAGCAATTCAGGCAACCTTTATTTTACTATTCCAAACGAGTCCCGTGCTGTAAACAGAGTTACAATTTATCTGCCCCATATCCTGGAAGTCACACTGCAGAATATCGAATTATCGGACGGTTCCTTTATAAAGCCAACACCCAAGCATACAAAAAACCTTCTTTGCCTAGGGGACTCTATCACACAGGGAATGGATTGTCAGAATCCCTCTTCCACCTATCCGGTACTGCTTTCACGATATTTTGATGCTAACCTGCTTAACCAGGGAGTTGGAGGACATGTATTTGATAAATCAAGTTTGGATGAAAAGATTCTATATGCCCCCGATCTGATTACTGTAGCCTACGGCACCAATGATTGGTCTGCTTGCGATTCCATGATCCAATTTTCCCAAAATGCTTCGGAGTACTTGGAGCTTTTAACAAAAATTTTCCCCGAATCGCAAATTCTTGTAATAACTCCGATCTGGAGAAAAGATCTTCATGAATCGAGGTCCATGGGAAGTTTTTTTGCTTTGCAGGAAGAACTGTGCACCATCTGCAGTCGTTTTCCCAGTGCTACCGTAGTGAGTGGCATATCGTTGGTACCCAATGATGAAACTTACTTTGGTGACAAGTCATTACACCCCAACAGCGAAGGGTTTTTACATTATGCTTTTAACCTGACCAAGGAAATCAGCCGTAAAAAGTTGCTATAGGATCACTGAAAGGAAATGCTTCTTTTTGAACCAACCGCAGCTTTATAAAAAACCAAGGGGAGCACGGGACATTGCCCGTGCTCCCCTTGGTTTTATCTTTTACCGGACATAAACCGGAATTCATATCCTTCGTAGGAGGATGCTACCTTGTCTTGTTTAATTTCAGCTTTCCCACAGCGTTTTCCTTCCGCGTCCCTCGTCGTGGTCAGCTCAACAAGGTTATATTTCCCCTTTTCATAATCGTAAGTCTCTCCATCGTCATCGTACAACAGGAATCTGCCTTCCTTATCTCCGTAGCACTGTACCCATAAAGTGTTATTCTCCCCCAATAGAGGAATCATTCCGCCATCTTTCACATAAAGAGGAAGCTTCTTCAGGCCGGGCTTTGCTTTGATAACCTGGCCGTTCCCAACCCACTCTCCCGTATAGAAGTCAAACCAGTTCCCCCAGGGCAGAAGCACGTCCCTTTCTTCCTGCTCTGGAAGCATTGGCGCTGCCATCAGGCAATCACCCACCATGAACTGGTCCTTCACGTCTTTTGCCGCAGCGACCGCATAAGGATTTTCCGTGTCATCCAGTCCTCCATCCGTTTCTCCCTCTTCTGCTGCCAAAATACCGTTCTCCATTGCAAAAGCCCGGAAAGGCGGTATGCCTTCAAAATGATAGCGCGCAAAAGCCGAATACAGATACGGAAGCATACGCTTCCGTAATTTCATAACCTCCCGCAGGGCCTCCTCTACTTCCGGGAAAGACCACAGTTCCATCTGGCTTGCCCAGGAATTAATCATGGCCATGGGTGAGAAGCACACTACCTGACAGCGCCTGACCCATTCTTCCGCAGTTTTCGCGCCTCTGACTTCCGGCGTCCACAGCACCCCGGAGAAGCCGCTGTTGCACAGGGCTGTTATATAATCATCAAACTTGTAATAATCATTATAAATTACATAGGGAAAGGATACACCGCCACTGTTGGAAGCGCGCACCAATCCATAGGTACGCCGGTTCTTTTCCTTGAAAATTTCCGTTGTCAGCTTTTGCAACTGCAAACCGTAGGTTTGACGCATTTCCTCTCCTGTATGGCCTGAAGGAAATTCAGCATGATCCGGCCACAGCCACCTGTCATACCCGTCACATTCGTCTACCTTGTAGCCGCTGACTCCAATATCCACATGCGTCCGCCGATGCTGCTCCTTAAGAATATCCACGGCCTCTTCCAGGGTATAATCAGGAACAATTCCGCACCATACATTATGGGTTCCTGAAAGGGGAAGAAGCTTTTCATAAATAGGGGCTTCCGGTGATACATACGGGTTTTCCCACAGATTGACCCGCAATCCCTTTTCCATAAGCTTGCCGCACAAAGCCTCCGGCTCCGGAAAACGCTCCTGGTCCCACTCATAGGTGCAGGGATAGGATTTACTATGCCAGCCCGGTTCCAATCCGACAACATCCAAAGGAAAATCCCTGTCTTCAAACTCCTTTACCGTATTCATTACCTGTTTATCTGTATATAAGCTAGGTACACGTTTCCAGATACCCAATCCCCACTTTGGTGGCAGGCAGCCCCCGCCGCAGTAAAGATTATAGCGCCGTACGACATCCAATATTTCCGGTCCTCCGAATACTATAACTTCCACTCCTGCTGCTTCCACAGCTACTTCCACATAGTCGGAATCCGGCTGGGCCTTCCACGTCCGGTCCCGGTTCCGGTCTTTAGCCTCCGGCGGATTTGGAGAGTCTTTCCGGTTTGCACTCCCTGTGTAAATGGAAACGTAACAAGGGGTATTGATGAAAACACCATACCCTTTACTGGATACGTAAAACGGGCAGGGCGCGTGCGTTCTACCATTATCCTTTCCGCCATAATGATCCACTTTTAAGTGATACGCTTTGTTTCTTTGGTCGACGGTTTGAAATTGCAGTCCCAGTCCGTAAAGCTTCTCGTTATCGCTGAGGGGAAAGCGCAAAACCATACGGCCTTTCACCTGCTCCACCTTCACTTCTCCTATGAAGGGAAACGGTGTGTCTCCCATGTCCTTCAATGCCTCACTGCGTGGTTCCACGCCAGCAATGCTCAATAATGTATCCCCAGTTTCCCCGCCCATCCTGGAAGCCCATACGCCGGGCCCACGTGAACTCCACTGGAATTCTACTTGAATCGCCATACTTACATACCTCCTATTATGGATAACGAACTTTAAAATTGAATTTACTCCACCGAAAACTATCTCTCAAGCCGGCTGTTTTTCGGCTCCGACGTAGTAAGGTGTAAAGTTCGTTACCTATAAACACCTCTTCCTGTACAAATTCGGAGGGAAATTAGCTGATTTGGGCATCGTAAAGCCCCAGAATCGTTGGCTGCACGACGCCTAAATCAGCAGTTGCCACTCCGGTTGTATATAGTTATTCTACTTATTTTACTCTCCACCTGTCCATGGTATAATGTCTGTAGGAATGTTAAAATGTCTGTGGAAATTGGTGCTTAAGCGAAGGGAGGGAAGCGTGTTGGACCATTTTGATCTTCTGCGGGGAACACATAATTCCATATTGAACTTTTATTACTGCGGGTCACAACAATGCAAACCTGGACACTCCTACGGTCCTGCTTTGCGGGACCATTTCCTGATACACTATATCCACAGTGGAAAAGGCACCTTTACAGCCAATGGCAAGACCTATCCCCTGGAAAAAGGCCAGGGCTTTCTCATTTGCCCCGGTGAGGTGGTTTCCTACAGTGCTAACCTTGACGATCCCTGGCATTACTCCTGGGTAGCTTTCAAAGGCTCCATGGTGGAGCAGTATCTTTGCTGTGCAAACCTTACCGGAGACAATCCGGTTTTCCAGTGCAAGCAAAGCGGCTCCATGGAAGAGTGTCTTGGCCAATTGCTGGAAGCGAAAAAAAGAATTCATACGGTGGGAGGCGAAGTCAGGCTTTTAGGACTGACTTACCACCTGCTGTCCCTGTTAATGGACGAAGCAGGAAGTGGCAGTTTCCAATACGAGGCGAATCATCGGGCAAATTATTATATCGAAAAGGCAATGGATTTTATATATAAGAATTACTGGAGGAGGTTTTCCATTTCCGAGCTTGCAGCCCATGTAAAGCTGGAACGAAAATACCTCTGTTCTATTTTCAAAAAGGAATTGAATAGCACTCCGCAGCAGATGCTCATCAACTTCCGAATTCGTAAAGCCTGTGAATTGCTGGCGGACAATTCCCTCAGCATTGCACAAATCGCTCTTTCCGTAGGCTATGATGACTCTGTTCAGTTTTCTAAAATGTTTAAGAAAGTGACCGGTTCTTCTCCAACTGCCTTTAGAGAAAAAAGAGTTTTGCTGATATGAGGATGGATCTATAACGTGTCTTGAATCATGCGCTTTAGCATACAAAAACTGTCAAAATCGCTAACGATTTTGACAGTTTCTGTAATTATTATAGTAAAATTATCGGTTCTTCCCCATACATAAAATAAAAATCAGCGGATTCTAATTTTACCAGTACAGCTTCCAATCCTTGAGAACTCTCACCAGTGCTTCAAAGTAGAAATAGTCTCCCCAGATGCAGCACTCATCCACTCCTGCTTTTCCCGGCTTGCTGTACACGGCATGAAGCAATACACCGTTGGAGTCCGGACGTTCTACTGTAGTATAGCTTTCTGCCAGGGATTTTATCATCATCAATGCCGCATTTTCATAGAGCGTTCTGTAAGGATCTGTCAAGGGCAGATGCTTTGCAGTTTCCAGCAAACCGCAGGCAGCAATGGCAGCGGCGGAGCTGTCCCTTTCTTCATCCCCTGAAGTAAATATCAAATCCCAGTAACTGACCTGATCTTCCGGAAGGCGGTTCAAGAAGTAGTTTGCCAGCTTCTTCGTCATGTCCAGCAGTTCCGTATCTCCCGTGTAGATATAGCTGAGAGGGAAGCCATAGATTCCCCAAGCCTGGCCTCTGGACCAGCAGGATTCGTCCGAAAAGCCCTGTGCAGTCCTGCCGAACCTTGGAGCTCCTGTTTCCGTGTCCATATAGTAGGTATGGAAGGTAGAAGCATCTTCTCTTACAATATATTTTTCCGCCTGCTTCACATGGCTGTAAGCCATCTTGTAGTAGGAATCATCTCCGGTCATTTCCGAAGCCCAATACAGCAGGGGTAGGTTCATACAGCAATCGATGATCATTCTCCCGCGCTGTTCCGGGTCTGTCATGCTTCCCCAAGCCTGAATGATTCCCGCCTTATCCACGTAGCGTGTAGTTAACTGTTTTGCTGCATTTAATGCAGTTTCCGCCGCCGCTTCATCACCTGTCAGCTTATAATCCGCTACACAGGAAAGCGAATAGAGGAAACCCAGATCGTGGTGGTCCACCGCGATTTTTTCATCCATTCGTTTTTTGAAGCTTTGTACATGGATTTTGGCCAGCTCCTTGTATTTATCCTCTCCGGTCAGTTCGTAAGCGAGCCAAACCATGCCTGTCCAAAAGCTGGCTGTCCAATCCACATTTTCGATGGCTTCATAAACCTGATTCTTGCTGGCAGGCGCTGGAAACTTCTGTACAAAGGTGCCGAGGTTTTCGTCAATCTTTTTCAGCACAAATCCAATGGCATCCTCCACAAATTTTTTGTCCATCTGCGGTCTCTGTCCATAAAGCTCCGGATTTTTAAGAGCTTCAAATGCAACTTCCTTCATAGATAAACCCTCCTACTATAACAAATATAGATATAATGTAGTCATCATTTATTAATAGTCTTTTGTACATTATTATTATTTATTTTTTATGGATATATAAAATACTAGCACATATTGATATTTGCTGCCATGAACTATATAATTTTATTTGTACTATATTATTACGGAGGAAACCAGATGAATCCATCCGCCCTTGATATCCTGCAAAATATTCTCCCTCACTTCTCTTTTGTCATTGAGAGAAAGTGCACACCGGAATGGGCTCTTCCTGAGGGCTTCTTTCCCGAGCATAATTTTCTTCTTGTTTATGAAGGGGAAGGTTTTTTTCACTGCAATGGCTGTGATTTTACCGCCACCCGTGGAGACCTGGTCTACTATAAACCCGGTGACATGCGGTGGGCCAGCACTTCCAAGTCCAATTTGATGAAGTGCTTCGTGGTAAATTTCAGTTATACTTGTCCCGTCTTGTTGAATGAACAGTGGAATCTCATGGATATACCGCTTCCTTTTGATAAGATCGAAAAAATTGGGGAAGGGTATTTATTTTCGAGGCTTTTAGACCTCTTTGACCAATTTACCCGAACCTGGATCTCCTCAAAGGAAAATCATATCATGACAGCCCGGGCAACCTTTCTTGAAATCCTTAACCTTTTACTGGAATGGAAAAACAGCAGAGGAGTTGATTTTAATAATATACGGAAGGTAGAAAAAGTGATTAATTATATGACAGCCCATTATTCCAGCCCATTACAACTGCAAGAGCTGGCACAAGTAGTACAAGTGAGCCCGTCCTACCTTATTCTCCTTTTTAAGGAGGTTACAGGAAAGACGCCTATAGAGCATCTGATTCATATCCGTATGAATCGTGCAAAGGATTTTCTGCAGGAGGGCCACACCGTCACGGAAACGGCCGAAATGCTGGGATTTAATGATATCTATTATTTTAGCCGATGCTTTAAAAAACGGGTAGGCCTGTCCCCCTCCCAATACAAGGAAAGGCTGTAGATCAAGGGACCTACAGCCTTCTATAATTTAGGTTTTCCGTATAAAGTAAAGAATCATTTCCGATTATAGATCATGGTATTACTTCTTTAACCGCAAATAATCCACTTTACTCTTTACAGAGTCTGTCACCGGCACATTTAAATCCGCATTTCTTGCTGTGTTTAATTTTGTATCCGTATAAATGGCAGCTTTTTCTGTGGATCTCGACAGTTCCTTAATTGCACTGGATAAAGCATTCAATGTCTGACGGTAGGCAAGCCCTTTTTCTCCCGTAAGATTGTCAGTTCTCAATATGGCAATTTTTTCTTCCACGTCTTTCGCAGCCGTCCTGATGACGGACACATAATTGCTTCCGTTCCCATATAGCACTTCCATACTTTTGTAGTTAATTACTCCACTCTTTCCACCCATAGTAAATCCTCCTTCAGTTCAGTATCTTACAGCGAATCCGTTTCTTTAAAGTAGTCTTCAAGCGCGTCATTGGCTTGTTCGCATAATTCAGCCAGATGCAGTGCCTGCGCACCAATGCCATTTTGCTTATCATCCGTACCAAAGAGGTCTGACAGCACTTTCAAGAAATGCAGATTCGAATCTTCATATTCCCGGGCAATCATTGCTCCATATGTTTCAGATGCATTTTTTATTTCACCGATTTGTGCCAAAACTTCTTTCATCAGATTTTGAACTTGCTCCTTATCAATGTTTGTTCTATCCATAGATTCTCCCCTCCATTTTTTTATATAGGAAACCTGGACCTCCCCTACATATCGCAAGACAAGTCCCAGCCGCTATCCGTTAAAAAGTTTATGTAAGCTGCCTTTACCTTCACCAGCGAAAGCATAGCCATGCATCTTCGCCATTGATCTCAACATCAAGGTCCTCTGCTTCTATTTTCAAGAAGCCTTTCGCGGATTGAAGCTTTACTATTACATCCGTGGGCAGCCAATCAGAAAACTTTGCAAGAATCGCCTGCGGGCCGGATTTCTTGATCTCAAAATAATTACCTGCCAAAACTTTATTTGGATATACTTCCATACCGTCAATATCCTTGGGCTTAATTCGAACCTTTCCACGTAAGGCGACAGTCTCTGAACTGGGAATATATCTGAGGGTTCGCATCATCGTAACGATGGCTTGCTCCCGTGTGTAGCCGGTCCAAGGTTCAAATCCATACTCCGTTCCTTTCATGATTCCGGCGTTATAGCAGGTATCCACACCTTCTACAGCCCATTCCTCAATGGCTTCCTTATCGCTGAAATATGCCGGTTTCAAATCTCTCTTTGCGTTCACTGTCCGTAAAATGTTTGCTATCATTACCGCGGCTTCCTGTCGGTTAAGGTTTTTATAGGGACTAAATTCAGATTCCGAAACACCGTTGATGATGCCGAGAGCAAAAGCTCCTCTTACGGCCTCGGTATCGATATCCTTGAAGCGGTGTCCCGGTATCTTCTTCGCAATCCCCTCCCAGGTTGCCCCGGATATGTGCAAGGTTGTCAGCAAGGATAACTCCGCATACTCTTCCCGCGTGATCGGCTGGCTGTAATTCGAACGCAGCCGCTCCGGAACAACCCCCTTTTCAACCGCCTCTGCCACATCAGCTTCCGCCCACTGCGAGGGCCTGTCCACAACTTCAGCATAGGATGTAGTAGAGCCCAATACTACAAATAGGAATGCTATTACCAGTATTTTATTCCTTAACAATACGACCACTTCCTTCATTATTTGCAGGAGGACTTTCTATGGAGAGTCCTCCTATCTTTACGGCTTTACATCAATGTGTCCCCTTTACATCCAGGTCATCTGCGGATGACTTATTTGCAGAGAATACGGAAAGTACTGCGTAGGGTATGGCTGTTGTCGGATAAGTTACACCGTTTATTACCACAGGCTGGTTTCCTTCCGGGTGAGTATACCTCAGGTAATAGGGATTCCCGATGGCTGTAATATCAGCCGCTGCCAGGATAACACTGTTGCTGTTCCGCAAAGCATCGATATTGACCTGTGTCGGTTCTTGCCCGGCAAGTACCACTACAGCTGACGAAGGCAACCCATAAGTAAAATGCCAGCGCTGTGCCTGTACGTTAAAGAAGGATGGAGAAAATTTATTTTCAGGATTTTTATCCTGATTATAGGTGAATGTACTACCTATAAAGGTCCGATTCTTCTCTTTAGGGTAAATGACTTGTGCTGTACCAAAGGGATAATACGAGCCTCCGGGAATGTTAGTATTATAGGCTATCGCCGCCAGTTCTGTTGAACATTCCTCAGACAAGCCGTAATTTCGTCTGCTGTTTTCCTCATCCCAATCCAGATTATAAATGTATTCGTGTACCTGGGACGGGTCCCATCCCGGAACAGCTGCACCATGTTTGTTAATAAGCTCATAGGACCCATCTACCTTCATGTAAACGTCCACGGGTGATATCGTACCGTCTTTCAGGTTTAAATGATAGTAGTACATGAGGATCTGCATCCTATCATAGTAATTCCCAATGGTCTGGATATCTGCAAACACATTATATCCCAGGCGCATAGGCTGTTTACGCAGCGCATCAATATTGTTCCTTTCCGGCGATAAGGGAAAACTTTCCGGCGACTGCCTTAAATGAGATAGCATCCCATAGGTGTCAAGATACTTTGTAGCAGGTCCTACAGGATTTCCCCGGATATCCTGGGAGCTTCCTATAATCTTATTCTGCATAGCAGGATCTACTCGTTTTACCAGATTCGGAACAATCCATGAGTCCCCTTGAACAGGCATTTTGAAAAAGTTCGCAAACCTGAAGTCTCCGGTATCTACAAGAGTCATATTACCGATTCGACCGACAATATCGATGTTGGCAGTTTTTATCCCGCTGTGTTTTGCTGCCAGGCTCCCATCTCTGAGGCGATTGGTGGTATAGGTATTATCCATATAATTTTCATTGTTGTTATTGGCCACAACTTTAAAGGTGGCAACTGCACTTGGTGCCTCATAGTTTGCCAATACACAATAAAATTCATAAATCTCCTCATTTACTTCCAGAGAAATCTCCTGTCCGGCCTTGTATGCTACACCGTTATATAATACATTGAAGGAAAAAGTTACACTTTTATACTTTGTCCATTCGGTGGTATCCATGGGATCGGTAAAACCTCTGCCCCTTTGAGAAGTCGTGCTGCTAATCCCCAATGCATCATTCCCGCGGAAGTTGCCCCGATTTGGGAAGTACACATAAAAGGGATAGTCCAGGTTTATAAATCCGCCGGCACTGACATTCCCCAGATTGGGAATGGGTACGGCTGCATCCGGGGCCAGCGTTCTGGTTACCATTTCATACCAGGATTCCGGCGGATTGGAAGGAGGCTGGTTGTCAGAAATCACCTTCATAGCAATTAACTGAGGTTCTGAAGAAGCAAGGGCCGGTGCTGTGATTCTTATAGCGCCATGGCCTGTTCTTCCGCCTACCTGGGTGATCCCGTTGATAACGCCCCCTATGTAGCCGGAACCTCCGCCTCCACCGGAATCATCGTGGTCGTTGTAGTTTGGGTAATCCGTAGAACCACCGCCGCCGCCATACCAGCCGCCTCCACCACCGCCGGCACTTATGTGGCCTTCTCCGTAGCCGCCTTGTCCAAAGGAACCGTAGCCGGCATCCCGGGAATATCCTCCCGCAGTCTGGCTTCCTCCATATCCGGGGTGTCCGCACCAGGCTTCTCCATTGTTTCCTGTCAGCCCGCCGCCAGCGCCTCCTTTTTTAGGACCATTTCCGCCGCCGCCGCCGGCAACGATGATTCTGTCGTTTAGGGTTTGCCCGCCGCGGCGTATGTCGGTTCCACCTCCGCCCACGCTTTCCGCGTACCCGCTAGTGCCTCCGCCATTCCATCCATTGGAGCCTCCTACATACAGATAAAGTACTTCTCCTTTACTCAACGTGATATCCCCTTTTGAATATCCGCCTTCTCCTCCGCTGCCATTGCCCCCCTGGGCCCCCCATACTTCCAGTGTATAGGTTCCGTTGGCCGGAGCCGTAAAGGTTTGGACATTTCCTGTGTAGCTATAATCCAGCAGCACAGGCGCTGGCGGCACATACTCGGGATTGGGTACCATGGACTCTTCATAGACCGGGTCATAGGGAAGCCATGTGTTGGTAACATTGTTATTGATTAATTCCAGGTCATCAGCAAACAAGTAGCTGTGTATGGTCCCTGAGGTAGTGACTCCTTTTCGCATTTCCACCCTTATTTTTGCCGTACCTGCGGGTGGAGTGAAGGTGTAGTTCACTTCTAAAGGGATATGATTGTTATCGATTCTTCCTGCTTGTGTACTTCCGATTACATCTCCATTCCCACTGAAGAAAAACAGTTCCAGCGTTGCCGTGCAGCGGTGAGCCGCCAACTTTCCCTTTAACGTATACGAATCTGTCATGGGAATAGTGGTAATATCTTTATAATAGGAAGCGGAAGAGCCAGGAGGCTCGTTTATGCCGTAGATTTCAAAGCTCCGGCTGCCTGACAGGGTCCAGGTCGCATCGTTGGTTCTGACGGTATGGGTGTACACGCCGCTGGCATTCCATTCCCCCTTGTTCCATCCGGCCAGCGCACCGCTGGGATTTACGATTTCCGCATCTCCGTTGTACAATAAATTTTGCTTGGGAGGGTTTTCCTTAAACACTCTTTCATACTCGATTTCCGGTGGCTGCAGGTTTCCTCCCAATCCCTGCGTGGCAGGTGTTCTCTGCTCCCTCCCGTCGGGTAGGGGCATTACAATGGCAAACTGTGTTGATACCGGGTTATGAAGAACGATATCATTTACCTTTGTATGGTTCGGGGAGTAGGTGGAATAAAACTCCTGTCCGTTGGCTCCGTATTTTCCATTGTAGGCTGTATTATAGGGAGCCATGCCTCCGCCTTCATTCAGCATCAGCCGATAAAATACCGAGGATTGTCCGGTGACATATTCTCCGTTGGGCAAGGTATCGATGACATCCAATCCTGTTTGTACCAGCCGCATTCCTGATCCAGGCCGTCCAGGCCGTGACATTCCTGCCGGCAATGAATCGAAAATAGTAGATACGGTAGGGCCTCCACCGGAGTTATACTTGGTGGCGGGCGATGAATAATTCCCGTTATAAGAGCCGATGTTAATGCGGCTTACAGACCATTGAGCCGCCGATAGCGGGTTCGAATCCCACATGGTTTCCTTGGAGGTCTTAGGTACTTCCAGTGCTTCTGTTGTTTTCTTTGCGGGTGATTTCTTTTCGAAGTACAGTACCGATTGGTCCCCGGAAGAGGTTTGCAGGATCAGAAAATCCGATATGGCTGTGACATCCGTTGTCATATTTCTACGCTCATTGAACTTCTGCTGTTCGTTCACGGTCCCTGCTGTAGGAGTGTTGGCGTGGGCATTATCGGAGGAACCTTCATTCCATACGACGTGGTCATGCTGGTCCGTTTCCAGCGAATACCGTAACCGCCCTGCGGCACTGGTATTGCTGGACGTGATATTGTAAAACAGTGTAGGATCTCCCGATACAACAGTGGCCGTAACCTCGTCGGTTCCGAGCAATGTAGCCATCCCATCTACTTTTGACCGATCCAGCTTCCAGACATGGGCCTTCGTGATTTTCATATAGTCAAAAGTGCTGCTTTGGGTCCAGGTATCGGTATACCCCCCTACAGATGGATGCACATGTCCTTCCTGTACCCACCAGTACTCGGTTCCGTATATAGGCTGCGGGTGTTCCCCTGACGTGTAGCCCTTTATATAAGGAGCACTGTGCTGGGATACAGTCTCTGTAAAACTAGCCCCGCTGCTATCGACTTTTGTTCTGGCAGCAGGTTTCGGTGGAGCACTGTCCTTTTGTCGTCCTCCTGTAATAGGGTCCATGGACCAACCACAGGGGACCGAAGTAAAATAGGAAGTATAGGTTCTGTCGGCTGAACCATCCGGTACATACTTCGCCTCAATGTCTACGATGAACTCAGAACCTCCAGAAGCAAAATACAAATGCCGCGTGGTCGGTGTTCCTGCCATGGCCTCAAAGCTTTCATTCAGCGGAGCGCCTTCTTTTATTTCCGACCAATAGGAGGGGATGGAGGTGTAGTTGACTTTCTGTACCATTCTGTAAAACTTTACATAATCCGTCCCCGGGTCCGGCGTCAGGACAATTTCCTCGTTCCCCACCTTTACCTTGACAGTGGCAGTATAATTAAACTCCACGGTCTCTTCTTCCCCAATGGGATAACTTTTGATGGCATCCACATAAATGAGCTTGTCTCCTTTTAGATACTTCAATAGCTGTGCTTCTGTAATGTTTGCATAGGTCCCATTGGCATTATAAGGTGTAGCCGTGGTGATGGATGCGCCAGGAAGGTCCCGGGTAATGGATACGCTGAGTTGTAATGGCCGCCCTTCTATATATTTTTCCCATTTGGCCAGGTCACCGGTATCCTGTTTCATATTTATAGCCAGGGAAGCTGCACTGTTGATTTTTTCCGATTTTATAATCTGCAGATTATCTGGAGTTGCATCTATTCCAAAGTGTCCAGTTGGCTTTTCCAACTTTTTTTTGTAGTAATAGTGGGCTAGAATAGATCTGTTCTCATAAGTCAGAGTTGCATTTATTACCTTAGTGTCTGTTATGTCCTTAGGGGATACCATACCTTCTAGTTTTTCCGCATCATCAGTATCTCCCTGCCATATTTGAGACTTTTTATCCGGATCTAGAATATATTCTTCGTTATCACATTTACCGTTTACCTGTACTGAAATGGTTTCATATGTATGAATGGGTATCTTCTTATCCTTGCCCCTAACTATAGTCTTTCCATCCGGCAACCATATTTTTACTAATACCTCCCCATCATAAGGTGCTTGCCATGAAAGTTCCATATCTTTTGCTTGCTTAAATGCTGCCAGCGAGCTCTGGCTCCAGCCCCATCTTTCTGTAAGCTCTTTAAAGTCCTTTGCAACTGTTACCTTAAACGGACCTACTTCATCCTCTTTATCTCTAGATCCATTATGTACTATTATCATTCCATAACCTTTAAAGTTGTAGATCCTACCGTCATGCTCAACTTCAGGCCATATGCTCTTATCGTCTAATGTAGGCCAAAATGTTTCTGGTATTCTTCCTTGCCCATATAACATGATCGGCTTAGGTGGATTTACTGGTTCACCATTTGCTGATGTAACCATCATCGCTCTGGTCTCATAGGTAACAGAGGTAGTAGCTGGAACTGCTATATGAATATCAATCGTTATTCGCTTATATGTGCCGTCCTCTCCATAAACCTCGATCTTATGAATTCCGTATTTCTTATATGTATATTTACCGTATGTATACGAATCATCTTTACGTGTCATTGCCAGCTCAACGGAACCTTCTCCAGAAGGAGTCACTTTCATCAAACTTATTTCTCCAGGACCTGCTTTTACAGTTATCTCACGATTTAGGCCTGGAGTAAAGTATATGCCGGACTCCATATAGGATTGGCCTTCACCCATTACCCAAATGTCCAATCTCGTACCTGCAGCAAAAGCACTCGTGCTTAGTTGGAATAGCATTATAACCGCTATTATTACACTGGTTAGACGTTTCACTTCCTCACCTTCTCTTTTAACTGATAGTCCGTTCCGTCCACAAAATGATAGTATTCAAATAGTTCCTTTTCATATTCTGGTTTTCTTATCCTGTCATAATCCGCTTTTGTATATTCCGTCACATTCCATTGCTCAATAAACTCTTTTACCACCTCATCCTGCATATCCCAGGTCAATAATGTTTTCTCCCTCTGTCCCCCAATACTGTCTTTTTCCCTCGGATATCCTATATTCAACTGTATGGTTGTAATATTGTAAGAGACTGTACTCACATTCCTACCGTCTTTATATGCCTTTATATACGGCAGAAAGCTATCCAGTCCAAAAGCTTCAAACGCTTCTCTTCTATAAGTAACGACCATATACATATATACCGTTTCATACTCTTTAGGGAAGCATATTTTTAATATCTCCCTTACATTCGCCCGAGTGTATTCTGTAGGTTCTTCCACGCAAATGGAAACATCCATGGATCTATAAGGCACATCCCAGACGCTCGAAAAATCACTTTCCTCTATCCTAAGTTTGATATCCTTGTCTTTGGGTCTCAGTACTCGTAAATTACTCTCTTCTACTTCTACATCGTATTCCTCCGATTGTATGAGTCTTTCGAGAAGAATCTGAGATCCTTTGCCTTCCTTTGGTATAACTTGAATTAATTTTCCCTTATCATCTTTTACCCGAGTGGGCTCCAGAGGAACAGTAATCTGATCATTAATCGCTACGATTTTGTTCTTATCGAACCAGTCTACAGTACAGCCCAGAGCTTCACTGACAAAACGCAGGGGAATCATTGTACGGTCTTCTCTTATAACTGCCGGCATATCCAGCGTAGTTTCCTTGCCATTCACCTTTGCAATATTGGAGTTTACTGCCACTGTCACAGTAGTACTTCCTTTAGAGATAGAGGCTGTTTGCGTTTCAGCTTTCCAATCCACGTAAAAGCCCAGTGCCTCCGCTATGGCTCGGATCGGAACAATAGTCCTGTCATTTTCGATGCGCGGCTGTGCATCAAATTGAATCCTTGTACCATTTACCTTAACTGTAATGTTGTCGTCAGCAAATACGGTTGCTGCCGTAAACAACACCAGCGACATTACTGCCACAGCAAATAGAATCTTCTTCATAATAAATCATCTCCCCTTTTATCATTAAAACCTTTTATTTTTCTCCCTACGATAATACACGGTAATTGTCGCAATAAAATTTATTCATCTCCAAGATAGCCACTTCAAGCTGTTTAGGGTCATTATGATCCAACATCTGCGTAACGCCGAGATAAATAAAATTTGTTGCAAGTGTATCCTTCCGTACTGCAGCTTTTAAATCTTCAAGGTTTGCAATCATTCTCTTATACCTATCAATATACATTTGGTATTGCGGCTGCTCTATAAGACCCTCAATTGTTGAAATCCCTAAATTAATCAGTCTAATAAATTCATTTTGTCTGTCCATATAATGATCCTCCTTCAATTCAACCATTCGCTCTGGACGTCATTTAACCAATATTGAATTCCCTCACCAGCTTTATATTCAATAATCTCTCCTGCACTATTAGTAACTGTCTGTGGAGCCGCTACACCCTTAATTACCCTTGTGTATTCTCCCACCAGCGGATTTCCCCAATTTTCACAAACAGTCAACTCATTTCGCACTTGATCAATGCTGCGGCAAGAGAATCATTGTCTGGTCTTCTCTTATGACAATCAGCATATCGAGGGTAGTTTTCTTTTCATTTACCTTTGCAATATTGGCGTTTTTTCCTCCCACATTTGTTCCAACTCATCTTTTTTTACCCATTTTCGGTAAACTCCCCTATCTACCAAATCCATATCAAGGCTCACCATAAGATTTTCGTTTCCGCTGCCTTCAATACAAACTTTCCCATCTTCTTCTGCCCGGATGCCAAACTGATGTCCTTTGTAAATTCCAAAGGTGAATATCGAGTACGCATCATCTACTTCATCTCGCGATACTGTTTTTATATATGAGCCAGGATGTATAGATTTACCAAATCCCCTCTTCAAATCGTTACTATCATTTGACATGAGGAGAATCTGGTTACCGCCTTTTGAAGAAAACTTATACTCTATACTTTTATATACTGCAAAATTACCATTTTTCATCTTTCATTCCTCCCTTAATGCATAGCAAGCCATTTGCCTTCTATAAATATAGCTCTCAATACTTCAGTTCCATCTTTATAAATATCATAGATGACCGCGCCTTCATTAATTGTCATGTATCGACCTGACTTTGTCACAAACTCCGGCACAGTCTGACTGCCTTCATTTACTGTAAATCCATTTCCAGAAAACGGCCACTTTTGTTGTATCAACTCAGACTTTGGTATTCCGGCTACATCTTCCACTACTCTTAAATCAGCATTACTAACCCCACCATAAGGTATTTTTATAGCTAAACTATTATCCGTTTTAAAACGTATGACACTCATAAATTCCTCATGTATAGGGTCAAACCCCGGTGGGCTATAATCCAACCTTAACACATTATAATACTCATCATACGTAAAAAGATTTTTTGTATCTTGCGCCCGTGCAAAGTATCCTCCTATTGTATCACTATACTGGCCATTATTTATAAAATTATCTCTCGCAGACTTTGTAATAACTTTTGACAACAATGTATCCTCCGTAGGCATTGGGATAGAGTCTCTTATCCTTTTAAGTTTAAGCAAGTCTTCTGTGGAAAGCATCTCAGGCGGTGTAAGCCTGAGTTTTGTAAATTCAGGCAAATCAAGCCCTTCTCTTGCCACCAACATGCCTATATCATCCATAAAAGAAGACATTCTCTGAATTGCAGCGCGAGCTGTCGTATGAGTAATAACCTCAGCCATTTCTTTTATGGCTTGTTCCTCCTGTGCAACATTCTTCACTACTTGACTTCCGCCTTGCTCCAATCGCCTCCCTATAGTAAGTGCTTCCTTCAATGTTTTTCCGGATTGTAAAGCATTCTTTATCTGTATGCCAGCCTTTACCAACCCGGCTCCAGCCATTGCAACATTGGCCACTGTCAGGCCAATCCCGGTATAATTGTATATTTCCTCTCCCAGTTCATTTCCTAATACTGCCTGAAATCCTTTTTGCAGAGGATTAAAACCGGTCTCCTCACCCTTTGTACAATAATTATATAATTTAACTCCTGAATCCACAATGTTTCCTGCACTGTAGGCAATCCCCGCTGCCGCGACTCCAACTGCCACTACCAATCCGGCACCGGTTAATGAAAGCGCTGCAATCCCTGCCACTGTGAGGACTATTGCTCCTGCTTCCAGAACAATGGCAGCGATGTTGTTTATGACTACCTTATGCTTCTCATAGAAATCTCCTATAGCTTTTGCTGCATATTTTGCCGCCGCTATTTCATTGCGGAAAACATACTTGATTCCATCCGCAATCAGCTTATTGGTATCTTTCCACGCCGTGATTCCCTTGGAAACTACAGATACCAGTCCCCCTATGACATTACCGAATATCCCGCCTCCAGATACTAATCCTACCGATTTTCTAACTGCATAACTACCTGTTTTTATCCGTCGGGCACATAGATTGTCCGTCTCTTCGAATCTTTGCTCCACATAATCGATATGGCCGCTAATCCTCTGCAAGTCAACCATTCGTCGGTTTATCCTGCTACGTAGTCTGTCCAGTGCTTCGGCTCTCTGCCTCAGCCTTCCATCCTCTACCTGCAGGCTGCTAATAGCTCTGGACAAGCTGTCTCCTTCCGACTGAGCGACTTCCTGTGCCCTGCATACTCTTCTCTTAGCTGCTGTCATTCCTTGAAAAAATATACCTATTATCGAGCCACTGATGCTTAAGGATGCCCCACTCACTTTCATCCCTCCTTAAGACTGCTGATTCCATCATCAGCGCTGATATTTCACGACCCTATCATAAGCCCCTTCCCCTTAATTCATATACAGTATATCGTGGTTATACCCGGCTCTTGCCGCGTCCTCTACCGTCGAATACACATCCTCTATAGGTACACCGCCCGGGAACCGGTCTGCGTAACAATAATACTTTGTTCCGTCTCTCCTATAGGCCAGAACCATCATCGCCTGGTCAACTTTCGTACCCGATACGCTAAATCCACTGATGGGTCTCACAGTGGTTAAATCCACGTTTTGAACCAGTACGATTAAAGATGGCCCCGTTATCGGACTTACCCCTGTAAGGGATGTCAGCTGCGCCGGTATGAAAAAGGAGTTCTTCCAGTTGGGATTGGCGGCGTTTACAGCGTCAATGGTGTACGCCATTTCGCCTGTCACGATTTTATTGATTTCTGCAATCCCAGCCTCCTTATTCAACAATCCCGGCGGGATTCCCTTGTATTTGGAAACATTGTATCCATTGATGGCATAGGCATACTCCATACCCATATTCAAAGCGTAGGCAGTTCCTGCATTTGTGTAGGTGTAGGGGAGCTTGGGCCCGAAGACCACATCCCAGGTACTGTCATTCAACCCGTTTTCGGGATAATTTACCGCATTCTTTACAGGCTGGTATTTGGCTATATAAAATCCGTCATAGGCTGCCATACAGGCCACGGGAATATAATTTTGCAGTACATGCTTTCTCGCTTCACCACTAATCCCTATATCATAATTCAGACAAAAAAGATCAACAAATGTATCTAAGGCCTGCTTGGGGTCCACGATCATATAATGATCCTTTGTATAATCCATCTCCAGATGATCCCCTGTCAGTGCCTCCTGCATGGCCGCATCCGAGCAGTAGTCGATCGCATAGGAGAGGATCAGCTGCTGCAATTCACTCTGCTCGTTCAGGGAGTATCTGTAGAATCCTACCAGCAATGCCGCCAAATAAATTACCGATATAATGCAAACCACTCCAAAAGCTCTTTTCATGCTGCTACCTCACTTTACCTGCAAGGGTAAACTCAAACTTCGGTTGTGCCATTTTAAGCAGCTGCCACAATATACGCTGTGCTCCTGTCCAATCGATGGCTTTGAAGGTCACTTGAATAACATCACCCCTGTTCCATTTACTTAGATCTGTAGATAGTACGTAAGAGGTATACGTTCCCCCTTTACCGTCAGGATTCACAATTTTAACATATCTCTTCACTGTAACATCCGCCACTACGCCATGGGATGCACATCCCAGGTAAAAATCCGCCAGTTCTGCCTCCGTAGTCCTTCCGGAATCTGTAACCTTGTTTATGAAATTTGTCACTTCATTGATAGAGGCTCTCTTCATGGTTAAGTCACCGGTAAGCGCATTGATGGTTAAGGGGCCGAAAGCCAACAGGATAAAGGCCAGTACAACTCCCAATATTTTAGAAAATATATCACTCATTTACGGGCCACCACCCATTTTCTTATTCCTGTATTCCCGATATAGGTTTCAAGCTTTAACTGACCGGTATATGTAGTATAGGAATTCAAGGTCTGCAGCATATTGGCCCGCTGCTGTAATAAACTATCTACGGTAATCTCCGGCGATACTCCGTCGACAACGGATTGAAAGACAGCCGGCTGCGGTGTTTTCCTATCGGCTATAAGCGCCATGAGCAATACATCTTCCCTGGTAAACGGTCTTTCTACCGGTTTTATCTCACCGCCGGTTTGCTGTGCCGTTTTCTCTATTAACGTATTAAATCCTCCCACATCTCCTTTAAACATCGGTATGGCGTTACCGATCATGATGGGTGTTAATATCGCTATCACAAGGATAAGGAGAAGAATATCAAATATATCATCCGCCCCCATGCTCTAACCTCCTACGGCAATAATAAACATCTTCTGCGGAGTTTCTGTAACCGTAACTCTAACTTTCCTGTCAAAGAAGCCCTCCAGGCTCTTTTTACTGGTTATGGACACTCCCCCGATACTTCCTGTTACCGACTGAACCACATCCGCATTTTTGTCCAAAACCAGATAAACCGTTGCCACGGGTACCACATCTTCATACTCTCTCAACGCTGTTACTTCAGACCCATAGGCTGAGGCAACCACATCCGTTACAGAGGTAACTGTGGATCTCTGGAATTGCTGTCCAATGCCTGCAAATAACATGATAATACCGATAACAGCTGAAAGGACAATCAATTCAATGGTTAAATGCATACTGTTTGATAATTCATTATCCATATCACACAATTCTCCTAAACCAAATGTACAATATCGCGCCATTGGCATCCTTTATCAATTGCGCCCGGTACCTTGACCCCGGCGGTATACGCACATTGAGTGCATTCATCGAATAATCGCTGGAAGATGTCCATGTATAATCATAGACAAAAGGAGCGCTCGGATTATCCGCAGCCGGGTTTGCCGTCGCAGCCACCGTAGGCGCCTGCGCGCGGTTCTCTAAAACACAATTTATTACATCGGCCTGGTTGACCAGGACATTGTCATATTTCACCCATTTTCTGTGTTCTTCCAAAACAGCCACTGCATCAATATCCTGCTGCTGCAACCTCGCCACCTGCCGTACTTCACTGCTCATAACTACTACAAAGGTAATAAGCATTGCCGTTACGAATGCACCGACTGCCAACCACACGGCTTCTTTCCACTCATCCATAAAAGCGCCCCCTTTTTATCCGTACTTATCGCAGCCGGTATACAGTTCCCTTTACGTTGAAAGCCTCGTCTCCCCAGTTGGATGACTCTGTCTTTTCCGTAGAAAAGATATAGTCCTTTACTGCGGTGTTTAGGATATTAACAGGAGAAGTTCTTTGCGTTACTACTTGTTGGTATAGCATATCCTGAAATCCTTTATCCTCCTTAAAAAGTACGTCCAACGTACTTTTTAACAGTTCCAGCGTTGCGCTGTTACTTCGTTCCAGCCAGAAAGACACGGCACTGAAGTCGGAATTAAGGTCAAAATAAAATATGGGGCTTACATGATAATCCTCATGGGTATTTACCTCCTGGAAGGTAAGGCGGTATTTGGCCGACTGGGTTGTACTACTGATTCTTTTAGAAATACTGCTGCAATTCGGTAGTTGGCTTAGGGCCTGTAAGATGGGTTTATCCGCTACCTCTTGTTTTGTTATATCCAAGTATTCTATTTCAAAGGGTATCTCCGGATTCTCAGGCCGTTTCTCTGCTTCCCTGGCAACATAGGTCCTGTCCTGAAAATCAGTCTGAGACTGGCTGGCAGCATCTTCATCCGCCAATATGCTCACCTGTCTTGAAGCATCATCCCAGCCTACCTTGACATTCATTTCCTCCGAGATGAACCGAAGAGGCACCATCACTTCATCCTCTTTCCAAACAGGCCTTGCATCCGATACGGCCAGCCGTGCGGTATTGTTTTCGAGGTCTATCACTCTGGCAGTGTACTCACCGATGGTAAAGACGATTCGTGTGGTACTATTCTCTAGGGCTACGATATCTCCAGCTTCCCATTTTACTTTACACCCGAGATTGTCCGATAAAAAACCGATGGGCACCATGGTCCTATCGTGTGCGTTAATATATGGAGCAACATCCGACATGGCATCTTTACCGTCCACCTTAATACTGATTGGTTTTTCACTTGCAAATATAGTTGAAATGATGCCGATCACCATGAATATTGTCACGACTACGCTGATTCGTTTTTTCATGCGCCTACCCCCTTAATTTTACATTATCTGTAAGCCATTGTGCAAGAAATAATCCTCTATCGATTAGCTGATGCGTTTAAATTGAAACCCTGTAATCGCACCACTTGCGTCCTTTATTAAAAATGCCCGGTATTTCTTATCCGGCGGCAATATGCTGCTTATATTGTTTAATTCATACCACTGAGCGGCAGTACTTGCATTCCATATACAGTCGTAGGTGACTGCCGCATAGTTGTCAGAGGTGGTATAGGATGTAGCGTACACAGCATATTTCCCCCTGGATTCATAAATACAATTCACCACATCCGCTTGCGTGACAATTGTGTCGTCGTAGCGTCCTGTCTTATAATACTCTTTTAGTATTTCTACATTATTCATGTTGGATTGCTCGATCTTTGCCGACTCTCTTACTGCTGTTCCAACGGTATGTAAAAACATGATAAAAACGGATACCAGCAGTGCACTCAGGGCAATCCATATGCCTTCCTTCCAATCACTCAAATCACAGGCGCCCCCTCATTCTTGTGTAAAGCATATTCCAATGGTCTCCCCGGAGATGTCCTTGATCAGCTCTGCATAAAACCGGCCATCCGGCGGTATATATTCCAAATCGGCGGATGAATGTCGCGTAACGGCCTTATTCTCATATCGTACGGGTTGGCCGGAGGCATTTCTTTTAAGGTCCTTGGTATAGAACAGGTCGCTGCCGGAGCTTTTGGTTTTCCAGGCTGTGAAGTTCAATATCCGATAACCCTGAGCATAGGTATCCGACTCCTTGAATACGCCTCCAAAGTTCACGGCGTAATTCCCGGAGGATTGGGTCTTTTTTGTCCCGTATACAACGCCAAATCCGGTATTTTCATATAATTTCAACACACGCAGCACTTTAGTCCCGGACACCCATTTTTGATCGTAATCATCGAACTGTTTTGCCTTCTCTTCCTCCGTCACATTTACAACCCCAAGGATCATATCAAAGATATAGGGTTTTGCTATATTCACCGTCAAGAGGATGGTAAAGATCAACGTGCTGATCACCATTAGGTGTATGGCAATTTTTACACTGCTGACCGCTTCCGATTCCATGGCGATTGCCTCCCTTTTATGTATTCTATGCTATAGAGGAGAGTCTGGAGAATCTCCTCTACACGAACAATACACGGTTACTGCTGAGTGAAGCATACTCCGGTTATAGTGCCGGAGGTATCCTTTATAAGTTCAGCCTTAAATTTAGCTGTGGGCCGAATAAACTCAGGGGTTCCTGACTTTTTCGTATCCATTGTATTCATATTAAAAGCCATTGATCCACCACTGACAAAAAGATTTTCGGTGTAGAATGAATCTGCTGTATTTGCTTTTGCCAATCCAGCGCCATCAAAAGTGGAGGTAAAGCTAATATGATTGTTGGTAGCACTTGTATCTTGAAATCGAGCACCATAATTTATACCATATAACGAAGATTTTGACAATGCTGTAATAACGATAACACCAATGGGCCTCCCCTCAAACAATTTGATGGCTGAACTTACCTGCGTCCCACTCATGATCTGCTGGTCATAATCATCAAAGGTTGAACTCTGCATCTGGTCCATTGCATTTTGTACCGTTCCAACACCCTGGTTGGTAGCACCTCTTGTGAAACCCAATATTACGAATATAATCCCTATGATTACGCCCACAACAATCAGCGCAATGGCAATCCTCGCGCCCGAACCTAATTCACCTTCCATTGTTTCCTCACTCCATTCCTTTTCTTTATTTTAATTGTTTATTATTTACCCACATAAATAGTTTTTTCGTCCCTCTCCTTTCCGGTTGTGATGAATCTATATCTCACCCCCCTGCTCTTTTTCTAAGTATCATAAATAGGACTCCTGCTCCAATCGCAGCACCAAACGCAACAATCGCCCCTATAAAGTAACTGTTCATGCAGTTCCCCTCCCTTCCGTAACTTTCTACCGGTTGATTCTTATGTAGCTAGTGGCCAAAATTGGATAATGCATTTGTGAATTCTTGAAAGCCCAAAATTCCTAAGGGCAATAATATGTAACCAAAGGCTGTAATTCCTAAGGGAAGCATTGACAAAGGGCTCACGGCCTGCCTTTTCTTGTTAATGGATGTAACCTGTGCAATTTCTCTGATGCGTAATATGTGATCCCTTTCGGTAATTAGATCACTGAATGCTTCTGCAACAGAAATCTGATGAATGGTCAGAATCAGCTTGTCGATCATTCGCTTAAACTCCGGGAGAGAAGCCTTTGCCTTCAGCCGGTTCAGTGAAAGCTCCGGATTGGAGGGATACTCATGGTAGGCGGCCAGCAAGGCATGCTTATGTACTCTGCTCTGCCGTTCCATCCAGTAGAGGATGTCCAGCGTGTCACAGGTTGTGTTCATCAGTATTGCAATGATGGTTTGAAGCTGTAAAACGTCTTCCTCTGCCTCTGTGCGTATAAACCATCGTCTTGCCTTTAACGTCATTTCCGGCATAAACCAGGCACCTATCGATATGAGGTAGCAGGCCAGCAGCATCCACCACTGGAAATGAGTCCCGTAGTATGCATCATACTTCATGCGCAGCCTTCTTACCTGTGCCTGCTTATCATATTCCTGCAGCTTCGGCAGATAGGATTCTACAAACTGAGTGGTCTGCTTTTCACTCAGCTTTTGTCCCGATAGATAAATAGCATCCATTTTTCTTCTGGTTTCAATATCCTTTTGCGTCAGATTTTCCCCTCCGATCAGTGATAATTCCGCTACATTTCGATAGATAAAATCTCTGCTCAGATTGACGATGAAGAAAGCTGCTATTATGGAAGCCACCAGTGCAATGGAGGCATAGATCACTTTTCTTGCATACAAATGGTAAATATCGATTCTGCTCAAGGCACTTTTTATTAATTTTGTTTTCTGCGTTATTTTTTTTGATTTCTTCGGCAAAATATCCTGAATAAATTGCTTGAATTCAGTTCGAGTCAACAGCTTCTTTATCCATTCCGAACGATCATCCGCTTTTATGGTTACAGCACTGTTTATTTTTACAATCACCGTGTAGCCCACCATAGCGCTCAATACGATTAAGATTCTCGTCAGGTATCCCATGACTCCGTGGTATATGATGGAAGTTCCCGGGATTACACCGCTAAAGAACCTTTCTATCACTCCCACAGCGGCGATGGGTGCCAGCGGCAATATTTCCAGGAAACCAAATCTTGCCCTTTGCAAGGAGATCCGCCTTATTTCAAGATTTATTTCCGAGCTCATCATGGTCATGGCCTGGATAAAGTTGGATGTACCGTCATACAACTGCACATCCCCGCTGGAATTCAACTTAAAACATACACCTGCCAGGGTTTGAAGAAGTTTAAAGGGAGTCGACGCGTAAAACTCTTGCAGCCTTATTTCATCATTCTCCGAAGTCAAAATCAGATGGATTTCCTCAAAAGCCCGTTTGACCAAAGGTCCGGCTTCGGTTTCGGACACGGCATCCGGTATGGAGTTATACCGTAGATAATTTTGCCGCAGGGAGCTTATAGCCACCGCCAGTTGTTTCAACAGTTTAAAGTGTATGCCGTCCACCTGCTTGTCGATGAGGGTGTTCTTTACTACAAAGGCAAAAGCAACGCATAATAAAGTAGAAAATAAATCCTTGAATGTAAAAGCGCCTACTACCACTGTTGTAATGGATGCGGCCACTGACAGCACATAAAACCTGACGGCTATGATTTTTAAATCTTCTGCGTTGTAAATGGATAGCTCAGCCAATCTGTCGAAGAGTTTTCGTAATCCGCTTCGGGTTAAGAAGGTATTATTGAGCATGTCATAAGCCTTATTGTACGTAGCCGTAGAAATAAGCGAATTCGGCTTTTTGGTGTTCTTTTTGGATACGGTCTTTTTGCGGTTTCCTTTGGTATTGCCAAACAGGAGAATCATGCCGGAAGCCAAGAAAAGGGTCGCAATAACTGCTACCATGATGAACATCATCATAAATTCTCAACTCCCTTCCAGTGGTTCACAATAAACTCCTTAAAATCGCTGGCATTCTGCTCCGATATATTGTGCAGCATATAATCTGTCAACTTTTCTGAAAACCATTCTGCAGTATGATAGGTATGTGTTTTCACATCATAGGTAAGGATATCTCTGGTAATGAAGGTTTGCCGGTCCGTTTGCCGGGTATAATATTCCTTCGTGATGGCATTGATTGAATTTACGGGATCATTCTCATCATACCTGGGATACGGTATGGCTTCATCCAGTCGAATAATTTCAGAAATCCTTTCTATGTACCGTTTCCCATCCGGCGTATAATCCAAATGCACGTCCACTTTCACTACATCCACCACCTGCTGCTCTGCTGTCAGCATATTGGTAAACCCGCCTGCATTGACCAGAGAGTTCCTTAAGGAGTAAACCAGATCCTTGGGTGTTTTTCCATGATGTGAGAATATGGTAAACAATGAGGCCACCTGGCCCAGCTGTATCATACGCGCTGCAATGGAGTCTGTAGCTACCTCCCCCACCATGGATACGGCTGCATCGGATTTTTTCAAAGCATCCTGTAAAGCAGTAGCCGATACATAGTCCGTCTCCTGGACGGAAAGTATGTTTCTTTCCGGGTATAATTCCCTGAGGTAGAGCTCCGGGGCCATTTCCAAAACACGTATCGTATACCGCGGGTCTATAAATTTAACCAGTGACGCCATGAGTGTGGTCTTTCCCGAACCCTGCCTGCCGGTGACAGCACAGGTAACTTCGCACTTCATCAAATAGATCAAAAGATTAACGGCAAGGTAGGCATTCTTTGTATAAGGCTTATTTATAAGTGCTTCCGTAGATTGATCCGACAGTGAAAACTTCCGGACAAAAACCGCCCAATATTCGGAAGCCGGTGGCCGTAAGGCCAGAACACGGGATTTATCATACATTGTATTTACAAGATATCCCCGCTTTTCCGTTAAGGGTCCGGGATTGTTGTACCTGCAAAGCAGCTGCACCACTCTTCTTAATTCTTCTTCTGTCCCAAAGTTTAAAAATTTTAAATGAATATATTTCCCTCTGAAATACAACCATACGGATCTCGGCGCTCTTGGGACATCCATTTCCACGGAACCCACGTTGCTTAATATGGACCCGGAAGTACCACAGTTAAATCCGTTTATATTCATTTCCCTGATGGTATCCACAATGCCAAACCCTTTGTACCGCTGGTATATCAACACCGTTACGATATCGATCATTACACTGTAATTCAATTCAATAGATTCCTTTGCGTAAATATCATTGATGTCGTCTTCCGTAATTAAATAGCTTGGTTCCAGCTTTTCCTCAATCTCATACCGCTCTCGGTCCAGATAATATTTTTCGATTAATTCGGCCAAAGCATCCTTGCCATAATACTTTTTAAAGAAGTACATGAGGATCTCAAATTTTATTCGCGGCTCCAGATCATGGGAATTAAAATCAATTAACTGAAGTACAGAGGCTTCATCCGGAAGCTTCTCCGCTATAATGTTTCTGATCAAATCCTGAACAATTATTTTCGCGGAGTCAATGCCATGCACACAATTACGTATCGCTTCCTGTATCCTTGCTTTACGTTTGTATATACTCTCAAACTCCTCTTCATCTTCCAGGCCTTCAAAGCTCTCATCCTTCACCAGGTCCAGGAGACTGTTCCTTACAATGTCCAACAGTTTTTCCATGGTGAAAGTATTTGAGGGTTTATAATCCGGCCGCTCCTTTTTGGCTTTGATGTAGAGCAAGTACAGCGCAGTCCCGCCTCCCAGCAGGGTGATGATGGTGAGTACTATGTTTGTCATGTGAACTTACCTCCAATTGCACCGCTTACCCATGTGCGCCATAATTACTTGCATACACTCCTTAAGGTCATTATTAAGCTCACATACCCTCACATCTCTTTCAATAATATAGGGCAATAAAGTATGTAATTTCCCCAGGTTCGCTGTCTTTTTTATATAGGGGGAGTATGATATTTTACAGCATTGTATGTGCTTCAAGCCTGCTAGCTTCGTAAAATCACGAAAAGAGGATACATACCCGTCAAATTTATTTATAATGTACATCGTCGGCTTTCCATGTATGGCAGCATAATATTCCGATGCTTTCCACGCTTCAAGTTTTTTCACCGTTTGTATATTCTGAGACAAAACGATGATTATTACATCTGCCGTTTGCAGGGTTTGCTGGGTTGTCTCCTCCCATAGCTCTGTCTTTACATCCGTTATAACAATATCATGATTCAGGTTCGGAATCACAAATTTTAACAACTTTGCGCTTTCCTCTCCGTTTACATCGGGAGCTGCCGTATTCAGCAGCTCAAAATTATTTTCAATCTTCGTACAATAGTCAGCGATATCGTTACCGGATATTGCATGGGTCTCTAGCAGTCGAATGATCTGGGTGATGGACTTTGTTTTATCATTGTATTTTGATATGCCCAAATAGGAATCTAAAGAAAAACTGTCAATTCCGGAATGTGTAAGGCACACGCTTTGCCCTTGGGTCTGTGCCAGGGTTAAGCCCAACAAAACGCTGACCGTTGTAATTCCCTGGTCCCTTGAAGGTGACATTACTGCTATCTTCATTTCTCATTCCACTTCCTCTTGAGGATTTTCAATGCATCCTTTTCAGTAATCTTAAGCTGTGGTGCCGTTAAACTTGACAAACTTTTCTGCATTACGTCACATTGTATAGGAATTAAAAGCTTTCTTGCCTCAAACTCCTCCACGCTTTTTATTAAGGGGAATGCAACGGGAATATTAATACATCCCTTCTCCGTCTTGCCATCATAGACAAAATTGTATTGTACAATATCGCTTTTATATCCGAGAACTTCACTTTCGTACTCCATCAATCCAAAGCTTTTGCTATGAATACAGAGATCATAGCGATCGGGCAGCACATCGATGCTGTCATAAATTATATGGTCAAAATCCCCCGGCGCGCATCCTGCTTCTAAGATCGCCGCTTCCGGCACCGCGTCCGAAATCGCTACAAAAATATTATTGAAATACCCTGAAGAGCTCTTGCTCTCCAGCAAACGCTGCAACTGTCTGTTTCGCGTCACAACTGCAACATCTCCAAAGGATTGCAGAAGCTTCATCAGTGAATACAATATCGGTCTTTTATCAACATGGCCCAGACATACTACAATCATTCTACGATCCCTTCCTGCATAATCAGTTTCCCATTATTTGTATTTCCATTCTCCTGTGGTTCCGTCTTTGCCGGTGGTGCTGAAGTGTTGGCCGATGGATTGCCCGTCACAGGAGTTTGAGATTGTTTTGCCTCTGCTTGCGGTTGCTGCTGGGGTGGTACACTTGTAACTTCCCCTTGCTGTAAATCCTTCTCTTTATTTGCCTTTTCCAATCTATCCCAATATACAGCGTTTGCAGCATCTACACTTCCCTGAATCGATGCCCGGCCGGTGCTTATCTTGCTTCTGATGAGATCTTCAATACTTTTATCTGTCGTGTTTAATATATCCCTGCTGCCTTTAATGACAGCAGCCTCAAGCTTATCAATTACATTTGGATCGATCAACATTACGTTTAAAATATTTTCATCGACTGGATAGTAGGTTTCTGCTGCTTCCTGAACACCCGGTTCTAGATATTTTGTCATATAAAGCAAGCTGCCTTCCTTTAAAAAGTAGTCTACCAGCATGCTTTGATAAACATGGATTTCTTCTTCCGACAGGTGAAGAGTTACGGTTTTTGTATGTACCGCTTCCACCCGTTTGTGCGTCATCGCTATATAATCTTCGCCTTTGGGCATCAGATACCTGAAATCAATATAATCTCCGGCCTTCAGCCCGATGGGAATCGTATTGGCTACAACATCATACTGTCTCAATGAGTTTTTGATTTTTTCTTCCATAACCAGACCTTTTGTGATAGGCGTTCCCGGAAGAATAGATATTTTATAGAATTTACCGAGGATTTCTTTTGGATTTGTTATGTATGCATCTTCCATAGATTTTTTCAACACTTGAATGGGTTTCAGATCTTCCTGTGTGATTTTTTGGCCCGGTGTTACCTGTTTGGCTACAGTCCACGCCTGAGCCATGGGTCCAATACTTCCGAGCCTTTCCTCCAGTTCTCCTATCTGTTCCGTATAAGAGGCCTCCAGTTGTTTGGCTTTTCCACTCCAAAATACAAATTGAAATACATTTACACATAATAACAGTATCAGCACACAGGCTGCTATTATAAGAAATACTTTTTTGATATGCATGACATTCCACTCCCTGATCAAAACAATCATTCACTTTAGAACTATTCGGTGTGGTGACATTTATATTTGAAGACCCTCCGGGTCATAGATAAATAAAGATTCATTACTGCTTTTTTGAATAGAACACTGTTAACTAAAACTACAGTTAGCAAGTGCTTCTGAGATTTCATCAACATTTGTCCTTATAAATACATTACCAAAAACTTGCATTTATGTCAAGCTATTTTGGACAAATTTCGATAAATAATGTTTTTTATGGACCAGTTTTTTGTGAAAATTATTGTTAAATACCATTTTTTGTAATAGTTTGTAATTATTTAAAAGAAATCCCTGTTATCTATTTAATAAAGGGAATTTTCGGCTTTGAACGTTTTGCCAATGGGAGTAATAAACAAAGTCTCAATGGAGAATATCTCCATTAAGACTTTGTCTGATATATTTACTTTCTTGGTTGCACTTTATCAAAGAAGACTGTCTTTAAGTGCCTTTCCCTATATAGAGTTAAAATCATTAAATGTATACATTAATGTCCCTAATGGGTTATCAAGTTCAACATAAACTCCGTTTGATAAATCAAAGCAATCCCCGCTTATATTACTTTCTCCAAAAAACATATATTGCTTTTGATGTTCATTTTCGTACCAAATTTCATTTGTATCAACATATCCATAAGCTGTTTGATTATTTTGAACCTCAAGCAATGAACTATCAACTCCATAGAATATAAACCCGTTAAATTCAAGCCCATTAACCGTTTTTAAAAAATTGACATATTGCTCAGGTAAAACGTGACCAAACTTTTCCTTAACTATTTTTTTTAAAAGCTCGATTTGCTCGTTTGACGCTGGAGTATTAAGGGAATCCCCGTATTTTTCCTCGACTTTTCTAATATCCGACAATAGTTTTTCCCACACGGATTAAAAACCTCTGTGTAATAAATACTCTAAGAACTCCACAAAAGTGTTTCCACAATTCTTTACTTCCCTTAAATCCATACCTATAAATGGTATTTCAACTATTGCCGTACTCTCATCCCTTATATCAAACCCATAGGCATCTAACCCTCCATCTGAGCCAAATAGTATAAGGCCTGGAGCAAACTCACTTACCTCATATGCTTCATTTAAAGCCACAATTTCATCTACTTTCCATAGTGACAGATACGAATCTTCTCCCACCCAGCCTTCGCCCCCGTTACTTGTTAGAAGAAAGTCCAAGTAATCCTTTGGAAAAGTAAATCCAAGATTTTTTTCTACTTCTTTAATAGCTTCCATGGAGCAGGGAAGATTCAACTCAATTTTGTCTAACAGATTACCGTACTTATTATCCACTCTTATTCCCCCATACTTTTCCTAACTTCTCTTATCTTTTTGTTCCACCATACAACTACCTTTGCGTGTTTATCACGAGGAAGAAAAGCTTTATTTGATGTATCAGTAGGACTGCCCCCAAGCTTTATAGGCTCGATTTCGTGTATTTGCAATCCTTTTAAAGTTAGGTCATTTTTTCTTAATTGCCTATTTGCAATGTTACAATTTTTTTTTGCTTCATCGTATGCGTTATGCTGTTTTTCACTACTCATATTAGCACCTTCACCCTTCGGTTGATAATTTCTAAAGCTATTCTTCATCCCAGTTATAATTATATAAATATTCCATAAATTCCTCAAATGTATTGGCACAAAATTCTACATAGTCCATTTCAAGTGAATCTAACGGTACTGAAACAATAGTTCCACTTTTGCTTTTATCAAACCCATAGCCGACCTTTGCACCATCAGATGAAAATAGAACTATATTAGCCAAATCACCTTCACAGCAATCTTCATAAAAATCCTGAACATCTTCAAGTTCCCATATGGTTAAATAGCTGTTACCAATTTCACCAACTGCACCATTAGAAAATAGCATAAATTCTCTGTACTGCTGTGGGAAACTAATCCCCACAGCATCTTCGACTTCGTTCAAATCTTCAATTGTAATAGGATGATGATTACCAAAATCAAGATCTTTAAAGTATTTATTACTTTTATAATCCATGCATCTACATCCTTCCTTTTTATTTCAGTTCCTCTTTGACAGCATCCCTGATTCTATTCCACCAAGGGGTAACATATTTTCTATGTGCCTTTCCTTGAATGCCTACTTTATTAGCAAGGTCAGTCGGACTTCCCCCAAATTTAACAGGTTCTACCTCATGAATCTCAAGTTCGTTTGCTCTGATGTCAGGATTTTGCTTAGTAATTTTAGCATTTGCATTATTGGCTGCTTTTCTTGCATCGTTATAGGCATCTCCCTCAAGTAACTCCCAAGTTTTATTTTTATCTGGCAAAGGAACATAATCGTCAGGGTAGTCACTCCAATCATTTATTTTGAAAGTTTTATTATTTTTATCAACAATCTCTATTTTGCTGTTAACCTTACTTACTCCCGTATCCGACCCATTCATGACAGCCTTAAAGTTACTTTGTACCGGGGTCTCCTTCACCACAGGCATATCAACCTTGCCAAAATCCAGCATTTTATCGGAGAACCTGGTCCCTGTAGCCGCATCTACCAAACTTTCAGACTTTTTAAACAGCTGGCTCCCGCTCTCGATCATCTCCTTTGCCGTATTCTTCAGTTGCTGTACCCCTTTTTGCCCGAACTCTTTTAGAACATTGCCCGCTTCTTTCACCGATTTTGTAAGGCTAAAGGCAGTCTTTGCCTGCTTGGCCGCCTTTAGCATGCTGACAGCCCCGGCGCCCACATCTGCCACAGCCACAGCGATACCGGCATAATTATATACCTTCTCACCCAGCTCGTCGCCCAGCACTGCCTGGAATCCCTTTTGCAGCGGGTTAAAGCCTTTCTCCTCACCGGTTGTACAATAATTATAGATTTTAACGCCTGAATCGATGATGTTGCTGGCACTGTATGCGATCCCGGCTGCTGCAATCCCCACAGCCACCACCAATCCCACACCCGTTACCGAAAGAGCGGTAACGGCTGCCACTGTCAGCGCGATCGATGCTGCTTCCAGTGCAATGGTAGCGATGTTGTTGATCAGCACCTTATGATCCTCATAGAAATCTCCTACCGCTTTTGCACCATATTTTATAGCTTCCCATCCCTTGCCAAAGACAAACTTGGCCCCATCGATCACTGCCTTATTTGTATTGTACCATGCCCTTGCTCCCCTATCAACAATAGAAACCAAGCCGCTGACGATATTGCCGAATATTCCACTTTCCTTGGGAATACCCACAGCTTTTCTGACTTCACAGCCTCCTGTCTTTATCTTCTGCGCCCGTTGGTTATCCACTTCCTTGAATCTTTGCACTGCATATTCTACATGGTTTCCCATTCTTTGCAGTTCAGCCATTCGGTTATTTATCCTGCTGCGCAGCCTGTTTAGTGCTTCTGCTCTCTGCCTGAGCCTGCCATCCTCTACCTGCAGACTGCTGATGGCCCTTGACAGGCTGTCCCGCTCCCCTTGTGCTTCTTCTTGTGCTCTGTATATTTTTTTCTTTGCTGCATTCATTCTGTCGAAGGATATACCTATGATTGAACTGTTCATGCTTAAAGCTGCTCCACTCATTCTCATCCCCCACCCATTACATGCCAGGCTACCTGGCATCCTCCATACTGCTTAAAAAGCTTTAATAGCCTTATTTCATTAACTATGCCAATAAACATTTTTAAAGGAGCTTTGACCGTAGCTCTCTGTCCAGGTCCTGGAAGTCATTTGCCGTGGACTGGAGCTCTCCTTCAAGAAAAGCGATCATCCTTATGTGCTTCGCTACGCTATCGGAAAATGTCGGGAAATGATTTTCAAAAAAACTCTTCTGAGCCTCCCCCTCCCAATTGGCTTTTAACTTCTCAATGCTGGCATTCAGGTCCTTAAGCATTTCCTCCAATTCAGTCCTGCAACTCCTGTACAATGTCACGGTGTCCCGTATTTTTGAAATATCGATCTCAATCTTATCCATCATTACACCTTCCCAAATTCATGGCTGTTAAAAACCCTTTTTAACTCTTCATCAATTTCAACAATACCCTTATAGGCCGGATTTATGGCCAATGCAAGATCAATTTCCTTTTTCCCTTCCTTCAATTTCCCAAGGTAAATATAATTTTTTGCCCGCATGAGATGCGCTTCCGCCATATCTTTATTCAGGTCAATGACATATTCATACAGCTCTTCCGCCTCCTGATACCTCTGCAGGTCCCTGAGGGTATTTGCCTTCAGAAGCATAAGCTGTGCATCGTGCGTGTAAGTAAGAGAAAGGACACTATAGTTCGTTAGCGCCGTTTCATAGGCTTTTTTAGCCTCTTGGGATTTGCCCGCCCCTTGAAGCACAAGGCCTTTGTAATAATAGGAATTAATTTTATAGGGATTTTCATCCGGACACTTTTGGAGGATGGCTTCAAATAGCTTGTCCGCTTCTTCAAATTCCTTCAACAAAATATGTATACTTGCCTTATTGAACTCTCCCTCGACATTTTCCGGCTCTATTTCTGAAACCTTATCGAACACGTTCTTGGCTCCTTCATAATTGCCGGCCATGGCAAGCAGTGATCCCTTCTTTACGATCAGCAGGGTATTGCGGTCATCGAGCTCCAATCCCTTATCTACGGCGGATAAAGCTTCTTCATATTGACCCTGGTTTTCATAAAGCAAGGCTCTGTCATATTCGAATATCGCCTTGTCCCCAATGATTTCCGCAGCTTTATCCAATACCGTAAAAGCTTCCTCCGTCCGCTTCGTCTCTCCCAGAAGGATGGCCTTAAAATGGAAAGCCTCTTCGTTATCCGATTCAATCATCAGCACTTGATCATAGCACTCGATGGCTTCTTCATATCTTTTCAATGAAGTCAGCAATTCTGATTTCTTTAACAAAATATCGGTTCGCTTTTCATTGATTCTGCTTGCTCTTTCAACCCATTTAAGTGCCTCTTCATTCAGAGCGGAAGCTTCCATGCATAATCCCAGGTTATAGTAAATGTCTTCATTTTTTTCACCTAGACAAATGGCTTTGTTATATAACTCCACCGCTTCCTTGCTATTTTCCTTGTAGAAAAATAACAGATTGGCTTTATGATAGCACGCTTCCCCTTGTTTTGGATCTTTGCACAAAATTTCATCATAGCACGCCAGGGCTTCATCATACTCTTCCGTAACTAAATAGAGCATTGCTTTATTATAATAGGATTGTAAATATTCCGAATCCGCTTCAAGAGCTCTGTTAAAGTATTTTAATGCTTCCTCCACTTGCTCGGCCTGCATCAAAACCAGTCCCATTTTATTTAATTCCTCTGCACTTAGTTTTTTCACCTCAGCGTCCATAGCTTAGTCCTCCCGCTTTTTCTCTGGCTTCTCTTGCAGCTCTTTCCCGTGCTTCTCTTTCCCTTCTTTCCTGTTCTTCCAACTGTCTGTCAAGATATTGAAGATCACTGACAATAGACTGTATGCTTCGTATTTCGTTGGACATCTCATTGGATTGATTGCTTGTTTCTCTGCTGTAGCTTGTGATTTTCTCACTGATGCCGGCACTTGACGCACCCTTATATCCATTCTGGATTTCCACGGAGGCGTCACGCAAAAAACCGCTTTCCTGCCCGGCATGATTGATTGCTTGCCGAATATGCCCAATGGCATTATTCGCTCCGTTGATACTGGACTTTATCTGGTAACGGTTCACTTTTATCATCCCCTTTACATTTTTTGGAACTGCATTTATATAAAATAATAATGTTCATCTTCACAGCCTTTATATTGAAAATATTTTAAAAAATGGAATCATAAAATAAAGCTATTGCCTTCATCTCTTCTGACAACTGCTAAAATCGCAAAATTAACAGCATAAGAAATAAAGCAGTAACTCTTACTATTAACAACGTGATACTACGGGTTTACAAGAAATAAATAAAATAACCGACTTCCCTGTTCTCAATTTCCTACTATCGTTAAAACTGCGTTTTTATTTTCCATCAACACAGGCAGCGAAACGCCTTCAAAAACACTACCTTCAACGATTGTACTGGCGTAAATTGTAACTTCACCCCGGACTTGCTCCGCAAATCTTTTCTCCAGAACGCGCCACAACTCATGAACCTGTTCAAAGGGTATTTCCGATCCGGGATCAAATAAATTCAACTTCAAAAACTCCTGTCCTGCCTCCGTTGTTTCCAGGGTGCCCTTCAATAACGGACTTTTTTCTCTCGGAACCGCTGTAATTAGCGTATCCTCATCCTCTATCCACTGTATCCTGCGATTCCATGGTACCGACTTTATTGTACGCAATATTTCTTCCTTTTTGTCCTTGGCCCAATAGGGCGCGCTTTCTTTCCATGCATTATCACCAGGTATATAAGCGATATCTTCCTTATTCATCATTGGCTCGACTAAGAATACTAATTTTTCTTTCTCCCTGGAAAAGCTTATATATTTCCAGCCCATTTCTATCTGGTCTTCACACAGTTCCGTTGTTACTTTTACCATATTCCCTCCAGCTAATGATCATAGTTCCAATATGTCCCTGGTACAATCTATATTTTCCATATCCTCCTGAATGACCTCTTTAAAGTCATCCACACAGATCCCGCTATTAAAGCCATGTAATTTGAAGTAGGAAGCCAAGCGCCTGTAGAATTCGAATTTTTGCTCTTTTGAAAGCTTTCGTTCTTCATCGCTTGCTTTTTCCACTGTTTTTTCAACGGCAATCCATAATACGGAATCTCTGAAATCAATCACTGTAAAATTAATCTTGCAGCTTTTATCTTCGTAAAATAATATTTCTCCATCCTTTGAGCCTATAGAAAATTCATTTTCATATTGTTGAACCATGCAGCACCTTCTCTATGCATTCATGAAACCCCAA
Source organism: Bacillota bacterium (assembly GCA_023419605.1). Classification (GTDB taxonomy): domain Bacteria; phylum Bacillota; class Clostridia; order Acetivibrionales; family JAEZXR01; genus JAEZXR01. The sequence continues at coordinate 49,608 of JAEZXR010000119.1, read as the reverse complement.
ATCGGCTTCTTTTCCTCCCACATTGTCTCAACAGCATCCTTCTTTATCCATTTATGGTATACAAGGGGCTCGTACTGCTCCATACCCAACTTCTGAAAAGTATTGTAATCGTTCGAATATATGTAGATGTTATCTCCCTGTATCTCGGTGACTTTAACACTAACGCCTTGAACTTTAGCATAGGTTTGAAGATAATATGCGGTAGTTAATTCATCCCTTCTAACATTTTTAATTATGCCAAATATCCTATCCCTGACGAAACCATTGTTTAAGTCCGATTCATCATATGAGATCAGCATGATCAGCCCCTTTTCCTTTGGATCTGTTGACAGGTCAGCCTCATAAATCTTTCCTTTGTAAACTGCATAGCTACCTTCTTTCATCTGATTACCTCCTATTATGGCAATATAAATTTTACTCCATTATAAACTCCCATAAACTCCTCTACTCCATCTTTTGTGACTTTATAGAGCTCCGTTCCCCTGGGAATGGCCTGCTCAACCATTTCAAATTCCGGAACTATCTTCTCTATACTTTTTGTAAATCCATTCCCTGTAAACGGTTGTGAAGCCATCGCGCTCCCGCCCATATCCGGATTAAACGGTGTCTTGAACCAACCGCCATCTTTTGCAGGAAATCTTAATACACCGCAAGCATCATCCAGTTCCCCAAACCGGGTTCCCGGATAGTCCAGTCTTAAGTTATCAAAAATAGATTTATAGTTATCCAAAGCCATTGTATCTTCAGCTTTTGTTACACAACCCCTTATCGACTTTGCCCAAGCCTGGCTACCATTTTGATAGGCTTCAATGGCACTCTGAGGAATAACCTTTTGGACTAGCACCCCTTCTTCAATCGGTGGAACGGCATTCCTTACATCTCGTACTACCTTTCTTTCCATCTCCGATAGTAATTCTGTTCTTTCCATCCTTAAGCTATTAAAGTATTCTTTATCAACGTCTAACTTTTTTAGCACCGAATCGATATTATCTTCAAAAGAACGCACCTCAGGCATTACATACCGGCTAAATCTGGAGCCTTTTTGTTTAGCAAGTTCAGCCGCTTCAGCTTTCCCGATTGTCTTAGCTATATCCCCCGCTTCATCAAGAAGTTCACCAGCCTTTGCAGCTTTTATCGCCTGTCTTCCTGCCTTTATGAGTCCTGCTCCTAAAATAATATCTGCAACGGCTATTCCTATACCGGTAATATTATAAGCCTTAGTTCCAAGTTCGTCTCCAAGTGCCGCCTGAAATCCTTTTTCCAGCGGATTAAAGCCCACTTCTTCTCCTGTTGTACAATAATTATACAGCTTAACGCCTGAATCTACAATATTGCTTGCACTGTAGGCAATACCGGCTGCTGCAATCCCAACTGCCACTACCAATCCGACACCGGTTAATGAAAGGGCTGCAACTCCTGCCACGGTAAGGGCTATCGCGCCTGCTTCCAAGGCAATGGCAGCGATGTTGTTTATGACTACCTTATGCTTCTCATAGAAATCTCCTATAGCTTTTGCTGCATATTTTGCCGCCGCTATTTCATTGCGGAAAACATACTTGATTCCATCTGCAATCAGCTTATTGGTATCTTTCCACGCCGTGATCCCCTTGGAAACCACAGACACCAGTCCTCCTATGACATTACCGAATATCCCGCCGCCAGATCCCAGACCCACAGATTTTCTGACTGCATAACCACCCGTTTTTATCCGCTGGGCACACAGGTTATCTGTCTCCTTGAACCTTTGCACTACATGATCCAGATGCACTTCCATTCGCTGCTGGTCGGATATCTGTCGATTCATTCTGCTTCGCAGGCTGTTTAATGCCTCTGCTCGCTGCCTGAGCCTTCCATCTTCCACCTGCAGGCTGCTGATGGCCCTGGATACACTGTCCCTCTCTGTCTGTGCCTCTTCCCGGGCTCTGGATATTCTTTTCTTTGCTGCATTCATTCTTTCGAAGGAAATACCGATGATCGGGCTATTTATGCTCAAGGACGCCGTACTCATTCTCATCCTCCACCCTATATCACACAATTTGTTCTACGTAGTCTTTTCCATGCCATCTTTCAAACTCTTGTCGGCTTCTTCAAAACGTACCGCAATAGTATCCAAATCCTTTGCTATGCACTCCAACACGTCTTTGTAATTATACATATTTTTATACAGCGTGTTATACTCGGTCGAAAAGGCCTCCTTGCTCTTGCCGCTCCAATGCCCCAATAAATCATCGGACGCAGTTTTTAATTTTTCCTGAATCTTGGAGCAGCGTTCAGCGGCGGAATTGAATTTCTTTGCTACTGCCTTAAATTCAGTTGCATTCACTTTAATGCGTGTCATAGCATCCACCTTTCAAAACTTAATAAGGTTCGCAATGGCTACACACAGGTGTGCAGCCATTGCCACAAGCAAACTACCTTTTTAACTGTGTACCCAGCGCCTTGTCTGTTTCTTCCAGTATTCTTGCAGACTCTCTCATGTCCTTTTCGAACACGTCAATAGATTTTCTGAATTTCTCCAGTTCCGTCTTCGCATTGGTAAAGGACTGCAAAAATGCTTCAATGGCAGCACCTTCCCATTGACTGCTCAGTGCATTAATCAAGTTTGTCATTTGTTTAAAAACTCCATCATGCTGGTCTGAAAGACCTTTCAACTTTGTAGCCTCATCCCTTATTTGCTCGGGAGTAATCCTTATAGTACCGATTGCCATTATGTACCACCCTTTCATTTTTTGTTTTTATTCGATCCGGGTATCTAGAATTAACCGGAAATTTATGACTTTTTGGTTTGCTGCCTCTAATGGGCACCCTCAATGATTATATGGCTTCCTTCCCACACGCCGGCCTCCTTAAGTGTCTCATGATTCATGAGCACTCTTTTTAGCGGCTCTGCCCTCAAACCTTTTATCTCTTTCACCTGCATATAGTTTGCCAGTGAGGCGGCCAGTTCTTCAGCCGTAATATCAAACGGAACTTCTATATCCATCAGCTGCTTCCCTTCCTGTGATTTGATGGTTACGATAACCATATCCATAATTTTCATGCCCTCCATCATTGAATATGTAGATATTTTTATGAAGCAGCTATAATTATATAAATGACTTGCTGCTTCTGCCGATTTTATGTTTTTACACCAATGGCAGCTTGATTTTGCTGGTTTTTCCTTTCGTGATATAGTAAGCCTCGCCGATTTCTAAAATCCTGCTCTGTTCCGCATAAGGCATTCTGGAATTGAAAACCCTTTGCTGATCGAAACTACCCCCAATCACTAACCCGTTTTGCTGTTCTATCATCGCTTTTGTAAAGGAGTCATAACTATTTGCAGATATTTCATCCGATAGACCGCTGATAACCATACAGAATTTTAAACCTTTATATTTTTTCAGTATTTTTTCTATGCTGCTCTTGGTATCTTCATCCGCCATATTGATAAAATCACTGTATTCATCAATAAATAAAATGATTTGCGGCAAGCTTTCCAAATATTTCTTTTCATCGAATTCCGTTTCCGAATCCCTTCTTCTGCTTATGAGGTCATTCTTCCTTGAATCCAGTTCTTCCACAATCTCCTCCATCACTGAAGATAATACGCTTCCATCCGTTATGTAGGCTCTCGGCTCTAAAACAGACCTGTACTGATATAATCCGGTATTGTTGGAATCAATAATATAGCAGCTCTTTAATCCCTCCCTTTCCTTTAAGGATGAAATGAAGGATTTTAAAACATTCGTTCTTCCGCTTTGAATCTGTCCTGTCACCATGACACAGCCCGTCTCGCTGAGATCAACAAATACAGGGTCCAAATCCTCCGTTGTCAAACCCAAAGGAATAAGATTTTTATCCGCCTGTATCTCAGACTTAAGCTCATCATATTCAAGCATATCCTTGTATCTGAGTACGTCCGGAAGTATCGGAATGCTTTTCGCTTTTCTCCCCTTCCACGAAACACGGACTTTCTCAAACAAGCTCTTCATCTCTGCGGATCTTTCCGCTTCATTATCACCGGCTACAGGCAGTGCAGTCTGGAATTCAACAGGAATGCCTGCCTTTACAAGCCCTCTTCCATTCACCGGGGATGGCTCAAGTCCGTTTGTTTTACCGATAATACTGTTGTAATCGCCCTTATCCGTCATTTGAAGTGCAATGGCCAGTTTAAAGTTCTGGGATACCTTATAACGTATGGCCGACGTACTATTGGCCGTTATGACCAGGTGAATCCCATAGTTTCCCGCTTCTCTCGACAGTTGTACAAAGGACTCCTCTACATCGGGATATAATTCCGCCAGGGCCGAATAATTATCCAGTACCAGCAGGATTGCAGGCATTTTATTCCCTACAGCCTGTCTATAGGAGGACAAACTGCTCACACCCACGTCGGAAAAAAGCCGTTTTCTCTTTTCAATTTCCTTTTTCAGCAGCTTCATCAGCTTACTCAGCTTTTCATCCTCATCGCCCATGACAACTCCGCCGACGTGGGGCAAATCCGAGAAAATACCGAAGGTCCTGCCGCCGAAGTCTAAAATGTACAGGTTCAAATCATTCGGTGAATAGGTAAGTACCAAAGAAGTAATTAATGAATTTAAAAGAGTTGTCTTTCCCGTACCGGGAGCCCCATATATCAGCAAATGCCCTTCCTTGCCCAAATCAATGGCAACCGGGAACTGTTTTTGCTCATGAGGGCTGTCTGCCAACCCAATAACAGGGCAAATCCATTTGTCCTCTGCTTCCCAGGTGCAGCCATCCCACTTTTTCAAATCCTTCCCCAACAGGTCCCCCAGGTATACCGTCTCCGGCAAAGGTGGCAGCCATGGGCCATCCAGTTTTGGAATGTTTTCTCTTGCGGCGGTATTGATAATTTCCTTTATAACAGCATCAATCTGTGTAACTCCACTTTTTTCCCTGGTTTTCTTCTCAAAGCCAAACAAAGGCTTTCTTTTCCCTTCCAGGTCCACCCTCAGCAAGGTTTTTTCACGTTGGCTGCCATTTTCATTGGGGGAATACTCCGCACCGCTCCAGGCGGACTGGAAAAGCTCAAACATCTCATTATTTCCAACCTGCAAATAGGCTCTTCCAGGCTGCTTGATATTTGCTGCATCCGGCCGCTTCAATACCTCGTTGCTGTCCTCTCTTCCCTGTACCTTCAAGCACAATCGGAATCTCGCATTACTCCAAATCTGATCATCCACTACGCCGGAAGGCTTTTGTGTGGCCAGAATAAGGTGTACACCCAAGCTTCTTCCGACCCTCGCCGCGCTTACCAGCTCCCTCATAAATTCCGGCTGTTCCGATTTTAATTCAGCAAATTCATCGATGATTATAAATAAATGCGGCAGCGGCTTGGAGGCTTTTCCTTGCTTGTAAAGTGCCTGATATCCATCGATATGATTGACCTTGTATTCCCCCAGAAGTCCCTGTCTTTTTTTTATTTCACTTTTTATAGAAATAAGGGATCGGGTAATCTGGTTTCCGTCGAGGTTTGTAATGGTTCCTACCAAATGCGGCATCCCCTCGAATAAATTGGCCATTCCTCCACCCTTATAATCAATTAAGACGAATACAACATCGTGGGGATGAAAATTAATCGCCAAAGAAAGAATCAAACTCTGCATCAATTCACTTTTCCCGGAACCGGTTGTTCCCGCAATGAGTCCATGAGGTCCATGATACTTTTCATGGAGGTCCAGCAGCAGCTTTTCACCGCCATCGCGAATTCCCAGGGGAACCGCAAGCGATTTGAAGGTTTCGCTATTGGACCATTTTGTAATAACATTCAAACCTTCAACGGTGTTAACATCGAAAAGGTCAAGAAAGGGTACGCTGTTCGGTATATCCAGCGCAGCACCGATTTGTCTGAGCCTTATGGGCGCCATGGTCCTTGCAAAGGCTTCGGTCTGGTCCCTGGATAGTACGTCCGGGGTGAAGGACAGCTTTTTTGAGGATTTCTTTTTTTCATAAAGAGTACCGGCAGCCTCCCCTACTTCCAGGATGTATCGGCAATTCTTCGGCAGATATTCCATTCTGTCAAAGGCAAAAATGGTGGACACGCCCAGTACACTCTTGTTTTCAATCAGGATCTTCATAATGGCTTCGTTTTCAGTCATTTCCCTGTCCGCCAGAATGATAACATAATGGGGAAGAAACTTCTCAATCTTGTCTTCATTGGCTTGGAGCAAGATGTTTTCACGCTTTTTTAAGATATCATTAAAGGTAGTGAGCATTTCATGGGTTGAAGCAGCCTCACAGGAAATGTACCTTTTTTTTCTGCTCTCATCCCAGACATGGGGCAGCCATTTTATCCAGTTCCATTCCTCCTGTTCCTCATTGGGGAAAACCGTAACGATCTTCACCTCATCATAAGAGTGACGGGAAGCAATTTGTAAAATAATACTTCCTACAATACTGATAATACTGCTTCGTATGCCTACGATCCCTACTGTGCAGGCTTCATACAGAGGAACTGTCACAGGGATCTCATCAAGAATACTGTATTTATCATATAAATTCTTCGGTTGATCCTTTAACGGGTCTTCATCCAGATTAATCTCCGAATCCTCGTATTTTATTTCAACACACAGAGAAGCTTTTCCGATCCCCAGTCGGGTGTCAAGAAAATCAATATCATCCTGGGCCCTTTCCCAAAGCCTTCTGGATTTCTCCACCGCCATTTGCATGCTTTCATCCAAACTTGGATGCGTTCGTAAAAGTATATCCTTTTGCTCGGTTTTAATTCGATTCAAATCCGAATCAATTCGATCGATAATAGCCATGTACTTCTCGGTACGCTTTTTTTCACGTTTTTTATAATTTCTTAATTGGGAAACATAGTTCGTCAAAGAAATCGTTAAGGTAGACCCTACCATGGGAAGTGTAAAAACTATGGATCTGGGATATGCGAAAGCTGCAAGCACCGTTACCATCGGCGGTAAAAACAATTGAAGCCAGAAAGAGAAATCGGTATTGGGCTTATTGCTCTTACCCGGGGGGTCTGGAATCGAAATCTCTTCATCCGGCAGCAGCGGCTCCAACCGGGGCGATCGCTGGAAGAACGGATAGGTTGATTCCATGGATAGTACTTCTCTTAAATGATTGACCGAAACCGTATTGCCCCCAAGATTAAATACCGTTATGTACGTCTTATCAAATATGATCTTATATCGCCAGATATGGATCACATCGCCGGGATTCAAAAGCTTTTCTTCCACCCTCCGGCCGTTGACGTGCATAATGTTGCCCTCTTTGGCGATAGCGTGAAACTCTCCATCTGCTGTAATCTTGATTGTTGCATGATGATCCGATACCTGTTTGTTGCGATATACAATGTGATTGTTTTCACTTTTTCCTATGGATATTTCATTTATATCCTTCAGAGTGAACCGGGCGGATTTGTTACTGGCGGTAAACTCCTGCTTATCCAGGATGATAATGGAGATGTTCTCATCCCCTGAATTCGGAATAGTAAACGTATCTCCATCCTCAAGAAACTTTTTATCAATCTTTTTGTCTTTATAGATTAGACCGCGGAAGAGGGGAACCAGAATGATCCAGGAGTCTAATCTCTTTTCTATGACAATGTGCTTGGCCTTTAGTACATCCGACTGAATAAAGATATCATCGGATTCGTGGCTTCCAATCGATATTGCATCTTTATGGAGCTTTTCAATATCGAATTCGTTAAATATGTCGCCGTGAATGATATGAACTATGATCTGGTCCAATGATTATCACCCCACAAATACTTCAAACATTATTCTCCATACAATACGAAAATAGTTACAATACTTACAAAAAAATGAATTTTTTCTATATATGTCTTATAATATACCATTTTTTGCAATAAGTAAAGGGGTTTCATAAAAATTTGTCCATTAAATTCTTATTTTTTCATGACCTTAAAACGTTATTTTGTATTGTAATTTGTCAATAACAGAAATTTCATTCGCATAAACTATCCGGCGGTTGCCGGAAGCTTTCATTTTAAAGCCTTCACCTTGCGGAAAACCCAATAGGCAGGAATTAATACTGCAATAATCGCGATTCCTGTAATGAGACTGGCAATTTGTCCGGGATAAAGATAGGAGGTGGCTATAATGCCCGCGATAAGAACAATTGCCAGGATGGTAATAAAAGGATAGGCGGGAACCTTGTATTTCAACTTCTCCGGTTTTTCCCTCAAAACCTTTTTCCGGTAGAAATAGTGGGTAACAGAAATGGTCAGCCAGTTAAACATTGCTAGAAAACCGCTGGCTCCAGTCAATATGATGAACAGATTCTGCGGAAGCAGGTAGGATACTACCGCTGTTAAAACAAGTACCGCACTTCCAACACCAACCGCGTAAACGGGAACTCCGTTTTTATTGGTCTTCAGAAAAATGCCCGGCGCCTGCTTATCCCTGCTAAGAGAAAAAAGCATCCGCGAGGCACTGTACATGGCTGAATTCAATCCGGAAAGGGACGCTGTAAGGACGATAAAGGTGATTACCGTCGCTCCGAAAGGGATTCTCAAATTGTTCAATATGGTTACAAAAGGACTCTGATCAGAGGAAAGCGTATTCCAGGGTACCAGCAATACAATTAAAAGGATGGTCAGTACATAAAGGGATATCACCGCGAAGCAAATAGAGTTTATGGCTGGAGGAACCTCTTTCTCCGGGTCCTCGGCATCTGCAATGGTCAGTCCGATAATACCGGTACCTGTAAAAGAAAACAGCACCATAAGCATGGAAGCCATAATTCCCTTTATACCATGGGGCATGAAAGCACCGGCAGAAGAAAAGCCTGCGGCCTTTCCCTGAAGTTCAACAGGGATGATGTGCAGCACCGCCAGTGTTCCAAAAAGCACAAAAGCTGCCAGGGTAATAATTTTCACCGAAGCCAGCCATGCCTCGAAACGGCTGAGACCCCGCACATCCAGAAAATTTATAACGGTCATGATAATGGCAAAAAGCAGGCAAAAAACCCAGGGAGGAACAGTTGGAAGCCAGAAGGAAATATAGATGGCAGCTGCCGTCACTTCTCCCGCCATGCCCAGCACGCCGCTGCACCAGAACATCCAACCGTTCACAAAGCCCAGCCCGGGACCGAAAATTTCCGTGGCATGGACCCGGAAAGAACCCGGTGCAGGATTAATGATGGACATTTCCGCAATGAACATCACTTCCATCACCATGATGATTCCACCAATCACATAAGCCAGCACTGCTGCCGGTCCCGCCAGCGATATGGCGGTTCCGCTGGCCAGGAAAATTCCCGAACCAATGATATTGCCCAGGGCCATTACAATCAAATGTTTACGGTTAAAGCCACGTTTTATGGTCGGTGTATCTGCCACTTTTTTCGTCTCCTTATTTTAAGCATAAGCAATTCCTTTTCTCATCCTATGACCATGTGCCATTCAATGCTTCGAGACTAGTATACCCATTTTTTGCAGATAACCAACTTTTAAACCTTATAACTTCCAGTGGTAAAAATACCCGGGTTTTGGGGCCACTTTTCCACTGGATAAATTCAGGGCCAAAACCGGTTATCTATATTCCGAAGCTTCGTTTTTTGAAGGTTAAAACTTAAAGGAAATTTTACAAACTTATAATTTCCCCTTAGTAATCCTTTTCTATAATGGACATAGAAAGACAATTCTCTATGAGGATGTGAGCATGTGAATATTTTTAACCATTTGAACATAGCCAGAACCACTTTACAAGCGATTGAAAAGGAGGTTTCTGTAAGATTAGATCCCATGGCCTTCCGGTATGGAAACATCAAACCGGACATTTCTCCAAGTCTTTTCAGAATTCCCCATATCAAGAAAAGCGCCATGGATTTTATCAAAGGTGAAATAAAGGAATTAGTAAATTATGAAATGAGTGCATTTCCAAAGTGTACAAAGGAGTTCTCTCAAAAGCTGGGGATCATCATGCACTTTCTTTCGGATTTTTTCTGTTTTGTCCACTCTCCACACTATACGGGCAGTGAATTCAATCACTATGTGTATGAAATGCACCTATCCAGCTATTGGATAAGAAATTCAGGCGCTCCTAAAATGGTAAATCCCTTGCCCCAGGTTCCCATTAACCCTGATTACTCATCCATCTGCGGCTATATCGAGGAAATGTATGAGCAGTATTTGAAGGGACCCATGTCCTATGCAACGGATAAAAGCTACACACTGGCCGTATGCAGCTCCGTTTCTCTGGCCGTCATTACGGCTTGTTTAATGAAGGATCTTCCCATTGCTGCATAGACCGGTGCAATAATTTTTCCGATGCTACGGGAATAGCTTGCCTTGAAATGTTTGTTAAAAGATAAGAGCTTGCTGTCAACTTTCAGACGGCAAGCTCTTATCTTTTATGGTGTAAACCGTTTATTACTCTGTCACTTTCACTTTCGAACTATTTTTCATCACTACGGATACCAGCATGCTTAATGCCAGCAGAGAGAATATCACAAGGATACTCAAAACAATGGGGATTTCTATGTGGAACATCAAAAGCGAGAGCTTTATTCCTGTAAAGGTAAGAATTAAAGCAACTCCATACTTTACATATTCAAAGGAGCTATGAAGCTTTTCAATCAGGAAGTATAAATTCCGCAGACCCATAATGGCAAAAATATTGGAGCAATACACGATAAGAGGGTCGGTGGTTATGGAAAAAATGGCAGGGATGGAATCGATGGCAAAAATCAGGTCAGAACCTTCTACCAGTACCAGAATGGCAAACAGGGGCGTTGCATACAGGACTTTGTTTTTACGTACGAAAAACTTTTCACCCGCCAGTTCATCGGAAACCGGCACGATCTTGCCCAGCAGCTTTAACAGCTTATTGTCCTTAAAGTTTTGATGCTCTTCATTTTTAAGCATCATCTTGATACCGCTGAGAATCAGTATAAATCCAAATATGTACAGAATCCAATGGAATCTGTTTACGATGGAAACACCCAGAACCACAAAAATCAGACGGAGAACGATAGCACCTATGATTCCGTAGTTCAGTACCCGCCTTTGATATTGCGCCGGAATACCAAAGCTCCCGAATATCAAGAGAAACAAGAACAGGTTATCCAAGCTTAAGCTTTGTTCGATGATGTAGCCGCCTAAAAATTCCAGGGCCTTCTGTGGTCCCATAAAGAAATAGACCCCTGCATTAAACAGCAGTGCCAGCCCTACCCAGAATCCCAACCACGATAATGCTTTTTTTGTCGACACTCAATATACCTCCGATAATAATATAGTTTTCAGGGAAAATAAAAAGACCTTTAACGTAAATCCAAATGAATTGGATCTCGTTAAAGGTCTTGCTTTCCGTATGGAGTATAAAGCCAGACGCAGTTCAGCGCGCCGTTTGTTGACTTTATAGCTTATAAGCTACTCCCCTTTATTGATCTGATTTTAGCATATAACGCAAACCCTGTCAATATGCGTTTTATGTGCTTTTTGCAGATTAACACGATCATCTATTCACCACATTTACCGGATTCCCCTTCAAAAACTGTGCCAGATTATCTGCTGCAATCGCTAGCAGCCGCTCTCTGGACTCCCTGGGCGCCCATGCGATATGCGGTGTGATAATGCAATTTTTTGCCGTTAGCAAGGGATTTTCCATTTTAGCCGGTTCCACTGCCAGAACATCTACTGCCGCCCCTGCAACCCTTCCGGAATTCAAGGCTTCTGCCAGATCCTCCTCGACGATCAAAGGCCCCCTGGAGGTATTCAGCAGCAATACACCCGCCTTCATTTTCGACAAGGTCTCTCGATTGATAATGCCTTGCGTACTCTCGGAGAGCGGGCAGTGAAGGCTTATCACGTCGGATTTCTCCAGCAGCTCTTCCAGACCGGCATATCGCATCCTATCGTTCTCCAAGGCAGGCTCCGGGTGTCGGGCATAAGCCAGAATCCTCATTCCGAAGGCTTGCGCGATTTTACCCACGGCCTGACCGATCTTTCCAAACCCAATAATCCCCATGGTTTTCCCTGCAAGCTCAGTTTGAGGATAAATCCAAAAACAAAAATCCGGACTACGGGTCCATGCACCTTTTTTTACTTCCTCATTATGCGCCCAGACATGATGGCACAGCTCTAAAAGCAGTGCGAAGGTAAACTGCGCTACCGCCGCCGTACCATAAGCAGGAATATTGGTAACGACGATGCTTTTGTCCTTCGCGGCAGCAACATCAACAACATTGTAACCCGTAGCCAGTATCCCAATGAACTTTATATTGGCCGCCTTTTCAAGAATTTCCCTTGTCAGGGGAGTCTTATTGGTATAAATAATTTCGGCCTCCCCGATTCGTTCCAGGATTTTTTCCGCCGGGGTCCGGTCATATACAGTGAGCTCCCCCATACCCTCCAGCTTCTCCCAGGTAAGGTCTCCCGGATTTAACGCAAAACCATCCAAAACCACTATTTTCATTGGAATCCCTCCATACGCTCTTATCAATAAATTCCTGGAGTCCAGTTGCAACAATTTCAGATCAGGCCTCTACCCTGCCTGTTTCGGAATTGTCACAATAAATTCCGTTCCCTCACCGGGCCTGCTTTTCACCTGGATACTCCCCCTGTGGGCTTCCACAATTGCCTTCGCAATGGTAAGCCCAATGCCGGCACCGCCTGTCAGCCTGTTTCTTGATTTATCCGCACGGTAAAAGCGCTCAAAGATATGAGGCAAATCCTCGGGCGGAATTCCGTTTCCTGTATCCTTAACGGAAACCTCAATATGATCCGGAGCACTTTTGATGCCGACCTCTACCGAGCCTCCCTGAGAAGTGTATTTCAAGGCATTAGACAACAGGTTTATAATAACCTGACTGATTTTATCCCGATCTGCAAATGCAATTCCCTCATCCCCCGAAAACTGCAATTGAATCCCTTTATTCATAAAGTCAGTCTCAAAATTTTGTATAATGTGCTGCACCAGCTCTGTCATGCTAAATTCCGTCTTATTCAGAAGTAAATTTTCACTTTCGTATCTGGCCAGCTTTTCCAGATCCCCTACCATCCGGTTAATCCGCAGTATTTCTTCATGGCAGCTTTTCAGCCGCTCGGGTTCCGGCTTCCAGATTCCATCGATCATAGCCTCCATATGGCTCTGAAGCGTCGCAAGGGGTGTCCTCAGCTCGTGGGCCACATCCGCCGTAAGCCTTTTCCGGAGTGTCTCCTGTATCTCCAGGGTTTCCGCAAGGTTATTAATGGTTCCCGTAAGCTGTGCAATTTCCTTCGTATCGGACTCTTCGCGCAGCCGGTCTCCATAGTATCCCCGGGAAATCATCTGTGCGGTATTGATTACTCTTGAAATCGGAGTACTCAGTCTTTTTGCCATGAAGGAACCGATGAATAGCGCCAGAAGAAGTGAAAATACACCGACCAGGATTAACAGTTGGTTTAGTGCTGTGATAAATGCCAGATCGCTGTCAGTGAAGTAATACGGACCATAATAGCCGATATCCACTACCCCTACCTCCCGCAGGTCGTGCAGGACAGGATACTGGTTCTCTATATAGCCTCCCTTCCAGTTCGGATACCGGCTGCTCATGTTTTGGGCCATGTGAGCGATCATCTGCTGGCACAGACCATTGTTGTGCACCATGGCATCCCATATCACCGTGCCTGTAGAATCCGTTACACGGATAATCATTCCCTGCTCCAGGGTGGTAATGCCGATATTCTCTATTGCCTCTGCATCCCACTTGTTCCCGGGTTTATATTGCTGGTTGATCCATGCTACGATTTCCTTATTCTTGTTCTCCTGATTTCGTTTGACATAATCCTTGAAGTACTTATCCAAAAATACATTGGTGAGAATGCTGATTAAAAATACACAGACCAGCGCTACAAACATATACGTTAAGGATAGCTTTGTTCTCAGGTTGGATTTCATCTCATTCACCACCAAACCGGTATCCCACCCCATAGATAGTAAGAATATACTTAGGGTTCTTCGGATCGTTTTCCATCTTTTGCCGTAAATTTTTTATATGGGTATCGATGGTGCGGTCATAACCGTCATAATCTTCCCCCAGCACCAGAAATACCAGTTCTTCCCTCGTAAAGGTCTTGTCCGGATATTTCGCCATGGTCATCAGAATCTTGTATTCATTGGGAGTTAAATTCACCACGGCCCCCTCTTTTTTCACTTCAAACTTTACAGTGTCGATGGTCAGCTCATTATTACCGAAGGACAGTACATTCGAATGCGGGACCGAAGTCCCCCCCGACCTTCTCAATACGGCTTCCACGCGCGCCACCAGTTGTCTGGGACTGAAAGGCTTTGTGATATAATCATCCGCGCCCAGGGTAAGTCCCTCCAGAATATGCTCTTCCTCGGTCTTTGCCGTAAGCATGATGATAGGCACCCCTGACTTTTTCCGTATGGCTCTGCAAACCTCCTTGCCGGTTATATCCGGAAGCATCAGGTCCAATATCACCAGCGCAGGGCTGACTTTTTCAAAGCGTTCCAGTGCATCCTTCCCGTTATATGCTTCATAAACGGAATACCCACTGTTCTCCAGGTAGGATTTCACCACTTCGACAATCTTCACCTCATCATCTACCACCAGTATTCTCTTGCTGCTGTTTGCCATCTTCCACCCTCCGTACATCCACATGCTTACACAGGTATTAAAACAGACCGTTGCCCTTATCCATATATAACCGTAGAAAGGATATTCATTAGAATTTACTCCGCCGAACCCCATCTCAACTGCCGGCAGTTTCGGCTCCGATGGATTAAGGTTTAAAGTTCGTTATCTATAGTATACCATATGAAAAGTTGGTGAAAAAGCTCTTGGACAAAGCCCTTTCACCAACGCAAATCACAAGGAGTTTCTTTCTGTTATTTTACAGCGCCTTACTAATGGCAGCTCATGCCGCTTCCACCGCCCAGGCTTCCTGTTCTTGGCGGTACATAGCCCTTCACTTCCGCCTTAATGGCATTCATATCAATTTTATTTATATCCTCTACCACTTTCACATAGCCATTGAGCAGCCCGGTGCCGCACTGGAAGGAGAAATCGTAGTCCGGCGTAAATTGCAGTTGATTTTCTCCCTTCTTCAAACCGACTTTTGAATTTAATTCCGGGAAAACCATCGTACTATTGTGTACATTCAATTCTACACCATTGACCACCCACCGAGCCTCTACTCCTTTTTGTACCACCACAATGGCCGGTGAAAAGCTGTCATCCTTCACATCGATACTTACATATTGTATCCCATTTGTGACCTTTGCAACCGCAGCTTCCTCCGTAGGTATGGCACCATCACTCTCTGTACCTGCAAGAGCGGGTCCTTTTGAATCCTGGAGTTCGCCTTTGGAAACACTGCTAATATCCGGCACCACCTTTATACTGCTGCGGATCATCCCCATCCAGCAGCTGTAAACAAAATTCCCTTCTTTGTCAGGCGTAAATTCGATCACAGTCTCTCCCGGCACCAACGCCTTGTCTCTTATATTATACTCCAAAATATTAATTCTGTTGTTGCAGCCATTGAGGTTGTTTTTGTCCGCCTGTATCGTCCACCGGACCGGAATTCCTTTTTGAACGACGATGGGAGAATAGCGTCCCGACTCAATCCGAGTGCTGACAACTTGCACATTTCCTTCGATCCGGGCTACATTTCCCGATGCTCCCGCTGCCGGAGAAGCAAAGGCTATATTGACACCTGACAAGGACAGCCCCCTGCCTACCATAACGAACCCCAGTACCATGACCAATGCCGCACTTACCTTCAACATCTTGTGGGTGAATTTTCTGCTTAAAACCGAGCTGATGGCGCCAAAGCCAAACATCAAGGGGACTGTACCCAGGCTGAACATGAACATGGATAAGGCACCTGCCGCGAAGCTTCCCGTGCCTAAAGCATAAATCTGCATGGCCTGCAGCGGACCGCAAGGCATCAAGCCGTTGAGAAGGCCAACATAAAACGGACCGTACCGACCATTGTTACTGTGTATTTTATTGCCGAAGATCCGGGGCATTCTCGGATTCAGTTTTCTAAGCCACGGGAATATATTCAGCATATTCAGTCCCATAATCACCATAAACACACCGGAGATGATGGCTACAGTTCCTTTGGCCGCTCCGGAAAAACTGATGACGGAGCCCAGGGCACCTACAATACCGCCAATGACCGTATAGGATACCACTCTCCCGGAGTTATACAACAAACTAGGAGTCAGCTTTCCGAATTTACCTGCTTCAGGGCTGCCCCCATTGTAGGAAATACATTGGGAAAGGTTAATTCCTCCACACATGGCAATACAGTGCAGGGAGGTAAGCAATCCGATGACGAACAGTATCCCGTATCCCATGGAGGCATCCACTTCCGGTATAAAGTTAAAGCCGACCGTATGACGGATCACCATAAATAATGCAAGCAGAATAATGCCGATTCCCAGCAGCTGGTCCATGGTTAATTTGTCCCCGGGCGGTTTTCCGGCGCCAGTGCCTACCGTACCCTGTCTTTCAGGTCGGTTCTGCTTCACTTTATAGTCCAGTTTTTCGATAGTTTCAATGATTTGATCCAACCCTGTACTATTTACATCATACGTTATATACACATTGGAACTGCTGAAGATTGCTTTGACCTCTTGTACTCCCGCCAATTTTTTCACAGCATTCTCAATTCTCATTTCGCAGCTCGCACATGTCATACCTTCAACCTGAAGGACTTTGCGTACTACTTTCTGCTCCATTGCATACCTCCTGCACAACTTGTCGTTCTTTCATAGAAAACAGAATACCAGAAGAATGTGAAGATCTTATGAAGAAAACGAGCTATGGCTTAATAGCTCGTTCTTACAGGCATCCTATCATTGACGTTTCCAGGTCTTGAACAAATCTTTATTCTGCTCCAGGAAAGCTTTGGGGATGGTAATGTTTGCTCCGTCGTCGGTTTTATCGTCTGTTGTAACAGGCACCGGGTTACAGCCGCCTTTTATTTTCTCCACCTGGTCCATTTTAAACACATTTCCGCAATTCTGGCAGACCAGGGCTTCTCCCTGCTGCTTATAATATCCCTTTCCGGAATTGTTGCACACCTGGCAGGTATTCAATGCAGTCCGGATGGTTCCATCCTTTGCTTTCACCGCTACTACTTCCATGGCTGTATTTCCTGCTTTATAGGGGTAGAACTTTGCAGTTTCGGTAATTTCACTCTTGGGTATTACCAGGTCACCTCCAGCGGATGCGACAGTCTTTTCCTCCTTTGTCACTGCTTTAAACACAAAAAAGCCAACCACCAACACGGCTATAATGCCAATAAGGATAACGCTGTTCTTATTCATCGGCTGTCCATTTTTACTACGCTGCTTTCCTTTACTCATTTTCATACCACCCTCTATTGATTTGTTTCCATGATAGCATGTACTTGTGAAGATTTTATGAAGGCAAACGAAAATTTTTACTTAGAATCATGAAAATCCTTTTGATCTCTTACAGCTCGTATTCTGCGATTTTTATAAGTTTTTGTTCCTGGTTTTGAACTTTTACCGATAGGTATTTTCCCACAAAATTATGACAGGAAGGTAAATATATTTCCGTCTCTACGGCATACATCTCTCCTTCCTTCTTTATGACCTTCATTTCACCCGGGAGTATATATCCGTTATCATCCGCTACCTCTACAACCAGCTTTTGCGGGATGGAATTTATTTTCCCCGAAACCTTTAGCGTTCCATTGCCCGTCTGGGCCTCTACTTTTTCAATGGAAAACGTTATGTCTTTATATGTACCTGCTTGTCCCAATTTATATACGGTGCTATTGTATAAAATCGCCACAGTTCCGGCGGCTTCATCCCAGCCAACCTCTGCTCCCAGGCTTTCGCTGATGAAGCGCAAGGGAACCAAGGTCCTTCCTTCCAGCGTTTCAGGCGCCACATCCAGATTCACCTCATAGCCGTTTACGTAAGCATAGTCAATTCCGATTTTCAAATACATTTCCGTGGAGCCTTTTTTAGCTGATACCACCTGCTGTTCGGCATCCCATTTCACTTCGGCGCCAAAGGCCTCCAGGATCTTCCTAAAGGGAACCAATGTCCTGCCATCCTTTACACTGGGTTTAACATCAAACTCAAGCGGGTTTCCATTAAACAGTACCTTGATTTCACTCTGTGACAACGGCTGCGCTGCCACCTGCATCATGAAGGAATGGATAACCATGCCCCAAATCAAGATAAATACTAACAATCGTTTCATACCCTTCCCCCCGAAACTTTATTATTTCTTCCACTTTTTAAAGTATTCCTTTTGACTCGCCAAAAAGTCCTTTGCTATTGCGATAGAGTCTCCGAGATCGGTTTTATCCTCCTGTAAAACCGGCACAGGGTTACACCCGCCTTTCACCTTCTCTACCTGATCGATATGGAATTTATTTTTACAATTTTGGCATACCAGGTATTCACCGGTCTGAACATAATACCCTTTACCGGAATCAAAGCAAACCTGGCAGGTATTCAGCGCAGTCCGGATGCTTCCGTCGCTGGCCTTTACAGCAATGACTTCCATCGTTATATTATCGATTTTACAGGGGTAGAACTTTGCCTGGGCCGTTACCTCGGCTTTGGGAACTTTAATTGCTATATCCATAGGTTTTACAGTGGACTGGACTTTAGGCGGTTCGGTTTGCAGTTTTGCCTCCGCGGTTCCAACCTCGTTCTTTGGAGTACTGGCGGGAGGCTCCGTGTTCTTTTCCACACTTTGGGGAGTTGGTTCCACCTCCGGCTTCGGTTTCTCCGTCTCTGCCGGCTTCACTTCATTTGCAGCCGATGGAATGCTGCCATTGATATCCTTCGGAATGGGCTGAGTCTGCGGTATGTCATTCTGTCCCTTCCTTTGGGAAGTATCGGTTTCCGCATTACCCGTTGCTGCAATACTCACCGGTTGAAGTGTGCCGTTCTCCTTCTGCCCTTTCGTGCGCATGCCATAGAGGCCCACAATAGCCAGTAGTACCACCACAATTCCACATAAAGCAAGATATTTGACTGCTCGCGGGTTATTATTCCTTTGATCAAACATTGTACACGCCCCTTCAAAACAGTTTGTATAAATTTTACAGTAAAATTGTGAAGATCTTATGAAGAAATCTCCATAATTTATTTTAAAATATTTACTCTGTACTTTTAAAAATCTCCATAAGATCTTCATAATTAATTGATATGTTATTTTCAACAAGGTGCAAAAGCTTCCCGATTTTACGGGACTAAGGCAATATCCTGCGTATTTAAAAAAGCCCCCTTGACAAAACTACATCGAAGGAGTATCATAAGTGTCATATAGGGTAGGGGGGTATAGTATATACCCTAATAATCTGGCAGGAAGGTGAAAAAATGAAAACTGAAAATATAAAAATCCTCGGCATGACTTGTGCGGCTTGCGCCAAGGCAGCGGAGAGAGCGGTAAAGAAATTGGAAGGCGTCACGGAAGCCAGCGTCAATTTCTCTACGGAAAAATTAAATATTTCCTTTGATGAGTCGAAGGTTTCTGTTGCCGATATTAAGACAGCCGTTGCCAAGGCCGGTTATGAGGCCGTGGAAGAGAAGGTCGAAAAGGAAATTACCATGCCCATCCAGGGTATGACCTGCGCGGCCTGTGCCAGCAGGATCGAAAAGGTGGTAGGCAAGATGGAAGGGGTCGCCCATGCATCCGTGAACTTTGCCACCGAAAAAGCTACAGTAAAATACGATCCTTCCAAAGTGAGGATTTCCGAAATCAAGCAAGCCATTTCAAAGGCCGGTTATAAAGCGCTGGAGATTGAGAGCAAAGCTTCCGTTGATGAGGATAAAATAAGAAAAGAGAAAGAGATACGCACGCTGTGGACCAAGTTCATCGTTTCTGCGGTATTCACAGTCCCCCTGCTGTATGTCGCCATGGGTGCCATGATCTGGTGGCTGAAGTGGCCCATTCCCCAGTGGCTGAACCCGATGCAGTTCCCTCTGCTCTATGCTCTGGTGGAGATTGCTCTGGTAACTCCCGTAATCATCGCAGGAAACAAATTCTATTCCATTGGTTTCAAAGCCATTTGGCGAAGAAGCCCCAACATGGATTCCCTCATTGCCATGGGAACCTCCGCCGCCGTGTTATACAGCTTGTATTCCACTTACAGGATCTTCATCGGCGACTTTATCTATGTCAACGATTTGTACTTTGAAACAGCAGGCGTTATTATCACCCTCATACTCCTGGGAAAATCACTGGAGGCTGTTTCAAAAGGAAAGACCTCCGAAGCTATAAAGAAGTTAATGGGATTGGCCCCCAAAACGGCTACCATCCTTCAGGACGGCAAGGAAATTGAGATCCCCATTGAGGAAGTGGAAGTCGGCGACATAATTCTGGTAAAACCGGGCGAAAAAATCCCCGTGGATGGCGAAGTCATCGAGGGCCACACTTCCGTGGACGAATCCATGCTGACGGGAGAAAGCATCCCTGTAGAAAAAAGTGTCGGAGCGAAGGTCATCGGAGCAAGCATCAATAAAAACGGCTCCATCAAATTTAAGGCGACAAAGGTAGGAAGTGATACGGCGCTGGCGCAGATTATCAAGCTGGTGGAAGATGCCCAGGGTTCAAAAGCCCCTATCGCCCAGATGGCGGATATCGTATCCGGATATTTTGTCCCCATTGTTTTCGCTATCGCAGTGGTTGCTGCACTGGCATGGTATTTGAGCGGTGAATCCACCGTATTTTCCCTCACCATCTTCATCGCAGTTCTGGTTATCGCCTGCCCCTGTGCACTGGGTCTGGCTACGCCCACCGCCATCATGGTAGGTACCGGCAAGGGCGCGGAATACGGCATACTGATCAAAGGCGGCGAAGCTTTGGAAAGCACGCACAAAATCAATACCATTGTATTTGATAAAACAGGCACCATCACCGAAGGAAAACCGGAAGTGACAGATATACTCACTGCAAATGGAGTTGACCGTCAACGGCTTCTTCTGATCGCAGCCTCTGCGGAAAAGGGCTCGGAGCATCCTTTGGGTGAAGCCATCGTAAGAGGGGCGGAAAAGGAAGCACTGGAACTCATTCAGGTGGAGAAGTTTACCGCCATACCGGGTCACGGAATTGAGGTTCAGATCGATAACAACCCGATTCTTCTGGGGAACCGCAAGCTTATGCTGGACCGGAACGTAGCACTGGAGCCCCTGGAAAAGGAGTCGGACCGGCTCGCTTCCGAAGGAAAAACACCCATGTATATTGCGATACAGGACCAGTTGGCCGGAATCATTGCTGTCGCCGACGTAGTGAAGGAAAGCAGTGCCAACGCCATCAAAAAGCTCCATTCCATGGGAATCGAAGTAGCCATGATCACGGGAGACAACCGCCGGACTGCCGAAGCCATCGCCAAACAGGTGGGTATCGACCGTATCCTGGCAGAGGTGTTGCCCCAGGATAAGGCCAATGAAGTGAAGAAACTGCAAGCAGAAGGAAAGAAAGTAGCTATGGTGGGAGACGGCATCAACGATGCCCCTGCCCTTGCACAAGCGGATATCGGAATCGCCATCGGTTCCGGTACGGACGTGGCCATGGAATCTGCCGACATCGTACTGATGCGGAGCGATTTGATGGATGTGCCTACGGCGATCCAGCTCAGCAAGAGCACCATACGGAATATCAAGCAGAATCTCTTCTGGGCCTTCGGCTATAATGTAGCAGGCATTCCCATTGCTGCCGGACTGCTGTACGCCTTTGGCGGACCCAAGCTGAATCCGATATTTGCAGCCGCTGCCATGTCCTTAAGCTCAGTATCCGTTTTGACCAATGCGCTGCGTTTAAAAGGTTTCAAGCCCTACAAATAATATAAATTTACGGAGGTTTAAACAATGAGAAGCAAAGTAATTCTGGCAGTCCTTTCCCTGGCGGTAGCATTTACATTTTCCGCCTGCCAGTCCACCGATGTAGTGGGCAAAGTAGCGTCTACGTCCTTTGAAGCCGTCCTCAATACTATTCCGGATAAAGTCAAATCCGATGATACAAACAATGGCTGGGCTTTGACCTCCCCTACCGGAGAGCGATTCCTCTGGAGTAAGGATTTCAGCAGTGCCGGCAAACCGGATGCAATGCTGGAATTTGACGCTAAGCCCTTCGTTTCTGCCGGGCTGGATGTAAACAAATTGCCCAAGGGCATGGTGGCAGGCGACAAAATCGTCATTCAGGCAGAATTCGGACAGGATAAGTTCACCTATACCGGTGAAGCGAAACCTTTGGATTCCTTTAAACAATTGGTTAAGACTCACCGCGATGTCGTCGGATACCATGAAAAGCTGGACCATTATGGGGTCGCGCTGGGTAATGGAAACATGTTTGAATGGGCAAAGGATATGGCTAAAAACGATAAAGACATCGTATTTGTGCTGAATCCCCAACCCTTTATCGATGCGGGGGTCAAACCGGATAAGGTAGAAGGCTGGGCTTTTGCAAAGGTTGAGGTGAAGGACAAGAACGGCAAACCGGAACAGGTGGATAAATTTTTAAAGCCTTTTGACCTGAAATAATATGAAATGGGTATGCTATAATTTATGTGAGATAAAAAATGGAGGTATTTCTTATGAAAAAACAAATCAATATTGAAGGCATGAGCTGTGGACATTGCGTAAAGCACGTAGAGGAAGCCCTGCGGGAAGTAAACGGAGTTGCGGAAGTAACGGTGGACCTGAAAGGTAAAAATGCCATTGTGACCCTGGGAAGGGATGTGGCAGATTCGGAATTGAAAAACGCCGTGGAAGAAGCTGGCTATGACGTGGTTTCTGTGGTAAGCTTATAAGAGAAGATCACCTACAAACGCTTGGAGGAAGAAATATGGACGATGAAAAAATAACCTGTGAACACTCCATGGACTGCCACAGTGTGTCAAGCCCACGGACAAAGAACAGGCCGGATAAATTAAAAAACTCCCTGATTGTCCGTCTTAACCGTGTCGAAGGACAGGTGCGCGGCATTAAAGGGATGATTGAAAAAGATGCTTACTGTGACGACATCCTAAACCAGATTTCATCTGTTCAAGCCGCCATGAAATCGATCAGCAAGCTTGTTCTGGAAAGCCATATGCGAGGTTGCGTAATCGAAAGAGTTCAGTCCGGGGATAATGACGTAGTGGATGAATTATTGGATACCATAGGAAAAATGCTGTAAGTTAAACTGTAGTAAAGCAGGAAAGCCTGCCATTCGACGGAATGGCAGGCTTTCCTGCTTCATTGGAAATATTTTCTGCATTATCCTGGTAAGCTGCTTTCTCTCTACTCTTAGGGTATCTTGGGTGTCGCTGCTATAAGTCCCCTCTGCTGCGTCTCCTTCTGTTTTTCGTTTTGGGAATCCTGGCCTCCGGGATTACCGGGTCCCGTGGTACTTGCCGGCTGAGCGGAACGAAGCTCATTCTTCTGTTCAATATGGATCGCATAGAGTGCTCCGGCCATTAGGATAATCGCCATTATTCCGCAAAACACAATAAACCGTACTGCGTTCAGGTTCTTATCCTGGTCAATGAACATTTTGCATAGCCCCTCTGGTTTAGTTTGCCATTAATGTCTTTCATCTATAAGAATATATGAAGTGTAACAAAGAAGCCTAAGAAAATTCTATCATAAATCCGGATGCGGTAAAAGAGTCTTCTCCGATCTGTAATTCTATTCCCACAACCCAGAACGAAATGCTATCGCACTTTGTTCTTCGCAAGGGGGAACTACTTCCCCCTTCGACAGAGCTAATGCTCCTGAGCATCCCCCTAAACCGGTGAGGTGAATCCCCTCTGCACTCCCCATGGTAAGAAAATTAAAAACCACAATTTCCTTACCATTAAAAAATCCTTGCCGGCTTTACAGGGCCTTATACTGCCCCCTCTGTAAAACCGACAAGGATTACGATACTTTCATTCCTTCCAGAAATTCTCTTTAATCTCCTACAATCTCATAGGAATCAACTCAAGATATTCTTCTATACTCCCGTCCCGTAAACAGCATTCGATAATCTTTCTTCCCAGCGGGTTTAATTCCGGAGTTAAATATTGCTTCAATTCATTTTTAAAGAAGTCGGACAATATTTTCGCCCCTGCATCGTATCCCTCATTTCCTACTTCCGGCTGCATATTGGGCTGCAGGAAGCCTATGGGCAAATAGGTCCCATCCACCTTTAGGGTTTCCAATGAATATCCCAGCAGCGGACATCTGGATTCCGTAATCTGCTCCGGTCTGAATTTGGCACTTCCGCGTCTCGCCAGGTACTCTCTTGCAACCCACTCGGACATGAACCCGACCTTGTACACACCGATATGCTGATTGGGGATCAATATATACCGGGTACTTGGCGTATTGACAACCTGCTCCAGCAGAAGGTTGGCTTGATCCACTCTTTTCCCTGTGGCAAAAGGCCAGTAAGAGCCTACGCCCTCGCTGCTCATCCCTTCCGTATCGATTACACTGGGGTTAGCAAAACCTCTTGGGGCTGCCAACCGCCAAAGCCATGCGAGGCTGGGCGGCAAAATGTGAAACATACCCATAATTCCATAAGAGGGTTTCTCCTTGGTGCAGGGCGGAGTCCTTACACCAAAGCTTCTCACATCAATCTCTACAGGCTCGTCTACAATATTAGGCACAAATTTTCTTGGCATGATAACCCTGGGATTCGGACATGGCTTTCCGGGTTCATCCATGGTATGTTCCCAGATCAGGCATGTAGAGCCCGGTTCTCCCTGCATGTTCAGGAAGATCAAGGGTTCCTTGGGGTGAATGCACAGCTTTTCATAATGCGGGTCTGTTCCATACTGTGTTATGTGGTTGATTCGCAGGAACCACCCCTTCTCCGCATCGACCACAGCCAGCTTCTTACCTCCATTTTGCAGGGAAGGATGGCACATTGCCATGTCATCCGTTACCGGCTGGAGCTCGCAGGTTTCTTTCAGCTCCAGGTATAATTTATCTCTCGTCTGCGTATGCCGGCCTAAAACAATACGGCCGTCCATTTCCTTATGGATCTGTTCCAGCATCTCGCTCTTACCGCCGCCGCTGGCCCCTTCATGCATGACGGTAATAACATTTTCATAGGGGGTAATAACCTTTACTGCAGAAGCGTGTAAGGTTACCCATCCCTCTTGCTCTCCAATATTCAGCAGTACGCTGTAGATTCCCTTCTTTGCACTGGGGCCCGGATACAGGTTATAGGAGAATACTTCATGCATATCCTTCAGGCGATTGTGGACCACGATCTGCCTTCCGTTAAAATGGGTATGCCGGAAAGTAGGCGCAAGATATACCACAGCTCTGGGGGTAAATCCGTACTCAACCTCGTCTTTGGGAATGAAGCCCTGGAGGTCTGCCAGCGCTGCTGCAAAAAAGCCCGCATTGGCAGGTGCCACCAGAAGTGCAGGATAGCCCAGTTCATTTCCACCCGCCATAAACGGCAGAATGATCAGTTCCTGCTGCTCCCGCAGCCAGTCAAAAGTCATATTTCGCAGCGGCTTGAAATCCTCACCGTAGGCATCGCGATACCGTGGCTTATCCGTTTCTCCGTCATCTGCAATCACCATACAGTCAGGGTCCCGCCTTCTCATGTATTTGTCCATATAATTGACAACCAACCCGTTCTTGCATTTGGCAACAGTGGCCTCGGTGACCCTCCCGTGCAGGGGAACATCGTAGGCTATCTCAACAAAGGTATTTTCTTCACCATTCATGGAAAGGGTTAGAAGCTGTTGACGGTTTTCCGGAATAATGACATTGACCTCATGATCCAGTATTGCTTTTAAGTCCTCCGGCAGGATCATCTTATTTAAAATACTTTTATCCATTGTAATACCCCTTTTCAAATTTTCTGACTGCTTTCCTGATCTCTACTTCAATCTATGCCGTAATGTTTGTTAGATTTTTCACTTCATTTTGCCTTATGTAATATAATACATCAATTAAACCGTAAGTGCAATACGTTATGAATAAATTAAGGTTTAATCCTGCATTTTCATATGCTAATCTGTATATTTTTAACAGAAAATGCCTATTCACATGCAAATTTTTTAGTTAATTCCTGCATTATCAAATTTGCACTTAAACTGCTGCGAAGCTTGCAAAACCCCATAAGCCGATCCCATTTATGTAATTTTATGTAAATAAGAAAAGACTTTCAACGCAACCCCATAGAGTATCTGTTGAAAGTCTTTCAGATATATCATCGGAAAGATCCCCTCTTTGCTTTATAGGTCTGAAATCGCTCCGATGCCTCCGACAACAATCCTTTCTCCCAGTTTCCTTGTCCCTCCTTTCTCTTCAAAGTAAGCTGCAACTCAATCAATCCTCCCAAGGCTTTCCACAATGCTGACTCTGGTAAGCCTTCCGACAGGAAGCAGTGTCGCCAGCAAACACAATACCAGTGCACAAACAGCCGCTATTACAAGTTGTACAAGCGGAGGCTGCCAGTTTTCAAGCCCCTTGGTGGCCAGCATCACCAGCGCGGACATCCCGATTCCGGCAGGTAAACCGAAGAGCAGCGCCCGCAGCCCGTACATCAGGCCCTCCAGCAGCAGCATGGCTCTCATCTGCTCTGTGCTCATTCCAATGGCGCGAAGTGTGCCCAGCTCCCTGCTTCGGGTACGCAGGCTGGTTACGGTGGTATTAACAATATTCAGTGCTCCGATAAGAGAAACCAGAATAATCAAACCATACCCCAGGCTGCGGATACCCCGAATTCCTTTCTCAATCTCGTCCCTTGCCTCTTCAAAGGAAGTTACCCTAAGGGTGGGTATATACGACTTCATGCGTTCCGCAGCTTCTTTCAACCGCTGAATATCCTCCTTGGATACATCCGGCCGCAAAAATACGTCCACCTTCTGCATGTCGTTACGTCCTGCCAAGGGAAGGTATTGCTGCTCATGTATCAGGATGTTCCTTCCCCATAAGCCGCTCTGCGGAAGAATAAAATTCATATCCTCTACAATACCGGCCACTGTAAAGGGATGTCCGTAGATTTCGATTTCATCGCCGGGATTCGGTATTTTCGGTTCCGGCAGGTCAAGATTCTCGTAGTTGCGGGATTTTTCTACCAATACCCAGGATTTTTCCCTCATTTCCTCCACGCTGGGTGCCTTGCTTCCCAATTTCTCCAGTACTCCTGCCAAGGTTTGTTCATCGAAAGCAAATATTTCATCCACCCCATTTTGTCCCGCAGCTTCCCGGTGCAGCCGGACATATTCTCCATCATAGCCATACCTTGCAGTACGTATACGCTCTACTCCCGGAAGCGCCTCCAGTTCCTCCACATCGGATAAACTTATCCCCTTTGCAGCATCCTCCAGCATGATGGGAGATTCACTGGCGGTTATGGAATAATCGCTGTCCATCTGCTTCGCCAATTGCTCCATGGTGTTAAAGGATTGGACAAAGGAGCCCAACGCCACAAAGGTTACAACCGCCATGGCAAGAGAAAGCACCGTAAGGTACGTTCGCACCCGGTTTCTGGATAAATTCAGGCGCGCATTGTGCCACAGGATGTTTTTAACCTGTTTTCCAGGGGTACGATGCTTCATGGTAATACCGCCGCCTATCAGTCCCGATATGGCGACGGTAGGGGGCACACGGGAAGCCAGAATTGCCGGGAACAACGCCGATAGGAGCGTTGTAGCAAGTCCCATGGCTGAAGCACCCAGCAAGGCGGAAAGAGGGATTCGCATATTGTCGTGTATCACCCTCGCCGCTTGTGCGGTATTCTCCACCCGGAACAGTTCAGGACTAACAACGGCGCTTACACTTCCCACTACAAAACGGGACGCGGCGGCACCCAGCAGCAGTCCCAGCGGTATCCCTATGGCGCACAAAATTGCGGCTTCAAACAGTACCAGCCGGCGCACCTGCCCGGGTGAAGCCCCAACAGCGCGCAGCATGCCAAATTGCTGCGTCCGCTGTACCACCGACACTTGAAAAATGTTGTAGATAACAAGAAATGCTGCCAGCAGTACCAGCGTTCCTATGGTCACGGATAGGCTGCCCATTCCTTCCTCACTTTTTTTCTCACTGTCATACCCCAATGCAGCAACCAGCCAATCATTAAAATGTATATTTTTCTCCCCTATTTCCATCTCAACCGCCAGTTTTTTTACAGCCTCAACAGGATTAACACCGTCATTGAAACGCACAACGGCATGTTTCTGCACTGCTTCCACCGGCAGCCATGCCTGTGCCGTACCCGTGCCCATAAAGCCGCAGGCTGTAAAAACTCCCGCAGGATGATTCTCTAAAATGCCTGTGACCTTCAGTTCTTTATCGGTGCTTTCCGTTCCTGTATTCGCAGGGCTCTCGAGATGGAGAGCAAGTGTGATAACCTGTCCCACCTCCAGCGGCAACCCCAGACTTTCCAGTATTCGTTGTTCCAGCACTACCTCCCCGGGCTGCATCGGATATTCCCCCTTTAGCAACGGTACATTCATTAATTGGAAGGCCCTAGCATCCATTTCCATGAGAAACAGATCCTTGTTGCCTGCAGGCAGTTTCGCCGTACCTATACCTCTTCTGATACCGACTGTCTCAATACTTGGGTCCTTCATGATCCGATCAACCTGTTCCTCTGTAAGATTATTAAACTGAACATGGTGTCTTCCTGCCAACTTTTCCGCCTGTGCGACTTCAGCCTGCCGGATGCTGCCGGATAAAATACCCAGCACAGCTACCAAAGCCGTCGACAGTACAATTGCAAGGAGTGTCAGCACAGTCAACAGCTTTTGACGCTGTAAGGTCCGTATACCGGTCCCCAGATAGTTCCTCATTGACGCATTCCCCCCTGCTGCAATTTTCCATCCACAATGGCGATAACCCGGTGTGCTTTCTGTGCAATATTCGGGTCATGGGTAATCATGACCAGTGTGCCTTTTACCGCTTCCACAGACTGAATCAATAAATTCAGCACTTCCTTTCCATTGACCGTATCCAGATTCCCCGTAGGCTCATCTGCAAAAACGATGGGGGGACGTGTGACTAAAGCCCTTGCGATGGCTACGCGCTGCTGCTGCCCTCCGGACAACTGCCCCGGAAGGTGCTTTAGCCGGTCGGTGATACCCAGCATGGATGTCAGTTCCTTGAACCATGCCGGATCCGGTGCCTGCCCGTCCAATAAAAGGGGCATTACAATATTCTCCTCCGCTGTTAATACCGGCACCAGATTAAAGGATTGAAATACAAATCCGAAATTCCGTCGGCGAAACACTGCACGCTCTTTTTCTCTCATGGCATATAAATCTCTGTCTCCCACCCATATGCGCCCGCTGCTGGGCTGATCCAGCCCCCCCAGCAAGTGCAGCAGCGTTGATTTGCCACTGCCGCTGGGACCTATAAAGGCAGTAAATTCACCCGGGTTGATATTCAGATTCACATCACACAGTGCCGCTACTTTTGTATCTCCCTGCCCGTAAATACGGGATAAACCTTCTGTTTTGATTCTCTTCACAAAAAAACCTCCCATAATTCATTTCATGGGAGATTCTATCATCCAAATCTATACTTTTTATAAACTTATAAATGTGCAAAGTTTACCTGTACAGTGTACATTCAACAAAGGCCCCCAGGATTTCACCCCTGTCTGTCCTGTTTCCGATGTCGATGTTTCCGCCGTGATGCCGGATCAACTCCCGAGCAATGGTCATTCCCAGCCCCATGTTCTGGCCGGTCCGTGCAGCGTCACCGGAGTAAAAGGCATCAAAGGCATGATGGAGTGCTTCTTGGGAAAAGCCCTTTCCATCATCCTCCACACGGAAGACAATGCGGCTGCCCACAGCCCGGATGTCCACCACAACATCATTTCGGGCATGGCGCAAGGCATTGGATGCCAGATTGTCCAACACACGCAGCACCAGCATTTCGTCCAGCAAAACTTCTTCTGCGCTCTGGCAGTTCACCGCAAGTTTTTTTCCTGCCGCTTGTGCCAGTACATGGAAGGACGCCTGCAGCCTTTGGGTAAAGTCCTGCAAATCCACAGGTACAGGTAAGACTTTCCACTCCTCCATTTGACGCATTTCACGCATCGCTTCAAGATAGCGTTCCATCCGTGCAATGCTTTCCTGCATCCTGTTGGTAGTGTGAAGCACCTTCTCCGGGTCCAAACTTTTATTTTCCGCTTGTAAAGCCAGTAAATCCGTGTTTCCCTTCAGAACCGTCAGAGGCGTACGAAGGTCATGGGCAAAAGCCTGTGTGAGTCTTCTCTGCTGCTCCTGAATATTCCATAGGGTTTTAAAGGCAGAGTTCAGTTCGCGGCGCATGGCATCGAAAGCCTCGCAAAGTGCCCCCAATTCATCTCCGCCTCCATAATCAATGGTAAAATCCAAATCCTGTCCGGCGATGTGCTCCATTCCGTTTTTCAATACATAAAGCGGCTTTTGCAGTTTTAAGCGGTAAAACAAGGCAGCCGCCGCCACTATGCACAGGCCGAAAATCAGGATCGGCATCCCCGATTGCAGAAGATTCAGTGCATGATAGCCCGGCGTATTGCCCCCTATAATTCTTCCCCGTATGAATCCGTCATTTTTAAGAATCATGACGGGTGCATCCGCCGGCGACAGCACCTCCCCTTCCTTTAGCTCCACGCTGGGGAACCACTTTCCCTGTATACTTCCCAGCACTTGCGTCGATAGCATCGTCAAGGGAAGCGCAACCAGAAGCGAAGCTACAAAAGCAAGTACCAACCAGGTTTTCAGCGAAAAACCATTTCTCATCCTTTTTGCCATCGATACCCCACCCCCCAAACCGTTTCAATCCGGTCCGCCTGATTATACTGAGAAAGCTTGGTACGAAGGCGCTTTATGTGTTCGGTGACAGCACTGTCGCTGCCTTCCGCATCATAGCCCCATATGCGCTCGTAGATGCGCTCGCGGGAAAACACCTGCCCGGCATGGAGCGATAACAGCTCGACGATTTCATATTCCTTTCGGGCCAGAGGAATTTCCTCGTTTTCAAAGCCAACCCGGTGGCCGGCATAATCCACCCATAAACGCCCAAAGCACATCCGGGAACTCTGTGTGCGTTTTCGCCTCTCCCTTCGCAAATGCGCTTCCACGCGTGCACCCAATTCCTTGATACTGAAAGGTTTGAGTATATAGTCGTCGGCTCCCGCTGAAAAACCCCTGACACGGTCCGCTTCTTCCACCTTTGCCGTAAGAAACAAAATGGGACAGGTTACCACTTCCCGTATGGCACGGCACACGGATAGCCCATCCATTCCAGGCATCATGATATCCAACAGGATAAGGTCGGGTTTTTCCGCAGCCAGCTCCAAGGCCTGGTTTCCGTCACCGGCAGCAAGCACTTCAAAACCCTGGCCTTCAAGGTACTGCTTTACAAAAGCAACAATTCCCGGCTCATCATCGGCGATTAGAATCTTTTCACGCATATCCCTCCTCCTTTCTTTGTAAGCTCTTTATCGTTACCTCATAAAAGTATAGTACACAATTCTATACAAATTATAAACAAAAAAAGCCCAATCCTTGAAGAGCCGATTGAGCTTTTATCCTTCTCATTGTTCATGCAGTTGTTTTTCCTTTTTCATTTGCCTGATTTTTCATATGCAGGATAGGAACACGGAAGAGAGTAAAATTTTTTTAAAAATATCCTATGCCAATGCATGAACTCTCTCAGAAGGGACTATAAATAATAAGCATAATTTTAATATTGACAGGCACAACCTTTAATCATAAAATTGCAATATAATGATATAATGATAAATTAAGGAGGTCAGCTTATGGGCATAAAAGTTGTAATTGTGGGTGGTGTTGCCGGGGGAGCCAGCAGCGCGGCAAGACTCCGCCGATTGGACGAAAATGCGGAAATCATTTTATTCGAAAAAGGCGAACACATTTCTTTTGCAAACTGCGGTCTTCCCTATTATATCGGTGAGGTCATCAAGGAAAAAGACAAGCTGCTGATTCAGACACCGGAAGCAATGAAGAAAAGATTCCGGGTCGATGTGCGGATAAAGAGTGAAGTCATAAAGATTCTGCCGGAGATAAAAACCGTTGAAGTCTTAAATAGGGCGGAAAACAAAGTCTATCGGGAGACTTATGACAAACTGGTCCTTTCCCCCGGCGCAGAACCCGTCAAGCCGAACCTTCCGGGCATTACTTCAAATCGGATTTTCACCCTGAGGAACATTCCCGACACCGATCGAATTAAGGATTATGTTGACAAAATGAATCCCAGGCGAGCTGTCGTCGTGGGTGCCGGATTTATCGGCCTTGAGGTTGCCGAAAATCTGCATATGCGCGGCGTGAAGGTGACGGTTGTCGAACTGGCAGACCATGTCATCGGCCCTCTGGATTATGATATGGCATCCCTAGTACACCAGCATATGAAAGCCAACCAGGTGGAATTATACCTGAAGGATGCAGTGGAATCCTTTGAAGAGGATGATGCCTGCATTCGTGTAAAACTCTCCAGCGGAAAATCCCTTACAGCAGATATGGTGATTATGGGAATCGGGGTAAAGCCTGAAACACGGCTGGCCGCTGACGCAGGCCTGAAAATCGGAAAAACCGGCGGAATCTATGTGAACGAATACATGCAGACCTCCAACGAGGACATCTATGCCGTGGGTGATGCTGTGGAGGTAAAGGATTTCGTCAGTGGAAGCGAAGCACTGATCCCCCTTGCAGGACCGGCAAACAAGCAGGGGAGGATTGCAGCAAATAACATCTGCGGCCTGACGGAAAAATTTGAGGGCACACAGGGAACCTCCATCGTAAAGGTTTTCGATATCACGGTTGCCGTCACCGGAAACAATGAAAGAATTCTGAAGAGAAATGGGATCGAATATGAAAAGTCCTTTACCCATTCCGCCTCCCATGCAGGATACTACCCGGGAGCCATTCCCATGTCCATCAAGCTGCTTTTCGGAAAAAAGGACGGTAAGCTTTTGGGGGCGCAAATTGTGGGATACGAAGGTGTGGACAAGAGAATGGATGTACTGTCTACAGCCATGAGAGCAGGTATGACCGTATTGGATCTGGAAAAACTGGAGCTTTCCTATGCCCCACCCTACTCCTCGGCAAAAGATCCGGTAAACCTTGCCGGTTATACGGCTTCCAATATTCTCAAAAAAGCCTGCGGCATCTTCCATTGGGATGAAGTAGGAACCATCGCCAGGGACGAAGGGCTGCTGATCGACGTCAGAACACCGGCGGAATTTGATCTGGGAACCATTCAGGGTGCCGTGAATATTCCCCTGGATGAGCTCAGGGACCGCTTGGATGAAATCCCCAGGGAGAAGGAAATCTATATTTTCTGCCAGGTTGGATTAAGAGGCTATCTGGCGTGCAGGATATTGATACAAAAGGGCTACAATACTGTCAAAAACCTGAACGGAGGGTATAAGACCTATCAGATGGCTGTCCAGAAGCAGTCTAACGAAGATATTTACGAGTATGATAAAATTATGAAGAACGATGAAATCAAACCGGCGGATTGCGAGGACGGGAAATGCACACCGGACACAAAAATAGAGCTTGATGCCTGCGGCCTCCAGTGCCCCGGACCC
Organism: Bacillota bacterium; assembly: GCA_023419605.1. Taxonomy (GTDB): domain Bacteria; phylum Bacillota; class Clostridia; order Acetivibrionales; family JAEZXR01; genus JAEZXR01. The sequence goes on along the minus strand of JAEZXR010000119.1, from coordinate 16,137 downwards.
ATCATGAAGGTTTATGAAACAGTAAATTCCATGAATTATGGCGAAGTGCTTGAAGTTAAAGCTACAGATCCAGCCTTCCCGGAAGATATAAAAAGCTGGTGTAAAAGTACCGGAAACCGGTTCCTGGATTCCAACTTTGAGAATAACGCCTTTAAGGCGACCATAAAGAAAGAGTTTCCATCCACGGATGCTTCAACGACTCAGAAAAAGAACGATAAATGCATGATCGTATTCAGTAACGATCTGGATAAGGCAATCGCTTCCTTTATTATCGCAAATGGAGCCGCTGCCATGGGTAGAAAGGTAACGATGTTTTTCACCTTCTGGGGCCTGAACATACTAAGAAAGGCGGAACCTGCAAATGTTAAGAAGGACTTGATTTCCAGAATGTTCGGCTTTATGATGCCCAAAGGGTCACGGAAGCTGTCCTTATCGAAAATGAATATGTCCGGTATCGGGCCAAAAATGATACGGTATCTAATGAACAAAAAGGACGTAGCCTCCTTGGAAGAACTTATGGACCAGGCAATAAAAAATGGTGTCAGCTTTGTCGCCTGCAATATGTCCATGGACATTATGGGGATTAAGAAGGAAGAACTCATAGAGGGTGTCACCATCGGCGGTGTGGCTTCCTTCCTGGGTAGTGCGGAAGAATCGGACATGAATTTGTTTATCTAGAACTTTATAATTGGAGGCTGTCTCAACATACAGGGAATGCGATACGCATCCCTGTATGTTGGGAATATTGGCATTTAACAGCCTAAGCAGCATAGCTTCCCTTCATTCTCTATACATCCAATTTTAATTCCTTTCTAAAATAGGAATCCAGTCTCAGTTCTGTAACATATACAATCCTTGGCAAAAATGGATCCTTCAGGTTCCTTAAAATCGTATTTGAATCCGCTATAAGCTTTTTGCACGTGGTATAAATATCTTTCAGACGCAGCTTGTCTTCTAAAAGCCTTTTCGCAATTTCACCTGGCTTTCGGCCCTTTTTGAACAAGGAAAATGCATCCGAGTCCAGTGTCACATAAGAAAAATGTCCAATGGAAAGGTCTTCTTCCAAATCTTTCAGATCATCCATAATCTGAATCACTGCACCAAATAAAAAGAAAACCTCAAAATAATCATCGATAAGAGAGGACTTTCCCAAACACTCCAGGCTAAGCATGAAGGGTGTCAAAAGATGAGCGGCTTTAAAACCGCATTCTATCGGTTTATCCTTATCATAAGGACTCCTCTTTTCACGAAGGGATTTTTCTTTGATTTCAGCTTTTAGAAACTGGTCTCGAATCCGGTGCAAAATGTTGAGATTAATTTCCGTTGCGCCAAAGGTCGTAAGAATCTTTGTCTCATATTCAGCAATAAGCGCTTGGGCAGTAAGGAGCTCAATAGCGGAGAAATTCTTTTCGTCCACTATGACATCCAGGATTCCATACCCCGCGATCCCATAGACTACAGCGCGAAGGATATCCCCAAAAGCTTCCAGCTTTTCGGTTAATCCGTTCTCCTCCATCCATATGACTAAAAATGCGTAAACGGGATAGGCATCCTTAAAATATTCATCTTTCTTACTCAGACTTTTCCATTTTGTTATGTCGAGTCCCGTTGGAATCGTATATTGGGCCAGAAACTTCTTCCTTTCATCATCTACATCCTTAAATAGGTTTAAAAGCTCCAAACCCACCTTACGGTGCTTCCACATTGTCAAAACATTGCTATCGGATAAGAACGGGGCCATTACAGCCGCCCAGAATTCTTCTTCTCCCATGTGATAGGTTTTAAGTATCTTATTCGCAAATCCATCAAAAGTGTTAACTTTATCCATATAACATCTCCTTCAGCAAGGTGGCGTATGAAATTCCCATACATCCTAGTCGTCGCCTATATGTAGTAAGAAACAGGTATATTAAAATACACCCCACCAAGGGTGGCTACTATTTTATTCTTCGCATAACACCCTTTTGGGGACCCTGTAACATCGCCACCCGAATTACTCGTCTTCGTTTCCTATGGTTCTACCTTATTTTGCTTCTTATGTCTCTGTGAGCAGTATTCCGTCACTTGAGCCCAGTGTTTTCCTGGGGATGAGGTTCTAATCTTCATTTCTGGATTCCTGATCTTTATCATCCGTATATACATCTATTTATATGTATCGATTGATCATATTCATGAAATTTTAATATTCACAATCTTCCTATGATGGGTATTTGTTTTATTTCCCCTATAGACTGTACTGCCAAATCGAACAGTCAAAAGAATACAAATCCCCGGTACGGTAACCATCCACAAAGCCACAAAGAACAACAGCACAGGCTGAAAGTGAGTATAAACGATAAAAATCGGTATGCCTAATATCCCGTTCATAATAGACATTCGTTTAATCCACTTCTCAATTCCTGTATTTATATATATCGGTACTGTAAACAGTGTTGCCAAACACATAAAGGTATATCCCAGGCCATCAATGACATACATGATTGATTCGGGATTAAAGGCCAGTAAGGCGACTTTATCCGCTTCGCCGCGCATACTGTGCGGTATCACTACAAACAATTCCGTCATATAGGTCATCATAACGAAAACTGCATAAAGTACGGAAAAAAGCACCCCGATCTGGCTCCAAACTTTTTTAGAATCGGGGGCGGACTGGTGTACACACGCCATCATAGCTACAAAGGAAGGAGCTATTAAAATCGATGTACCAAAGATTAATATCTGGCTGGCATAGCCTGTGAGAACACCTAATGCTGATAATATTTGAAAAATTGAGTACATAACGCTAAAAACTGCGGCAAAAAAGGCAGTCCAAAACGCTAGTTTACCTGGTGAATTTGTATTCATAAAACACATCCTTTCCCTGCTATATAGATTTCTTTTCAACAACGGGGGTGCTCCTACCCAACCATCCGGTAAAATTTTTCCGCTGCACGTCATACCTTCTTTAGAACCAAACATGCATTCAGCCATTACTCCCTTTGCTGCAAGTATGACGATTGTCCCTCGCTGTTGTAAGTGATCTCCCATCTCTATTATCTATTTATGGAAATTTTGCAAATATGTCTGCTCCTGGGAAATAAAAATTTATCCATGGTCTAATCCATAACCTGTACAATGCTTATTTCTGCGGTATATTGAAGGCTGTCCAGATCCTCCTCTTTTTATTTACTCGCCATAATATTTCCGGTAGAAGAAAGCGACGGAAATGTTCTTATTTCCATTTCCCTTTATCTGTACCGGCGGTACGGCTGCGAGTCCGGTTGTTTTGGGCAGCATCCGTAAACGTGCCGATTACCGGCTATAGTCCTGCGGCAAAAACATAAAGCCCTTATTGCACCTGACTTCAAGATGCAATAAGGGCCGAAATTTATGACAATATTTTATTATAACCGTTACAAGAGTAATTATATTTTGTGATAACATTAATTATAATTCACAATATTTACTCCCCTTCCAGCTCCTTCTTTCCTTCTACCACCAAACTCTTTGCCACCAGATTGATGGCTTTAATGTTCAGCGCCGTAAGCTTCTCCACCTCTTCCGCCAACTTTTGCTGAATACTGCGCAGCAGCGGCTTTATAGGATAGCCCATGACCAGCACCAGATCCATCTCGACATATAATCCGTCAGGATGGTTTTCCGCCCGGAACCGGGAGATTTTATGCACACCTTCGATTTTGGAAGTTACGTAATCGATAATCTGGTAAATGGTATAATCGGATATGGTATACTTCCCCATGTAGCTGAAGGTAGGACGAACCACGGACTTTTCCCCTTCCAGTTGAAAGCTTCCCTTGCCCTTTCTTCGAAAAATCTGGAGAGGGTCCAGAAAGTACCCGGAAAAGTCTTTTTTGATCTCGAAGGTAGGCACCGGAATAACGTGCTTTCCCTGCTCTCTTCGGGTAGAGATGGCCTGTTTGATTTCAAATTCGCTGGCTACCTGATGAATATAGATTTTTTCGCTGATCTGTGGAAGCTCCAGCCGTTTTGCAATTGCCTCAACCATGCCGTCGGAGGTTCCCAGGATCAGCAAAGAAGGAGCCTGATATAGTTCCAGCGCCCGTTTTACATCCGCAGCATGCTTTGCATCGGTAAACAAAGCCCGCTTTACGGATGCAATCTTCGTACTTTCCTTTTTAGCGGAAGTTCCCGCCACGATCCGGGTTCCCCGGATCAGCAAACCGTCATCTATAATAAAGTCAATCCCTCTTTCACGTGCGACCCAGGTAGCCCGATGGCTCTTGCCGGTACCACTGGGACCAATGAAACCATAAACCTTCATGCTTGTATCTCCTTCTTACGGATAACGAACTTTAAAGTCGAATTTACTCCGCCGAAAACCATCCTATACAAATCAGCAGTTGCCAATCCTATTGTATATAACTGCCGCTTGTTTTTCGGCTCCGATTTAGTAGGGTGCGAAGTTCGTTACCGATGTAAACTACCACCTATTCTACCATAAAACCTTCTGCTGGCATAGTGGTAAAAGGCAATAGAAAAAAGAGAGCCAGTGACTCTCTTTTTTACCCGGATCTCTTCTTTTGTTCTTTCTTCTTATTCCTCTTTAGCTTTTTATAAATCCATCATTCGTTCATTTCGCAATTCATCTTTTGTATAGGTTCAAATCAAGTAATAAAGCCTGTTAGAGAACTTTATTTCCTGATAATATTTTATCATTTTAGAAAGTAAAGTCAATAAGAAATATGTAAATATTTTGTAGTAAATTAGTACTAGAAGTAGAAAAAAGGAAGTAGGTCTGGACCTACTTCCTCTAACTTTTATTTACCATATTTACGCTACAGATATCGCACTGGGTACATAAAACTACTTTTCCATTGAATACATTTTTGATGGTCTCCAGCAGTTCCTTGTTTCGAAACTGCCCGTTGCTGTGTATAATCACCTTTTTGGGGGCAAGCGTGATAAGAGAGCTGACTAAAAGATCATCGTAATTGATCTCCCCCTCGGATATCTCATTTACAAAGTCCTGGATGCACTCATTGGTAATTTCCTTTTTGTGCTCATCCAATAATATATATTTGTTATCATATCCGACTAAAACATGAATCATTTCAAATTTCGGCTCCTGAATATCGACAAAATATCTCAAAAGCCTTATAAATTCCCTGTATTCCCTTTCCATTAAAAAATCATCTACAGCTTTGTCGACAACTTCTTCCAAATCTTTCATGTAGTCTTTGAGCCTGAAGTTAACAAAACCGTCCAGAATCAAGCTGTTTGATCCTTCAAAGTAGTCCATAAGCTTCCGGATGATGACATTCCTCCGATGAATCTGGAATAAGCTGTTAACCAGGTTTTTATCTTCATTTCGAATGATTTTTAGTGAGAGATTGAATATCTCCTTTTTCTCTACGGAGTTGAAATAGCAGTAATTGCTGTTGATGATTCTGCTAATTAACTTCTCTTCGTATTTCCTGATAATAAAATCTGCCAGTGCATTGGAAACATGTATCCTTAGTGCATCGTAGCATTGAATCGACTTTCTGTCCTGCGTTTTGTCGTCCTCTATGCTGCAGATAATGGAAGTCGAATCACCGGAATTAACTTCATCTATTGAATAACTAATTTTTTTACTATTGAGTTGCTGTAGTTCATTTGTTATTTGCTGCAATATGTCATCAGCACATTCGTTAACCCCAATGCTAAGAAACTGCATCAACTTCACATCCCTTCAACTGTAGTATGCGTCTTCGTAAATTGTTGTATGCAGTAAAGGTCATATGCAAATTCTTCCACATATTTTCCATTTTTCCCAACTTCTTCAATTATTTCGAACTATTACTTTGATCGCAGCCTTCAGTACATTATTCTGTTAGGCTCTCCTTACTTCAGCTTCGGAGAAGCTTTTTCCAGGTTCAAAGTATGCAATCTGCTACATTATATGCAGAGGGATATCAAGGGAGTTACTATTTTATAAAGGAGATTCAAGAAATATACAAAGTTACTCCATCAACGGAACGATGCTTCCTATGTCCATTACAGGACCGTCATACAGGCATAGAATATCCTTTCCTTTTCTCGTCAGAAACTCGCTGATTTGATTTACTGCATTCAGATGCTTCAGGTTTCCCGCTATTGCCCAGGTTTTACTGCCAAGACAGCCCGTACTTCCTCCAATAAATCCATACTCCAATTCATGCAGACGAATACCTTCTTCCGGCTCAATGAAAAGCACTTCAATTCCGTACTTTTCCAGCGCTTTTGCAATGCCGGCATCTGCCGTAATAATGGAATGACTGTCCACTACCGAAATGGAACACTTTGCATACCCCTGCTTCACGTGAACGATCTGTACACCCCTTTTTTCCAGTTCCCTTCGAAGGATGGGATCCGTATAATTCAGATTATGAATTGCAGTATTTCCGATTCGACAGATATTATACGCGATATTTCCAGGGTATCTTGCAGTTAATTCCGTCTTTCCTTCTATAAGGCACATTCCCATTTTCCTCAGGCTTCCCAGAAACTCCTCATCGACTCCCGGTGCATACAGGAGATCTCTTCCTCCGAGATGGTGCAGCATGATATCGGGATGATAGGCTATGGCATTGTAAATACCGGGCAAAGGCTTCGTTTTAAATAATTTCATACCTCTATCCATAAGGGTAGTTTCCATCAAAGAAGGAATCCTCCCGTCAACGATGGCTGCTGTAACAGGTTTTACAGGCAGATTGGGACTTTCTATAAAGTTCATATTTTTACTTTCCATATCAATTCACCTTTTTTTCCATGTATACATATTATATATCAGATGTAAAGGAGAATGTGAAAAACAGGAATACTGTTTTCCACAGATCTCCCGGAAGATGGATTTTATATATTATTTTCTGTATGGCGTCCAAACCGCTGGCATTTTAAGTCCGCCGGACACAAGTACATTCATATAAATGACCCATGCACAATGCAGCGAAACCCCATAGAATACCCTCTTACAGCCGTCCAACCATCGTAGAACTTTATCATGCACGATTTTTGAACAATTAAAGCAATTAACATAAGTGCACTCTAGTATTTTTCCCGATCTTGTCTCATACATATAGGTATTAGAACTAACTGCTTGTATCCGCGGTAACAGGCAGTTATTTAAATAACCCGCGCCCTGATTAAATAAAATCAGGGCGCGGATGTTTTTATGCCTTCAAATTGTTTTTGAAGGATTCCTTACCTTTTTGTTAATTTGTTCATTTCATATTTTAAAGTTTTGTGGCAATAATAAAATCGGGAGGTAATATTATGACAACTATAAACTGTGCATCCAATTGCATTTACCAGGTTGAAGGCACGTGTACTCTTGATAATATCTCCGTTAATTCGATTTCAACCCTCACGGACTGCCTCTTTTTTCATGGAAAAACAGACTCGGAGAATTCATGTGAAAACCCGAAATAAGCGGCAAATTCCGTTTATTTCGGGTTTCCTGTTATTGCTGCCTCTTAGCCCGTTATTACGGAACGCCGGACCCGTGGTACAATACTGGAAGAAACCGCAGCAATCAGCAAAAACAGTACCAAATCCTTGATAAAGAGAGGAACTAGCGTAGCTCCAACAATGGCCACGTCAGGTTTATGCATGTAAAACCTAAGTATAAGGTAGGTGTAAGGGACGCCGATGGCATAAATTACCACCAGCCCACTGATTAGAGCGGCTGCGGAGTTTACGACATTAACCCTTCCCAGGGTTTCGGATATTTTACCGATGATATAGGCTCCTGCAGCAAAACCGATCAGATATCCAAAGGATGGCTTCAGCACATACAGCAGCCCTCCCCCTTGAGTAAACACCGGCAATCCCACCAATCCCATAGCAATATAAACAAGCTGGGATAGAAAACCCAGGCGTGCTCCCAGCAGGATTCCTGCAAAGGCGCAGAAGAAGGGCTGAAAAGTTAAGGATACCCACGGAAGGGGAATTTTCAAATAAGCACCTACCACCATCAAAGCAGCAAACAACGCTACCAGTGTCATATCACGCACATTGATTTTCACACAACCACTCACTTTCCATTGAATTCTATCACTTTAATTTTGATCCCATAGACCCTCTATGGCTACACCACTTAACTTTATACTTCCCCGCAAGTAAACCGCACGGCTTTGCGGCTGTTTACCTACTGGATAAATTCGGAATCAAAGGGATGTATTTATAGCATAGAATAAAAAAGCGATATTGTCAACCAAAACTTCATGCAAAGTTGACAATACATCTGTTTGAAATCACCTGAATAAAGTATATAATAGTTTTATACTGCATACGACTCTAGTTTCTTCCTTGATTTTTCGCGTCTGCAATAGCTGGATTCATCCTCTGCTTCTGTATTTGCTTGTTGGGTCGCAGAGGGTTATTGATGTAGGAGGAGTTACCATGAAAATAGTACTGGCGCCGGATTCCTTCAAAGGCACCTTGTCTTCCCTTGAAGTAATCCAACATGTTGAATCCGTAGCCCACGAGCATTTCCCATCGCTTGAAATCGTTAAAGTTCCCATCGCCGACGGCGGCGAGGGAACCGTTGAAGCGCTTGTGCTGGCTGCAGGAGGTGAATACAGGATCGTACAGGTTACAGACCCCCTTGGACGCAAAATCAAAGCCCGTTATGGTGTTGTAAACAATAAAACCGCCATCCTCGAAATGGCCCAAGCTTCCGGTCTTCCCCTTTTAAGCGGCAATGAGAGAGATCCCCTGGTCACCACTACCTATGGTACGGGAGAGCTGATAAAAGCCGCGCTGGATGAAGGTATACGACAGCTTATTATCGGTATCGGGGGAAGTGCTACCAACGATGGTGGGTTGGGTGCTGCCCAGGCCCTGGGAATACAGTTCCTTGATAAAGCCGGCGAAGAGGTAGGATTTGGAGGGCAAGCTCTTTCCAGAGTCTCCTCCATTGATACAAAGGGGTTGGACCCGCGAATTCAGGAGTGTTCCATTACGGTAATCTGTGATGTAAGCAGCCCATTGACGGGACCTGCGGGGGCCACCTACACCTTTGGTCCTCAAAAGGGTGCCGATGCCAAAAAGCTGGAAATCCTGGAGGCCGGTATGAAAAACTATGCAGCGGTTTTAGCGAAGCATGTGGGGTTTGACATTGGAAATACTGCCGGAGCCGGAGCTGCCGGTGGGCTGGGCGCCACACTGCTGGGATTTTTCGGTGCGACTCTGAAACCCGGAATTGATACCGTGCTGGATTTTGTACAATTTGACCGGCTTCTGGAAGGTGCCGATCTGGTGATTACCGGTGAAGGACGTATTGACGGTCAGTCCATTTTCGGAAAGGTTCCTGTCGGAGTGGCAAAACGCAGCAAAGAGAAGAATGTCCCCGTTGCCGCCATTGTAGGCTCCATGGGACCGGATGCTCAAAAGGTCTATATGTACGGAATTGACAGTATTATACCTGCGGTGAATGGAGTCATGCCTTTGGAAGAGGCCTTATCCCGTTCCGAAGAATTGATACGGGATGCTGCCGACCGCCTGTTTCGGCTTTTGAAAGTGGGCATGAAGATTTCATAATGCAGATAGGGCTGGATGAACTTAGTTCATCCAGCCCTATCTGCATTATATCAATAAAATATTATCGAACTCCTGTGGAGCCGAAGCCCCCGCCCCGGTCGCTCCCTATTTCCCGCACTGATTCTACTACCGTCAGCTTCATTTTCGGAACCACCTGAAGAACAATCTGGGCGATTCGATCACCTTTTCGGATTTTATAAGTTCCTTTTTGATTTCCCCTGGACTCGATGGAGCGCATCTCCTCTTCATTTTGTCCACAGGTCTCCGATGAATTGGTCATAATAATCCCTAATTCATCCCGATATCCACTGTCAATGGTTCCCGGAGAATTTGAAAGCCGCAGCGGCGTTTTATAGGAAATACCGCTCCGGGGCCTGACCTGGATCTCATACCCCTCCGGTATTGCCAGCTTCAGCCCTGTAGGAATAATCACCGTCTCTCCCGGACGAATCACAACCTCTTCCGCCGCACAAACATCCATGCCAGCATCCCCAGCCCGCGCATAGGCCGGCAGAACCGCACCCTCACGGCATATCTCAATAAAAACTTCAATATCACTCATACAATCTTAGCCTCAATTCTCAATTCTCAATTCTCAATTCTCAATTCTCAATTCTCAATTCTCAATTCTCAATTCTCAATTCAAGACAATTATCCTCTGTCAGCCAGCAACTGTCAACTACTTAAACTCCCCTAAAATAGTGTCCTTTCGTAAAGCCTTTTCGCTTGATTTCCTCCGTCAACCTGCCATATCGCTTCAATGCACCGGTTCCGTGCTCCAACACATCCCTATGCATTTTAACCAGCTGTCGGGCCTCCTCCGGACTTTCGTCCGAGATGTTGATCCGCATTATGTCAACTCCTGCCGACCTTATTTTATCCAAACTATCCGCTGCATAGATCACGTTGGTGTTCAACAGGGTACTTCTGCAATCGATACGGTCACAGAGGATGGGGAATTCCATTCCCTTACGGTCCTTTAAACGGTAGAGGCCTCTCAGGCAAGCGTTATTGCAGCGGTTTTTCGAATTGTGTCCGCCTTCCAGACTTCCTACAGGGCAGTATTCACTGGTCATGACCGGAATTCTTCCGTATACGATGGCTTCCTTTTGGAAACTATCCATATTTTTTATCTCCGCCATCTGCTCCAGGTTCAGTTCCAACGAGAGGGCAGCCCCATGCAAGCCCAGCTCCGCCATTTGCTGGAGAGAAAAGCTATTGTATAGATTAAGGGAATAATCGCCTGCTATTTTTATCGAAGGAACGCTTTTCAATTGGGTAAATACCCATGGATTTCCCGCTAAAATACCGTCGATTCCCATCTCCACAGCTTCCGGCAATTTCGTCTTTATCAGCCGGTCATAATTTCCCCGCGTTATGTTGGGAATCCACAGAAAAATTTCCCCTGTTTTTCGGGCGATATCTTCCCCCAGCCTCTTCCGGGCAGCCTCTTCCAAAAGAGCAGAAAAAGGCACGTAAACCCGGTCTGCTTTCAATTCTTCCAGTGGATACTCTTCAGCATAAGTATACAGAAACAGGGAAATTTTTGTCTCACCGGAGGGATTTCGACTATTTCCCGGGAAATGCAACAGCTTCTCCCGCGTATTTCGCATGTCCTCCGACATATTTCTTTCAAAAGAGCGGATTTTTTTCTCCTCCAGCTGTTCCAACGCCTTTCGCCGGACATTGTTAATCTCGCTCACCGGCACGGATAGTCCTTCGTCCAATTCTATCTGCAGGTCTTGAAAGGCAAAGGGAGTGGAGCCTGTTTTACTGATTTGATCCTGCAGACGCTCCGATGTCAGCGGCTTATTCAAGGCCTTTTCCGGGAGTATTTCCCCTGTCGCTTCCACATTATCTCCCCTGCTATCTTTAACTGTCAAAGTCAGCGGCATTTCCCATTTTGCCGTCACCTTTCCTGCGATACCGGACTTCCGTACACTTCTGCCTTCAAAGCTCTCTCTTGCCGTGATATTCAGCCGCTTCTCCGATGTTCTATAGACCTTGTTTCCGTTGAACACCGGGCTTTTTAAACTGCCTAAAACGGCAATGTCGCCACGCCGGGCTTCCGTGACATTTTTTGCATTGACCTTAATCTCGGTTACAATAGTTCCCGGACTTTCGTCCGCTCCGTTCCACACCTCAATTCCATCACCAATAGCGATGTTTTCCCGGAGCTTCACTTTTACAGTTTTCGTATTCCGGTCGTAGGACAATACTTCTCCCAGATGAATTCCCCAGTTTTTTGGCTTTTCATAGCTCATCATATCGCTGCCGGTTTTTCCATGGAGATATCCCTTTGAAAAGCCTCCCCGGTTAAAAATCTGGGTTAGCTCCCGCAGGTCTTTTTCCTCCAGCTTGTCCGACTTTCCAGCCAGGATACTGTCAAGGTATTTTCTATAGATCCGGACCACTGTGGCCACATATTCCGGGGTTTTCATGCGCCCTTCAATTTTTAAGGAGGTGACACCGGCATCCACCAAATCCTTTAGTTCATTAATTGAACATATATCTTTCGGGCTCATAACATAGGCGGCTTCACCACACCTGCAGTCCTTCCCGCTCCTCGCCTCATTTCCGTCACTAATCAACTCATATTTCATCCTGCAAGGCTGGGCACATTTTCCCCGGTTGCCGCTCCTTCCACCAATGAAGCTGCTCATCAGGCATTGCCCAGAATAGCTGATACAAAGGGCTCCGTGGATGAACACCTCGATTTCAAGGGCGGTTGACCGGGCGATTTCACCGATTTCCTGCAAGGATAGTTCCCTGGCAAGAACAGCCCGTTTGAATCCCAGTTCTTCCAACGCCTTAACTCCTTGTACATTATATAGCGTCATCTGGGTGCTGGCATGGAGATCCAAGTCGGGAAATACCTTGCGAATCAAAGCAGCTAATCCCAGGTCTTGTACAATCACCCCGTCAATACCTGCTTTGTAGGCTTCTCCCACCTGGTTAACAGCCTCCTCCATCTCCTCATCATTCACCAGTGTGTTCATGGTCAAATAGATCTTAACGTCCCGCAAATGGGCATAATCCAGGGCTTTCTTCAGCTGCTCGTTATCGAAGTTGCCGGCAAACTGCCGGGCATTGAACAGCTTCCCACCCATATAAATAGCATCGGCCCCATTTTCCACCGCTGCCACGAAAGCTTCCCAGCTCCCTGCTGGAGCCAGCAGCTCTACTCTTCTATTGTTCATTTCCGTTTTCATTCTCCTCTTTGATTCGCCGGGAATTAGCTCCCCTTCGCTCTATTCATAATTTCCATTACCGCGGGCATTATATCCAGGATCGAGTTAATTTCGGGCTTCACCCCTTCCGGCAGCTTTCCGATGAAAACAGTGGGAACCTTGTTCATGGTATGGGTTTTCACGGATATATCTTCTATATTGCCGTGGTCGCTGGTAATGACAATCAGATCCCGGTTCAAATCCACCAAACGAACCAACTCCGCCAAAAAGGCATCCAAAAGCCCGATTTCCTTTATGGCCAGTTCCATGTCACCCGTATGGCCGATGATGTCCGTCATAAAATGCTCATAAAGGGTAAAATCATAGTCCCTGCTGATGTTATACAGCCTTCCGGCCGCTTCCTGCGGTGTGATTGGCTTTACATCGTATCCGCTTTCCATAAGTATTTGCCCTGTGATGTCGTGGTATACACCCTTGCCTTCCTGATAGTCCCTCACATTTCTAAATTTCATGCCTACCGACATTCCCATGACGGAGGTAACGGATGGACGGTTCTTTCTGCTGGAAGGGTTATGCATCTCTTTCAGGTAAGGATCCCGGTACACATTGGCATACGTGACTGTGAAGCCTCTTTCCAACAAGGCTTTAAACAAGCTGATCCGGTTGATAATGGTGATCAGCGTTTCTGTCGGCTGTCCGCTCAGATGGCGCCCCAGGGCTGCCGAACCGTTAACGCCGGTGAATATTGCCGTCTGCCCTGTTGCACTCTGCGGCAAACCCTCGATGCCCAGTGTCGCATCAGTGGGAAATACTTTATAGTTGCTGAATATATAATCCAGCCCTGGAGTCTCCACCGCCACCATAGGATTTTTCGATGCATCCTTTTCTCCAAGGCCAAAACCATCAATAAAAACAAAGATCACTTTCATCCAATCACCTACTTTCTCCATTCCTGCGTGTCTCTCTCGTAGTATGTGTAGAATATATGAAAAAAAGCGCCTAGGCGCTTTTGGTATGTACAAATTCTATAAGTTCTTGCTCTCAGCTTGGCAGGGCACTGACAAGCTATACAAAAAAGAACAATTGATTTTCTGAACTCATTGATCCGGCTATGATATTTTTTGTCTTGCATTCATATCCTGATAATCTTTGATTTCGTTCAGTTCATTTTCCCGTTTTGCAAGCTCCAACTGAAGGCTGGAATTTCTATCTTCCAAAAATCTGTTTTCCGACTTTAACTTCCGCGCTTCTTCTCTCAGTTTTTCCAATTCCTTTGTCATCTGACTATATTGGTTTTTCATGGCCAGCTCATTTTCCCGGCTTTTGAAAAAATCATCAGCGACATTTACGGCGGTGAGGACGGCTGCCATGGAAGTACCGAGCTTACTGTTAAACCGGGTTATTTCATTCATTTTTTTATCAATGTAAAGTGCAACTCTTTGCAAATACTCTACCGCTTCAGTTCCTACCAGAGTATACTCGCTTCCTCCAATTTTCACTTCCACTTTATTCTTTGTTGCCACCGCGTCCACTTCCCCCTTTTTTTAACATAAGTTACGAATATATATACTATTATAGCATATTTCGGCAGAAAATAAAGTCTGCTTTAGCTATTTTCCGTATGTTTACGCGGTATTTTTAGAAATACATAGCTATTTTTCAATAATTCCTGATTTTGGGCAAATAATTTTTCCTCATTTCCCGCTTACTGTTTGCGAACATGTATAACAAATAGATAATTTACCAAATCCTCTAAAAAAGTCCGGAAACCTGAATTTCCGGACTTTTTTTGTCTACACGATTCAATTAATAGATTTCATCTTTTTTGTTCGCAACATCATTTACAACATTACCGTTACCGTTTCCACCCTCCGCATAATTCCTTATAATCTGCGTCAGGTCAATTCCCGTAAGGCTTTTTACCGTTTCAGGCAGCTGTGCCATTACATTGGTGATGTCCTTTGTAATTTTTGATGCTCCGGAATCGCCGATCATAACGATCTTCTCGGTTTTTGCCAGAGGCTGTGCAACAGCGGTTGCAATTTCCGGCAGTTTTTCAATGATCATCTGGGTAACGGCAGCATCGTTATACATCTTGAAGGCTTCCGCTTTCTTCGCCATGGCAAGGGCTTCCGCCTCACCTTTGGCTTTGATGATCTCAACCTCAGCCATACCTTCTGCTCTTTTCGCTTCTGCTCTCGCCTTACCTTCGATTTCAATGGCCTTTGCCCGTGCTTCTGCCTCTGCCACTTCCTTGTACCGGGTTGCATCTGCATTTTTGGTCGCTCTGTAGTTTTCAGCATCTGCCTGCTTCTTCACCGTGGCTTCCAGTTCCTTCTCTTTTCTCAAGGCTTCCTGTTCTGCCAGTTCGATTTCCTTCTGTTTCTTTACGATCTCAACCTGCATGGAAGTTTCGGCAACTTCCTTTTTAACCACGTTTGCCTTGATATCATAGGCAAGGTCCGCTTCTGCCTTTGCAGTCTGCTGGTCCTTGTAATAGGATTGAACCTTTAATTCCTTGTCTCTGTTTGATTCTGCTATTTCTGTTTCTGCTTGAATCCGGGCAGCCTCACCTTCCCGGTTTGCCTGGGCCGTCTTAATTTTGGTTTCCTTTGTCGCATTTGCTTCGGCAATCTGTGCGTCTCTTTTTACTTCTGCAATTCTTGGCTTACCCAGTGCTTCCAGGTATCCGTTTTTATCGGAAATATCTTTAATGGTGAGCACTTTCAGTTCTAGTCCCATCCCCTGCAGTTCCGTTGCAGCCACGCCTTGAACGTGAGAAGCAAAGGTTTCCCGGTCTCTGTAAATTTCCTCCACCGACATCTTCGATACGATTTCTCGGAGTTTTCCTTCCAGTACCTGCTGCGTTGTTCTTGCTATAACACTCAGCATATGCTCCAGGCCCTTTGAGGTATTGAACTGCTCTGCCGCTGAAAGTATGGATTCCTTATCGGATTTGATTTTTACTACGGCAACACCGTCCGCGATGATACCAACACCCTGGGAAGTTAATGCGCCATCAATGCGAATATCAATCTGCATGTTTTCCAGTGACATGATATCGGTACGTTCCAACAAGGGAATAACAATACCGCCGCCACCGGTGATAACTCTTCTTCCTCTAATACCGGTAACTACCAGCGCTTTATCCTGGGGTACTTTCTTATACATGGAGAACAGGCTGAATATCAAAATAAAGATAACGGCAACAGTCAAAATGGGCACCCACATTACTGAACTATCAAAAAACATTCTAAACACTCCTTTACATATTTTATAACAACGGAAGAAATTGCGGAGCAATTTCAACACACCCAGGTTGCATGGGCGAGCAGCAAGCTTTGCTTGCGACCAGCCAGGCTGCATGGACGAGCAGTAAGCTTTGCTTACGACCAGTCCGTTTCAACGAGGCGGGAGATATGCT
>JAEZXR010000101.1 GCA_023419605.1 Bacillota bacterium | reverse complement strand
GAAATGGAGCGGCTAAATTCAATAACCCCGCCATTAGCCTTCGGTATAAAACTAGCCATAACTAGCCACCCTACGAAGAATCGCTCTATAACCAACAACTGTGCCGGTAGGTTTTACAGGTCGCGGCTCAACAACAACGAAAGACTCACCATAAACCTTAATCTGATAACCCTGCTTAAATTCCACCTGTGCCGTGAAGATTCCGCGCTTATCGCCAAACTGGATAAACTCGCCATCGATATCGCGCGTCTTGATTTCTCGCACCAATCCTTTTAGCTGGGATGTTTGCGCTGGCACTTCCACTTCAACGCCGTTAACGATTTCAACATACCCAGAGCCAGTACTCATTTCGTAAACACCATTAGCATCACTAAAGAAGTTAATTCCAGCGCGAGTAATTGATTCGATTTCGTTGTAGTTCATCGGCAACCGCACCCACCGCCACCAGCGGAAGTAATCAATCCAAATCCGCCACCTTTCTTGCGGAGAAGCGCCTTGTACATGCGACCCCATGAGGAAGATGACAAATCACCCTGTATTGCTGATTGGTTATCGTAGGTGATAGAGAATTCACCGCTCAGCGCATAACTTGCCATTCTACGGCTGTATGTTTCAAGACCTTCGTTCTCGCCCTTAAATGCGCCATCAGCGAGCATCAAGTGTAGTGCGTAAAGTCCTACTGCCTTATCTTTGTCTGCGCCAAACTTGCCTTCGCATACGTATAGACGTGCCAAATCAATCCATACATTAATTGATTCGTCATCCACTGCTTTAAGCGCAGGAACAAGAGAGCGCATAAACGCCAAAATTGCATCATTCATATTAGCTCCATACAATAAAGGACGCCGAAGCGCCCTGTTTGTTATTTGTACTCGTTACCAGTCTCAGCTTCGGAGATGGTTTTCGGTTCTTTGCGCTTTTTCTTACTAACAATTTCTTGCGCGATTTGCTTGGTTGCTTTAGCGTCACCTTCAATGGTGAGTTTACCCTCTGCGATCAAGCGCTTGAGTCCGTCGCAAATTCCATCAACCTCAAAAGTGTCACCAGGTAAATATTTCTCACCTTTATAAACGATAAGGCAAGCGCCAGTGTGTTCTAAACGAATCATTTTTGTCTCCTTTGTTATCTGATTGAGTGATTATAACCCAACAATTCCATTTGGTACAGACGTAAAAAAGCCCTCCGAAGAGGGCGACTTATTAAGCGAAGGTGATACCTTTCATTACGGCAACCGTCAGGGGGCGATATAAAATCAATCCTGTGGTCTTAGAGGTTACAGGGTACTTGATATGTAAATCCTTCACTTGCCCAGGCAGCACGTTAGTGGCTTCCGGGATCTCAATCGAAAGGTTGAGCGGATTTTTTTCAAATGCCAATGCTGCTTTGCCGCCTGCACCATCGTAGTTATCCAGGAACTGAAGGTAACGCAGATTGATACCCGAGTTGTTGGTGGCGAACAGCTGCGCGTAACTGATAGAGGTGTTAGGAACTAGCTCTTGCATCAGGCGGCGAGCGGAAGCAGGCAGCAAGATATCAGTTGCTGTGTGAGTGCCATTGGTCGAAGTCTCGATCGCATCAATAAGTGCGGTGATATCAGTCATGGCAGCAGCTGCTGAGTTCCAAGTACCAGCAACAACGTTGTTGATGTTCGGATGGTCGAATACGCTAGGAATGCCGTGCGGAGCGGAGCCAGACCAAACCAGTTTATCCAACAGGTTGTCGTGCGCTTCGAAAGCCAGTGCCTGCTTGCGAGTTGATAGAGACTGACCAGTTGCTGCGCCTGCTTTGATTTCATCAGTGGAAATCAGGAATGCGTTACCGAAACGGAACACTTTACCTTGCTTCTCGGTCATGAATGCATCAACCAGCGGCAGGTCGTCAGAGTAATCAGCGACAATCTGAGCAATGCCAGCACCATCAAATTCTGGGTATTCGAAATACTTCGCGTGACCAGGAATCTCATTTGTTACAGGGAAGATATTAACAACTGAGTTTTCTGCGTATTCTTTTTCGTAAGCGCGATTCAGAGCAGCGGTAAGCTGGCTAACGGTCCAGATACCAGCGGCATCAGCTTTTTCTACGCCCATTTGCTCGAGGTGAGCGGTGATTTTTGCTTGTTCTGCATCAAATTTAATGGCCATTCTTTATTGTTCCTTTTCAGTTATGTGTTTACGGATTCATTATACACGAGTTTTTAGCCCACGCAATGGTGGGCAATAAAACCTCCCGAAGGAGGATTTCATTATACAACAGAAATAATTTCGATTCTCAAATCTGGATTGCTGTACTCTCGAGATTTAACCATCCAGTAGGCATCGTCTGTGGTTTTGGCCTGAACGACTTCGCGCTTAACGTCAACCGCGAAGCGGAGTCGCTCAATGTAAGTTACCGTGAAGCCGGTGGGTTTGATTTCTGGCACCAAACTTCTACCCTCTAACGCCGCCATTAATGATTCCCTTGCCATAGCTAAGCCGCGAAATTCATGACCAAGCGGGTTTGGGTGAACGTTATCCGTGCCAGTGTATGAAGCACTGTTTGCCGCCGTTACGTAGCTACTAATCCCAATCACAGGAATGCCATTTCTCGAGCAAAAGTCATGAGTAAGGTCAATTACTCTCTGAATTTGCCTGGTGACTCCTTTTGGTGTGGCGCAACTAACATGAATTACCGGGACGTCAGGCATGGCATCACGAACAACTTTTAGAGCATCACCCATTGAGGTAACGAGTTTGCTTGCGTTAGTTCCAGTTTCAATTGCCGCAGCGTCATTATATGCGAGAGCGAAGCTAACAACATCTGGCTTACGATTCATCTTGAGCAATCTGTTTTGCAATCTTGAGGCCGGAATCTGACCGCCCGAGCTGTTCCATCCACTACCACCGATACCCTCCGCGATACCATCCATACCTAGCGCGTTACGGAATACGTAGAAGTCGTTAACTGCTGGGGATGATCCGTATGCCTGGGTTACGTAGCCAGCACCAGTGCCATAAGTGTAACTGTCACCCATCTGGTAGATGAAAGGTCTTGGGTCAATGGTGATTTCACTAGTTACCGTGTCTGCGGCGTCGGTGAATAATCCACCGAATGAAGTGTTCACCCCGTAAATCTCGACGTGCCTCATTCTTTTAATTACGCTAGCAGAAGCCTCAGTTCTTACGTAAGTAACAGCCTGGCCGTTTGGAGTTGAAATTGCATCAATGTTAGTTAGTTCTCCATCAACAAATACAGAGTAAGTCCCGATAGAGCCGACTGTCTTAAACTCAAAAACTAGTGCGTCAGTCATGAATTCAATTTTCATTTGCACGCCGTTTGGCGATTGGCCAGTATATGAGCCACCAGAAACATCAGCCAGCCCGTAAGTTGTAAACTTAAATTTAGCTTCATCTTTTCGAGTGTGAGTGACTGGGTTTGCTATTGTCGTAGCAGGTTGAATTAATGCGGTGGTGGAGAAGTCAGTACTAACCTTGACTCCAGAAAGATTTACTTTTCCGCTATCGTATTGCTTTTTTACTAAGTCTAAGAAGTTCATTGTAAAGTTTCCCTTATCAGTTTATGGAAACCCATATTAACAGATTATAGGCGTAAAAAAACCTCCCGAAGGAGGTTGGTTTATATTTTACTCAATTACTTTTGCTTAACCTGAACTTCTACCAGTGCGACACCTTCAGGATTGGATGCCGCAGGAATGAAGCCACCTGCAAAGGTCCAGCCAGTAGCGATGCCACCAGTAGCGGCTGCAAAACCAGTTGCTGCTGTTACGGTAACCTCTGCTCCGAATGTTGGCGCAGCTGCATCAGCTGTACGCATCCAAATGCGACCGTGAGTCATTACGTTTACTGCTTCCTGAACGCGAGCCGTACCATCAGGTGTTTCGTAGTGAGAGCGAACAACGACACCCAAAACGTTAGCGGCGGTAGCGCCGAGAGCAACAACCTTGTGACCATCAACAAGCTGGGCTTCAGTAACGCCAACAGCAACGCCAACAGGAATTGGAGCAGAGCCGCCAACCACACAAGCGCCGTCGATGTTATACAGAGAGGTATCAGAAACCATACCAGCCAGTGCTACGGAACGAATTGCCATGTTTATAACTCCTTATTTCTTAATTTTAGCTAAACGAGCACGCGGGTCTAATTTCTTAGGCTCATCGGCGCTGTCAGATTTGTCGGAAGCAGTAGTTGCTTTGCGTACTTCAGCCATTTTATCAGATTCTTTGGCAATGTCGAACGCTGCGTCGATGTACGCGTCAGACTTCTCGGAAACATCAAGGCCGGAGACTTCTTTAACGTAAGCAACCTTAATGCCTTTAGCA
>JAEZXR010000091.1 GCA_023419605.1 Bacillota bacterium | reverse complement strand
TTGTACAAACTCTGGGAAATGTTGTAGTGAACCTTGAACTTGAGTGATACCAATACCAAGAGATAATGCTAAACCAATTATTGCTGAGTTTCTAGCTGTAAGAGGTTCAGAAGTTATCAATTTAATACCATTAATAGTTATGATGGCAAATACTGAGATTGTTGCACCACCTATAACAGGATATGGAATTGAAACCATGAAAGCACCAAATTTTGGTATAAAACCAGCTACTAGTACAAGTATTGCAGTTAAAGAGATAACTCTTTTAGAAACTACTTTTGTAGTAGCAACTAAACCACAGTTTTGACTAAATGTAGCAGTAGGAAGTCCACCAAAGAATGCGTTTATTATAGTTGAAAGTCCATTACCCATGATATTACCAGAAATTTCATCTGTAGTCGCATCTCTATCTAGTCCACCAACAGTAGTTGATGAAACGTCACCAATAGCTTCTACTGATGTAACTATAAACATCATAATCATAGTAAGTGTAGCTCCTAAATTGAACTCTACTCCGAATGGGAATAGTCTTGGATAGTCAAACATCTTAGCAGCTGCAACTTGAGATAAGTCTACCATTCCGAATATTGCAGAAAGAATAAAACCTGCAAGTATACCGAATAGCATAGCAACTACTTTAATATAACCTTTTCCATATTGATCAACAAAGAAAACTACTAATGCAGTAAGCATAGCTACTGCCCAGTTTTTCACTGTACCAAAGTTTTCAGGTCCAAGAGCTGGGTTACCAGCCATGTATTGAACGGCTACTGGATATAGTGAAATACCGATTGTAAGTACTGTTGTACCAGCTACTATTGGAGGGAAATACTTCCTAATTTTTTGTATAAAGGCACCAAATATAATTACTACTATACCGGAAATAATCTGTGCTCCATATATCGCTGGGAGACCATATGTCTCATTAATTGTCATAATTACGGTAACAAATGCGAAGTTTACGCCCATTACTATTGGAAGTTTAGCTCCGAATTTCCATATACCGAAAACTTGTATAAATGTCGCTATTGCAGCAGCAAACATCGAACATTGTACAAGCATTGCTTGATCTTCAGGTGATAAACCTGCACCTGCAGCTATAATAATAGCCGGGCTAACGTTTCCTATAATCATTGCAAGTAGATGCTGTATTGATAAAGGAAAAGCAGCTGCTATACTAGGTTTACCATCTAGTAGGAACAATTCACTTTTGTTCCCTTTTTTTGTTGTGCTTTTATCCATTGTATATACTCCTTTCACAACTTTTATCTCAAAAAAATAAGAAATAAATATGTTGTAAGGCATACATGGCAAGCTTAGCTAAAGAAAAAATATACTTATATAAAACCTCCTCGATTGTATGAAAACATTATACTACAGATTTTTTTAAAAATCATTTAAAGAAATAATTATTGATAAATTTTTTTCAATTTGAATAAAAATAATGGATAAATTGTAAAACTATACAATAAATTTAACTAATAACTTTAATATAATATTATAATTAACAACTTAACTCACAATATAGAAATAGAATATACTATAATATATTAATTATTTATATTAAAACTAAAACTCTATATTTTAAGTAAGTGGAAACAATGAAATGTCTTGAAATGAACATCTTAAAGAGATATTGATTATATTAAAAGACAAAATTAAATAGCAAATAAGTATATAGTTATCTAAATATGTAAATATACCAATAGATTTAAGGTGCATATAGCTTAATCCATATGTATTTTTGCTATACGGTATTTTGACAAAAAAATAGCATGAATAATTTTTTAATAATATTCAATTATAATGGGTATATATGTATAAATATATGCTTTTGTAGAAAAGGTATAAAAGGCTTAATTATATGGTATTACCATAATAAAAATATAAATTTTCGTATAATTTATTTTTATTTTTATTCTTTTAAATTCAGAGATAAAAATAAGCTAAAATATTAAAATAATATGTTAAATAATATACTATACTTCTATTTCACGATTTACTTATAATTAAAATAAAAAATATTTTTCTAAATTGTTAAAAAAATTTAATAATTAGCGAGAAATGATATTTTTTTAGTTAAAAAACATAGAAAAAACATTTTTGAAATAAAAAATAAATTTATTAAATATTCGTTATTTTAGCTTTGTTAAATAATTGTTAATAAATTTATCAATGAAAACATTGTCAGAAATTTTGTGGAAATTTTATATGAAAGTATAAAAAAAGAGTGGTTTAACACTCTTTAAAACAGTTTTTTGACATCTCCACGAGCTACTTCAACTTCATAGCCAATTGTTTTTAGTTCGTTATTTAGCTCTTCTACTAATTTAGCGGATTCGTTGCCAGTTATAAGTTTATTATCGTATAGATTATAATTAGATTTAGCATTTTCTGGAGATAAGTTTGGCATTACAACATTTGCTCCAGATAATATCCCCTGTAATCTACCTTCTTTATTTATTGTATTTAAGGCAGTAGTAGCCGGAATTAATAGATTTGGGAATAATATCCTCAGTATCGATAGTAATTTTAAAGTCATTTTATAACTGCCATTTTCCATATCTTTAAAGGGTGTATCATGGTGAGTTAGAAAAGGACCTATTCCAACCATGGCAGGTTGTAATTTTTGTAAAAATCTAATATCTTTTAGTAAATTTTCATTTGTTTGGTATGGGGAGCCTACCATAAACCCAGAACCTACTTGATAACCTATATCCTTTAAGTCCCATAGAGCCTGTTGTCTAGTTTCTAGGAGCATATTTTCCGGATGAATTTGGTTATAATGTGTACTAT
>JAEZXR010000044.1 GCA_023419605.1 Bacillota bacterium | reverse complement strand
AACAATACTTGGTCAGTATTGCCAAGTTTGCATATACCTGTGCAGCAAAAGGGGTAAATCTCGATGCCGTTATTACCAAATTAGGGATAACTGCATAAACTTTTACATTTTACTGCACAACACTAATTTATTAATTTCAGCAGCATCGTTTTTTTCCGGCTCCTCCTGAGCCCTATCCGTAAAAGAACTTTTGGAAAGGTCTGTAGACTCGTGGACCACGTTAGCTCTGCCTACGGTATTTCTCTGCACTTTTGCAGCATAAATGAAATAAGTTGCAGCCGCTATCATTATTATAAGGAAAACCATGAATTTTGTTGTTTTCTTCTGCATAGGATGGAGTACTCCTGTTATAGCGTTGTGCTAGCTGCAAGAAAAGTGTCATGGAAGGCAGCCTCACTGACCCGTAAGGAATCCCTCTAAGGGAAGCGACTTTATGCTCGAACCCTAGAGACATTTCCCTCAAAGTCGTCTGAACGTTGCTATTGAAGCTGTCCTGGATTGACACTTTTCTTAGCAAAGCTAGCACAACGCGTAAAGTTAGTGGCGTCAAATCACGGAAAGTTTCAACATACCACTTTTATTAGGACTCATTGTATTATACCAGATTTATCTATATCTTCCAACAGGATTCTCCAAATTTTTCCGCTAACATTCCCCAGGCACGGTTTACTATTTTATGCCTACGTACGCTGGTGAGCCGTCACTCTACTTCCTTTTAAAATACGATTCCAGGTAGTCATAGTCTGTAATTCTATCCGCCTCTTTATAAAAAATGAGCCCTGAGTTTCCTCAGGGCATCTACTATACCGCGTTATTCATGGCTCCAGGCTCGAATTAAGTAATTTGCATCATTCATTAAGACTTCTTTGGCTTTTGCACTTATCTTATCCGCATGTGCCTTATTATTTAGATGCTTTATTAAATCCTCCATATGCTTCGCTGCCTGATCGGGTTTGTTTTTATCAATAAACTTCTCTACCTGCCCCAAACTATTTGTAATTTGAGTTAGTAACGGTTCCTTGATTTCTCCAGACTTCCCATACCTGTCAATAATTTGCCGCATGGAGTTTATACTAGTCGTCACAGTAAATTGTATGGTGTTCTCCAATTTGCTCCCTGCTTTGTTATAGACAATGGAAGAAACTATCCAGGTTCCAGTCTTACCCACCATATCAAAATTTGTCGTTAAGGAAGCAGAATCAATGGTAATGGCTGAACCCATAACAATAACCTTCGTCGATACCAAATCGGGCGAGTTATTCCAAACTTTAAGTGTTAACGGTAAATAGTCCTCAAAGGAGCCCTGATCCGAAACGACCCTTCCATTTACCTCAAGACTGAATGAGGGTGCCGGATATACCTTTACGTTTGCTACCGCCTTCATAGCGGATTCATAAACGTAACCCAATACGGTAAAGCTTCCCTCCTGTGCATATTTTCCGGCTTCGATCCCCTCCCACGTTACCACGGCCCGATCCGTGCTTCCGTCCGTATAGGTCACAGATACCTTATCCGGGAGTGTAGGAGCCATTCCCGCCACCGTAGCAACGTTTGCAGGTGCTATGGACTGAATCGCCGGCTTTAAAGAATGCATGGCCTGATTCAAAGCTGCCAATGCATCATTCACATCCTCCTGTGTAGCATCTTCATTTGCAGCCACGCCCCTGGCTGTCCCTAGCGCTGCTGTGAATGCCGTCCAGGTAGCCTGCGTGTAATCACTTTCAACCAGACTGCCCGCTATGGCGATTGCAGCATTCAGTGCCTGTTTGTCAACCACAGGGACCGGGGTTACTTTCACTGCTTCCGACATCGGGCTTTCATCATGGAGCCTGTTGAGAGCCGTTATAACATATTTACCGGAGCCCGACTTGTTTGCCGTATCGACAAAGATCTGCAGACCGTTAGCCGTTTTGCGGACTGTAGCTATCAAGTACCTCGCATCATTGATATTTACAACATCGTTTTCACCAAAACGGTAAACCGCAAAGTAGGAGGACTTAGGGTCGTTGTCCGTCCATTTCAAGGTGGCACCGGCATCTTTTGCCCTCACACTGGTAAGCACCGGAGCTGCCGGAGCTATTCCTCCCTTAAAAGGCATTGCAGGCACAAGAGCCTTTGTCTTCCATAGGTCGTTTTTCAAGAGATTGGAAAATTCCTGAAGCTGCGGCAGTCGCAGCTCATTGTGCCGGAACAGAACGGTCCCTGTGATGCTGGGTCGTGCGATATTGTACTTGAGCTGCCTTTCCAATTCATGAACGCCCTCTCCACTTAGCCAGTAAGGGTCTATAGCACCTTCAGCAGGGTCCAGCCAGTAAATGCCCTCACCGATATACAACTGCGTATGAATATTCGGGTGTGCATCCAGCAAATCCGCCCACCAGTCTGCAACTACACCGAAGCCTGCGGAACTGTTACCGAAGGTCCAATAAATCTGCGGGCAAATATAGTCAATGATTTCCTCCAGTACCCATCTTCGGGTATCGGCATAGGCATGGCTGTAGTTGGGTATACCTGCCGCCGTAGGTGAGCCTTCCGGATATCCGTCTTTCTGGTTTGCCCATACACCGGCAGGACTAACTCCGAACTTAACCCATGATTTGGAGGCTCTGATCTTATCCGACAGTTCCTTCATCAAAAGGTAGGTATTATTTCTCCGCCAGTCCTTAATATCCGAAAAACCCGCACCATACGCGGCAAAAGTAGCGGTATCGTTGATTCCGTCACTGCCGCCGGTGGTCCCTACATAGAAGTAATCGTCAAAATGGACTCCATCGACATCATACTTGTTCACGACTTCCATGATGCAGTCCTCGACATAGGCACGGGCCTCCGGTATGCCCGGATCGAGTACAAGCCTGTTCTGGGCGATCTTAACCCACTCGGGGTGCTTGCTGTAAATACTCTTTGGCTCGACACTCAGCATGGCCTTTACTCCATCCAAACTGCTCTTACCATAGAAGGAAGCAGGCATGGATACACGATAGGGGTTGAACCATGCGTGAAGCTCAATATTGCGTTTATGGGCCTCTTCGATGGCAAATTCCAGAGGGTCATAGCCGGGGTCCCCATTTACACTCCCTGTCAGGAAGTAGGACCAGGGGGCAATCTCCGATTTATAGAAGGCATCCGAGGTTGGACGAACTTGGAACATGACTGCGTTGCAGTTCATTGCTGCGGCTTCATCCAGTATTTTTACCAACTCTTCTTTCTGTACTTTCATGCGTTCAATGGGATCGGTGATGGCAAGTGAAGCCTTTGACGGCCAGTCAAGGTTGATGACCGTGCTGACCCAGGTAGCACGCAGGTGGCGTTTTTCAGCCGGGGTATTTTCCGGAATAAAGCTGGAATATGGGTCCCAGGGAGCCGCAATTCTTGTACCCAGGTATGTGGCTACGGCTGTATTCAGCGTTACTACGGCCGAGTCAACCTGATTTTGGGTCGACCGAGCGTTTTCTGCCACAGCCTGCGCCGCTGCGATGGCAGCCTCCACTGTGGTCCTTGCAGCTTGCGGGTACTTTCCACCCAGGGTACCCACAGAAGTCCTTCCTACTTTCTCCTGTGCATCGGTAATGGCGGCGGCAAGAGCGGTTTTATCGACATCCAGAGGGACCATTTGGCTGTCAAAAACTTGTATGGCCGCAGTAAGAGCGGACACTGCACTGTCTATATCTGCCTGCGTTGCCTCTGTATTGGTTTTTGCACTGATTGCCGCATGGATGGCGGCTTGTAATGCTGTTTTTGCTCCCGTGTTATACTGTCCGGGATTTGCACCTTCCACCGCTGCATCGTACAAGGCTTGTGCGCGGTCAATTTCTGCATTCAGTACAGTAAGAACCAAGGGTGGAACCTTCCTGCCGTCAAAAGCGATGACAGCCGCTGCAAGATCGGCTTTTGCCATATCCACTTCCTCCTTAGTGGCGCCTGCATTTGCGAATACAGTTGTTGCCTTATAGATAGCCGCCTGCAAAGTCGCTTTTGCACCTGCGGAGTATTGCCCGGGCTTTTCTCCTTCTACTGCCGCATCGTACTTAGCCTGAGCCGCATCGATGGCAGCTTTTAGTCCGGGTTTGTCAACCAGAGGGATTTGTGCCTCCGCGAAGGTTTTTATAGCTTCCATAAGTGCGTTTTGCGCCTGGATGATTTCTTCCTGTACACTGCTGCTTTGTACTGTCTGTGCGGTTGTAACAGCAGCAGTGAGAGTTGTCACCGCCCCTACGGGATATTGTCCGCCCTGTGTTCCTTCCTCTGCTCCGATGAGCTTGGCCTTTGCTGTTGCTATAGCGGCAATGAGTCCGGTTTTATCCAGAGCAGGAGGATGCTCTGCAGCAATTTTTGTGGCCGTAAATGCTTCTACTGCTGCATTCAAGAGATCCGTTGCCGTGTAGATGTCTGCCAGCCGGGAAGCAGGATTTGCTTTCATGCTTACTGCTGCATCTATAGCATTTTGCAGGGCAGTTTTTGCCGCAGCCGGATAATTCCCATCGGCAGTGCCTGCTACTGCAGCATCATAGACGGACTGCGCACGTGTGATAGCAGCGTCAATTTCATCAAGGTTTATAGTTTCCGTACCATATACGGCAACAAGGTCATCAATGTATATCGTGCTCTTAATCCGGTGACTGGTCGAAACAAGTCCGGGAACAAAGGTTATGTACAGGTCTTTGGGAGTAGGCGTAAAAAATGAACTTGGCACTGCGGCTTCTACATATTTCCAGCCGGTAAAATTCAGCTTACCCAGGCTTACTACGGGAGTGTATCCAGCGCCTGTTGTGTTCATTGCAATACGAACATCATATAGGATTTGTCCGTCTCCATATATCCACAGGCCGATCTTTTTCGGAACCCTGCCAACCTCAAATTTGATGGCTGTTACAGGACTGATATAGGCACTTGCTGTTCCTGCGGTGCCGGTAAAGTTATACTCCATCTTTAAGGAGCGGCTTCCACTTTTCACAAATGCCGGATCGGTATTATAGCTTAATTTCGGAGGGGTCCCCGTGGGGCTGGTTTGGCTTGCCCCGGTCCATTCCACCATGCTTTTCCCGCCACCTACATCCTCATAGTTATCGATGGTGATTGCGGCAGCCACCTCAACCGCTGCAGTTGCAGCGAGATTCACACCGTCTACCGTACCGTTTACTTTGAACCGGTGGGTATAGGAATATAAAACAGGGTCAACCGCTTCCCATGTAACGGGACGGGATACCGTCGAGTTGTCACTGTAGGTAATTGTAACATTGGCAGGCAGCTTCGGAGCCGCACCGATTCCTGTGACGACAGAAACCGGAGCCACGCCCGTCAGTGTAACGAAAGGCGTAACAGTGATATTGGCAACCGCCTTCAGCGTTGTCCCTGCAACCGTACCATTTACGGTAAAGCTGCCCACAGCAGCATAGCTTGCGGTAGGAATGCTGTCCCATGTAACGGGCAAGTTGGCTGTCGTATTATCGGAATAAGTAACCGGTACCATATCCGGCAGCACAGGCTTAACCGTCGCCATTGTACTGACGCTAACGGGCGTAATCCCTGTTATATTCGGTACCACTACTACAGCAGCCTGCGCCCGGGTAGAGCTTCCGGAAACGGTACCGTTTGCAAAGAACATCCCCACCTCTCCATAGCTGGCAGGGTTCAGTGCATCCCAAGATACACCGAGAACATCAGGAATATGATCCGTATAAATTGCATTCACTTCAGCAGGAAGAGCAGGGGCTGTACCTTTTGAGGTCGTTACCTTTACAGGGTAGGCATAGGCAACCTGGCGGTCTGTCACAGTTACAGCAGCCGTGGCAGTCAGAGAGGAATTTACCACCTGGCCCTTTACGGTAAAGCTTCCGTTGACCGCGAAGTTTGCAGGAGGTACGGCTTCCCATTTCACCATCATGTTGGCTGTACTGTTGTCACTCAGGGTAACGGTCACCGAGGGCGGCAGCAAGGGAGCCGTTCCTCTTGCAGTGGTCACCTGTGCGGGTTGGGACGTTACGGGAGCTGCTGCGCCGGGTACACTCTCATTGTGCAGCCGGTCCAGAGCCGTTACGACATACTTCACCTGTGCCGGGTCCGCAGCACCTATGTCAATATAGCTCGTTACAGCTTTTCCCACCGTTGCAATGAGCTTGGTGGCATCATTTACATTCTCGTTTTCGCTGGCACCGAAACGATAAATGGCATAGTACATGGTTGCATTGTTTGTGTCATTGTCGCTCCAGGTTACCTGTACCCCTCCCTGTACGGCTTTAGGAGCATGGGTTGTGGGCATTGCAGGAGCCACACTATTTTTCCAGGTGTATGCCGGTACCAGCGCCTTGCTCGGCCAGTTAACCTTTATACTGTTTACAGCCGCGGCCTGAGTCGCACTGGAGAGATTTGAACTCTGGTACAGGAAAGAACCGTCGATATTGGGATGGTTGGCATTGAACCTTAGCTGCCGCTCCATCTCGGGAGCTCCCTGCCCTTCCATCCAATAGGGATCGGAATTGCTGTTGGCCTTGTAAAGTGCCATGCCGATATAGAGCTGTGTATTGGGATTTTTTATGTTGTTTGCCCACCATGTAGCTATTTCTCCGTAGGGAGCCGCCTCCAATCCGAAGGACCAGTATATCTGCGGGCAAATATAGTCGATGGTGCCTTCGTTTGCCCACCGGCGGGTATCGGCAAAGGCTCTGTCGTAGTTGGGTCCCCCGGCAGAAGTATTGGAGCCGTCCGGATGTCCGTCCCTTTTATTCCCCCAGACACCGGCAGGGCTTATGCCAAACTTTACCCAGGGCTTTTCAGCACGGATTTGCCGGGACAATTCTTGAATTAATGTGGTCACATTGTTACGGCGCCAATCCCCCTTGTCATTAAAACCTGCACCGTACTGTGCGAAGGTGGCGCTGTCATCATAGTCATTGAGAACGGTCTCGTGGTAGAAATAGTCGTCAAAGTGCACACCATCCACATCATATTTCTTGACGATTTCCATTACGGAAGCTTCTACCCACTGCTGCACCTCCGGAATTCCGGGGTCTGCCACATATACACCGTCTGCCGCTTTCTTCACCCATTCGGGATGCTCCTTGAACAGGCTCTTATCCACATTTTTCAGCACGTTTACATCCGCATCCGATATTGCAGTTGCCGCGCGGTACGGATTGCACCACGCATGCAGTTCAAGGCCGCGTTTATGGGCTTCCTCAATGGCAAATTGAAGCGGGTCATAGCCTGGGTCTACGCCTGCATTGGCACAGGAGCCGCCATTCAGATAGCCTGACCACGGTACCAGGTCCGATTTGTACATGGCATCTGCTGCCGGTCGGACCTGGAACATCACCGCATTCAGGTTCAGGGTCACAGCTCTGTCCAGTATGTCAATGAGTTCCTGCTTTTGCTTTTCGATTCCAGCAGTATCTCCCGGGCCGCTAACCTTGGCTTTCGGCCAGTCCGAGCTGTAGGCCGTCACAATCCAGGTAGCCCGCATTTCACGTTTGTCCGGCTGTGGAAGGGAGGTTACATACGGAGCATAAGGATCCCAGGGGTTGACAGCCGCATAGACCGTGCCGGGGATCAGGGAAAGCAGCAGGCCGAAAATCAGTACGATACTTATCATTGGTTTGAACTTGTTGTAAAGTACCTTCATTATTCACTTCCTCCTTGTTGAAATTTATTTATACAAATTCGGATGGAATTTAGCTGATTCGGGCCTCATAAAGCCCCAGAACCGTTGGCTGTACGAGGTCCAAGTCAGTAGTTGCCAATCCGATTGTATATAAAATTGGGCTGGACACGCATGTGCTATGGGTATTGGAACTTAGTCACAGTAGTGTAAGGCGGCTAAGGTACTGATCTAGTAATACTTTGGGGGCTCAACCCCATCCCCTGGCCCTTCTCCCAAGCTTGGCAGAAGGGAGAATTCGGTCAAATTTCATTCTCTCCCTCTATCAATTTTGGGAGAGGAAGTTGAAGGGTGAGGGTTAAAGCTGCAAATACTACTTTAAAGCACATTACCCGATGACCCGGCTTGTGTAACCGACATTTTAATTAATCAAATGGTTTGTAAACCTTGTATGTTGAATATGTAGGAAAAGTTAAAATAATAAATCCGTAGAATTTTTCGATTGTTAGAACGTAGAAACCCGATTCTTTTGTAAGAAATGTATTTGATAAATGTTGAAATTTGAGGAACTTACTCCTCCTGTCACTCCGTGGCATCCTCCTCGGAGAGCTATGCACTACCCACAACGGTGAAATACAATTACAATTATGCAAGACGGCTAAGATACTGATTTAGTAACACTTTGGGGGCCTAACCCTCATCCCCTAGCCCCTTCTCCCAAGCTTGGTAGAAGGGGAAATTCGGATCACTTTCCATTCTCTCCTTCTACCAATTTTGGGAGAGGGAGTTGGAGGGTGAGGGTTAAAGCTGCAAAAGCCACTTTAAAGCACTCCTTCCATTTTTTTCAACGATATAGGTAATGAATAGCTCGGAGAGGAGGACTTTAAGAACCTCTGAAGGAGTGCCTCCCTCTCCGAGGGAGGTGGCAGCGAAGCTGACGGAGGGAGTGTTACGTTAGCGCTTTACTTGCTAAGGAAGCGCTATGAAGAAATTTGAGGGTTTGTGCATTCCAAGGCCATCAATACAGCACCATAGGATGCATCGCTTTCAGGAATTTTACACAGTATCGCCGGATATTTCGCCGCTACACCGGCCGTAAAGCCGGTACGAATAGTTTTATCCTTCAGCAAAATACTGCCTGCCGTGGCCAATGCACAGTGATCCAGCCCCAAACGTTCTACAACCGGCTCCATAAGCTGCACCAGCTCCTGGCAGCACTTTTGAACTATTTTTCCAGCTACCGCATCCCCCTCCGCATAGGCTTGCGTGAGGATAGGGGCAAGAGCGGCAATGTCACGCTTATTTGTGTCTTTGTGATAGAGAAATCCGATGATTTCTCCGATGGAGGATACCCCCAACCGGTCAAAGACTTTTTGTGTCAGCAGCGTTTTTTCTCCCCGCCCGTCATGAGCCCGCACCACGGCTGTAAGAATATCACGTCCCATGGCATACCCGCTGCCTTCATCGTCAATCAGATACCCGTATCCCCCCGTCCGGTGTTCTTCCCCGGCACTGTTTTTTCCGTAACAAATAGAACCCGTTCCGGCAATCAAGATGATTCCGGTCGGAACTCCCAAGGCCCCATACAGTGCGGTTTGATGGTCGCCGGTGATGAGCAGCCGCCCGGTATATCCGGTTTCATGAACCGTATTTTCCAGCAGCTGTCTTGCTTCCGGGTTGCTTATGCCTGCAGCACCGATGCACGCTGCTTTGCAGGATTCAAGCCCTCCAAAGCGTGTACCTGCCTCTGAAAAAATCCCTTGCAGGTTTTTCCTTACATTTTCTACCGACTCACCATTGATGTTGATTGCGCCGGTTTCAAACGTCAACAGTACTTTACCCTGTAAATCCGCTATAGTAACAGCTGTCTTTGTACCTCCTCCATCGATGCCTAAAACATATCCGCTCATTGGCCTCTCCCCTCTCAAACCTTATCACTGCACAATAACCCTCTATATTTTCACACAAACCTTACCGGTGGCGGGTATTTCACCTTTTAGCACTTTCACCAGTGTCTCAAGGGAAAGTGGAGTGTATTCATAGGTTGCAATAGCTGCCGTCTGCTCGTCTATGGCTCCGATGTCATAGGGATTTCGCAGCGCCACGGCAATGACGTTATCATGCTCCCTGCAAAGCCTGTTGAGAATTTCAAGCTGGCCTTTGAACAGATGTCCGTTATAGGTACCGAATACCACGGCATCCTTCCCTTTTGCAGCAGACAGTACCCGCTCCATATCCTCCGGCTGCGGTACCGTACCGATGAGCAGACCCTCGCCTCCGAATTTTTCCGCCATGAAGTCCGGAAAATTAAAGCCTTTGTCAATGAGACTCATTACATTGGTAATATGGCTGGCATGACAGCCGACAAACAATACATTTTTACCCGACACCGGCAGCTGCTTGCGCCTGTCACGCACCAGGGCAATACTGGCACTGCTGATGCGGGCGGCTTCGGTACGGTGTGCTGTGCAGCCGACCACGGACAAATCCATGTTCCTACTGTTATCCTGGGCATATTTCTCCTTAAACTTCAATACCTTGACCACCGCTTCCTCCAGCCGCTCCATCGGCAATTCACCGGAGTGTACCGCCGCTTCTATAAGTTTTACCGCTTCTTCCACCATATCGGCACTATGGGAAATAAAAACCATGTCCGCGCCGGCTTTTATTGCTTCCAGAGCCCCCCTGGCCGTTCCATAATGCTCCTTGATGGCATTCATCTCCAGGCAGTCGGTCAAAACCAATCCCCTAAAACCCAAATGTTCCTTCAGCAGACCCGTAATAATGGTTTTTGACAGGGTTGCCGGCTTATTTTGCTTCTCGATCTGCGGAAACAGAATATGGGAGGTCATTACGGCTTCCGCCCCACTGTTTATGGCATTTTGAAAGGGCAAAAGGTGAGTTTGCTCCAGTTCTTCCAGGGATTTATCCACTTTGGGCAGGGCTAAATGGGAATCCACAGCAGTGTCCCCGTGCCCCGGAAAGTGCTTTAGCACCGCCATGACACCGCCGCTGTTCAGACCGCGCATCATCTCGATACCATAGGTTGAGACATCCTGCGGATTGTCCCCATAGGAACGAACGCCGATTACGGGATTCGCAGGATTACTGTTTACATCCACGGTGGGCGCCAGATTTATGTTGATGCCCAGGGCACGCAGTTCCCGCCCTGTTATTTCACCTGCGGCATAGGCGTTTTTCGGTTCATTGGTGGCAGCTACCGCCATGGCTCCGGGAACGTTTGTACAGTCCCGGGGAAGGCGTACCACCATCCCGCCCTCCTGATCCATAGAAATAAAGGCAGGATTTCCGGTGTATTCTCCGATGAGCTTTTGCAGCTCCCTGCAAAGCTGCCGAACCTGTGGCGCACCGGTGATATTATAAGAAAACAGAATTACATTCCCTACCTTATACTCCTCTACCAGACGAATAAATTCCTCACTTGGAGTTGTAGATGGGAACCCTGTAAAAATTAATTGTCCAATTTTCTGGCGCAGCGTCATATTTCTCCCTGCTTTCCTATTCGATTTGCTAAAGAATAACTTATACTATAATTTTACTACACCCTGTATGGATGCCATAAAGGGCCCGCAAAAAAGTATAAGTAATTCTTTAGCGGCATCCTAATATAAGTGATATTGTTGTTTTCTTTCAGTAAAGGCCGCCGCATCCGCAGCGTAGCTTTCCAGCAGCTCCTGCTGGCTTAGGGGGAAGCCCCGCAGCCTATCATTGCCTGCAAGCAAATCCATAAAGGGCCGCGAACCCTCTTTATACGGCGGCAGGAACTCCAATTGCTCCGGATAAGCAGCATAAATTTCATACAGAAGAGAAATTCCTACCGTAACGGAACGAACCTCCTGCGGATTCACCACATGGACCTGTACACCATGGCACAGTTCACCTTTGTACTTTGAGGCGTATGGAGTAAAGTGTACCGGCCGGAAGAGCACACCGGGTATACCCTTCCTGTTCATGGCGTCTGCAAGGCGCTGTGCATCAATAAACGATGCACCCATGATCTCAAAAGGCCGTGTGGTTCCGCGTCCTTCCGATAGGTTGGTCCCTTCAAAGAGACACATCCCCGGATATAATAACGCCGTATCCGGGGAACAGATTCCCATGGACGGCATAACCCACAAGCACCCGGTGTCCCGAAAAAGCATGTCACGCTGCCAGCCTTCACAGCGCACAACCTTCAGGTCACAGGCATTTCCTGCCTCGGCCCGTGCCATGGTAGCAAATTCCCCTATGGTCAGTCCGTAACGCATGCATAGCGAATACCCACCGACAAAGGAACGGTAACCATCCTGCAGGATATTTCCCTCTACGACGGTTCCGCCCAGGGGATTTATCCGGTCCAGTACGATAAATTCCTTGCCGTATCTGGCACAATCCTCCATGGCGTACAGCATGGAGTAAATAAATGTGTAGTACCGTGTCCCCACATCCTGCATGTCATAAACAACCGTATCCACGCCTTCCAGCATTTCCTCGGTAAAACGTTTTGAATCTTTGCGGTACAGGCTGTACACCGGAACATTTATATACGGATCGATGTAGGTATCCACAACGGCTCCGGCTTCCCGGTCACCCCGTACACCATGCTCCGGCGAATACAAAGCGGACAGTCCGAACCTCCGGTGCAAAATGCTTATGGTAGATTCCAACTGACGGTTTACACCGGACGGGGATGTGATCAAACCGATCCGCTTGCCTCTGAACCAATTGTCGTACTTATCGATACAATCAATACCGTTTGCCACCATCGAATTCATCCCTTTCTTCCTATGGATATCCTATTCTACAGGCCATCCCGGACTTCCTTCATGGTTTCCGGTGGAATTGCAAAGCATTGGGCGCGTCCCCGCCGGGCTTCGATGCCCCGCACACGGCTCAAATGATTATAATATTCCAGGTAAGGGAAGAATTTACTGCCGGTGACAAACCAGTGGGTTGCCGCTGCCTTTTGCCAGAGGTCGAAGCCCTCAATCACGTCAATGTACAAATATGGCTTGAAATCCACTGCATCCTCCCAGTTTTCCGCAAAATACAGCTTTGGAGCAAAATGCGAAGGATGTTTTCGTTCAAAGAAGGAATTTCCTGCGTAAAACCTTGCATCCGTGACGATCTTGTGGGTGTTCATGTGGTCTTTGTGCATGCTGTTTTTAAAATGAGTGATGATTATATTGGGCTGAACTTCCCGGATAACATCACACACCTTAAAACGCACCTCTTCATCATCCGGCAGTTCCCCATCGGGATAGTCAAAAACAATGGAACGCCCGCCCAGCATTGCTGCAAAGGTTTCAGCCTCCTGAACCTTCTGTGCCCGGTAATCCTGCACTTCCCGGCCGACAGGTGCACCCTTTTCCCCTGCGGTTAAAGCCAGCGTTATGATGGAATCCCCCCTTAAGGAATGCGTTGCCAGCACGCCCCCGGCCGTTAGCTCCATATCTCCGATGTGTGCACCAATGGCAAGTATGGTTAATTTTTTATCCTGCATGGTTACAGCTCCTTCCTCATGACGGCAAATTCCCGAACGATGGTGAAACCTGCCTTTTTATATATTTTTATGGCCGGATTTTCCGCCCCTGTATAGAGAGACATGTAGGGTGTAGCAATATTTTTAAATTCCTGACAGAGCTTGAAGAACAAAATGCTGCCCAGTCCTTTGCCTTCATGCTCCGGATGAACACCGATTCCGGTAAAATATCCTCTTCCGGAAGGCTGGCATATGACGGGTCCGGCAAATCCGGCAGCGTGTCCGTTTTTGGCCGCGATAACTACAGGTATACCCTGTCCGGTACAATCGGAAATTTCCCGCCGCCACAGCGGATTGCCCAATCCATCCAGCATTTCATCAATGCCGGAGTGCCGGGTTTTATCAAACAGTCCAACCTCATACCCCATTGCAGCGGCCGCCTGCTCTTTTGCTATGATATCCTCCGGCATGGAAAAGCTATCCAGGGAAAGATACATGGCGGCTTCACGGGTACGCTCCCTGTATCCGTTTTCCAGCAGTCCTGTGTGAAAAAAGCTGCCCACGGGTGCACCGGGGGCGTTGTTATGCTCATGCCCTGCCGTACCCGGAATATACCAGGGAAGCATCATGGGATTAAAAAAAAGCACCTCTGCAGTTTGCCTGCCCCGGGCTTTAAACGCCCGCTCCAACAAACACAAAAGCTCTGTAAAGTTTTCCATCGTCTGATACTCCGGTGCAAGAACGATGCATGTGATATAGCCGGAAACATCCCCCCGGGGTAAATCATCACCGGTGCATCCACAGGCAAACCCTGTCACTTCCCCGTTATCCATGCGTATAAAGGTAGTTTCGGACTTAAAGTATTTGTTTTTTTCAAATATATCTTCAAAGCTTTGGGACGTAAGCTCCTTGTATCCCTCTTTGACCAAGGAGCCATTCCATAATTTTATAATTCCGTCGATATATCTTGCTTCAAAAGGAGCAATCATAGGAACACCTCACTACTTGTAAAATAATAATCTGGTCTATGATTTTGCTACACCCTTCATGGATGCCATGGCGGGCCCGCAAAAAAGACCAGCTAATTATTTTACTGCATTTTTTTACAACGAAATTTTTCCCATTACCACCGGCGCCTGAGCCCCCGTTACACCGGGCAAATTATTCGGTTCGCCAAAAATTGTACAATCGGCGAGTACGGCAAAGGCAATGGCCTCTTTCGCGTCGCTGTTGAAACCGATTTCCTCCTGTGTAAAGGTCTGTACTCCGTACCGATCCATCTCTTGACGGATAAAATCCACCAAAACCGGGTTATAGCTTCCTCCACCCCCGATAATCAAACGGTCTGCCGGGCAATTCTCCTTGATAAACCGACCGTATGCGTCTGCAATGGACCATGCGGTTAAATAGGTAGCTGTTGCGATCCCGTCTTCATTGGGTATCTTTGTTTGCCGCATATATTCAAAAATCCGGTTTACATATTCGCTGCCGAAATGCTCGCGCCCGGTTGTTTTAGGCGGCAGCTTGGAAAAGTAGGAGTCCTCGGCAAGCAGCTGCAAGAGTGTTTGGTTTACCTTACCGGACCTGGCGATGCTGCCGCCAATATCCATGTGGAGTTTTCCCCCGGAGATCACTTCTACCAGTCCATCCATCACCATATTTCCAGGACCCGTGTCAAAGGCATACACCTGTGCAGCAGTGCACCCGGCAGGAATTACCGTAATATTTCCGATGCCGCCGATGTTCTGCAGCAGTATGTTTTGATCCGGGCTGCGGTAGAGCAAAAATTCAGTATAGGGTACAAGGGGTGCACCCTGCCCGCCGGCGGCCATATCCGCAACACGGAAGTCGGACACGCAGGGAATCCCGGTACGGCATGCGATGACGGCACCTTCCCCGATTTGGAAAGTATAGCGTATCGGATACCCGTCTTGTGCATCTGTCTGGGGCGCATGGTAAATGGTTTGCCCGTGGGAGCCGATATGATCCACATCCTTTGGCGTAAGTCCGGCTTTTTTTACTACGGATAATGCAGCCTCCGCATACAACTCTCCCAAAAGAAAATTCATGTACCCGATTTTATCCACCGTGGAGGTCTGCGGGTTAAACAATGCAAATATTTGGCGGCGGATTTCATCGGGATAGGGCGTATTTTCAAAAGCTACCAGTTGTACCTTTACATCCTGCCCCTCCCTCTGAATTTCAATAAGAGCGGCATCAATTCCATCCACCGAGGTCCCCGACATCAGTCCCACCACGCGGCGAACCGGTTTTTTTATAATTTCCGCCAGCTTATTTCTCATCCTTTTACCGCTCCTACGGTTACACCCTGCAAGAAGTATTTCTGCAAGGAGAAGAACAGGACAAACATCGGCAGGGCGGCGATAGTGGCACCGGCCATCATCGGTGCAAAATAGGTGGTGTTTGCAAAACGGAAGTTGGACAATCCTACCTGTATGGTCTGCATGCTCATGGATTTTGTAATAAGGAACGGCCAAAAGAAGGTATTCCAGTTGTCCATGAAGGTGAGGATGGCCATAACCGCCAGCACCGTTTTTGACAGCGGCACAACAATTTTGACAAAAATCCGGCCTTGGCTGCAGCCTTCGATTTTTGCCGATTCAATAATTTCATAAGGAAGTGAAGATAAAAACTGCTTCATGAGGAATATATTATACACACCGCATAGTCCCGGTAAAATCAATGCTTTATAGGTATCCTGCATCTTAAGTATGTTCACCACCAGTATATACAGCGGAACCTGCACCACCTGGTAGGGT
This sequence comes from Bacillota bacterium, assembly GCA_023419605.1. GTDB lineage: Bacteria > Bacillota > Clostridia > Acetivibrionales > JAEZXR01 > JAEZXR01. The sequence continues at coordinate 45,264 of JAEZXR010000044.1, read as the reverse complement.
ACCATCATGGTACAGAGCAGCACCCAAAACAGTGTATTCCTGCCCGGGAACTTCACCTTTGAAAATGCATATCCTGCCATTCCGGCAAAAATCACATTGGAAAACATGATAATGGAGGAAACAAACAATGAATTTAACAGCCAGCGGTACGAATTCTCATTGAATTTAAAGAAAAATTTAAATGAGTCCAAGGTAAAAGTGCGTGGAATTATGTCATAGCTGACAGCCCCGGCCTCTACCGGAGGGGCAAAGGCAGATATGATCATGAAGTAAATGGGAAACAACGTTGCCACTGCAAATAACAGCAGGAATACTACAGTAGCGGTTGTTCGGAAGTTTTTATGAAACCTGTTTTTGCTATAGGTTTTTAACGCCACAAATGATTCCCCCTTCTGCTTAATATTCTACATCATCGCCAAGGTACTTAAACTGGATAACGGAAATAGTCACGATAATCACAGTCAATACCAAAGCCTGTGCAGATGCAACGCCAAAGTTAAAGTAGGTAAATGCATTTCTAAAAATCAGCAAACCGATCATGGTGGTCGCATTATCCGGTCCGCCGGAAGTCATCAGGTATGCATTCATAAACACCTGGAAGGAACCGATCACACCCGTAACCGCAAGGAAGAGCGTTGTCGGTTTGAGCAAGGGGAATATGATGTAGCGTACCTTCTTAAAATACGATGCGCCTTCCATGTCTGCAACCTCAAAGAGGCTATCAGGTATACCGCCCAAAGCGGCAACATATATAATAATACTTTTACCGTGATTTCCAAGCCATGTCATAAGCAAAAGGGAGAACATGGCGGTGTTGGTGGAGCCCAGCCAGTTCTGGTTTTGGATTCCGACGATGGATACCAGCCGATTGAGCAAACCGGCAGGAAGCGGATCAAAGATCCAAAGCCATACCAGTGACATGGTAACACCGGATGCAACGGCAGGGAGATAGTAAACCGCCTTGAAGGTGGTCTGTAACCAACTCTTAAGGGGATACATCAATAATGCAATTACAAAGGAAATAAACAGATTTACCGGCACTGCGCCAATGGTATAGACAATGGTGTTCATCAGTGACTTGGCAAAAATCTTATCCTTTAACAATGCCTTATAGTTGTCAAGCCCGACCCATTCTGAGCCCAGGGGCTTGTATTTTTGAAAACTGATAATAAATGCGCTGATGAGTGGATATACCGTAAAAACTAAAAATACCAACATTGCTACGGCGATAAATATATAGCCCCACATATATTCATCATTAAACCGAAATCTTTTTTTACTTTTTGGTGTTTTTGCACTGACCTCCACTTTCATAAGCCCTCCTTTGATTTATACTTCTACGGACATTCTACAGAGAGGACATGAAGTACTACAGTATAATAATGTTGTATCCAGCCCCACGATGGGTGGGGTTGGATACAAACAAAGGATCTAATATACCTGAATTATTTCACGCCTTTTTCGCCGAATTCTGCTATGGCAGCCTTCTTAACTTCATCATACATTTTTTGCGGTGTAATTTCGTTTGCAAGAAGAGCCTGGAACTTTGGCTTGATTACTTCCTCACGTATTTTGGTTGCTTTTGCACCCAGCTCCGGCGTAATGTCCGGGCGAGGTTCAAATACAATAGCGGTAAGTTTTGCCGTCATAGCCAGGTTGTTCGGATCAATATCCACTTTCAGGCTTTTGGAAGCTTCTCTACCCGTCTTTGTGATTTGTGCCAGGAACAATTCATTGATCGCCTTGGCAGCCACTTCACCGGAAGACAGGAAATAGGTTGCTGTAACAACATTTTTCACATGTTCCGGAGTCGGATTTTTGCTCTGACGGAAAGTCAGGTATCCATCAACACCACCCCCTGCAACCTGTGGGCTATTTCCCAACGTTGGGGATGGAAGTTCGATATAGTCAACCTTGATACTGTCTTTTACTGCAGTAGCGTCTTTCGCGTCAAGTTTTGCGTTGTTGAGCTTCGCAGAATTCTCAAAGGTAGGCATTCCCTTACCGGTAATCATGGTCTGGCCTGTAAGCATCATGTTCCAACGCTTACCTGCATCAATGGTGTTGGATTCCTTCGGCATGGAGCCGTCATCAATTAAACTTCTTACGAATTTGAGCACTTCAAGGTAATTGGGGTCGGTGTAAGCATACTTTAAGTTTTTGTCAAAAGCAGCTTGCATGCCTGCATTCATACAGAGCATTTCAAGGAAGTCCATAGCCGTTACGCCGGAGCAGGCATATACGAAACCATAGCGGGTGGTATTCCCGTCCTTCTTTACACCCTTCTTAACCATTTCTTTAAACTGGTCAAAGGTCCATCCTTTTTGCTGAACGGTTTTCCAGTCAATACCGGCTTCTTCTAAAAACGCCTTATTTCCGCCGATGGAATGCACACCCATATAAAGAGGCAGTCCATACATGCCTTCTCCATTCTTCATGTAGAGCAGGGTATTGGCATCGAAATCATCGGTCATCTCTTTGGTCAGTGTTTTGCTGATATCCAGCATCATACCTGTGGATAAGTACTTGGATATGGCACCGTTTGCCTGCCCCATGAAGGCTATATCCGGTGGAGAACCCGCATTTACCTGGATATCCAGCTTTTGTGTCATCTCTTCCCAGCTTGCTGGAGTTACGTCCATTGTCAGGTTTGTGTACTTTTTCTGAAAAGCCGCTACATAGTTGGGTATTTCTTTTTGGAAATTTGCACTAATGGGCGGAACCATAACGGTTATTTTGTCCGGTGCAGAAGTCGCAGTCTGACCGGGTGCGGTTGCGGTTGGAGCCGCTGTACCGCTTGGAGTCTGGTCATTCTTTTTTGTACAGCCGGCAAACAGTGTAAATACCATTAGTGCGGCTAACAACATCGATAAAATACGGGTGGTTCTTTTCATGAGATGTTCCCTCCTTGAATTAATATATATTTTCCATTGCCCTGTGGGGCATAAGGCTCTGTAGGTGGGAAAATGCATATTCGAAATGTTTTACCCATTCACTGCAGCAATAGCCTCTTTTAAACGTCCGCCATGCTTTTGCAGCAGATCCTTCCCCTGATCTGCTTCCAGACGGGTTATAATCATTAATATGGCAAGCTTTGTGTCGCCATTCACTTTCTCAAGATACTTCCCGGCCGTTTCATAGTCAACACCCGTTGCGTGGCAAACGATACGCTTTGCGCGGTCATTCAGCTTTGTATTCGTCGCTTTCAGGTCTACCATCAAATTTCCATAGGTCTTGCCGAGTTTAATCATCACACTGGTGGTCAGCATGTTTAGAACAAGCTTCTGCGCCGTACCCGATTTCATTCGGGTAGAGCCTATAATGACCTCCGGTCCTACAACAGGAGCTATACACACATCACAAACCTTTGACAGCTTAGAGTCCCGGTTGTTCGCCACGCCAATGGCAACCGCACCTTTTGCCCTCGCTGCTTCCATAGCAGCAAGTACAAAGGGAGCACTTCCGCTTGCAGTAATTCCCACAACCACATCCTGTCCGGTAATGCTGTAATCCTCAATAAGCTTTGCGCCTGCATGGACATCGTCCTCACCGCCCTCCACTGCAACACGCAATGCAACATCTCCTCCGGCGATAATTCCCTGTACCAGCTCCGGATTCGTGCCATAAGTCGGCGGGCATTCGGAAGCATCCAAAACGCCAAGGCGTCCTGAGGTTCCCGCGCCAATATAGAACATTCTGCCACCGTTTTTCAGCGACGCGTAAATCATATCTACCGCCCGGACGATATTAGGTATTTCACGCCGGACGGCGAAAGGGACAAGCGTATCCTGCTCATTAATTAACAGTAGTATGTCTTCGGTGCTGCATTCGTCAATATGCAGTGTTTCTTTATTTACTTCTTCCGTAGTCAAATTGTGTAGGTAGGTATCCAATGTTAACCCCCCCATAAGGTTATTTTATTCTTTGCTTCTTATCATATTTGCATAAATTCCCGGGGTACTATCCGGTATTTCAATCGCTCCGCAGTTTTTTGCATAGAATTCCTTCGGTCCCACGCTTCCGATAATAGCGTAACCATACCCATCTTCATACATGGCTGCCAGCGTCACAAACAGGAGAGCCTTCCCGATCCCTAAGCCTCTGTACTCCTTCAATACTCCTGTAGGACCAAAAAAGCCTTTTGCAGTGGCATCGTAACATGCATATCCGATCGGTTTATTTTCTTTGACTGCAATAAATACACTTACGGGCGACCTTGACATACCGACAGAAACCTCACCTGCAGCATGTTCGGTAAAATTACTTCTACACCATTCTTCGAGCAGAATTTTTTCCGGCCCCATTGCACGTTTTACAATAATCCCTTTCTTCTTTAATCCGCCGAGTAGATCACTGAAATCAGGCAAATCATACAACCTTACGAGCATGTCAGGCATTGTAAGCACCTCTTTCCTATTCATGTATAAAAATATCTTCCGTATGTTTTGATTTAATTCCAGAAATCCAGTCATGTAAGAACTACTTTGTCTTTTTACGGGTGCTTCGTGGCATCCCTGCAGGAATGATAAGATGATAGATGAAATGCGTCTCTCATCGATCTTTAGGGACTGTGAAAATACAACTTACTCTATGGTTTTGCCATATCCTTCATGGATATCCCGGCGAACCCGCATAAAAGCTGAAGTAATATTTTCACTCTCCTTTAGTAAAAACTCTTTTCATATTGATTATATAACATTCCGTAAAAAAGTCAAGAAATTTTTGAAATTTTAATTCTTTATGTAATTATTATTTGACATAAAATTTCAAAAGAAACCATAAAACAGGCCAAAAGGATACGTTTCAGACATCCGGCATCTTCAATATCCTCTTGGCCTATAGAAATTTGTCTTAATTTACATGTTTGTCCAGCAGCACATTATGAGTCTTATCCAGATATTTTTTTATCGTCTTGTATTCCATACTGGCCACCCCGGAAAAAAGTATATCTACGATATTCAGCATTGCAATGCGCGAACCCATGGCGCCGCTGCGTATGGTTGTCTCCGGAGTGGAAAAAAACAGTACGATATCTGCATTTGCCGATAACATGCTTTTACCATAGCGGGTAATGGCAATGATGGAGGCATTGGTTTCCTTGATGAGCTTTACGGTATCTACGATTTCAACCGTGCTCCCCGTGTTGGAAACAATGACGGCTACATCCCCGCTGGTGAGCATGCTGGCGGAGGTTAATTGCGAATGTCCATCCGTATAGGCATGACAGATTTTATTAATACGCATAAATTTCTGCTGCGCATCCATACACACCAGGCCGGAGGCTCCGATACCGTAAAAATTAATTCTTCTTGCCGTGCTGAGAAGCTTCACGGCCTTTTTTATACTGGCCTTATCGATTACCATTAATGTATCTTCTATGGATCTGCAGTTATTTAAGGAAACATTTTTTATAATCAAATTCAGATCGTCACCGGGCTGGATATCCGTATATTCTTCCCCCTCTTCCGACCCCCGGGACGCAAGTTCCCCGGATATGCTGACAATAAACTGCCTGTACCCGTCATACCCTAACGTCTTGCATAAACGGACCACAGAAGCATCACTGGTCTTACTTTTCATTGCCAGCTTTTTAACGGAATAACGAGGAATCTCCTCCGGATAGGCCAGCACATATTCGGCCACCTTTTTTTCCGCAGGTGTCAGACTGTCTTTCATTTCCCGCAGTTTTAGCAAAACATTGTCAATTACAGCCATATATCAATCTCCTTTTCTATTCGAGCATTCTATTTGTTTTTAAGTCTATATAGGCTATATCTAATTATATATGGTCTGTAATTTTTTTTCAATACACATCTTTCATTCCGTATCAAAATTTCACACTACCCTTGTTGTGATTTAGCAGTACTCTTTGAATTTTAGCGCTATTCATATGAAATTTTTGGGTTTGCACTTTCCCTGTAAATTTCATCCTTTAAAGGAGTTTTATTATCCTCTCTCTTTATTTCCTTTCAGTATCGATTGAACACTCCAACCCGAGGTACCCCTGCTGCCTAAATTTATTAGTAAATCTATAAAATTGCGTCAACATTTCAGCTTTTATAAATAATGACATGCCGATGAAAATTGTGTCTATTTACTTCTTCCCTCCCACAATATTACGATGGGTATGTGTGACTTTGGTTGTATTTAGCAATTCGAGAAAAGAGGTGATCAGGGCCTAGTATCCATAGGATGATGTGAAAAGCATAGGTATTCTTTTTTTGCGGGCTGCCCATTCAGATGGGGCATACACGGTGCAGCAAAACCTATGGAATACCTTTTTCACATCCCTTTATGCACCGATCCAAAGGGAAAACATGTTGAAAGAAGGGAAAAGGTTTTGATGAACAAAAAGAAAATGCTCAGTCTGGTATTGGCTTTACTACTGCTTGTAAATCTATTCTGTGGCGTACCCGCTGCTAATGTACGGGCAGATGCAGCAGGAACCGCACCGGTTCCGTCAAATCTTACTGCTACATTGAATAGTAGTGGGATTGCCCTTGCATGGGACGGCGACGCCATCGCTGCCGATTCCTCCAACGGTTATATCGTTGAGGTTTCAAAAGACGGCGGAGCTTATCAAACTGTCGTAAACTACACCTACGCAACGGCTTCTCAATCCGTTGCACAATTTACTTATGCATATATTCCAAAGGAAACCGGTACCTACAATTTCAAAGTAACAGGGATCGCCGGAAGTAATAAATCCATACCTGTCGTGTCATCTACACCTGTAAGCTATCCTGCATGGCAATTCCGTGTATTCGGGAATAGTACGAACACGACGGACAACACGGTTGCAGTTAGCTCAAATAATATAGTACTGGAAAGTAAAAATGATAAAGGTAAAATATCAAGCAATGCAGACGGTATTGCCTTTTATTATACGCAAATAGATATCAGCAAACCATTTCATTTAACCGCGCAAGTACATGTGGACAGCTTTGCCGCTAATAACCAGGTTTCATTTGGTTTGATGCTTCGGAACACGGTGGGTGACAATGGCTCCACTGCAGGCCATCTATCCAACTTCGTGGCAGTGGGCGCATTGAACCAGAAAATGCAGGCATTTTACCGTAAAGGTGCAAGCTTAGCTCCGGCAATTGATATAGCAGCCCCAATCCCGAAAACAGGGAACGATTACACGCTGAGTATCGCTAAAACAAGCGATAATAAATTTATGCTTGGCTGCGGTTCCGACACAAAAGTTCTGGAAGACTTAACAAGTGCCTTTACCGGTTCTCCAGTTTACCTCGGCCTTTTCACGGCACGTAATACAAAGATCACTTTCTCTAATGTGAAGTTTGTAACAGAGGTGAGCAATGTTGCCATTACCGGCCAACCTACAAAAACAGAGTATTTTGCAGGACAGGACCTGGATTTGGATGGCTTGGGAGTGAATGCTACCTACACCGACGGCAGCACAAAAGCACTTACGGCGAATGACTATATTGTATCCGGCTTTAATAAGGATGTGCCGGGAGAACAGACCGTAACCGTCAGCTACGGGGGACAAACAGCTGCTTTTAAAGTAAATGTACTTCCTTTGGTATTGACAGGAATCCATCTCGTATACACGCCGGCAAAAACCACCTATTACCTTGGCGATCCTATGGATACATTAGGAATGGCGGTAGAAGCAGTATACAATTCCGGAGCCACCAGAACGCTTACCGCCAGCGAATATACCCTCTCGGGATTTGACAGCAGTACACCGGGAGAAAAAAACGTTACTGTAACCTTCAACGCAGATCCGTCAAAAACGACAAGCTTCAAAATAACCGTAAAGGCGTCAGAGCTTCAAGGGCTGGAAATCACACGCCAGCCAACGAAAACGCTCTACTATCTGGGTGACAAATTAAACCTCAACGGGTTGGTAGTGAGTGCGTTATACAGTGATTCAAAAGTAATGCTTCAATCCAATGAATATACGGTAAACACATCGGGTTTTGACACTACCACAAAAGGGGAAAAAACAGTCGTTATTTCTTATAAAGGCAAGGAAATCACCTTGCTCTTGACTGTTAACGAAAAAAAATTAACGAGAATAGAAGTAACTAAGCTCCCGAAAACCACTTATACAGTGGGAGATACCTTTGACCCAGCCGGAATTCAAGTGTCAAAGGTATATGATAACGGGGATAAGGAAGTTCTGGACCCCGTAGGCTATACTGTTGATTCATCCGCTTTCAACGGCAGCACGCCTGGAACCTATGCTATAACCGTAGCTCCGGCAAACTCCGCATTTGCACCGATCAGCTTCCCTGTATCGGTAAGAGAAAAGACTACCTACGTATGGAAGTCCATAGTTTTTGGCCAATCGACGAGCCTGACGAATAATACGGTCACTCCTTCAGAGCCCGGTACGGTAAACGGTTCCATCCTCCTGAAAGCAGGCTCCAATGTCGATGGTACAACAGGCGGTAAAGTTACCGGCGCTCAGGACGGTATATCCTTCTATTACACCGAAATCGACGGTACTAAGGATAACTTTGTACTGTCGGCAGATGTAAAGGTCATTGAGTTTGCCAAGCCCACCCCGGATAATCAAGAGGCCTTTGGTTTGATGGCCAGGGATGCCATCGGGCAAAACGGGAACTCTGCCGTATTCTCTTCCAATGTTGTAGCAGTGGGCGGCTACAGGGGCACGACCCAGGCCTTCGTCAGAACCGGTGTCACAAGCTCTCTGGGCAACGAAGGCACCGTTCAGGCAGCTACTACCTGGAGTACTGTAAGACCGGGACCAAGCAATACTTATCCCAATGCGACCTACAGGCTGACACTGGAAAAAACAAACTCCGGTTATACTGCAAGCCTTACGAATTCCTCAACAAATACGGCTACTTTTTATGAGCCCGACGCCCTCATTGTCCAGGATTCAAAGATTTATGTGGGCTTTTATACGGCACGTGTTGCTACCATTGAGGTCAGCAATGTCAGCTTTACCGTAACGGCAGCAGAAACAGACGCACCCAGAGCCCTCCCGCCACCGACCCCAGTTACACCCGCAGTTACCGTTATTTCGCTGTCTTCTTCAGCCAAAAGTGATTACACCTTCAAGCTAACGGCAAATGTAAACGGTTCCGTAACCATCAAACAAGGGGAAACAGTGATTGCAGCGGATGTACCTGTCACTGCCAAGCAGGTGCTGGCAAAAAGCACCACTCTTGCCGCCAACAGCACAACCAACTTTACGGCTACTTTCACGCCGGATGCAACCCAGGCACTGGGTTCCTATGACAGAATCGTTACCCATTTTGCTGTTACCATGAAAACCTATGAAACTCCCGACGGAGCAATCTATGTTTCGCCTTCAGGCAGCAGCACCGCAGCAGGAACTAAAGAGGATCCATTGGACCTTGATACTGCCGTTAAGTTTGTAAAAGAAGGTCAAACCATTTACATGCTCGGCGGAACCTATACCCGTACGACACCGGTAACAATTCCAGCCGGAAATGATGGCACCTCAACCGCCATGAAATCGCTGGCTGCTTATAACGGAGAAACCGTAACCGTCGATTTTTCTCAAAAATCCTCCGGTTTTGCACTGGGAGGAAGCTACTGGCATATTCTCGGTATTAATATCACCGGAGCAACCGGCACAGGATTTATCATCGGAGGCAATTACAATAAGGTAGAGCTTTGCAAGACCTATGCTAATGGAAATACCGGCATGCAGATCAGCCGTATCGGTTCCGGCAGCCGTGAAACCTGGCCCTCCTATAATCTTGTACTTAATTGCGAATCCTTCGATAACAGAGACTCCTCGGAAAACGATGCGGACGGCTTTGCGGCAAAACTTACCTGCGGTGAAGGCAATGTATTCAGAGGCTGCATATCCCATAACAACATCGATGATGGCTGGGATTTATACACCAAAGCGGAAACGGGCCCTATCGGCGTGGTTGTCCTGGAAGATTGCATCGCATATAACAATGGAATCCTTACTGACGGTTACCTCGGCAAAGGCGATAAAAACGGCTTCAAGCTCGGTGGAGAAGGTATCGCAGTGCCTCACATCATCCGGAACAGCATTGCCTTCGGCAACAGGGCTAATGGCTTCACCAGCAACAGCAATCCGGCCGTACAGGCATATAATTGCGTTTCCTATGATAATAAGGGAGCCAATATAACCTTTACCTCTTATCCCGGTATCCCGTTGAATTTTATCATCGATCACTTCGTATCCTACAAAGGCACAAATAAGGACAGCTATCCTTCTTCTGCGGCCAGTGATACGAATTATTTCTTCGATGGTACTTCGTCGGTAAACAAATCCGGCACAGTGCTGAAAGATTCCAATTTTGCCAGCCTGACACCCTCCCTCCCCTATGAGAGGAATGCAAATGGCAGCATTATTTGGGGCAACTTCCTGAAGTTTATCCCCAATACGGATACTCCCACCTATACAGGCGGTGGTACCGTGGTTCCACAGCCCGTCAACTCCACCACCGGCTCAGCTGTGGTTTATCCAGGTGCCGGAGGAACCGTCAGCCTGGGCAGTGACGCATCCATTGTGATTCCAGGCGGTGCATTGAAGGAAAATGCGGCAGTGCCCGTCAAGGTGGAAAAAGTAATGCAGCCTCCGGCTGCTCCGGTAGGTGCAAATCTGCTCAGCCCGGTGTATGAGTTTACGGTAGATGGCCAGAATCATTATACCTTCAACACCCCCATCACCCTGACACTCAAATATGATGCAGCAGCGCTGGGAATGGACAAAATACCCGCTATTCACTACTACGATGAAACTACTTCCGCCTGGATAAACATCGGAGGTGCGGCAGTCGATGGAACCATTACGGTACAGGTGGACCACTTTACCCGGTTTGCTGTAATTGCCACTCCGAAACCGATTGTTTTAAAAGACATCAGCGGACACTGGGGTGAAAGTTACATTGAAAAGCTGGTTGCGGCAGGAGCAATCAATGGATACACCGATGGCACCTTCCGGCCGGATGGAACCATCACAAGAGCTGAATTTGTCAAGCTACTGGTAAAAGCCTTTAACCTTACTCCGCAAAACGGCAAAAGCTTCAGCGATACGGCGGAACATTGGGCGAAGGACTTTATCGCAACAGCGTTCTATTATGAGATCATCAAAGGATATGATAACGGTAGCTTCGGTCCGGATGATCTTGTCACAAGAGAGCAAATGACTGTGATGATCGTAAATGCAGCCGAATTAAGTGCCACATCCCTTGAATCCTCCTTTGCAGACCGGAAGGATGTGTCGGATTGGGCTAAAAATGCAGTAGATACAGCGGCTGAGAACAGTATCATCTCAGGATACCCGGACAATACCTTCCGGCCTCAAGGCTTTGCTACCAGAGCCGAAGCAGTTACCCTCCTCGTTAAGGCACTGAAATAGTCCGAGGCAAGGCATTCTCTCACTCAAAAGACCAGGTCGTATGCGACTTGGTCTTTTGCTATTTTATCTACATATACCGCACTGCTTAACCGGTACCATTTCCATTGATTGTTATACAAATCACAAACATTGTTAAGAAAATAGCCGATATCGTTAGATAATTATTCAATTTCGTTAAAAACAAGACTATTCTTGCGGTAATCGCCAAATTCGATGTATAATTAAGTAAAGCAACGATTATTGGGAGTGGTAGTATGGTATTATTGGTTTTAGTTTCCGAAGTGATGTTTTTCGCAGCCAAATTCATGAAATGCGAGAATAGATACTATGATTATGTTGGAGATTGTTACTCAACCAATCAAAATTAAATGTACTGCATTATAAAAGGGAGCCTCGCGAGGCTCCCTTTTCCTACTAATTTTTATTCAAGTTTATTACGGAGCAAAGATCCCTACATTGGCTGATGTAAGGGGTGCACGCGTAACAGCTTCCGTTGAGTACTCGTCAGCACCGATGTCCTTGGTTGACCTGGACTGTCCATCCATATCAGTGGTTACATAGGAATATGTACCTAAAGCTGCATCGATAGCAGGACTTGTGCCGGAGAGCCTGAACAGTTCTCCTGCAGCTACAAGCTGAGGGTCCACAACTCTGACTTCATTTGAGCTCTTGGATACTCCAACGGAAGCAGAACCGGTGGCATGTGCAATATTCCCCTGCCATAGTGTGTTTGTAGAGCTTACATCACTAATCAGCGTGCCGGTGATACCTTTGAAAATGTTATTGGCGATCTTGCTGTCGATGGGAGGATAGGGTTTGCCGCCTAATACAATTCCGTCGGCACAATTAATAATGGTATTAAAGGTTACTTCCGTGCGGTATTGCCTCCAGTGCTCATTCAGAGGCCCGCTGGTATCTACGTCACCACCGTTTATAACGATGGCTGTTCCTGTAAGCCCTTTAAAGACGTTGTTATAGTATTTGTGGTCCTGTCCGAATACCCGGATTCCTGCCGTACTTGCCTTAATTCCATCGGCAAGGAAGAAGTTGCCGTATACACTGTGGCGGTTACCATGCCTGGATGTGCATTCTCCCTTAACATTCCGGAAAGTATTGTACCTTATGGTTAAATCCGAGGCTTTTAAGGATACGCATTCATTTTCTCCGTCGGTATTTTCAAACAGGTTGTTTTGTATGACGGTGTAGCCGCTGGACATGGAGATTCCGCTCAAGCCCACACGGATAGTTTCATACCCGTTGGCCGGACCTGTATAAAAGTTTTTGAAATAATTCAGTTCCACCACATCATATTGGCTGACCTGGGTACTGCTCCCGTGGATTGCCAGCATTTGTCCCATCTCATGCTTTTCTTCAAAGATATTTCTGTCAATACGGTTGTGATGGCTGTTTGCACCTTGAATCAGTATGTATTTGTTATCGGCCCCTGCTGTTTCCGTTGTCCGTAAACGGCACCTTGTTACACGTATGTTGTTGCAGCTATTCAACTTGATCCCTACAGTTACACTGCTGGTAATTTTTATACCCTCGATGGTAATGTAGGAGCAATTGGAAAGATCGAATTTTGCAGAACCTGCCAATACCGCTTTATCCACATTTTTCGCCCGGATAATGATGTTCTTGGCGGCAGTCCCGTTCAAGCCAGACAATGCGTTGATGGTACCGTTATAGGTTCCATCTGCCAGTTCGATACTATCTCCAGGCTGCGCATTGGCTATAGCGGAATTTAGCTGGGAGATAGTGGATACCGATATTACATTTCCTGACGGTGTAGGAGTTGGCGTCGGTGTAGGCGTAATTACAGGTATAGGTGTAGGCGTTGAAGAAGACGCCCCGCTGAATACCCCGAACTCGTTGATGCTTGCCCAGATAGTAGTGTCATTATAGCAGCCTGTTACAGTGAGTCTGACATACCTTGCATTTACCGGTGTAAATACATCGGCAATCAAAGCCCCGCCGGTTGTATTGCCGGTTCTATTTACCACCTGCGTATAATTCGTACCGTCGGTGGAAACTTCAACCTTAAATTGATAGGCCCGGTCCATATAGGGTACAACTTCCGTTTTAGTGATACTGTAGGTTGAACCTAAATCTACACTGATCCATTGGGGGAAAACCTGCGACGACCACCAGTTGGTAGTGTCCCCGTCAACAGCATGGCTGGCTTCATTTCCTACCTGCTCGCCGGAGGAAGTTACCGGCTTGTTCAGGGCAAGATTCGTATCCGCTCCATAAACGGCAGTACTGCCCATAGTTTCGAAAACAACAACTACGTTGACGATCATCATAACCGTCATAAGTAAGGATAACAATTTTCTCATATTCTTACTCATACTTTTACCTCCTATACTATCGTTCTCAAAAAATCAACACGCACCTTGTGGAATCAGGAAGTATTCATATACTACACCTCGCATTGCCTGGTAAATTAAAACAAGACTGCATTGCAAACAAAACTTGACTATCTGTCAAGCCAATGACCTCTTTTAGAAAAAGCCTGAATTCTGCTTGAACAAATAATTCTGCTTTGTTTTTTACAGTCATAGCTTTGCCGTTTGTGAACCATACTACGGATTAAAACACAGAATTTTTAATACTACTATAGGAATTGGTTTAATTTATAGCTGAAACTAAGAGTTTAAAATGGTTTTCCAAGATTATTTTTTGTTGAATCATCAGAGCGTTTATTCATATTTTTATTGTTAAATTTATATAAATAATAACACCATATTCCAGAAAATAGAAGTGCTTTTTTTGACATTGCCTTGGCAGGTACAAAAAAAGCGCATTGGTATGCGCTTTTTTCATTTCAGCCCTTCAATCAAAGCCTCGAACCCGACTCTGTCCACAAAGTCCGATAACCGCTCGCCTTTGTTTGCATTGGTCACATAATAATTTAAAATCCTGCCTGTAAAATCAACAGCTTCCTCCTGCGACAATACTGCATCATAACGGTCTCCCAGTCGATGCTTCCTGCCGAATTTCCCTCCCAGATAAGGAACAAAGCCTTGTTTATCCACAGTAATAGCTTTTGTGGCACATGCTTTTACACATTTTCCACACCGGATACACCTGGAGGTGTCAATTTTCACTTTCCCATCCATCATCGCCATGGCCTTCACCTTACAAACCGATACACATTTGGAGCAGCCCACACAGAGTCCAACTTCCACCTTCGGTACGCACTGCCCCATGAAGCCGATATCATTGAGCTGCGCTTTGGCACAGTTATTCGGACAGCCTACAATGCCGATTTTGCATTTCGCTCCCACCTCCCTGCCAAAAAACGCTTTATCCAGATCACCGCAAAGCCCCTGGGTATCTCCCAATCCGTGAACACAAATGGTTCCTTTACAGGCTACGATAGGCCGAACCGTCGGTCCGGTTCCTCCTGGCGCCAATCCCACAGCAAGGAGCTCCTCTTTCACGTACTCCAGATTCTCCAGGGTTACCCAGGGTATTTCAATCCCCAGCCGGGTGGTAAGCCCTGCATACCCCCTACCGTACTTTGCAGCTATAGCAGATACTGCAGCCATTTGGTCAGAGGTTATGTTTCCGGCTGTCAGCTTCACCCGGATGGTGAAGTACGTATTATCACTTTGGTTTATATATCCCCCACGTTTTAGTTTTGCTATGTCAATCTGATTCATTTTCTACACCCCCTGCGAAAATTACTAGCGGTCCGCTATTATTATAGCACATGCAGGGGTAAATGTTTGCTTCTATATTTTTTCAGCCAGGATGCGGTTCATGGCATGTTCATGCGGGGTACCGGAGGAATTGCAGCCAATTTGACATTTTTTCATGGATCGTTGATTAAAACCACATAAATGGAGGTATATATGACCCGAACTCCTGCACAAGGATTGCATACATTGTAAAATTTTTATGCATTCTCCAAAATTCAGCATAAAGGTGGTACAATAGTGTAGATGAAAGGAGGTATTGCCTTGGTGAGGTTATATAACAGCCTTCCCCCATATCATTGAAGCTGAAAGCCATTCCAAAATCGGCTTTACATAAAACGATAAAACGCAGCACCGTAAGAATACTTATTTTATGACTTAGGAGAAATACTATATGAAGACAATTAAAACTAAAATCATCCTGCTAATGGGAATCCTGCTATTTATTATTTGTTTGGGCTTAGGACTTGAATCTTACAGCACAGCCTCCGGTCTCCTCATCAATAACGCCAAGGATACCATGCCTAAGTTTGCCTTGGAGGCCTCCAAAATCATTACACTTGAAATATCCAATGAACTCAACCGCCTGGAGTCCATTGCTGCCAACAGCAGTCTGTCTTTGGCTGCCGGCTCTTCGGGGGACTTCTCCGGGGTTAGGACAATTCTGGAGCAGGAGAAAAAAAGAGTCGGTGCACTCAACCTGGCGATCGTCGACCGTCAGGGAAAATCGACGGACTCCAGCGGCAAAGTCAGTGATGTCAAAGATGCCGATTATTTTAAAAAAGCAATGGGTGGAGAAAGAAATGTATCCGATCCCTTAAAAAATCAGGATGACAATTCCCTTATCATGATCTACTCCGTTCCCATCAAGGTAGGAAATGAGGTAACAGGCGTTTTGACTGCAACTCGCAATGGCTACGAATTATGTGATATGGCAAAATCAATTACCTATGGAAAAACCGGAAAGGCCTTTGTCGTCAATCAAAAAGGAAAAACCATTGCCCATGCAGACGAAAGTCTCATTTCAAAGATTTTACAAAATAGTGCTGCCACAGAAAAAACAAGTTCTGTGGACACTGTCACCTCCCCTTCGGTTTCCGGCAGTACGGACACCAACAGCATGCTGGGTTTTAAAAACTTCTCCGAACTGCAAAAGGAGATGTCTGCAGGTAAAACGGGCTTTGGGGAATATGAATTCAACGGTATCTCCAAATTCATGGGCTATGCCCCGGTAGAGGGCCTGGGATGGTCCGCTGCCGTGGAAGTGGATCGAAGCGAAGTCCTGTCCGGACTCGGTAATCTGAAGCAAAGAGTGGCTGTCTTTTCTCTTGCCTTTTTGCTTTTGAGTCTTGCTGCCGCATACATCATCGCCCGGAGCATCGATAAGCCCATTACCTTTCTTACCAGGGAATGCAATGAAATGGCCAATGGGGATTTTACCCGCAACATCCGGGGAAAATATGAGAAACGCCGCGATGAAATCGGGGAACTGGCTCGGAGCTTCAATCGAATCAATGTCAATGTTGCACAAATCATCCGCAGTGTAATCGAAGAAACAGCTACTGTGGGCAATTCGGTTCAAACTTCCACCCAGGCCATGTCTCAATTAAATTCCATGATTCAGGAGGTTTCCGCCATCACGGAAGAAATTGCCTCGGGCATGGGGAGAACTGCATCCTCTACCGTAGAAATGAACCATTCTTCCTCCAATATGGAAAAGGCCATCGAAGTTATTGCTAAAAAGGCACAGGATGGCTCCATCGCTGCCGGAGAGATAAATACCCGGGCGCTGCAACTAAGAGATAACTTTTTATCTTCCCAGATCAATGTCTCCAAAACCCTGGCTGCTACTCAGGAAAATCTCCAGCAGGCGCTGGAAAAATCCAAGGCAGTGGATAAGATTCACATGCTTTCCAATGCCATATTGCAAATCACGTCACAGACCAACCTATTGGCATTGAATGCCAACATCGAAGCTGCCAGGGCCGGTGAATCCGGCAGGGGCTTTGCCATCGTGGCTGAGGAGATTCGAAAGCTGGCGGAGAACTCCAAAGAAACAGCAACGGAAATACAGACCATCACCCAGGAGGTGGTCAATTCTGTGGGGAATCTTTCCTCTACCTCCAATCATATGCTGGAATTTGTCGCCACTGATATTACCAATGATTATACCCTTATGCTGGAAGTGATGGAACAGTACAGCGAAGACGTAAAACTCATTAACCACTTAATCGATGATTTCAGCGCAAATTCAGAGGAAATCTTTGCTTCCATTCAAAGCATGCTGAAAGAAATTGAGGATATTTCCCTGTCCACCGGCGAAGGAGCGGAGGGTGCTGCCAGCATTGCACAGAAAACGGCCATCGTCACTGAAAAGGCCTCGGAAGTGGAAACGCAGGTTGAATACTCGAAGAACAGCACGGAAAAGCTGGCCTCCATCGTTTCCAGATTTAAAGTGTAGGGATTCCAATAAAGATTGTTCACAGTAAGCCAGCCGCCTGGCCGGAAAGCACTGGGTTTATAGTGGACAATCCCCAGTACATAAAGCTTTTAAGCATAAAAATAAAGCGCACCGCAATGCGCTTTATTTTTTCGCCTTTACTACGGAATCAGCCTGATATAATCTGAAAAAAGTTTGTAGCCCAGGCTGGCGGTATTCTTACCGGTCATCTTATATCGGAACAACTTGTCACCGGCTGTTGCAAAGGTTACAAAACCCAAATCCACTTCAACATATTCGCTGGCAGCAGCATAGCAGTCAAAGGCAGCGCCCTGGTTCGTACCGTCGATAGACAGCTGGCATACGCCGCTGTCCGCTCCTTTTCTTACTCGAACCTTTACATTATAAGTACCGCTCTGGGGGATATTCACCTTATACTCGATAAAATCGTTTACGGCATTATCGTTCAGTTTATCCAGGGTCCCGCCGCTTGCATTGTTGTCATTGATGGTAACGCGGGTATCTCCCCCGGAGATCGCATTCATTACAAGATCGTTGGTTTCATACAGTGTTGGCGCCGATGTTGGTGTTGGTATGGGTGTCGGCGTTGGTGTTGGTGTTGGTATGGGTGTCGGTGTCGGATTTTCGGATGTATTGGTTAACTTGATATAGTCCAGCGTCACTTTATACCCCGAAGCACTGGCATTTTTATCGGTACAGGTAAAACGGAACAGCCGGTCTTCCGCAGTCGCAAAGGCAACATTTCCAAAATCAAAGTCCATATAGGTACCGATGGTAAAAAATGTATCTACCGCATTCCCCTGGTTCACTCCATTGACGGATAACTGGTAAATCCCGCTGTTGCTGGATTTCATCACTCTGGCTTTTATATTGTACGTACCTGGCTGTGGTACGTTAAGACTGTACTCCACATAATCCCCCGCTGCATTGGCATTGAACATGGCAGTCTTTCCCCCGCTGGCATTTGTATTGTTTCCGACGGTCACGGAGT
This sequence comes from Bacillota bacterium, assembly GCA_023419605.1. GTDB lineage: Bacteria > Bacillota > Clostridia > Acetivibrionales > JAEZXR01 > JAEZXR01. Next base: position 26,740 of record JAEZXR010000044.1, on the reverse strand, counting down.
CCGATATTGCGTTTACCGGCAGCGTTTCTGCTTCATAAGGGTCCGGTACCGGTACGGGTGCCGGATTCGGCGCCGGTGTTCCTGTCAGGTTGAATTTTACCTTAAAGGCCTTCCCTTTTGCATTGTTCACATTGACGGTAAACTTGACGGTCGGATGATACTGCGTTATTGTAATCCCGCTATCCACAGCCAGTACCCCGGTTGCGCTTTTGTTAATCTCCATATAGATAGTACCGACATTGGCCTGTGTCGGGTCGGATACGGAGATTTCCATATCGCTGGCAGTTTCTCTCGTCATCACTGCCGCTTTTCTGTTGGAAGTGATAATCCCTACCGTCTTGGGGGCATCCTTCCAGAAGTTCACACCGGTAATATTCAGGCTATTTTCCTTCACAGCCTGAGCTTCCTCTGAATTTTCCAGGATGGTGATATGGGGTGCACCGGCATAGCTGCTCACCTGCGCACTGGTTTTATTGGGCAGCAATACATAGGAATAGCTGCCATTCACAGGATTTGTTCCATGATCGAACCATAAATTCAGAAAATTGTTTGTATAGGGAGTGGAAGGTGTGCTGACATTGGAATTAATTTGCTTCCAATTTCCTGTCCTCGCCTCTCGCAGCCCATTTACCGTCGCGGTCCCAGGGAAGTAATAGCCGGTATCCGAACCCGCCACATTTCCTGCAAGATGGATGGTACTCACCCCTGTCATGGTTTCCGTCCAACCGAGAGCAGCGGATTTGGCAGCGCCGTTGACAGTCAGTGCATTGTTCCCGGCACTATTCAGTTTTCTATTCTCTACGACGGATTCCGTCACTACACCGTCCGTACTGGTAATCCCCGAGCCCAGGGCTACAATTTCATCATCAAACATGAACCAGGATTTCTTCGCCGTAAGGGTCTTTCCCGGCGTATGAAGTTCCATGCCGGTTACTCCGTACAATCCAAGAATATCGGTGCCCCCCACCCAGTTTTTATCCCCGGATTGGTTGGCAGCCACCGTAGAGCTCTGAAGTACGGTGGTTCCCGGAAGCCTGTAGGAGTTCACCGTGGGCCAGAAATTTCCGTTAAACTGTCCCAGGTCGCTATTGTAAAGGAACGTCATCCCGTCGGAGGTATGCCAGCCCTTGTTGTTTTCCGAGTTGATGGCTTCATAGTTCTGCGTCCGGTTGGAATGCATGCTGATTCCGAAACCAAAACCGGGCCGCAGTTGGACCGCGCGGTCCATTCGTGCAAACTGCTTATACTTTGACAGCTCTCCCCGGGATGGAATGGAGGCATCATTGAGAATGGCATTGGCAGCTAGAATGGTCCCAACGGATGCATCCGTAAAAAAGCTCTGTGCAGTATCCGCCTGCAGCCAGTACTTTACCATCCCTTTGTAGGCAGCTGCATCTGCGGAAGGAGCGATTTGGGACAACCGGAGAATCGAAGCGGTGATGGGGTGGCTTGCCGCATTATCCTCGCTGTAATATCTGGATATTTCCCTGCCCCGTACCATATCCATGAGATTTCCTTTATACACAAACATTTCATAGGAATCATAGATCCATTTAAAAACATTTTCCTTATCAACATCCGTAACCTGCCAGGTAGAGCCGTCCAGAAGGTATAGCAAATTGGCGATTCCCTCCAGCAGGCTGCTGCCATAACCGCCATTGTAGGCAAAGTAGTTATGCTGGATAAATGAACCGTCCGTATAAAATCCATCTCCCGCAGTAACATAATCAAACAAGGGACTGAGTCCGTCGCGAGCCGCTGCCAATTTTACACTGTCCTTGGCAAGCACTGCTCGAAGGGCCATGACCTCACACTCCCACATCCTGTTTGCCCCCGTCATGGTAGCAGAGGGCTGGCAATAATCCACCGCATTCATATAATTGGCAATCTGTGCAGGCGTCAAGTCGTTGTACAACAGCACCGTTATATCATTGAGGGCTAAAGGAGCTCCAATATCCCAGTGCCACCAATTCTGGTACTTTGAAACACCGGCATAATATACATTGGCATTCATCCAGTCCAGAGCACTGATGATATCCGCTTTAAGCGCTGTATTGTCCTTCAGGGTGGAACCGTAGGTACAATACGCCAGGGCCATGGATTTAAGTCGGGTATAGGTGGTTGTAACACTGGATGAAGCATTGCCAAAGGGTGCATCATCCCAAAGACGTACCCGGTCAGGGCTTTTGATCAGGGTATCCCAATATCCTTGCGCCTCGGCTGTTATTTGGGAAACGCGTGTGGCAATACCGGGGTCGCTGAGGCTGTAAGACGTTCCTCCCGTCAGCATTCCCAGCCATCGCTCCCTTAAAGCGTCATATTCATCGGCAGCCGAAGCAGGGCCTGTTGGAACCAGTACCAGGCCTAAGACCAGGATAGCCGAAAGGAAAATACTTAGAAATTTTCTACACCTTTTTTTTAACATCAGATCGTACCTCCATCTTTTCAATCTCTTTGTGAAAGCATCCATGTTTTAAGCGGGTGAAAATACCATTTCCTATAATAGTGCCTCCCCCCGCGCAGACGCCGCGAAAGGTTTGTACAAAATCGGAAATAGTACTTTCACTCTCCTTTATCATTTTAAAAATTCATTGGGTATTTGCTTAAACGGAGGGAGTGTTCCCCCCTCTTTCGGTGCCAAATGCTCTGGCAATAACAAGGTCGAGGCAGGCAAACTGTATGGAAACCGAGTGTTCATTATACCGCCATTGGGCCAGCCCGTCCTCTGTCAGCGGCCTGTCCACGTACCAGGGGCATACGCTGCCGGCATCCAGGGTATCATGGGCAATGGGACCACATACCATAAACCCTGGAAGATAGATGCTGGAATGGGGATTGGTTTCGGCGTCGGCATCCAGCCTGGAGTGGGGATATTGCGGATATTTGGAACCGATACCCACTACAAAGGACATATCAAAAGGATTTACGCCAAAGGTCCACTCCATGGCTCTTAGCGCCGCATCACGGGCTTGTATGTTTCCGGTGATTTCGTATAGTCTGTACGCGTCTGCCGCTTTGGACATATTGGGTTCGTTGATACCGAATTTGCTGGAAATGATTTCGCCGGAAACTCCAAAGGGAGCTGCAAAACCATCTATCCATTGGTCTACAGCCTCCGTGAGAAAGGCAACGATCTTCTCCTGCCTCGGGCCCGCCACATCATAGTAGTCCGCAAGTGCCAGCGGTTCCACTCCCCAATAGTTTGTCCCCCTCGTCGAAATGCTTGTATGGGAGTCGATATAGGCATCGACAAAACCGCTGTGGGAAGCTTCTCCTGTCAGCAGGTACAGTTCTACTTCGGCCAATAACCGGGCATACTCCTGAACATCCGTGCAATAGGCGCCTCCTGTGTTAACCGTGTTATCAAGGGCCCAGTTATAGGCATTGACTGCTCCCCTGCGGCACCGGTCGGAAAATGCAGCATCCAGGGCTGCAAAGGCCCGGGCAACGGCTGCAAGGCCCGCGGCCGCCTTCATGGCAGTATCATAGGGAAATGGCGCATACTTTTTAAATTCACGCCACTCCAATACCCGGTCGTCCTCGTTTCCCGGCACTCCATCCGTTTCACTGCCGGGATAGATCCAGGCATGGGATTTTGTATGGTTCTGGACCTGGTCAAAGATACCTCCGCCATGATCGGAAGCAGCTTGTACTTTTAACAAATATTCAGCGGCGACCCTTGCCTCATCCAGCAAATCCGGTACTCCGTTGGCATCATAGTCAAAAGCAGCCCCCGGATGGCGGTAGTAAGTGCTGACAAAGGCGGCTGCCAGCCAGCCAAACTGGCTGTTGTACTTGTTATTGTCTCCGGCATCGTGCCATCCGCCGGTACAATCGGCATGAGGTCCTGTAGGCGAGCCGACTCTGGCATCATCCGTATGGCAGGGGCCATGGAGCGCCTCTGGACTCGGGCGGTTTGTAAAGCCTGTTTCCGGCAGCGCTTCCCGGGTGTCAACTCCACACCGTTGAATCCGGTAATAGCCTACCATCTCATCGGTGTACTCCAGCCACACATTCTCTGAAATCGTAAAGGGCTGTGAATCCACCCCATTGGTTCTAATGATATAGCTGCCCGATGCAGTATAAGATGAAAAGTCGATTTTATAGTACAATTCCCCTCGGGTCCACCCTGCTGGCTGGAAGCACTCCATGGTGCCACTGTAAACCGGTACCCTGTCGTTAGCCTGCAAAAGCCGGTAACAGGGGTCGCCCAGTGCACCTCCGGCGACAACAGCAACCGCGGTTTTTAACCCATGGGAATTGTACCCCGCCTGGCACACGGAAACGGAAACGACAGTGGCAATTATTTGATCTGATGTTAAGGAATGATTCATATTCAATGCAGTTTCTCCTTTGACGTCACAATGCGAAACAGTGTTTATCGTAGGGGCAGGTTCCAAACCTGCCCTGGTCGGTAGTGAATGTGGTCAGGGCGGGTTTGGAGCCCGCCCCTACAGTCCTTTCCATTCTTATTAGACTACGTTTCATCTCACCCCTAACTCCTTCACTTTGCAAAGAGAAGGGATTAGGGGATGAGTTAGAAATCGATTGCAGCAACTTATAGCTTTGTCAGTTTAACGTAATCTGTCCATAATTTGTATCCCAGGCTGCTGGCATTCTTACCGGCGGCTTTAAACCGGAACAGCTTGTCACCGGGGGTGGTGAAGGTCACATTTCCTAAATCAAACTCGGTGTAGGCTGTGGCGGACGCATATTCATCAAAAGCAGCACCCTGGTTCATACCGTCAATGCTCAGCTGGCAAAGCCCCCTGTCCCCGCCTTTTTTCACACGGACTTTGATATTGTAGGTACCGGAAGCAGGCACATTAACCTTGTATTCAATAAAGTCATTCAGTGCATTATCGTTCAGTTGATCCCAGTATCCGCCGCTGGCGTTGGAATCTGCTACCTTGACCCGGGTATCTCCCCCGGAAATTGCATTCACGGTTAAGTTTTCGGCCTCATAGAACAATTCGGAGGAATTCACCACCGGGCCTGATTGAACTGCCGTTTTAACAAGGGCCGAAGAAGTATCGGTTGTACGGAAGTAGTAGGAATGGCTTCCCGCCGGCAGTGCTGTGGAATAGGTATACGTCTTTCCGTCCGTGTATGTAGTATCCGCAGGGTCCGTCTCCACCATGTCGTGGATCACACCGTCAATCACCACCTGCAGGGCAAAAGGCTCCTCATTGTCTGCATCCGTGTAGGTGGCGCTATAGGTAAATAATGTATCTTCATTTCCCGCAGCGTCATTCAAACTGCCGGCTGTAATGACCGGAGCCGTACCGCTGGCCGCTGTGGTTGCAGTGATTCCATCCATCAGCATTTCTCCGTATCCGGCTACAGTTTGATTGAGCCACACTGCCAGATGAATTTTGCTTTTATCCGTTAAAGCCGTAAATTGATTCATGTCAAAGCTGTAATTGGTCCAGGTGGTAGGTACGTTCAGATATCCTCCCGATAACTGATACGTTTTGGTACCGTCATTGATCTCTATTTTTATCCGGCTGTTAGGATATCCCGGGTTTTTCAGGGTAAAATTCAGATAGCGGTAGCCGGATAAATCCACAGCATCATGCCAGGGCTCGAATTTAGCATAAGAAGTGGTGGTTGTCGAAGTCTGTGTAAATTTGCCTACGGTTCTGCCGTCCGCCGTTGTCTGTGTATAGGTGCCCGTACCGCCATTCTGGTTGTACCAGTTAACCCATCCCAATTTTACACTTCCCCAGGTACCTCCATTCCCGAAGTCATCATACAGCAGGGGATGTGCGGGGTCCGGGAGGGGTGCCGCTACAGCAAAATGGGTGTTTGAAAAAACATTTTTTCCGGAAGCATCCGTCCCACGGATATAGTATCTCTTGTTTGCAAAAGGAGCTTCCGCATCCACATTGAGGCTGGCACTATAAACACCGTTGGAAGAGGCCATTGCCGTATAGGAAGTGGAAGCCAGCGCATTGGAATAGGCTACTGCACTCATGGCTTCCTGGGGTTTTGCAAACAGGGTGACATCCCCGGTTACATAATCTCCTACTTTGGGTGAGGTAACCTTTATTTTGGCCGGAGTTGTCCCCCCTGCTGTAGAAGCCTCATTCTGCCGGGTCAACCCCATGATGGTGTACAGGAATCCCGCTTGGATGCTGATACTGAACTCGTTGTACCTCCACTGGTTGGTGTCGTCCTGCCAGAGAGGCCGGTCCTGGTACCAGGGGCTTGCGCTTTTCTGGTTCATGGGGTCCTTGATTACCGGCCCGCTCACCATGGCACCGGGCAAAACAATTCCGGTATTGGTCTTATCATAAGACTGTTCGTCAAAGCGCGTATGCAGAAAGTCCACAGGGTCGGTCCCTACCCCCGAAACCCAACTGATATTCCAGGGATTGTTTCCGAAGATCCAGTAGGTGCCCTTTATAACGGCCCGAAGAACGGCAGGATCATTAAAGAGCTCATAGTACCGGAGCGCATCTCCCAAATAGGAAGCCTGAATCTCATTCATCCCGAAAGTACCGAATTCATCCACCATTCCATAGGGTGTATCATCAGAAGAAGACAAGAAATAATCCATCTGCTGCTTTAGCAGCGTTTGTATTTTGGTCTGGGTTGCTGTGTCGGCGACAGGATAAAACTCTGCCATGGCCATGGGCCGCATATCCCAGTAATTGGTGCATTTAATGTCACTGAAGGTCAAAGGAGTGATTCGACCTGTGGCGGAAGTTTTATAGGTGGTGTCATTGGTCAGAAGGTACAACTCTACCTCTGCCCAGAGTAAAGCGTTGGGAAGGCCGCCATTGGTTACATAACTTCCCTGGTTGCCATCCGGGTTGTTGACGGCAAAAGCATAGCAGGTCACGGCAGCCGTAGAACAGCTATTGGCAAAAGCAGTGAACTCCGCCACCCTGTCGGAGGCAATATGCCCCTCTGCCAGGGCGCCATTGATGGCACGAGCCGTTGCAGCCAGCGCACCCGCCGCTTTTGCCGATCCGCCTACAGCGAGAATATCAAGCTTCCGGTCATCGGCAGTACCTGGAATATTGTCGGTAGCTTTGTCCGGGTGCACGAAGGTGGCACCGTTTTTAATATTATACAGGGCGCCATTAAACTGGGTAGCAAATTTTATCAGCCACTCGCTGCCGAATCTTGCTTCATCCAGGAGATCCGGAACACCATTGGCGTCATTATCATACCGTACCAGCGGTGAAGATGCATTACGGAGGTACGCCAGGGCAATTTCTCCCGTAACCCACTGGTTTCCTCCGTATTTGCCATAGTCCCCCGCATCATACCAGCTTCCCACCAGATCATAGTGCTGGGTGCCATCTGCCGAGGCTGCATCATCCAGATGCCCGGCACCATGATACAGTTTGGCGGAGGGAAGGATGCTGCTGTATCCCGATGGATACGCATCGGCAGTGGAAATACCGGAACGCAGCAAACGGTAAAACGCTGTCATCTCATCCTTGTAGCCATCCCAGATATTAGGCTGAATTGGAAATGGATACGAAGAAACACCGTTGCTCTTTATGGTGAAATTCGTACCGGTCTGCGTTACCGATGAAAAATCAATGGAATACACACGATTTCCCCATACGGTTCCTTCATCCGTCATATTTCCTGAAGCAATTACCGTCGTACCGTTGAGGACCTGATAGGTAGTATCCGTCAATACATCCGTAGCAATTACATTGGCGACTTTGTAAGCATTGGCACTATAGCCGGCCTGGGATACTACCACTTTACCGACACTCTCTGCCGCACGGGCAGTAGTGGTGGGTACTATACAGGCGTTTACCAGCAGCAGCAGTACGATCCCCATGCATAACACTGTTTTTTTGAGTCCTTTCCAGTCAACTCTTTTTAACATGACATTACCTCCCTACATTTTTTAAATCAACTGAACCTGTTTGCGTCCGGTTTTCTCCTACCGGCAAGGCAAGTATTCCCGCCTCTTTTTCCTACCACCCCCTTATTGAATTTCATTATGGATAGCGGCCTCTCTTTTATGGATTTGTCCAGTAGTGCTTTAATACCGGTTCTTAATTATACTTTTGAAGTGTGAGCTCAATTTTCTTCTTATCTCCGGTAAGGTTGAATCTTATGAATACAAGGGAGTCCTGTATAATTTTTGCTTCAGAAACCCCCTCGCAGGATTTCACTTCAAATCCAGCCAGGTCATCCCAGTAAACCAGCCCGAAGGGAACAGGTTTCCAATACCCCAGCTCATAGGTGATTTCTATGCGGTTTTCACTTTTATTGAACTTTGTAACAAATATCTGGGGGACGTCTTCTTCGAAGGTATCATTCATGTCCCACTTTCCGATATAATTTCGCAAGGTATGAGGCCTGCACTCTCCTTTTATAAAGGCCATCTGGCATTCATGATCGTAATAGAAAAAGGTTTCCGGCCATGGCCCCAGCCCAACCCCTCCCAAGGTCATCGTATATTCGTTGATTTCGGGACGCACCGTTGAATCATGGGTAAGCATGTACGTGGGTGGAGTTATCCGGTTTTTCTGATGATACAGCTCGATGGCTTCCGGTAATGTTGTTAACGTTACCTTGTGGCCTTTTACGTATTGAAAGAAATGGTCCAGTATCTTTTCATCTTCCTGTATCTGGGAAAGCGGCCAGAAGGCATATCCATCGCTGGAATCCATTTCGTGCGCTTCCTGCTGCTGCAGGAAAAATACATGTTCATTGCTCTCTGTATTTTGCAGGTAATCGTCAAAGAGTTTTTTCCAATACTCGATATTTTCTCCCGTACACAATCCGGCCCGGAGAACATCATCCGGGTCCGTGGAATAGATGCAGGGACTTCCGGTGTGGTATGTCTGGTTTAAATCCCGTGCCGTCCATTCACAAGCTACAATCTTCCCTTTTGCGGGGTGGGGCACTTTATACCTGTCGCTATCTACATACCAAAAGCCCCAGGGGATTCCCTTATGGGTAATGCCATCCCACCAGACCTGTTCCCAGCAGTATCCCCACATCCCTTTAAAATCCAGCTCTTCCATGACCTCAATCACTTCGTTGGAGATTTTTCCCCGTGCAGCTACTTTCGTCTCCGCCCAGGGGAAAGCTTCCTTCACACTCTCCCACTCCCGTTCCAGAAACTTCTTAATTTCCGTTTTACCGCCTTTTACCTCTTCTCCATTGACAGGCCCCCGGATAATGACATCATCTCCATAGACTTCATGCCAATTCCGTATTTGGTCTCCTAGCACCCTGGCAGATCCGCTGTTGACAATCCAGGTAACCGGTATGCCATGCTTATGAGCTACCGCGGCGATACGTTCAAATCCTTCCCGGGGGACAATCACTTCACCCTGGCACTCGGTGCCATAGGCATAGCTTACAAATGTGTAGATTAGTTTTTCCGGTCTCATCTCTTCACCTCAAAATTATTTATCTCGACATGAACAAAGGCGGCTTTGCCACTTTTGTTTGCGCATGTGCCTTTCCGAAGCATGAGAAAAGCTGGCACGCACATAAAAAAGACTCACAAGTAAATTGAGTTGACATAGCTGTCGCCATGTCAACTCAATCAATACAACAACCACAGAGGTCCTACTTTCTCCGCTTGTTCCTTACCTTATTTTTTGCTTGCCAGCCATGCATCAATCTGTTTTTGTTTTTCGGCAATAATCTTGTCTGAACCTGCTGCCTTCCATTTTTCCATGTACTTTGCCAAAGTAGTGGCTACATCGGCGGAACCGGTAGCTAAAATAGGATCGAACTCCTTACTGACATTGGCACATGCAGCGATTTCCGTTTTCACAGGCTCCGGATCGAATACAAAACCCATGAGTTTGCTCTGTGTCGCAGAGGAATTGAACTCTTTGTATTTATCCCACTTCGCAGTATTCTGTCCTACCATGAGGTAATTCAGGAACTGGTTTCCATACATCCAGGCCAGGTTCGGGTAGTAGCCGGTCGTCTTTGCATCCAATCCCGGAGCAAAATCAATTACATTGTCGGATTTTTTCGTGTAATGTACGTTTTCAATTCCATAGTTGATTAAATTGTTCAAATATTTGTCCGTATTCATAAGTTCAAGGAACATCACTGCTCTTTCTGCGTTCTGGGAGGTTCTGGCAATAGCATTTAAGGAACCCTGTGTATCCCCAGCCGTAATAAAGGGCTTCGTCAAATCGACATACTTATACTTGAAACCAAGGGCTATGGTAACATCTTCATCTACAAAGGGCTTCATGGAACCTGTGATGATAAAGTTCTTCCCAGCTTTCTGGTCAGGGTTTTTATCGGATACCAGGGCCGCATCCTGACGCATGTAACCGGCCTGGAAAAATTTGCGCTGAGTTTCCAAAAGTGCTTTGGACTCCGGTGTTTCCCAATGATTAATGACCTTGGTATCTTTGTTCGGGTAAAGTTTTCCCGGCGTATTGGCATCCCCTACAGGATCAAAGTCCATAAACATCATGGGGTTGATCCGCTGCATCCCTTCCAGCGGATAAAGGTTTGGTTCTTTTTCCTTGATGGTTTTCAGGAAAGGTTCCAAATCTTCATATTTCTTTACCGTAGTCAGATCCATGTTATACTTTTCTGCTATATCGGAGCGGTATAAGAAGCCATAGGTATGCGCCAGTTCCTTTTGTGTAGGAATGGCATAATTCTTTCCATTCACCTTTGTACCTTCCAGCAGTGCAGGATGCAACGCCTCTTTGGTCTTTGGAGCGTATTTGTCGATAAGGGTGGTGATATCAAGAAAGGAACCCTTTGCTACTTCCTGTGAATAGCCCCAGGAGTTGGAGGTAAAGACAATATCCATTTTGTCGCCGGCTGCCAGCATGGTTTTGTATTTGTTGGGGTAGGTCGCCATATCCATAAGATCCAGCTTCACCGTTGCATTGATTCTTTCCTTGGTATATTTGTTGACCGCTTCCTGTATCTGTGCAATATCTTTTTGAGGATTTTGCACCGTGGTCCATATAATCTCCACCGGCGGTAATTTTTGTTCCGTGGCGGTGGTGGAAGGGGTCTGCGAGCTTGCTTTTCCGTCATCCTTTTTCCCGCAGCCCGTAAATGCCGCCGTGGCAATAAATACTATGGAAAGCCCTATGCATAAGATTTTCTTTGCTCTGTACATTTTTTCTCCTCCTAAAATTTACTCTATACTAACCGGCTCGCATATTTGCCGGATTTAGCCTTTAATAGCACCAATGGTTAAGCCCTTTACAAAATACTTCTGGAAAAACGGGTACGCCAGGATGATGGGACCCATGGTAATTACACACAGCGCCATCCGGACACTTTGATTGGGCAGTTCGGCGATGGATAATACCTGCCCGGACGAAGAGGATAGCTGGATCAGTACTTCCAGCGTTGTTTGGATCCGGTACAGCAAAAATTGCAGCGGCATAATCTTCACATCGGTAATAAACATCAGTGCATTGAACCAATCGTTCCAGTAGTGGATGGTACTGAACAAACCGATAGTTGCCAGTGCCGGTGTCGAAAGTTTTACCACAATGCTGGCAAATATTCTTATCTCCCCGGCCCCATCGATTTTCGCCGATTCTACAACGGAATCCGGTATATTGGTAGAGAAAAACGTTTTCATGATCAGCACATAAAAAGGGGTTACCAGGTGTGGAATGATTAAAACCGCCACGGTGTTTTTCAGCTGTAAAAGATTCGAATATACCATATACCATGGAACAAGTCCCCCGCTGAACAGCATGGTAAAAAACACGATAAAGGTAAAAATGCCTCTGTGTTTGAAATCCTTTCTTGATATGGGGTAGGCGTAAAGCGCTACGATCAGTACGGCCAACGCACTGCCCACAATGGTAACAAACAGCGAAACCCCATAGGACCTTATGATTTGGGTGGCATCGTTCAGTACGTATTTATAAGCAAGAGTGCTGAATTCCTGGGGAAAAAAGCTGTAACCGTTTTTATTGATGGAACTCTCTGCCGTAAAGGATACGATTATGACCAGAACCACAGGGCATATGCAGGCAACCACCAGCAGTACAAAAATTATATTCAAAAAAAAGTTGGATGTTCGTGAAATCACATTAAACTCATTTTTTTTCGATCGGGTAAGTATGCTCATTCTCTTCCTCCTACATGGAATGCCATTGGCAACTGCTTATTTGAGAATCATGCAGCCGCCGATTCCGGAACTGCATGATTCTCAAGGGAGCCAATTCCCATCGTAAATTATATATCAAAATTCATGCAAAGCAGGCTTGCAATCCCCATGTCTTGCATGTGGCGCTTTGTCCTTAAAACAAAGCAGACTCCTTATCTATCTTTCTTACAACAAAATTGCTCACCATTACAAGAACGAAACCTACAGTGGCCTGATATAACCCTACGGCTGCGGACATCCCAGTATCCGCCATCACTTTAAAGGCATTGAATGTATAGGTGTCGATTACATTAGTCACGGAGTATAGTGCTCCAGAGTCTTGCGGTACCTGGTAAAACAGCCCGAAGTCCGCAAAAAATATTTTTCCGACATGCATCAGTGTCAGCGTAATCATCAAAGGCTTCAACAGGGGAATCGTTATTTTGGTAATCTGTTTCCATTTGCTGGCCCCATCGATTACAGCCGATTCATATAATCCACTATCAAAGTTGGTAATTGCAGCCAGATATATTATGCTGCTATTGCCGATAGTTTTCCATATTTGAGCAAATACAAGGATAAAGGGCCAGTACTTGGGTTCGTTGTACCATTGAATCGCATTAATTCCCAGGGGTTTTAATATGCTGTTGTTAATAAAACCTATATCAGTACTTAAAAATGAAAATCCAAAGATTCCCACTACTACCCAGGATAAGAAATTAGGCAGGAACATGGCTGTCTGATAGAATTTGGCAAGAAACCGGTTGCGCAGTTCATTGAGCGCAATGGCTGCCGGGACTGCCGTCAACAGGCCAAACAATATAAATGCGGCATTATACAGCAGCGTGTTACGGGTAATTACAAAGGCCGCATCTGTTTTCGTAAAGAATTCAAAGTTTTTAAATCCGGACCATTCGCTGGCGAACAGGCTGGTAATAAAATTATTGGTAGTAAACCTGAATTTTTTAAAAGCAATAACTACACCAAACATGGGAATGTAGTTATTTATAAGTAAAATGACCAACCCTGGAATCAGCATTACATATAATCCCTTGTTTTTAATGGATGCAACGGAAAACCTCGTCGTCCTTTTTGTATGGGTTCCTTTGCCGATGGTTGTGTTAATTTTGCCCACCCCTTCACTATTGTATGGAGAGTTAAAATATTACTTCCGGTTTTGTGCAGGCCCTTCGCAGCCTTCACCCAGGGATGCAGCACAGTGACAGCGGAAGTTATATCGTAACCGACCTTGTGTTTTTATTTTACCCGATCTCTTTTACTGTTTAAATGGAATTATCTATAATTTGGGGTAGTATTCTATATTCTTTTAAAACCCGTTTCAATTTACTTTTTCATGGGATTTTTAGGATCAAAACCCGGGTCGAAATACTGTTTACTGCTCAGGGTATCTGCCGCCACTGCCATGCCCAGCAAGGAATCCAGCCTGTTGGTATCTTCATCGAGAACCTTGTCCATCCGGTTCTTAAAAAGGGCCGCACTATAAGCGTCCTTACGTTTCCACTCTTCCATCACCATGGGTGTATTGGGGTAAATGGAATCGTCCTTTCCAGGCAAATAATTTTTATAATTTCCATCTGCGGGGAAATATTCAGGGTTCTCCAGGATACTGCCCAGGATGGGAATGGCACTATGATTTTTGTGTAATTCACCCAAATAGTCCTTTGAGTATAGGAACTTCCACACTTTTACCGATTCATTGATATGGGCGCTCCCCGCATTCACTACGTTCCATCCCGCTGTGTTGACGGCAACCGCGCCCCTGCCTGCACTGGATGCATCGATGGCAGGCGGCAGGGCAACTCCCCAATCGAAGGTGGGCGGAAACTGGTTCAAAAAGGAGGAAGCCTCCCAGCTTGCCGCATACATCATGCCGATATTGCCTTGGGCAAACTGCGCCAGGGCCAGTTCACTCTTCATGGTCTCCATCCCGGGAAACAACCCGCCATTTTCATTTAGCTCGATAAAAGTAGAAAGCCATGGCTTATATACCGACAGGTCATACTTGCCTTTCATAAAATTATAAAAATAAACTCCGCTGTAGCCGTTTACCGCTTCCATGCGCTGAACGAACCCCTGCCACTCCTCTGCAAGCGGTAGGGCAAATCCATATTTCCTCTTCCCTTTCCCGTACTCACTGATGATTTTCGCACTGTTCTTAAGCTCTTCCAGGGTATGCGGCGGCCTCTCCGGGTCCAGTCCCGAGGATGTGAACAAATCCTTGTTATAAACCAGGCGGTAGGTGATTTGATTGGAAGGCAGAGCGTAGAATCTCCCCTTATACAAAGGATTTTGGGCAATGTCGATGGCCCATTCCGGAAACTGCTTTAAAAAGTCCTCCCCGATAAAAGGAGTAAGGTCCGCGATGTAGTTTTTAAACATATAGCTGTTCAGCCATTCCCTGAAGGTCTCATAAACATCAGGCCCCTGGCCGGAGGAATTCAGCATGTTCAGCGTCTCCATGTACCGGTCCAGTGGAATTTTCAGCACATCTACATAAATATTATCCGGATTGGTTTCATTAAATCCGTTGATGGCCTTCTCCACCAGTTTCGCCGAAGACACCGACCATTGGGCAAACTGAATTTTAGTTTTTTCGTTTTTGCTGTTTTGGGTAGTTTCATTCCCGGGTACGGTTTGTTTTCTTTCTTCCGGCAAACTGCTGCAACCTTGTAATAAAAAGCTTGCCAGGAAAAATAGAACTGCCAGGATGCCATATATTCTCAGTGACGCTTTCATTGACTCACCTCATAAGGTTTAGCGTTCGGTATCTGTATTGCCTTTACAACAATAACATTATATAATAATATTATTAAAATACCAAATGCTTATAAGTTAAATTTTCTTTTCGTTTTCAAAGGGAGAATCACTATGCTGCTAAAGGCTTTAAGAACTTCTTTTTTAAATCGTTTTCTTTTTACCATCAGTATCCGGAGCCGATTGCTGCTATATTTCATATGCCTGATTTTACTTCCCGTATCCGTGATTTCCATCACTTTGTATTACAAATCTACAGACATCATAACCGACAAAATCAATACGTCCCTGGAAGAAAAGCTAAATATCATTGAGTCCAGTATCCTTCAAAAATTTGATGCCATCAATGATATTTCTACCGAAATCTACTTGAATCCGGATCTGACCCGTATATTATCATCACAGCACCCCTATGATATGACAGAAATCATCAGTGAAATGTCTATCATCGACCGGCTCCTTGAAAACTACTCTGTCACCAGTATAACCCAGACCTTACTTGTTCCCCGCATTTATATCCTGAACCGGCCCGAGTATTTAATGTACAGCTTCTCAAACAAAGTATCGGATATCAGTGTGGTGGAAAAGGAAAAGTGGTACAGGGACCTTCCGCGTAAGACCAGGTATGCTGTCGTCGGACTGGATAAAGTCACAGTTTCTTCGAAAACCATCGATACCATTAAAATCGCAAAAAGATTATACGGACTGGACGATATGAACATACAGTTCGGAGGCGTGTTGACCATGGACCTGGATATCGACTATTTTAACAAGATTTTGAACAGTTCCAAACCCACAGCAGGCAGTTCCACCTTTGTGATCGACAATAACCAGTCAATTCTCCTGGGTTCCGATATATCCGTTCTGGGTAGGGATGTCAGCGATGAGGAATACATGCGTAAAATATCCGAAAGCAGTTTGAAACAATCCAGTTCCTTTATTGAAAAAACGAACCAGGATGGTATTCTTGTATCGTATAAAAAAGTCGCTCCCTTGGACTGGACCATTGTATCCTTGACGCCCATGAGCGAATTAAACGGAGAATTGGTCGCCTTTAACAGGGTGATCCTGTTTGTGATCCTGTTGTGCAGTATCCTGGCCATCCTGATGGCTTTGGTTTTATCCGACAATATTTCCTACCCCATTCGCAAACTGGTAAATTCCATGACTAAGGTGCAGAATGGCAACTTCGATATTTCCCTGGAATACAAAAGAAATGATGAGTTTGCCTATCTTTTTAATACCTACAAGAAAATGGTGCACGATATCAAGGAACTTATCAATAAGCTTTATATCAGCGAGGTAAACAAGAAAGAGGCTGAACTGAAGTCACTGCAGGCACAGATCAACCCTCACTTTTTGTATAATACCCTCGACTCGGTGAATTGGATGGCACTGGAACTGGGGGCTGCAAATATCAGCACCATGGTAACCTCCCTTTCCAATTTTTTCAGGTACAGCCTGAGTAAAGGAAAAAACATCATTCCTCTCGGAGATGAGAAGAATCAGGTGGAAAGTTACCTGAAGATTCAGAAAATACGCTTTCAGGAAAAATTGGACTACACCCTCGATTTCCCCAGTGACATTCACGGGTATCTGACGGTGAAGCTGATCTTACAGCCCCTTGTGGAAAATTCCATCCTGCACGGCATTAACAAGCGCCGCGGGAAAGGGATCATCACCATCACCGGGGAGAAGCTGGATTCCCTTATCGTGGTGAAAATCAGTGATAACGGTGTAGGGGCTGATGTGGAGGAATTGAATGCCATATTGGAAGACAAAGGAAGTTCAACCTCTTTTGCCATAAAAAATGTAAACGATCGGATAAAGCATTCCTTTGGGAATGAATACGGAATACGGTTTTATGCCAATGAAGAAGCAGGAGTTACGGTCACCGTTACATTTCCGGCTGTAAAAACAATGGAGGGATTATAATTTTATGTTGAAGATGATTATTGCAGATGATGAAGCAATCGTACGGAATGGCTTGAAAAAAGTGATACGCTGGGAAAACTTCGGTATTGAAATCATTGCTGAAGCCATGGATGGCCAGGAAGCTTTTGAACTTTGCCAACAGCTCCAGCCGGATATTCTTTTTACGGATATTCGCATGCCCATTATGGATGGACTTGAAGTGGCTATGAAGCTCAAAGAGCTTCATAGTACTATCAGCGTCATCATCATCAGCGGCATGCAGGATTTTAATTATGCAAAAACCGCCCTCGACATCAGTGCTGAGGGATATGTGCTAAAACCTATCAATGTAGACGAACTCCATGAAGTCATAAAAAAGGTAGTAAATCGAATAAAGCTGGAGAGAAACCGGCAATCTGAAATGATTCATTTAAAACAACAGCTTCACGAGCATTTTCCGGTAATCCGTGAGAAATTCCTGCGGAGCCTGGTTTTAGGTGCATACGCCAATGAATTGCAAATCCAAAGTAAATTGCAGTATTTTCAACTCCCTTTTCAATGGAATGAAAGCTTCATGGTGTCGGTACTCCAGATTGACGACTACAGCAAAATAATAGAGAGCACCTCTGAAGAAGATAAACAGCTTTTGAGTTTCAGTGTGTCCAACATTATTGAAGAAATTTTGACCAACTATAATGCCGGCGTGAGTTTTTGCCTGAACGAAAACGAATTCATCCTTATTTTTAATCAAAACGCCCAGACCAACAAAAAATATACTGAAATATGCGAGGAGACTGTCTCCTGCCTGGATAAATTCCTCAATATTTCTGTTTCTGTCGGTATCGGCCGTTGGGTCAACAGGATTTTATCCCTCAACTCCTCCTATACCGATGCGCGTACAGCTCTGCAATATAAGTTCTATACGGGCAGGAATTCCATATTGGATATCAGCGATATCAATATCATGAATGATATCAATAGTGGAAATGTTGACGGCTCCTGTTTGTATGAGAATGAAAACCAGTTGATGAATTTCATAAAATTAGGCGACCGTGACGGTGTTTCAAAGACCGTTACCGGCATGTTTGATGATCTATGCGCAGACAGGAATAAGCCTGTAGACTACATCCAGAGTGTATGTGTGGAACTGGTATGCATCACCTCAAGAACGGTTCAGGATTTGGGTGAAAATCTGGATAGTATCGCGGGAACTCGTTCAGGCATCCTGGAGGCCATTTACAAAAAAGAGAGTGCTTATGAACTGAAAGGCTATATTTTAGCCGTGTTTATTAAAATCGCCGAATACTTCTCCCAAAAGTATAACCAGAAAAACGCCCGGGTCATTAATAGGATCAAGGAAATTATCGAGCAAAGGTACCGGGAAGATATCAGTGTTGCAAAAATTTCCGAAGAGGTCTATTTGACACCGAACTACATCAGTATGATCTTTAAACAGGAGATGAAAGAAACCATCTCCGAATACATCACCAAAACCCGCATGGAGCAGGCAAAAATACTGCTCAAAACCACCGACCTGAGGATTCTGGAGGTTGCAGAAAAAGTCGGATATGAGGATGCACACTACTTCAGTAAGGTCTTTAAAAAATATACGGGAATCCTTCCGCAAAAATACCGCTCCTGATGAAATACGATACACTGTATAAAAACTTTTTATGAGCCTTACGCAAGGCTCTTTTATTTATGTGCAATTTCTTATTGTCCGTATGAATTTCATGTCCATCGATGGGAATTGTACAAGCAGCAAAAACAGTCTTTAATCATTTTCCTTTCTTCCGGATCTTCCTATCCTCTACCACTCTGCATAACCCCTTCCTCTTATTCCCTAGGAACAAAAGCAACATGCAATACGCAAAAACTGGAGCCTGTTTCGGTTTTCCAAGGTACGACAGTGCTCTTTGAAATCCCTCCTACATCCTGATAGGCGGTTTTTCCAGCCATAGCATTAAAACTTCGGTATGCGAAGGGTCGCCACCGTACCGATCCCCAGCCGGCTGAAGATTTGCACTCCATACTCATTTCCGAATTGCAGCTTGATCCTGTCATCCACATTTTTAATACCATACCCCTTTGTCATGACGCTGGCGGTCAAAAGGGCCGATTCCACCTTTTCCGGCCGCATGCCGATACCGTCATCGATGATTTGAAAGACAATTGCATCCTCGTGCATTTTTGCAGAAATAAGCAGTGTCAACGGAGTCTCACGGATATCGATGGCATGCTCAAGCACATTTTCAACAAAGGGCTGCAAGATTACCTTTATGGTCTGATAACCTAAAACACACTCTTCAATATCAAAAACCACCGTAAAATCATCGCCCTTACGGACTTGATACACATCGATATACGCCTTTACCTGATCCAGTTCATCGGATATGCGGATGATGTCTTTTCCCTTGTTCAGCGTCATCCGGTAAAAAGTAGTTAAAGCCCGTACCATTTTATTGATGCTGTCCGAATCCTTCCGGTTGGCCAGACGGCTGATGGAGGAAAGGGAATTATAGAGAAAATGAGGGTTGATCTGGGCCTGTAAAGCCTTTAGCTGTGCTTCCCGCTTATCGATATTGGCCTGGTAGTTATCCTGGATCAGGTTTTTGATCTGGCATACCGTTTCATTGAAGGACCGCGCCAGGTAGCCGATTTCATCATTGTGCGTATCGGTAATCACCATACCAAACTCCCCGTTCTGAAACTGGTTCATGCTGTCGGAGATCTTTATGATTCTTTTTGAAAAGGACGTAGAAAGGATATAGGTAATGATCATAAGGACAATCAGTGCAATTAAGCAATAGAGAATGGTAGCATTCCGCACGTTTTTAGCATTCTCATTCAAATTTTTGATGGGATTCACGCTCAACATCTTCCAACCGGTGGATTCAACGGTTTCCTTAATGATGACATAATCCTTAAGGTACAGGCTGTCGCTGTTTTTGGAAGACGTAAGAAACGGATAGATCTGCGGATAATATTGACTGAAAAAGCTTTCTCTCCCCTCTTCGTGGGAAAGCAAATGATTGCTCTGGTCAAACACCAGATGGAATTCCCGGTTCCCAATATCTCCTGTTTTTCCCTCGTCAATAATACTCTTCAGCTTCACGGTAATTTTTAAAAGGCCGATCTTCTTCTGGGAAACATCCTCCAAACTTACAATGGGCTTTAAAAGAGAGATATTATGAAACTTTTCATCATCCCCTACCTGCTGCCAAACCGAATCGATATCGTCATTCCGGGCTTTTTTGAGCCAGTCTTCATTTTCCAGCCGGTCAATATTGTACAGATTAAAGCTTTTAAATCCTGCCGCCAGATAATCAACGCCATCGGGAACAACGCTTTGGGTCGTATAGAACTTGTTGATGACTTCATGCTTTTTGCTGGTATAACGGATGATATCCAGAAGGATGCCCTTTCCCGTAGCTTCCAGCAGAGAATTTATGACAGGAGTCAGGTAGCTGGTGATGAAGTCAAATTCATTATAATAATCCTGCTCGGAAGCCACCAGGTAATTTTGTATCATGCGGTTGTAATAGATGGTATCCGCCGTTTTCATATAGCTGTCCAGGCGGCTGAGGATATTGATTTTATACTGCTGTTGGGAGTTGGACATGGTAATGACATTCTGCTTCTTTATATACGATAGGTTTGAGGTATAGGAAAAGACACCTATGGCAGTGACCGGAAGCACCGTCACCAATATATAGGATAACAACAGCTTGTACCGTAATTTCAAGTTGTAGAAAAGCTTTACCGGTGCTTGAAATAAGAATGTATCAAGCAAAAGCTTCATCCTCTTTCCTGATTCTTTCATCGGTGCTCCTTTCCCTGTACTCTCCCGGTGTCATGGCATAACAGAGCTTAAATTGATTGATAAAGGACGAAACATTCCGATACCCCACCATCTCGGCAACCTCATACAGTTTCAGGTGTCGCTGCAGCAGCAGTTCCGCCGCCTTTTTCATGCGGAATTCCGCCAGGTATTCCGCAAACCCCTGCTCCAGCTCTTCTTTGAAAATCATCCCCAGATAATTGGGCGTATAGTAAAAATGGTTGGCAATATCCTTCAGCGTCAGCTCCCTGGCATAGTTTTCCTCAATGTATTTCATCAACTGAAGCACAACCTTGCGGTTTTTTCGGCTGTTTTTGTTTTCCAGGTGCTCAATGACCGCACGAAAAACATTTTTCATCCACTGACGAATGTCGGGGATGGTCTCAAATTTCATCAGCTTCTCCCAAACGATAACCCCTTCACCAAAAATATTCTCCAGCCGTTCATTCATTTCCAGAAGACTGATCTCCATGCGGCTGATGAGGTTAATGCAGTAATTCTGAACAAACCGGTCCTCCGACATGTGGTTTGCCTCAATGGAATCAAACAGATAATCCAGGCAATAGTACCCTTTATTCGTATCACAGGTTCTAATGCTTTGTACCAGTTCGTTTCCGATATTCTGTATATCGATGACATTCTCTTTCACACTGGTTTTGGGCTGGTAAAAAAGAACGGAACCCTTTCCCCGGAACATTTTCTGTAAAAGCGCTTGGCAGCTGTTTGTATAGGATAGCCCTAAATCCTCCATTCGCTCTACCGTGCATCCGATACCGACAGAAACACTAATCCTGCCTGTACCGCCAATTTCCTCGACAATTCTCTGGGCCCTCTCTTTGAGCCGGAATTCCACCATCTCTTTTTTCACATTGGCATGGAAATTGAAAATGGCAGCACAACGGGCCGGATCAATATCTACAAATTCCAGTGTATATTCTACGCCTTGTAATCCTTTCACTCTATCCGCGATAGCACTCTTATACCCTTCCAGGACTTCTGTACCGTATTCCTCCGCCAGCAGCCTGTAATCGTCAATTTCACACAGCAAAACGGCAAAATATCCTTCATAGAAACGGATGTCAAGAAACCGAAGCCTCTGCCAAATCGTCTCCTTATCAAAAGTGCCGAACAGTATATCATTGAACAGCTTTTGCTTTAACAGCGCCCGGCTTTCGTTGATAGTACCCACTAAGGTGCGGTTCTCCTCTTCCTCTTTGATCTCCCGCATCCTTTCGTTCACCACTTTTTGTGCGGCATGCAAAAGCTCGTCGGTATCCACCGGCTTAAGGATATATTGGTACGCATTCACCAGCAGCGCGCTCTTGACAAACTCGAAGTCATCAAATCCGCTGACAAAGATAATCTTGATCCACGGAACGATTTCAAGGGCTTTCCCTGCCAGGGAAAGTCCATCCATTCTGGGCATTTTCACATCGGTGATTAGAATATCCGGCTTGATCCGTTCAATAATTTCCAGCGCTTCTATGCCGTTTTTTGCCGTCTCAACGGTGGAAATCCCCAGCTCACCCCACGGGAGCTGTTCCTGCAGGCCTTCACGATCCAGTTTCTCATCGTCAACAATTAACAATTTAAACATACCGTATCCTACTCCACTTTTATTAACTCCATGATACCATACTTTACTACATCGGTATAGCTTCCATCTTCACCAGGCCATTGCCGTAAAGCCTGAAATTGAACTGTCCCAAGGGGAAAAGCCTGTATACACTGTCGGATGCATACAGGCTCAACTCTTACTGTCCCAGTTTCTTCAGATTATCCAGCCAGATAGTGGTCTTAAACTTTTCCACCGTATCGAACTTCATCTTGTACGCCTGAGCAATGGTTTCCCTAATCAAGCTCTTTACTTCGCTTTCATCCTTGGCCATAACAATCTTCGGAATCTGTTTTCTTACATAATCCTGCACCTGCTTGAAGGCAACCCCTTCCGGAGTAGTAGCCTGGGTAAACAGACCTTCATAGGCTGTTGAATCGTAGGAATGCTTCCATGCGATTTTTGATTGGGAAGTGATAACCATATCCCGCTTCTCTTCCGGCAGCCTGTCATTGGCGGCAGATTTGCTGAAGTCAACCCATTCCGACATTCCCGGCATGGAGTACACTTCACAGGCCAGTGTTTCTTCTTCTTCCTTGCTCAAATCGGAACGGTTCTTCTTCACGATGGGATAGCCCTTTTCATCCAACTCATCCCACAGAACTCCCTTGGGTCCGTAGAAAGTGATCAGCTGGCCTTCATTGGATGCAATCCAATCGAAAACTTGATAAATTCTTTCCGGGTCCTTTGCCTTGGTGGTGATGCAAATGGAATTCCAGCCCAAGGTCTTATATACATTGTTCAGAACCTTATCCTGTGAGATTCCCCCACCGGCCGGCGGCTCAATCACCTTATAGGAACCTGTAGGATCAATCTTCTTCCAGTTGTTCTGCCGGTCTCTTGCTTCGTTGACGACATTGGTGGAAGCATATACTGCAATTCTGCCTGAATCCGCTTTATCATCCTTTTGCTGGGAAGTTTCTACAAAATAGTCCTTGTTCATTAAGCCTGCATTATAGAGCTTGTTGGTGAAAACCATTGCCTGTTCCCACTTCGGGTCGGACATGAAGAATTTTAGCTCCTTCGTGCCTTCCGGTTGATATACCATATCTTCATTCACCGTACCCAATCCGCCAAAGCTGTAATATGGCAGGTAAATACCGGATTGTGACGTATCCGGAGCAAACTGCATGGGTACGACATCTTTTCCGTTCACTTTGTAGCCTTTTTCCTTAACAGCAACCAGATAATTATATAGATCGTCCAAGGTCTTCAGGTTCGGTGAACCAAGTTCCTTGTAAATCTTTTCATTTACCATCCATCCGCCATTTCCCGTGGGATGCTTCGGTGTCGTTGACCAGTTCAGGATACTGTAGATTTTGTTATTCACCTTTGCAAAGTTAACGGTATTCAAATCCGCATTGGTTCTATAGCCCGGATATTTTGCAAAATACTCATCCAGGGGCCGTATTTTACCTAAGTCGATCAATTTCTTATAGGCTTCGTTTCTATCCATGATAATAACATCGGGAAGGCTGTCTGCCGCAATCATGATGTTTAACTTTTCATTTTCATTTCCACCGGGGCTCTGGAAATTGATTTTGCAGTTCATTTTCTTTTCAATTTCCTTTGAAATTGTGGTTTCTCCCCACTTCTTCTTTGCCGTGTACCAGCTGTAATTCCAGTAAACGTCAAACTCTACCGGTTTTGAAGTGTCATACACGGATTTTTGCTCGCCATTGGCAGAAGCCGTAGCCTGTGCCGACGGCGTCTGTGCCGTTGATGCAGCAGGTTTGTCTTCCTTTTTGCCGCAGCCTGCCAGCGATGGAACAACCAGCGCTGCCACCAACGCCATAGAGGTTAGGAACCTTAGTCCTTTTTTGTGCATTGCAATATCCTCCTTTTAACATATATATTATATCACAGGGAATACCCCCTGGTAGATATCCTGGTTCAGCCTTTCACAGCTCCAATCATAACGCCCTTGACGAAGTATTTCTGAAGGAAAGGATATACCATAATAATGGGAATGGTGGTTACCATAATGGTGGAGGCCGTAAGAGAGCGGATATTGATCACCTTTTGCGCACTGAGGGTCTGTGCTGCCGACCCGGCATTCATAAGGGCCTCATCTGTCTTTGTAGAGTTTATGACTTTAACCAGCACGATCTGAAGAGGTTTCAGTTGCTGTTTCGTTATAAAAATGTTGGCATCAAACCAGGAGTTCCATTGAAAAACTCCGTTAAAAAGAATCATGGTGGCTACAATGGGGCCGGACAGTGGAAGTACTACTTTGAAAAAGACAGTGAAGGTGCCTGCTCCGTCAATCCTCGCCGACTCTTCCAGCGCTTCCGGTATGGATCTAAAATAGGTCCGCATGATGATCATATTAAAAACACCTACCAGGTACGGAACGATATACACAAGGAAGTTGTCTGTCAGATGCAGGTTGCGGAGGAGAAGGTAGTAGGGAATTAATCCGCCACTGAAATACATGGTGAAGATGGATAATCCCATATAGATATTCTTACCCTTCAGATTCGGCTTTGACAGGCCGTAGGCAAACATCGCCGTACAGACCAGGCTCGCCAGCGCTCCCAGCACTGTCCTTCCTACTGTTATTATAAAAGCATCATACAAATCCGGGTATTTGAAAATTACCTTGTAGTTTTCAAAGGTCAGCTTCCTTGGCAGAAGGTAGATTCCTCCCCTGGCGGTATCTGCCGCCTCGTTCAACGAGACGGCCAGCGTATTGACAAATGGAAACAACGTTACAAAAGCAGCTAAAGCAAGCAAAATATATATAATTGTTTCAAATCCTCTTCCTTTTGTTTTGGTCATGTCCTTTATTTCCCCTTCCTTGTCCCTTGTTAGAGCGTCGATTGTGTCCCGGTTACCAGAGGCTTTCCTCTCCCATGAATCTTGCCGCATAGTTTGCAATGGTTAACAGCAGAACACTTAGCACCGACTTGAACAAGCCTGCTGCCGTACCGTAGGAATACCGCATCTGCATGATTCCCGTCCGGTATACATAGGTATCAATGACTTCCGCAATATCCTGTATTGTGGTATTTGCCAGATTGTTCGTCAAAAGCAGAATTTGTTCAAAACCTGCGCTCAGCAGGTTACTGATGGTGAGTATGAGCAGAATGATGATGGTAGGCTTAATTCCTGCCAGAGTGATATGCCAGATTTTTCTCAGTTTTCCGGCACCGTCAATATCGGCGGCCTGATATAGCTCAGGATCAATCGATGCAATGGCTGCTATGTATATAATTGCATTCCACCCGATTTCCTTCCATAAGTCAGTAATTACCGCGATGCCCCAGAAATATTTCGGTTCTGCCATGAAGGTAATCTGCTGGTCGATAACTCCCATATTCTGAAGCAGATTATTCAGCAAGCCTCCGTCACTGGACAGAAAATCAAAGGTCAGCCCTGCCACAACTACCCAGGAAACAAAGTGCGGTAAATAGGATATGGTTTGTACGGTCCTCTTGAAGGCTATGTTGGAAATCTCATTCAGCATGATTGCGAAAAGAATAGGAGCGGGAAAGTTGATCAACAGCTTTAGCAGGCTTATGCACAATGTATTACGCATAATTCCAAGAAACTCCGGGCTCTGGAAAAGCATTTGAAAATGCATCGTTCCAACCCATTTGCTGAAACCGGGCAGATCTCCCAGTTGATATTCCTGAAATGACATGATCAGTCCATACATGGGAATGTAGGAAAATATGATTAAGAGGGCCATCCAGGGAAGAACCATCATTTGAAGGTCCCTTTGCTGCCAAAATTCCTGTAGGTGCCTGGAAATCGGCTTTTTTGTCCTGTTACTGTAAACATGGGGCAATGAATTTTCCGTTTTCATAAGATCTCCTTTGCTAATTCCTATAAGAGATTGGCTAATGACAATTTTCTATTTCTTACATACTCCATTATATGGATTCTGTCCTTTCATTTCAATATAGCCAAACAACAATTTAAAACGTCAAACAACAGAGATACTTTTTGGACCGTTGCAGATTGATTTTCACTTTCCTTCTCCATAAAGGTTCTTTTGCACAAAAAAATAAGCCTGAGTATCCAGACTTATTCGCTACAGTACAATATCCAGCTTGTATAGAGTTCTATGCCAGGCTTGCACAATTCAATGCTTCCGGCAGTACCCTGCCGCCAGTATGTCCTTTTTACGGAACACCCTGGGTTCATGACGCAGATAACACATGGCCTTCACGTTATCACCTTCTACTGAAAGCACTCGTATGTTTCGCTGTGTAATCTCGTTTCCCTTTTGATACATGATGGATATCATTTTATTCTGCTCCTGCGAAGCCTTCAAAATATGGTCCACCATACCATCACCTCTTACTATTATTTCCTATTAAAATTATACTATAAAGGCGCTCCAATGTCAAACGTATGTTCGGTCACGAAGTATAAAATAAAAGTGAAGAAAATACTTCCAGTCAACCCTCACCCCAACCCCGCTCCCGAGCTCGGGAGAGGGGTTGGGGGTGAGGGGTGACTCTTTTATTATATAATATAATTGAAATAACACCAT
>JAEZXR010000042.1 GCA_023419605.1 Bacillota bacterium | reverse complement strand
CCGTTCCCATACCGAACACGGCAGTTAAGCTTCTCAGTGCCGATGATACTTGGAGGGAAACCTCCCGGGAAAGTAGGTCGCTGCCAGATTTATATCAAAGCCTTATGCGAATAGCATAAGGCTTTGTTTCATTCTTTTATATATTCCATATATAAGTATGAAACTGTACGCCGACCCAGGCTTCTTTTGCAACTCAAAAGCGAGTAATTTTCTTTGTCGAAGTGCACAAAACAAAGATATAATTTTTTTATATTATGCAAGAGGGGTTTTACAAAACAACCTAATATTAGACAATATTCTCGTTTGACAAAAAATATAAAGTTCTTGTAGAATAAGGTTTGTGACCAAATGGTTCGATATAGAGAGGTGAAAAAGATGCATATGGGTCCCTCCTACAAAATATTGATTGTAGATGATAACTATAGTAACCGATTTACTTTGAGAACGCTGATTGAAGAATATATAGATGCTACCGTAATTGAGGCAGATTCAGGAGAGAAGGCCCTACAGGAGCTTTTAAACCACAATGTGGATCTTATTATTCTGGATGTATATATGGATAACATGGATGGCTTTGAAGTCGCGTCCATTATAAAGCAGAGGAAGAAGACAAGGGATATTCCCATTGTATTTCTGACGGCTTCCTACATAAGCGAAGAGTTTCGTAAGCGAGGCTTTCAGATCGGAGCAGTGGATTACCTTACAAAGCCTATTGATGAATACCAGTTGATAAATAGGATCAATGTATACCTTAAATTAATAGAAAAAGAAAGAACCATGAATTTGCTGTTGGAGCAAAAAGTCAGTGAACAAACAAAGGAATTGAGAAAAGCCAAGGAGGCTGCAGAGGCGGCCAATGAAGCCAAAAGTACTTTTTTAGCCAATATGTCCCACGAACTGCGGACACCTCTTAATATTCTCTTAAGTACTACCCAGCTGTTAAATCTTTATTTACAAAATGATACCGTACTGGATAAGGAGAAAGTTGGAAAAAAGATCGATATACAGGTCCAGAACTGTTATCGCTTATTGAGACTGGTTAATAACCTTATTGATATAACCAAGATGGATACGGGCCATTTTGAGCTGAAACCTACTCGGTGCAATATCGTACAGATCGTGGAAGCTATTGCCCTTTCCGTAGTCGAATATGTTGAGAATAAAGGGATAAAGCTGGTTTTCGATACGAACATGGAGGAAAAGATTCTCATCTGTGACCTGGATTCCATCGAGAGAATTGTACTTAATCTTCTGTCCAATGCAATCAAATTTACACCTTCTGGAGGAAGCATTTTTGTGAATGTACGAGCAGTCTCTAATAAGGTTCGAATTTCCATAAGGGATACCGGCATTGGTATAAGTGAAGACAAGGTGGACCTGATTTTTGAAAGGTTTAAACAGGTGGATGACCTCTTAACGCGGAAAAACGAAGGAAGCGGTATCGGACTGAGCTTGGTAAAGAGTCTGGTAGCGTTGCATGGGGGAGAGATATTTGTACATAGCAAGAAAGGTAGCGGAAGCGAGTTCACCGTTGAGCTTCCCTTACAATCAGATCTGCAGGAAGAGAATACCGAAGAAATCCTTCAGGAAGTATCAAATGATAATATCATAAATAAAGTGCATATCGAATTTTCAGATATCTACTTTTAGTTTACATAAGGGTGGAGGCCTTCAATGCGTTTTTTGGAGTACATAAGCATAAAAAGTAAGTTACTGTTTGTATTTATTATATGGATGTCGATTTTTATCGGATTCGGAACCTTTGCCATTATAGAAATGGATAGACTGGGTAATGTTACAAAAAGCTTTTATGATGAGTCTATGAAAGTATCCAATGCTGCAACGGAAGCTAAGGTTGATTTTTATAATGTGAGCCGTATATCCAAGGATGTCCTGTTAATAAGCGATCGCACGGAACGCGAGAGTAAAATTTCGGAAGTAGAGAGTCTAAGTGCGAATGTCGCGAACAACTTAACTGCAATTATAAATCAGTCAAAGGATAAAAATATAATAGCGCTAACCAATGAAATCAAGGAATTGCAGCATGAGTTAGTCAATAACCGGGAGAAAATGTTCCGGCTTGTAGCCGAAGGAAAGCAGAAGGAAGCTGCCGAAATATCTCTTAACTTAAATGTAGGTCTTATTAGTAAAATTGAGGAGAATATTAAGAAAATCATAAATGAGGAAACCAACAGAGCTGACAGTTTAATTCAGAAGGCTCGTGATATTGAGGGCTCACAGCGGAAGACCCTGGTGCTGTCTATGGCCATAATGTCTATAGCTTCACTTTTCTTATTTTTCTTGATTACAAGAAGTATATTAGGGCCTATAAAATCTTTTCAATATGCAATGAACGGAAGCTCGACCACAGGTGAACTGTCCGAGTTGGAATTGCAGGGTAACAACGAACTTGTCGAGATGTTTACGCATTATAATGTACTCGTTAAGAAACTTAAAGAGATATTCTGGGCTAAGGATGGGCAAAACATGCTAAGCCAGCAGCTATCTGGAACTATGTCTATTCAAGAACTGGCGCAAAGAGCCATTAATTTTTTATCACGGACTGTTGATGCTGGAAATGGTGTTTTTTATATCTATGATAAGGAAAATAAATATCTTAAACTGCATGCGTCCTACGCTTTTACAGATAGAAATCAACTTTCGAACCGCTACGAGCTTGGGCAGGGGATTATTGGGCAAGTAGGTTTGGAAGGGAAGCCCATCCTACTGAAAAATGCAACAAAAGGGGACGGAGCCATTTCAACAGGCATTGTAAATGGACCGCCGTTGAACATCTACGCTTTTCCTTTACTCTATGAGGGAGGACTTTTGGGTGTTATTGAATTAAGCTCCTTTGAACTGTTTAATCAGCATAAACAAAGTTTCCTAAATGAAGCTGCAAGCATAATTGCCATCAATTTGCATACAGCCTTTCAAAATACCAGAGCAAAGGAACTATTGAGCATATCGGAAGCTGCTAAAAAAGAAGCCATACGGAATGCCGACGAAATTCAGCGGACCAATGGAATCCTTGAAGAGCAGCAAAGGCTATTGCAGCAGCAGGCAGAGGAACTCCAGCAGACCAACGCGGAGCTGGAAGAACAGCAGCAGCTTTTACAGCAGCAAAGTGAAGAACTGCAGCAGACGAATTCGCAGTTGGAGGAACAGCAGCAGCTTATGGAGGAACAGGCCATATTGTTGGATGCCAGGAATAAGGAGTTGGAACGTTCTAAATCGGAATTGATGAAACGTTCCGAAGAACTGGAGCTAGCGAACAAATATAAATCGGAGTTTTTAGCCAATATATCTCATGAACTGAGGACACCCCTTAACTCGGTTATTCTCCTGTCCCAGATATTATCCAGAAATGAGTCTCATGATTTGAACAGTGATGCCCTGAAAAAAATTGATGTTATCCACAGCTCTGGTAAAGAGCTTTTGCGGCTTATTGACGATGTCCTGGATTTATCGAAAATTGAGGCTGGACGAGTAGAGCTGAATATTACCAGGTTCGAATCAGCCGAGTTGGTGAACAGAATCCGCCAATACTTTGAGGCTTTGGCAGATGAAAAAAATGTGAAATTCATAATAGAGGACAGGATAAAGTCTCGGATATTAGGGGATATGGATAAGATTTCCCAGGTATTGAGGAATTTCCTCTCCAATGCTTTTAAATTTACGAAAAAGGGATCTGTACTCCTTACCATGGACTATGATCAAAAAGATCACTCCAAGGTAGTTTTTTCCGTCATTGATACAGGAATCGGGATTGCCAAGGCGCAACAGAGCGTGATATTCAATGAGTTTACCCAAGGTGACGGTTCCGTGTCACGAAAGTATGGCGGAACCGGATTAGGGCTTTCCATATCAAAAAAGCTTGCGGAATTAATGGGAGGAGAGATTAAGGTTTCCAGTGAACTTGGGGAGGGAAGTTCTTTCTCCTTATGTATTTCCAGTGATTCAAAGGAACATGTAAACAGCACACAAAACATCGCTTTTCAGGAATGTGCTGCCGCTGGTTGTATCGCCGGCAGGGAGGATACGGAGCAGGAGGCGCAATCTACGGGTCGTGTGTTGATTATCTCCGATAACGACGAGCTATCGGCAAAAGCGAGCGCCATGAGCAAGGCGGTAGGATTGGATGCTTTTACCTTAGAGTATGGGATAAATGGAATGAAGCTGCCGGAGGATCAAAAATACGAAGGTGTAGTTTTAAATCTTGAGCATCAGGGGCTGAAAGCCTCCACAGTGCTTAAGGAAATAAAGAATACTCCGGTGTTGGAAAACATCCCCGTGCACATTGTCTCCGGTCCTTATGGCGCAGACAAACTGGAGGATATTATCCACCTGAAGGGGATGGAAAAATTTTTTGCTGACATCTCATCCCGCTGTGAGAATACAGTAAAGCGTATTCTGGTGGTGGAAAAAGATGTGCAGCAGTGGCAAAGAATTAGTGAGTTGATGATCGAAAAGGATATAGCTGTTGGGTTTGCACAAACGGAATACGGTGCAAAAAGAGAACTTGGCCAGGGAATTTATAATGCTGCAATTATAGAACTGGAACTGCAGGAAGGCTGCGGGCTGGAGGTGTGCAAATTTATCAGGGACACGAATTTACATATTCCTGTAATAATTTACACCCATTCCGAGCTTTCTACCGAACAGGAAAGGGAAATCAGAAAGTATACCGACAGTATCATTATTAAAACAGAGGGGTCTGATGAAAGACTTTTTGATGAAGTCTCCTTGTTTTTAAACCGCAGCAGAAAGGATAAAAATACTACCTTCCCTCTTACAAGCTCTGTAGAGGCCTGTTCGTTGAGTCTGCAAAATAAGACCATTATGGTGGTGGATGATGACTTGCGCAATATATTCGTGCTGGCAGCCGCCCTTGAAAAATACGGTGCTGAAATTGTGGAAGCAGAAAATGGAAGGGTAGCCCTTGAAAAACTTGAAAGCCACCCTGTCGATCTCATCCTTATGGATATAATGATGCCGGAAATGGACGGATATGAGACTATACAGGCAATTTGCAGTGATAAAAGATATAAGAAGATTCCCATTATCGCACTGACCGCAAAAACACTCAAAGAAGATAGAGAAAAGTGCATTGCTGTTGGAGCCAGTGACTATATATCGAAGCCTGTGGATTATGACGTGCTGATTCGGCTGATAAAGGCCTGGATTTAAAAGATACAAGTCACGGAAATGCTTAATAATGCCCAAATTCCATTTCCGTTACAGGAGAGCAAGAAAATATAACGCACAAAAGAAAATGTAAAATCTTTTGTGCGTTATATATAGAAAGGAGATGTACCGAGGTTGTGAATTCATTGAGCTTTCAGGAGTAGAATGAATTCGGCTTTGGTCTTACACCCAATATACATGCAATTTAATGTCTATTATGAAAAAGGAAATAAGAAGCATGTTGCCGTCTGGAGTCCGCTTCATTCGCAAAATGGAGTACAGGAGTTGGTGGAAGCTCTGGACATTGGAGGCAGCAATGAATTATGTGTAACCTTTATTAATATGAATATGCTTCCTTTGGAAGTGGTTGAGAAGCTTTATTTCTTGCAGAGGGCCGGAAACCTAAAAGTACAGGTTTTAAAAAGGTATTTATATTCCTATTTGAACAGTGTAGGGATCGAATGCAGATACAATAAAAGCTACCCGATACTGAAAAGCTATGGAGCGGGCGGCAGGCTGGCAGATGCAGATTCCGTGGACCGGCAGCAGCTTCTGCAATTTCTGGAGGAACTAAATGCCCGGTACGGGTATGATTACACTGAATATCAGATGGATAGTATTGCAAGAAGAATAAAAATATCCATGTTGCGGGAAAGTACCAATGATTTTCAGGATTTTAAAGACCAGGTTCTAAGTGATCCGAATTTGTTTGAACAGGTTTTTCTGGACTTTTCCATAAACACAACGGAGTTTTTTAGGGACTCAGAGGTGTTTTCCGTTATAAGGAAGAAACTCCTGCCGTATCTGAATTCCTTTGCACACCTGAGAATATGGTGCGCCGGTTGTTCTAACGGAAAGGAAGCCTATTCCCTGGCCATGCTGCTGCATGAAATGGGGATGATGCATAAGACTCGAATCTACGCTACGGATATAAATCCCTACATCATCGGAGAAGCAAAAAATGGATTATATCCCATTGATTCATTATACAATGACAGTCGGAGATACCGGCTGGCAGGTGGAGAAAAGAACTTCACGGATTACTTTGACATAATGGAGAAGCATATGAAAATTAAGCCGGAATACAGAAAAAATATATTGTTTTTCCAGCACAGTCTGGTAGGAAGCGGAATATTAAATGAATTTCAGTTGATTCTATGCAGAAACGTTTTAATCTATTTTAACCCGGAATTACAAAAAAAGGTTTTAAAAAATTTCTATGATTCATTGGATCGAAGCGGATTTCTGGTCCTGGGGAAAAGTGAAGGGATGCTCCAAAATCATGGATATGAGCTTTTTCTAAAGTATATGGAAAGTGAAAAAATATTTAGAAAAAGTGTTAAGGAATAAAAGGAGTAAGGGATTGATGTGTTTATGAAAAAAGAGACAGAGATACTACCTCTTCCAAAATTTCCTGGACGCTTTGAAAATTGAGGAAAATGATATATAATACATAATAACTCATGTTTCTATAACTTTGCTGAAAGTAGGTACAACCTGTGAAAGATATAAAAGTCGAAGCTGAAAGAGTGGTAAGAGAAGCCGGGAAGCTGTTTTTTGAGAAAGTAACCGAATGGGATGTCAATGAGAAAAAAGGAACGGCAAATTTTGTAACCAGTGTTGATTTGGCAGTTCAGGATTTTGTGGTCCGTGAATTGGAGTGTCTTCTGCCGGGGAGTAATATCATCACGGAAGAATCCAGCAGCAATCTTTTTCATCTGGAAAGGCCTACCTGGATTTTGGATCCTGTAGACGGGACAACAAATCTGATGTACGATTACAGGCATTCGGCTGTATCACTGGCTTTACTCATAGAAGGCAAGCCTGTACTGGGGATGGTGTACAATCCGTTTTTACAGGAATTTTTTTTGGGAGAAAAAGGGAAAGGTGCTTTTCTAAACGAAAAGCCCATAAGGGTAAGCAGCAGCAGGAAATTGTCCGACAGTCTTGTGGCTTTCGGTACAACCCCCTATGATCGCAGTAAGGCGGCACGAACTTTTGAAATTACCCGGGATGTATTCAGTAACAGCAGGGATGTGAGGCGATCCGGTTCTGCTGCGCTGGATATGGCTTATGTGGCCTGTGGGAGGCTGGACGGATTTTATGAGTTAAGCTTGCAGCCCTGGGATTATGCGGCGGGGATCATTTTGCTGGAAGAGGCCGGAGGAAGGGCTACAAACTGGGTTGGAGGAGATTTATCCTGTACGGCAGCGGATAGTGTAGCGGCTACCAATGGAGATATTCATGAAGAACTGCGAAATCTGCTTATGAAATAGGAAAAGGAGCTGGTAACGGTTTGAGAGATGTGAAAGTACTCTATGAAAGAAGACTGAAGGCTTATCAAAGACTTGGCAGCAGGCAAAAGCAGGCCATCAACAGGCTAAGCAATCTGCGGCTGCTGGTGTTTGCGGTTGGAATTGCTGCTGTGGGAGTGCTCTATTATTTTAAGCTGCATATCATAGCGGCAGCGGTATTGATCGCATGGATCGCTTTTTTCGCATATCTGGTGGTAAAACACCATAGGCTTATAGAAAACAAAAAATACGCAGATGCCCTACAGGAGATAAATAGCCAATCTTTGCAGCGACTGCAGGGAGAATGGAAAAAATTCAATGATACGGGAGAGGAATTTCGGAATGAAAATCATCCGTATACGGGAGACCTGGATATCTTCGGAAGAGGTTCTCTTTTTCAGCAGATCAATACTTCCTGTACGTATACAGGAAGACAAAAGCTGGCACAGATCCTTGAAACGATTCCTGATGGTGTAAAAGTAATCTACAGCCGGCAGGAGGCCATAAGGGAACTGGCCCCGAAACTTGGCTGGCGCCAGCACTTCATGGCCGAAGGCTTAATTATAGCCAACAAGATTTCCAACCTGGAGGATTTGTACCAGTGGGCTGGAAAAGTAAATGAGTTTTACAGAAACAGCCGGGTGATTGCGCTGTTCAGAATCCTTCCGGTAATAACGATCCTTCTCGGGCTGCTTTATATGGTTACCGGTATAGTGCCCTGGTACATTCCTTTGGCCGGGTTGGTTCTCCAGTTTCTACTGCTGAAATATAAGGCAAGAGAAAGAGGAGTGGAATTCCTCACCGCGGAAAAATATAAAAATGCCCTTAGAATCTATGATAAGCTGTTGAAGGCGTTTGAAGAAAAAAGCTTTCAGGCAGAGTACCTGGTACAGTTACAGTCCGAATTTCAGGACAAGGAAGGGAAAACCGCTTTTAAACAGGTAAACAAGCTGGTAAAGCTGTGGGAATCCATATCCAATCGATATAATGCTTTCCACATCTTCTTCAACGTCCTGACACTGTGGGACTATCAATGCCTCATCGCGTTGGAGGCCTGGAAGGGTCGATCGGGCAAGGAGGTAAGAAGGTGGTTTGATACCATCGGTGAAGTGGAAGCTCTTTGCAGTCTGGCTATTATCAGCCATGACCATGCAGATTGGGCGGTACCGGAAGTGAATGCAGAGGAAACGGGACAAGTCAAGGCAACTGCCATGGGACATCCTCTCCTGGGGGAGAAAAGGGTCTGCAATGATCTTGAAGTTATAAAACCTCATGATATACTATTGATAACGGGCTCAAACATGTCAGGGAAGAGTACGCTGCTGCGGACAGTGGGGATCAATCTGATTCTGGCCTATGCTGGAGCCCCTGCATGTGCATCCGCCTTTCGATGCTCCATTTTGGAAATCTGCACTTGCATGAGGACCAGTGATAATCTGGAGCAGAACATATCTTCCTTCTATGCAGAGCTTCTCCGGATAAAAATGATTCTCCATGCTGCAAAGGAAGGACGGCAGGTTTTCTTCCTTTTGGATGAGATTTTCAAGGGAACAAACTCCAGAGACCGGCATACCGGTGCAAAAGTACTGATCCGGGAGCTAAGCCGTCAGGGGACCGTGGGTCTGGTTTCTACCCATGACCTGGAGCTGTCGGAACTGGAGAAGGAAAGTGGAGGAAGTATAAAAAACTACCACTTCCGGGAGTATTATCAGGACAATCAAATACAGTTTGACTATAAACTGCGACCAGGTGTGTCGGAGACACGGAATGCCATCTACCTGATGCGGATGGCAGGGATTCAGATTGAGGAATAATGGTAGAAAATAAGAGGGAAATTAGGAGAAAATCATGCGTAAAGTTGATATTATAAAGTCCTATTACGAAAACAATATGAAAAATGCCTCTCAGGATTATGAGGTTCTAGGCTGGGAGAGCGAAGAAGCCCAGAAGATGCGGTTCGATATGCTGGTATCCAACGTAGCGTTGGAAGGAAAAAGAATACTCGATGTCGGGTGCGGCCTGGGTAACCTGCTGGAGTATATCAACAATCAGGGAATTCCCGTGGATTATACCGGCATTGACGTACTTCCCGAGATGATTGAACGGGCCAAAAAGAAAGGTCTTCCTGGGGAATTTCTCTGTGCAGACCTGTTCAAAGAAAATCCCTTTGGGGAGAAATCCTTTGATGTAATCTATGCGTCCGGTATTTTCAACTTAAACCTGGGAAATAACAAGGAGTTCCTGGCAAGTGCCCTGACGCTGTTTATAAAACTGGCCCGTAAAAGTTTATGTTTTAACCTTTTGCATTGCAACTCAACCAGCAAGGAGGATACCTACTATTATTTCTGTCCGGATCAAGTGATACGAATCATTGAAGAGATCTGGCCCGACGGAAATGTGACGGTACAGGTCATAGAGCAGTATCTTCAGAATGATTTTACAGTGATATGCAGTGTGAAGGAATAACTTGTTTTTGTAATTCTTTTGTTACCCATGGAGTACGGAAATCGATTACAATAAAGTTGTAGTCAGTAATGACCACTTGCATTGTCGAAGCCAAGAAGACAATGTGAACGGACCCTTTCTCTTTTGCATTTTATAGTTACAATAATGATCCCTAAGAGCCAAGGTGTATTAAAGCGATGAAAGCTTTAATACCCTCTTTTTTTTTGTTTTACCCACTGCCATTAAATCCTGCAAAGATATTTTAAAAGACTTTATGCAAAGCGATAATTTTTATTACGTATTTTGGGAAAGATAATCAATGAGGATTGGCGAAAATATAACGTCCGCTATAAATTGTGCTGTGTCCTGCATGAATGCCATGACCATCGAGCTTTATATGAATCTACTCGCCTCCAATGGACCCAACTGCCGGCCATTTGGAGATTGTGCAAAAAGCAATGTATAAAGTTTGCTGTTCGAAAAGGGCCAGCACAAAAGCGGAAGTAATATTTTCGCTGCACCTGATTTCTAACGCGAATAGCATGAGGTGATTGATTTAATGGATTTAATTGTTACAGCAGCAATAGTGGCGGCAGCAGGGCTTATTATCATACTGCTTACAGCAATCCTGCTCAGGAAACGGATCGAATACATAGATATCATGGATACACTCCTCGGACGAAATGAATTACAGCGGCATGCCACCGAAATTGCCAGAAGCCACATCACAGGCAGAAGGAAAGACAGCTACCAGTGGCTGCTGCCCAGGATGAATGACAACTTCAAATCCATTTCGGGAGTGTATGATGCTCTCAACAGGGATATTGACAATATGTTTCCCACGGCACCTGCTGCCGAATGGCTTTTGGATAACTTCTACGTACTCCAGGAGCAAGCCGAAGACATTCGGCGCAATCTTTCCAAAGGCTTTCCTTCAGGCCTCCCGGTTCTGAAAAATGGAGTATATAAGGGGTATCCCAGGATATATGCCATTGCATTGGAATTGGTTTCCCATACGGATGGGGCGCTGGATGAAAAGATTCTTACGGACTTTGTAAAATCCTACCAGTCTGAATCACTGCTATCCATGAGCGAGCTATGGGCTTTGTCCATTATGCTGAAAGTAGCTCTTATGGAGGATATCCGTCAGATATGTGACAAGATCGAGGAATCCCAGAAGGATTGGCATCAGGCGGATGAGGCTGCGGAATTTATTGCTAACAACCTGAATATGGGGGAAGAACGCCTTGTGCAGATAATGGAGGAAAGACTCAGGGACTCACTGAGTCCGGCCTTTGTAGAGCATTTTCTCCACAAGCTGAGAAGAAAGGGAGTTAACATCTCGAAGGTCATCGCCCACCTGGACCGAGTGCTGGCGGAAGAAAACCGGAGTACGGAAAAGGTCACGGAGACGGACCATCAACTCCAGGCGTCAAGACAGGTATCCATCGGAAATGCCTTCACCAGTCTGCGTTTTATTTCTGCTGCCAACTGGTCGGAGTTGTTTGAAGAGCTGAGCCATGTAGAGCAGCTGCTTCGGGAAGACCCTGCAGGCGTCTACCCGGAAATGGACTTTGAGTCCAGGGATTATTATAGAAATACGATTCAAAAGTTAGCGGGTACCTATAAGACCACAGAGATACAGGTAGCAAGGAAAGCATTGGAATGTGCGCGGCAGGAAGAAGAACTGGAAGATCCGGAGTCGCCCATGAAGCACGTAGGGTATTATCTCGTGGACAGGGGACGCAGGCAAATGGAAGAGAAAGCGGGATTCAGGCATCAGCATGTTCCGTTGTATAGGAAATATCCTATAACCCTGTACGTTGGCTCCATCCTTTTAGCTACATTGCTTATTACTGCGGTCTTTATAAGCTACAGCGGGAGAGCGGAAGCGTATGTCTCAGCGGTACGCCTTCTGCTTGTTGCAGTGGCAGTTCTGCTGCCGGTCAGTGATATTGCCGTTTCCCTGATAAACAGTATACTCAGCCATTGTTTGAAGCCTACCCTCCTTCCAAAGATGGAGTTAAGGGAGGGGATACCGGAAGAGGCTACAACCATGGTGATCGTGCCAACTCTCCTGCCTAACGAAAAAAGGGCCAGAGATTTGATGACTCAGATTGAGAGTGTTTATTTGGCCAATAAGGATAAAAATATATACTTTGCCCTGGTCGGTGACTTCAAGGATGCAGATAAGAAAATTCTTCCCGAGGATGAAAAGATTAGTAAAGCGGCGCAGGAAGAACTGGAAAGGTTAAACAAAACCTATGAGGGAGAGGGTGTGAACCGCTTCTTTTATTTTCACCGCTACAGGCAGTTCAGTGAGAGACAGGGAAAGTGGATGGGCTGGGAACGAAAACGAGGGGCCATCGCAGAATTCAATCAACTCCTTCAAGGAAGGAAAGATACCAGCTATAACATAATCCGTGGAGATATAACAAAAATACCAAAGATAAAATATATAATTACATTGGACGCTGACACAAACCTGCCCATGGGAGCTGCAAGAAAGCTGGTAGGAACTATGATGCATCCGCTGAACAGAGCTGTGGTAGACCAAAGAAAAGGGATTGTTACCCAAGGCTATGGTCTGCTGCAGCCAAGGGTAAGTATCAGTATAACCAGTGCCAATAGTACTCCCTATACACGCATATTTGCAGGACAGGGAGGGATTGATCCCTACACGACGGCAGTTTCAGACATCTATCAGGACCTCTTCGGCGAGGGGATATTTACCGGTAAGGGAATCTATGACCTGGAGGTTTTTGAAAATGTATTGGGAAACGCCATACCCGATAATACCGTATTAAGCCATGACCTTCTGGAGGGAAGCTATGTACGGACAGGATTGGTCACCGACATAGAAATGGTGGACGGATATCCTGCCCGATACAATTCTGCCTCCATGCGGCTTCACCGTTGGGTGCGCGGAGACTGGCAGCTGCTCCCCTGGCTGGGAGCTGCTCTTCGGAACAGGGCAGGAGAAAAAATACGGAATCCACTGCCTGCCGTATCCCGGTGGAAAATCTTTGACAACCTGCGTAGAAGCCTTATGAATCCTGCCTTACTGCTGCTGATTCTATTGGGGGTGAGCGTTTTACCCGGAAGCAGCCTGGTTTGGCTTGGATTGGCTCTTTTTACGACAGGATTGCCTGTGATCCTGTATGTCCTGAACGCAGTACTTTCAGGAAATTTCCGCTTTTATCCGGAAAAACGCTACTCCACTATAATTGGCGGTTTTAAAGGAGCACTGTACCAGGCGGGCCTTCTCATTGTTTTCATACCCTATCAGGCGTACCTGATGCTGAACGCCATTCTGAAAACCCTGGGCCGTGTTTTTTTCACTCGAAGAAACATGCTGGAATGGGTTACAGCCGCCGACATGGAAGCCAGTTTGAAAAACAACTCCGCGAGCTTTTGGAGGAAGATGTGGGTGTCTCCGGTTCTAGGGATTGTAATTGCCGCTCTTTCCTTCTTCCAGGCACCGGAGAGTTTTCCCGTTGTTGTACTGCTAGGTATTGCCTGGATATTGGCACCTCATATTGCCTATAGCATCAGCAAGCCTTATGAAAGAAAGGTGGAGGTTCTTCCCCCGGCGGATTTGCAGAGATTACGGCTGTTGGCAAGGAAAACCTGGGCTTTTTATGAGGATTTTGCAGGGGAAGAGGACCATTATCTGCCGCCTGACAATTTCCAGGAAGAACCAACCAAGGTGGTCGCCCACAGGACATCGCCCACCAACATCGGTTTTTTACTGCTGGCGTATGTCGCCGCCCGGGATATGGGTTATATAGGCACCCTGGAGATGCTGCAACGGATGGATAAAACCCTCTCTACCATCGAAAAAATGGAAAAGTGGAACGGACATCTGTATAATTGGTATGATACTACAAACCTGGCTGTTTTAAGGCCGAGATATGTGTCTACCGTAGATAGCGGAAACTTTATCGGCTATCTTATGCTGCTGGAGCAGGCATTGAAGGAATATGCGAAAAGGCCACTGATGGATATAAGCCTTGTTCAGGGTGTAAAGGATGTACTGCTTCTCATGAATGAGGAATTAGAGGAAAGAGAAGCCGGTATCGGTATGGAAGATGTGGAAGCGCTCCTTCAAAAAGGGAAGATAGAGAAACAGGAATGGAGCAGCATTCTGGACCGGATTGAATCCGAGGTGGAAAGGCTGGCAGAGGCGAAGGTGTTTAATAAAGGCTTCTGGGGGCCGAGACTGGCCGGTATGGTAAAGGCTTTGAAGGAGGAAGCGGCTCTTGCGGGGCAAAAAGGCGAAAAGCTTCGGGAGCAGATGGAAGATTTGGCACGCCGTGTCCATGAAATAGCGGAAAATATGAAGTTTAGGCCATTGTTTGACGAGCGGCGGGAGCTATTCTCCATTGGGTTTAACGTGGAAGAGGGGCGTTTAACCCGGTCGTACTATGACCTTCTGGCTTCAGAGGCGAGACAGGCCAGCTATATTGCCGTGGCAAGAGGAGAAGTGAGCCCGAGGCATTGGGCCAGACTGGGCAGGAAGCTTGTCATGGTAAACCGGTACAAGGGACTGGTATCCTGGACCGGAACCATGTTTGAGTACCTTATGCCTCTTCTGGTAATGAAGAACTATACGAATACGCTTTTTGACGAGACGTATGCGTTTGTGGTCAGAAACCAGATTCAATACGGAAT
The DNA here is from genome assembly GCA_023419605.1 of Bacillota bacterium. Lineage (GTDB taxonomy): Bacteria > Bacillota > Clostridia > Acetivibrionales > JAEZXR01 > JAEZXR01. The sequence goes on along the minus strand of JAEZXR010000042.1, from coordinate 46,994 downwards.
CAACCGGGGTATACCCTGGGGTGTCTCCGAGTCGGGCTACAGTGCCTTTGACATCAGCCTGAATTATCAGTACAGAGCCTTTGGAATTCCGGAATTGGGACTCAAAAGAGGCCTGGAAAACGATGTGGTTATTGCACCTTATGCTACGGTTCTGGCTCTTCTGGTGGAACCTGCAGCAGCCGTAAAGAACATTCGGCGGCTTGAAGATGAAGGGATGGAAGGTATATATGGATTATATGAGGCGGTGGATTACACGCCTGCACGCTTGAAGAAGGACGAGAAATTCAGCATCGTCAGAAGCTTTATGGCCCATCACCAGGGAATGAGCTTTATTGCATTGGATAACTTCTTCAACAGTAATATCATGCAGACGCGGTTCCATGCAGATCCTGTCATCCGGTCCGCAGAACTGCTGCTGCAGGAAAAGATTCCTGCCCGTGTGACCTTTACCAAGGAGCATAAGGTACCTCAGTTGAGAAGGGTGGACCGGGACTGGGAAAGTGAAAATGTGGTGAGAAGCTACGGACTTCCCAAATCACCCGTACCCAACGCCCATATACTCTCCAATGGCAGCTACTCCGTAATGGTAACGGATGGAGGATTAGGCTACAGCAAATACCATGATATGGCCATCAGCCGGTGGAACAGTGATTTACGGGAAAGAAAACATGGAATCTTTGTATTTATCCAGAACCTCAATTCCAATGAGATTTGGTCTGCGGCCCTTGAACCCTTAGGGGCGCGGCCGGATAAATACAAGGCTGTTTTTTCTCCCGATAAGGCAGAGTTTTTACGGAGTGACGGAAATATCGAGACCAAAATGAAGATTACGGTTTCGCCGGAGGACCATGGGGAAGTTCGAACGGTTTCCATCACCAACCTGAGCCAGTCTGTCAGAGAGGTGGAAGTTACCAGCTATTATGAGGTGGTGTTGACGAATCCGGATGCGGACATCGCTCATCCGGCCTTTAGTAATTTATTCATTCGAACGGAGTTTATAAGAGAATTTAACAGTATTATCGCTTCCCGGCGCCCAAGAATGGAGGGACAGAAGGCGGTTTGGACCGTACACACCATGGCGGTGGAAGGGGAAGTAACTGCAGAAACGCAATATGAAACCGACAGGTTCCGGTTTGTCGGACGAAATCGGGATATCACAAACCCCAGAGCGCTGGATGTAGGGCAACCCTTATCAAACAGTGAAGGTGCCGTACTGGACCCTGTTATGAGCTTGCGCCGCCGCATGCGGATTGAACCGGGCAGAACCGCCAAAGTACACTACATGGTGGCTGTGGCTGACAGCAGAAACAAGGCCCTGGAGCTGGCCGGAAAATATTCGGACACCAAAGCCTCCAACCGTGCCTTCGAACTGGCATGGACCCGGAGTCAGGTAGAAGCGAGATATATCGGGTTAAAAGCGGAAGATACTGAAAATTACCTCAATATGATACCGTACATTCTTTTCGCCAATGAACTGCGCAAAGGGCAGAAGGAAGCTATTGCAAAGAATACAAAGGGGCAGTCGGGACTGTGGTCTTATGGGGTGTCCGGTGATCTGCCCATTTTATTGGTGCGAATTGAGGACAAGGACGACATTGATGCGGTGGCATGGATGGTTAAAGCACACGAATTCTGGAGGATCAAAGGACTGCAGGTGGATCTGGTAATCCTGCTGGAACAGGAGAGCAGCTATACACAGCCGCTGCACGATGCCATAAGGGATGTTGTTTCTTCCAGTCATGCCAGAGAACTCATTGACCAGCGAAGCGGCGTGTTCATTCGCAATGCAAAGCACATGCCTCCGGAGGATGTGACGTTGTTCTTCACAGTAGCCCGTATGGTTATTAAAGCCGGAGAGGGACCGGTTATGCAGCAGCTTACCAGGTCCATAAAGGATATTCCGCTGCCGGAAGCGATGGAGCCTGCAACCAGTCCGAATTCCGGAGAAAATTCAGAGCATGCTGCCACCACATGCCAGTTGGACTCTACTACCGGGCTGAAGTATTATAACGGACTTGGAGGCTTCAGCGATGATGGAAAAGAGTATGTAATTACCCTCCGCGAGGGGAACACTACACCTACACCCTGGATCAATGTAGTATCTAACCGCAGCTTCGGTTTCCATGTGTCCGAGGTGGGTGCCGGCTATACCTGGGCGGAAAATGGCCGTGAAAACAAGCTGACGCCTTGGTCCAATGATCCGGTCACCGATCCTCACGGTGAAGTATTCTATATCCGGGATGAGGAAAGGGGAAATTTCTGGAGCCTCACACCCATGCCTATACGGGAACCGGGGGCTTATACGGTACGGCATGGACACGGATACAGCCGGTTTGAGCATTGCTGCAACGGATTGGAACAACAGCTTACCTTGTTTACTGCAGTGGAGGACCCTGTAAAGCTTTGTATCGTTAAGCTGACCAATACTTCCACTGTGAAGAGGCGGTTAAGTCTGACCTATTACCTGCGGCCGGTACTGGGCGTTCATGAGCAGATGACTTCTCCCTATATTGTTACGGGACGGCTGGAGGAGGCGAATGCCTTACTGGCCACTAACAGCTATAGTACGGATTTCCCGGGAAGGGTGGTATTTGTAGCCACCTCCGAAAAAGATTATTCCTATACCGGGGACCGATTGGAATTTTTGGGAGCAGGGGGGAGTACGAAGAATCCGCAAGCACTGCAGAGAAAAGGACTGTCAGGGCGGTTGGGAGCCGGCTATGATCCCTGTATTGCGGTACAGGTGCCTATTTCCCTGGCAGGGGGAGAGGAAAAAGAGATTGTATTCCTTTTAGGACAGGGTAGTGACCGAAAGCAGGCAGCTGACCTGGTCAATAAATACAGGGGAACGGCGAGAGTGAAGGAGGAATTCAACCGATCCGTACAATATTGGAAGGATATGCTGGAAACGGTTCAAGTCTCGACGCCAGATACCTCCATGGATCTTCTGGTCAACGGCTGGCTGCTGTACCAGGTAATATCCTGCCGGCTGTGGGCCCGGTCCGCCTTCTACCAGTCAGGTGGAGCTTATGGCTTCCGAGACCAGCTTCAGGACGTTATGGCGGCCATCTACACCTGGCCGGAGGCTACGCGAAGACAGATTCTTATCCATGCCGCCCACCAGTTTGTAGAAGGCGATGTGCAGCATTGGTGGCATGAGGAGGCAGGAAAAGGGATACGGACCAAATACTCGGATGACCTGTTATGGATGCCTTATGTAACAGCGGATTATATCGAAAATACCGGAGACTGGGAGGTGCTCGATGAAGTGAGGGGATACCTGGAAAGTCCGGTATTGGGTGAACGTGAGGATGAAAGATATGAAGTCCCCGTGGTCTCCAGCCAAACCGGTTCTGTTTATGAACATTGCATACGAGCCATTGAAAGGGGACTGCGTTTCGGAGAGCATGGGATCCCTCTCATGGGCTGCGGCGACTGGAATGACGGCATGAATACGGTAGGCAACAAGGGCAGGGGCGAAAGCGTCTGGCTGGGCTGGTTCCTCTATACTGTCCTGCAGAAGTTCCTGCCACTCTGCCGGCAGAGACAGGATGAAGAGCGGGTCCGCAGATATGAGGGAATGAGCCGCAAGATCGCGGAAGCCATAGAGAAAAATGCCTGGGATGGGAGCTGGTACCGGAGAGCGTATTTTGATGACGGAACTCCGCTGGGCTCCTCACGTAACGGTGAGTGCAGCATTGACTCCATTTCCCAGTCCTGGTCGGTAATATCGGGAGTAGGAAGGCCAGCCAGAGCGGAAGAGGCCTTAAACGCCGTGGAGCGATATCTGGTTGACAGCAGTGAGGGAATCATAAAGCTCCTTACGCCTCCCTTTGACAACGGCGACCTGCATCCGGGGTATATTAAAGGGTATGTACCGGGCGTAAGGGAAAACGGCGGACAGTATACCCATGCCGCTACCTGGGTCATACTGGCTTTTGCCAAACTGGGTAGGGGAGACAGGGCCTGGGAGTTGTTCAACATGATTAATCCCATTAACCATGCTCGGACTCCCATTGAATATAACCGATACAAGGTGGAACCTTACGTCATGGCAGCCGATGTCTACGCTGTACCTCCACATGCGGGGCGTGGAGGTTGGAGCTGGTATACGGGAGCCGCCGGATGGATGTACCGGGTGGGTATCGAACATATCCTGGGTGTAAAAAAGAGGGGAGAGTATCTGGTGATCGACCCCTGTATCCCAAAGGGTTGGTGCGGATATACGGTGACCTATAAACACGGGGGTACCACCTATAGAATCGACATACAAAACCCTCAGGGAGTCAGTCAGGGGATTAAAAAAGTTACTGTAGACGGACAGGAGGTTCCGGAATTGAAAATCCCGCTGGAACAGGACGGCAGGTACCATAAGGTGGAAGTATTGATGGGACCATAAAAGCAAATGGAGGCGGCTCGCATCAAGCAGAGCCGCCTCCATTCAATTTTTATTTTGCCTTTATTTCCGTCCAAATCCTGTCGTATTCCTTGATTGAATCCGCCAGATCTTCAAACACTTCACACTTGGTCAGTTCTTGATCGGAGGGGTAGGCAGTTTTATCCTTTACGGTTTTCTCATCCAATTTCCCTTTGGTTTCCGTCTGGGGTGTTGAATACCCGATAAACTCCGTGTTTTTCAGGGCAATTTCCGTTTCACACATATAATTGATAAACATTTCGGCTTCTTTTTTATGTTTACTGGTCTTCGGAATCACCATGCCGTCAAACCAAAGGTTGCTGCCTTCTTTCGGAATAACATACTCTAGGTCCGGGTTCTTCTGCTTCATGGTTACTGCATCGCCTGACCATACAACGGCCAAAGCGGCCTCGCCGGCAATCATCTTATCCTTTACTTCATCCACCACATAGGACAGCACCAGCGGCTTTTGCTCAATGAGCTTCTTTTTTGCCGCCTCCAGCTCTTCCGTTTTTTTGGTATTCAGAGAATAGCCCAGCATTTTAAGGGTGATGCCGATGGAATCCCTCTGGCTGTCCATCATCAGGATTTGCTTGCTGTATTTTTTGTCCCAAAGGATTGTCCAGCTGTCTACCGGGTCCTTGACCATCTTCTTGTTGTAGATGATACCTACCGTACCCCACATATACGGAACGGAATATTCGTTTTTAGGGTCATAGGCGAGGTTTTTGAAACGGCTGTCGATCTGACTGTAGTTGGGTACATTGTTATAATCCAATGGAAGCAGCAATTCCTCATTGATCATCTTTTTAATCATGTAGTCAGAGGGAAAGGCTACATCATAATTGGATCCGCCGGACTTAATCTTGGTGTACATGTCTTCATTGGTTGCGAAGGTTTCATAGTTTACTTTTATTCCATATTTGGCTTCAAAGCTTGCGATCACTGACTCATCAATATAATCGCCCCAGTTGTAGACATTCAGAGTAGTTTTTCCTGCATTGCCGCAGGCTGTCAGGCTAACAGCCACTAAAAGCAGAAGGGCCAAAACCCTTATCAGTTTTCTTATTTTTTTCATACATTATTCTCCCTTCCGGAATTATCCTTTGACGTTCTGCTATTGACTATGAGTAATAAAAGCAGCACACTAACAAACATCAGTGTGGACAGCGCATTTATTTTGGGGTTGATGCCTCTCCGTGCCATGGAATAGATGAGGATGGAGAGGTTGGAAACTCCAGACCCTGTAGTGAAAAAACTGACTACAAAGTCATCCAGCGAAAGTGTAAAGGCAAGCAATGCACCTGTAACCACTCCCGGCATGATTTCCGGAAGAATCACCTTTCGAAACGCATAGAAAGGCTCAGCTCCCAGGTCCAGCGCAGCTTCATATAAATGGGCATTCAACTGCTTGAGCTTGGGGAGTACCGACAGTATCACGTACGGAATATTAAAGGTGATATGTGCCAGCAGTAGCGATATAAAGCCGAGTTTCAGCTTGATAAAGATAAATAGGATCATAAGAGAAACTCCGGTTACAATATCGGGGTTCAACACGGGAAGATAGGTAAGATTCATAACAAGCTGCTTTTTCAAGTTTTTCATGTTATGGATCCCGATGGCTGCAAGGGTGCCGATAACGGTTGCAAAAAAGGAGGACAGCACACCGATCAGCAGGGTATAGTACAAAGCAGTCAAAATTTGTTTGTCCTTAAAAAGATCAATATACCACTGCAATGTAAAGCCTTCCCAGCTTCCCCTGGATTTCGAGGCATTAAAGGAAAAAATGATTAAAACACCAATAGGGGCATAAAGGAAAAAGAATATCAGGAAAACATAGAATTTCCGTAAGAATTTTGCTACCATAATCCTCCTCCTCCTTGCTCCGTTTCATATCTGGACATAATCCCCATACTGATCAGAATCAGGACCATCATGATAATGGAGATGGCAGATCCGAAATTCCAGTCGTTTACGGATAAAAACTGCTGTTCAATCAAGTTTCCCACCAACATGTATTGGCCGCCTCCCAATAATCTGGAGATTACGAAGGTGGTGACTGCGGGCATGAATACCATGGTAATGCCGGAAACAACACCGGGCAGGCTCAAGGGAAAAGTGACTTTGCGGAAAACCGTAAGGGAGTTTGCCCCCAGGTCTTCAGCCGCCTCGACGATGCTTTTGTCTACCTTGCTTAATACCGAGTAAATGGGCAGCACCATAAAGGGAAGAAAATTATATACCATGCCCAGTACCACGGCTTCGTTGTTATATAACAGATTCAAATTCGGTAATCCCAGGAAGGAAAGGGCCCTGTTGATAAGCCCTGTTTTCTCCAATAAACTCATCCAGGCATAGGTTCGAAGGAGAAAGTTCATCCACATGGGAATCACGAACAGCAAAATCATGGTGTTTTTTCTGTTAAAATCCTTGCCGGCAAGGATCATAGCTACGGGATAACCCAAAAACAGGCAGAGGAGTGTGCTGATGAGGGCCAGGGTTATCGACCGCACAAGCACTACCACATAAATAGGGTCCATAAACCTTCCAAAGTTGCTCAGCGAAATTTCCGTGCCTGTGGGTGTCATAACCGTTACGCTGTAAAACAAAATCAACAGGAGGGGAACTACGATGAAAATAATCATCCAGACAATGTAAGGATAAGCGATCCAGCTCCGCTTCATTCCGACTTCACCTTCCTCATGATGTGGATATTGTCAGGTGCGATACTTAGCCCTACCAGGGTGTTTACAGGGTGCATGGAGGTGCTGTGGATCTTCCACTGTACCCCGTCGCAATCCACCAGCATTTCATAATGGACTCCCTTAAAAGTGACGGAAGTTACAATGCCCTGCATCATTCCAGGATTTCCTTCTGTCAGATTGATATCCTCCGGCCGAACCACAACATCGACAGCTTCTCCCTGCCCAAAGCCCTTATCTACACAGGGAAAATCACGTCCACCAAACCGGACGAGGCCATCCTCCGGCATAAGGCCGTCAATAATGTTGCTTTCCCCGATAAACTCTGCGACAAAGGCATTTTTCGGCTCATTATAGATGTCCTCCGGTTTTCCGATTTGCTGAATGGTTCCATTGGACATGACAACAATGGTGTCGGACATGGTAAGGGCTTCTTCCTGGTCGTGGGTCACGTAGACAAAGGTAATTCCAAGCCGCTGCTGCATGTTTTTCAGTTCGATCTGCATTTCCTTGCGAAGTTTCAAATCCAAGGCTCCCAAGGGTTCATCCAAAAGCAGAACCTCCGGTTCGTTGACCAGGGCACGGGCGATGGCGACCCTTTGCTGCTGTCCTCCGCTCAAGGAATTTATCGAGCGCTTCTCAAAGCCGGATAAATTCACGAGATTCAGAATATTGGTCACCTTGTCCTTGGTAGTTTTATTATCCAGCTTTTTAATTCTCAAGCCGAAGGCGATATTTTCATATACGTTCATGTGGGGAAAAAGGGCGTATTTCTGAAAAACCGTATTCACTTTTCTTTTATGCGGGGGAATGGAAGTAACATTGATCCCGTCAAAGAAAACCTCCCCTTCGGTAGGGCTTTCAAACCCTCCGATGATCCGAAGGGTCGTAGTCTTGCCACACCCGCTGGGACCCAGAAGGGTGAGAAATTCGTTTTCCCGTATATATAAATTAATATTCTTAAGTGCCGGACTCCCATCATAGTCCTTTGCGATATTTACCAGCTCGATAATATTTTTTTTGTTCATTGTAACCCCCTTAAAAGCGTGAATAATTTTTAAACCATATCCTAAAAGTTCGGTGGTGTTGAAACCCATAAAATCGTTGCTTTGCTTTTCCCGGCATTGGAAATGAAATGAACGACAGAGGGTTTAAAGTAAAAGCTTTCATCTTTTCGAGCCCGGAATTTCTGTGTACCCAGGTGGACAAACACACTTCCGGAGAGGACATACCCGAATTCCTCTCCCGAATGGGGATTATCCGGTGCCGTACTGCCTCCCGGATCAAGGTGAAGAAGTATGGGTTCCATACTGTGCTTCTGGGAATTCGGAACAATCCATTCGATTTCATTTTTCAAATCCTTGTTTTCCTTGACAAAAATGTCTTCCTTTCGAAAGACAACTTTTTCATCGATGCTTTCGTTAAAAAAGTCCTTTAAATCCGTGCCCAGGCATTGAAGAATATCAATGAGGGTTGCAATGGAGGGGGAAGTCAAATCTCTTTCCAATTGAGAGATAAAGCCCTTTGTCAGTTCCACCCGATCGGCCAGCTCCTCTTGCGTAAGCCCGTTTTTGATCCTCAGGTATTTTATTTTTTCACCAATTTTCATTTTTAAAAATCCTTTTCAACCAGTTTTAGATTTCTAAACTTTTTGTTTACATTAGCTAAACAAAATAAACAATATTATTTTTAACATAAACTATGGGGAAAGTCAAGAATTTTACAAATTTTTTTAAAGCAAAAAGAAACGGCTCCCCCTCACGTATTTACGTAAGGGGGGAGCCGTTTCTTTTTGCTTTCGGTTTTTACCGATTATTCTTCTGCCACCCGGCTGTTCGTATCGGCATACTCCTCTTCATAGGTAAAAGCGTCAATCATCTCAATGACTGCTGTTACCTGCCGATCATTCAATCCTTGAGCGGCCTTAACCAGCCGAAGCATATTACCGTCCAACTGAGGACGAACTTCGCCGAGAAGCTCGGAGGTAGTAAGGTCTAGCGCAGCGGCAATCCGCTGAAGTACCTCTATACTGGGTACTTTTCTCCCCTTCTCGATTTCGCTGATATACGGCTGTCCTACACCAACCTGTTGTGCAAGATCAACAGACCGTATCTTGTTAAATTTTCTGTGGTACCTTATATTCTTTCCTAATTCCATATTTTTTACCTCTATCGCTGGTAGCTATTTTTATTATATTTTACAAAATATGATAATTCAAGTGATTTGAAGAAAAATTAAGAAATAATAAGTAAATAATGTAAGATATTGTCTAAAAGACATAATATTAGACTTGATATATAACCTAAGGCTATATAAACTTACTATATAGAAGCAGGGAGGTAGAACAGAATGAATAATTTTAAAATGCTGCGGCTGAGGCGCAGGTTGACCCAGTTGCAAGTGGCGGAGAAGGCCGGATTGTCTCAGGCCTATATTAACGAACTGGAAACCGGAAAGAAATCGAACCCATCCCTGGAGACGCTGACAAAACTAGCCGAAGCGCTGGGGGTATCCATCACGGAGTTCCTGGACCGGGAGGGGAGAGTATGAACAGAAGGGGAGAGCGGTTGATTGCCATAGCTACAGTCCTTCTGATAGGACTTCATATAATTTTGGTGATGGTCCTTGGCAGAATGGCTTGGGTGAAAGAGGTATGGGACAAGATATCGGGAGGGCAAAAGCTAGTGATCGGTATAGTACTTTTCGTACTTCCCATGATATACCTGTGCCTGTTGGGGAAGACCGCGCTGCGGCAGATGGAAAAGGAAATCAACCGGGGAAACTATTATCAGGTAAGGTTTACAATTTTGGCTGAGTGTGCGGCAAAGGCCGTTGAAAATGCCCAGTTCGGCAGGATTGAAGAATTATTGAAAAAACTGGAGGAAGAGAAAGGGCACCATAAAAATTTTTGTGCATAAGTACACCCTAAACTGCAGGCTTTATCCACAGCTTAGGGCGTACGTAAACGATATTTCGTAAAAGGCTTGAACCTCTTTCAGACTAGGCCTTACCGATGCCTACCAAGGCTACCAGGGTCATATCACTGACATACCGGTCGGTAGCAAGTACTTCCTGAATTTCGGAAAGATCCTTTATGGCAATGGCATACACGCTCATACACCGGAGCAGCATATCCTGCAGCACCTCATTGACCTCTCGAAGCATTCTTCGGGTTAGTTTTACGAACTTCGAATCCGAGAGGATATAAGTACACCGGCGTAAGAGCTCCTGTGGCGTACCTTTGGATATAATCCGCATCTTATCGTTAATTAAATGCGTGGTGACATGAATGGGGTTTTCACACTCGAAGGTTAAATCATCGACTTTGGGAGCAATATTCTCGATCAACTTTTTATCGAAGCCTTTGGAAGCCGTATAGTTAAAAATGGCCTTTTCCACTTCATCGCCTGTTATATTTACCTGACTGTTGCTCACCTTCATCACTTCTGCATAGTTACTTAGAATGAGGGAGTGCATAAAAATTCCATAACTTTTATCATCTTCATCAATAAGTTCAGCTTTTTTCAATTTTCCATCAAGATAAATTTCGTTTACAGCAATGTTGCCCGTTCTTGGCTGGTTTGGCAGCATAATTTCATTCATTGGTACAAGGATGCCTTGAGGAACCATACCCATACACCATTCTCCTTATTGTTCATAATATCCTCCGCAGTTCAATAGATCTGCAAGGCAGCGGAGGAGGACCTCGCTGCACAGGCACATCAACAATCAAGAAAGAGCTGCATGCCTGTGTCCGATATAAAATAAAAAACTCCACATCAATACCCCAGGGTAAGATGCAGAGTCTCACGATTTCTTTGAAACGACCGGGCTTTTAGCGCCGTACTGACGGTTCGTCCTCTGCAAAATAAATTTACAGACCGTTACTCCCTCTGTATTCCATATAATTCAATTGTTATTTCAATAGCAGTATAAATACTGTAAACATTAGCCAATTAACAATTTTAATTATAACATAAACAATCTTAATGGGTCAATGAATAATTTGTAAACAAATTATTAAATTATTATTGTGTAATTGTAACCTATTTTCTTCATAATACAATACGTAAACCAATAGAAAAAGTTTGACACATTAACAACTGTTAACTATAATGTAATTATAGTTAACAGTTGTTAATGTAATATGGAAGGCGATGAGGGTGTGGTTAAAATAAGGGAGACAGGGCAAGGGAGAAAAAATACAAAGGAAAAAATACTGGAAGCTGCCATTGAACTCTTTTCTGAAAGCGGAGTAAGTGCAGTATCGGTACGCGATATCACGAAAGCTGTGGGTATTAAGGAAAGTGCATTGTATAACCATTATAAAAGCAAGGATGCATTGCTGGATGATATTCTTGAAAGGTTTATGAATGAGTTTGGAAAGAGAACCTTTTCCGAGGATAAGATCGAAAGCCGGCTGAATGAACTGGGACCGGAGCTTTTTTTAAACAACTGCATACTGGATTTGAGAGAAAAATTAACACCTACGGTGCAAAAAATGTGGAAGATAGTGTATATGGAGCAGTTCCGGGATCAACGTGCCAGAAATTTTGTTGTCAATGAAATTATGAGCAGGCCCGCTGCCTTTTATGAAAAAGCTTTCCGTTTGATGCTGGAAAAGGAAATGATAAAGCCGCTGGACCCAAAGCTTCTTTCGGATGAGCATAGCTATACTCTTTTGAGCATGTCCCATGAGCATATGCTGCTCCGAACCGATGGGAAGGATACTCTGCCTGTAATAAAGAAAATGTTTACTCATTGCAAATTTTTTTACGAAAATATAAGGAAGTAAAGTGTGACCTGAGCAATCAGTGAAATGAAAAAAGGATGTCGGAGGTTTTGATATGAAAAGGTTCTTTCCCGTATTTGGCATTTTGTCGTCGATTTGCTATATTGGGGCAGTTATCGTCGGCGGTTTTTTATTGGAGGGATACAGCCACATCTATAATACCATCAGTGAGCTGACAGCTTCCGGTGGGCCTGCCTTACCCGGCGTACAAATCCTTTTTGCCGCATATAACCTGTTATTGATTCTCTTTGGAATCGGGTTGTTACGTTATTCAATTGCCTTTAGCGGCGCGAAGATGAGGATTGCTGCCTGTATGCTGGCAGTAATCGGACTTTTAGGGATTGGAATGTATTTCTTTCCCCAGGACCCACGAGACATCGATATGACTTTCGGGGGCAGGGTTCATATTGCTTTGGCCGGTATGACCTCTGTTCTCACCATGGTCTCCATCCTTCTTGCCGGCATGAGTTTCAAGGGGCATCCCCGATTCGGAAGGCTGGGTACTTACTCCTATGGAACCCTTGCCGTACTCTTTGTTACCGGGGGACTGGCCGCAGTCAGTGTAGCCAGGGATTCAGCCATTGGCGGCTTGTTTGAAAGGCTGACCATCGGAGCTTTTATTCAATGGGTGATGGGGGTCTCCCTCTGTTTGTTTCAGAAAAAAGACGATGATATTGAACTCGTTGGCGAAAAGCATGTTACGCTAATGAAAAAATAGCGATAGCAAAACGGAGGTCATTTTATGTTGCCAGGTTGCATCTTTTTCCTGCTATAGTATAATACTTATATCAATATGAAAAAAAATTTTTTCAAATCTATCTTGTAGGGGAGGAACTTATGGCAGCGGGTCAGGAAAAGGGATGCCTGGATCGAATCCGGGAGACATATAGCTCCCTTAACAGCGCCGAGAAGAAGGCAGCCCAGTATATACTCGAGAATCCGGGTGATATCATTCATTTTTCCATTACGGAATTGGCGGACAGCAGCTCCGTCAGTGAGGCCACCGTGTTCAGGCTGTGCAACAAGCTGGGGTACAAGGGATACCAGCAGTTGAAAATAAATCTTGCAGGTACGGTGGTTGAGCCCATAGAGAATATCCACCAGGAAATTAAGGAAAAGGATGATATGTATATCATCATGAATAAAATACTCAATGCGAACCTGTATAGTATGGAAAATACCATCCGGATCAACCAGCCGGAAGCCCTTGAAAAGGCGGTGGACTTGCTGGTTAATGCGAATCAGGTGATGTTTTTCGGTATGGGAGGCTCCGGGGCCCTTGCCAGTGATGCACACCATAAATTTATTCGAACCGGCATCCGGTGCCAGTCCAGCTCCGATGCACACTGGCAGACCATGATGGTTTCCACGGCAGGGGAGGGAGATGTGGTCCTGGCGTTTTCCAATTCCGGCAGTAACAAGGAACTGGTGGATGTGCTGAAGATGGCACGGAGAAACCGGGTGAAGGTGATTTCCATCACCGGTAACGCAAAATCACCCATCGCCAAAGTGTCGGACCTTGTTCTGGTATCCTACGGGAAGGGGTCCATGTTTCGAAGCGAGGCCATGGAGTCACGGATAACGGCACTGCTGCTGGTGGACTGTATGTATGTGGGGGTAGCACTGCGGAAAAAGGAAGAAACCCTGGAAACTTTGAAGAAGATCCGGGAAGGGATCGCGGATAAAAGATATTAAGAGATATCGGATACAGTGAAAGACGGTGTGAAAGCCGTCTTTTTTACTTTTGTGCTTTCAAAGGGATAATGGCGGATAACCAAATGCAATTGTAGTGAGAAGCTAAAATATACAAAAAAATAAATTTTCTTATTGTGTTTTTTATGCGATGTGCTATAATGATCGTAAAGAAAATTTTTTTCATAAAAAACAAAAAATAGCGCTATTGATTTGGGTTTTGAAAATAATTTTAATAATGTAACTTTATTCCCAGTTGCATAGAATAGTGGGGAATGATCAAAGATTTGGATGAAACCGTAGAGGAAAAAGAGGGAAGAACCATGAAGTATATTATTGGTGTAGACATTGGGACAACAAGTGCTAAAGCCATTGCGTTTGATTTGGAAGGCAACCTGCTGACCCGGAAAAGTACTGAATACCCAATTTTTAATCCGAAGCCTACATGGAGTGAGCAGGATCCTTTGGTGATATTCGATGCAGTAGTAAATACCATAAGGCAGGTGGCTGACGAAAACAAAGGGGTAGGAAATGAACTGGAATGTGTAGCTTTCAGTTCGGCGATGCACAGCCTGATTGCCGTTGACTCGGAAGGAAACAAGCTGACGGACTGTATCATATGGGCGGATACCCGAAGCAATGAATACGCCACCGGCATTAAAAACAGCAGCCGGGGACATGATATCTATATGAGGACAGGTACACCTGTTCATCCCATGTCGCCGCTGCCCAAGCTTCTATGGCTCAGGGACCATATGCCGGATGTGTTTTCAAAGGCACACAAATTCGTTTCCATTAAAGAGTTTGTATTTTATAAGCTCTTTGGGCAGTATGTGATTGACCATTCCATTGCTTCTGCCACAGGACTTTTTGATATCTATACTCTTCAGTGGTACAAAGAGTCACTGGATTTGACGGGAATAACGGAAGAGAAACTCTCAAAGCCTGTATCCACGACTCACAGTCTGGTGGGACTGAACCCGGGGTATGCGGAACAAATGGGAATTGACGTGAATATTCCCTTTGTGGTAGGCGCAAGTGATGGCTGCCTTGCAAACCTGGGGGTGAATGCAATCAAACCGGGAGATGCGGCTGTGACCATCGGGACCAGCGGTGCCATCCGGATTATTGCAAAAGAGCCAAAGAATGACGAGAAGGAAAGAATTTTCAGCTATATCCTGACAGAGGACCACTTTGTACTGGGCGGACCAGTGAACAATGGCGGAATTGTTTTCCGGTGGTTCCGGGACAACTTTTCACCGCTGGAAATCCGGGAGGCAGCGGAAAAAGGCATCGACCCTTATGAACTGCTGGCGGAAAAGGCGGCTAACATTCCTGCCGGGGCGGATAGCCTCCTATTCCTTCCATATCTCCTGGGCGAAAGGGCCCCTCATTGGGATGCCAATTCCAAAGGTGTTTTTTTTGGTGTCAATATAAAGCACACAAGAGACCATTTCCTCAGAGCACTGCTGGAAGGTGTCATATTCGGGCTTTACAGTGTAGGAAAAGCGCTGCAGGAAACAACCGGGAACATTGATACCATCTATGCTACCGGCGGATTTGTGCGATCGGAGCTCTGGGTACAGATTCTTGCCGATGTATTCAATAAGAAGGTGGCCATTGCAGAAAGCTATGAAAGCTCCTGCCTGGGTGCCGCTGTACTGGGAATGAAGGCATTGGGCCTCATTGACAGGGTGGAAGAGGTCGAAAGGTTGGTTCCGGTATCCAGAGTATTTGAACCGGACGAGGAAAAGCACAGAGAGTACATGAAAGTGTATGCGATTTATGAACGGCTTTACGGGCTGTTGAAGGATGAGTTTGTAAATATAGGAAACTTATAAGGGTCGGATGTATTAAAAAAGGGAGGATATTATCATGCCACTAGTAATTGTAGGTGTTGGTGTTGCCTTGTTGCTGGTTTTGATGCTGGGACTGAGGCTGAACGGATTTATTTCATTGGTTCTTGTTGCTCTTACGGTTGGTTTGTTGGAGGGGATGCCTGCCACAAACGTTATCACATCCATTAAAAACGGTGTTGGCGGCACCCTGGGAAGCCTTGCACTGATTCTCGGTTTCGGGGCCATGCTGGGTAAGCTGATGGCGGAAAGTGGAGCCGCACAGAGAATTGCAATGACGCTGATCGACAAATTTGGGAAAAAGCGATTGCAATGGGCTGTTGTAATCACCGGATTCATTGTCGGTATAGCGTTGTTTTACGAAGTCGGCTTTGTGCTTTTAATTCCGTTGGTATTTACCATTGCAGTTTCTGCAAATATTCCCCTTCTGTATATCGGTGTTCCCATGGCGGCGGCACTTTCGGTAACACACGGCTTTCTGCCCCCGCACCCGGGTCCGACAGCTATTGCGGGCGTATATAAGGCGGATATGGGATTGACCCTTGTGTATGGCATACTGCTGGCAATTCCCACGGTAATTATTGCAGGACCTTTGTTCAGCAAGTTCCTGAAAAACATGGGGGGGAAGGAAATTCCCAAACATCTCTATAATCCTAAGATTTTCAAGGATGAAGAAATGCCAAGCTTCCTTACCAGTGTATTTACGGGGTTAATTCCTGTAATCCTCATGGCCATTGCTACTTTTGCAACTCTGTATATCCCGAAAACTACGTCGCTGTACTGGATTTTCACCTTCCTGGGTGATCCCGTCATGGCGCTTCTGATCTCCGTATTGGTTGCAATCTTTACTTTCGGTATCTTCAGAGGCAAGAAAATGCCGGAAGTTATGAAAATCGTATCGGACTCCATCGCTTCCATTGCCATGATTCTGCTGATCATCGGCGGTGGCGGAGCTTTCAAGCAGGTTTTAGTCGATAGTGGTGTAGGCAAATTTATTGCGGAAATTATGAAGGATTCAAGCCTGTCTCCGCTGGTTCTGGCATGGGTCATCGCAGCCATCCTGAGAATTTCCCTGGGTTCAGCAACGGTGGCAGCCATGACGGCAGCCGGAATTGTTGCACCGCTCATCGGGGCCACCAGTGTAAGTCCGGAATTGATGGTAATTGCGACAGGGGCAGGAAGCTTGATCTTCTCCCATGTAAATGACCCGGGATTCTGGATATTTAAGGAATACTTCAACCTGTCCATCCCGGAAACCATAAAGTCATGGTCCGTGATGGAAACCCTGATTTCTGTGGTAGGACTTGCAGGGGTATTGCTTTTGAGCATGGTTATATAATATAATTTTGTAGAATAGGGAAGACGGTTTAAAAGTTGGACTTTTGTCGTTTGCGGAAGTTCAGCTTTTAAGTCCGTTAAAACTATGGAAAGAAAGGTGACTGCTTTGAATATAGGTGTAATTGGTCTTGGGAAGATGGGCTATAACCTGGCTTTGAACTTGATAGGAAATGGGCATAAGGTAGTAGCCTACGATATAACGAAGGAGATCGTGGATAAAATAGCGAAAGAAGGCGCAGAGCCGGCGGAGTCCTTGCGCGACTTATTGCAGCGCCTCCCTTCCCGGCGTGTGATCTGGTTGATGATCCCGGCGGGGGTCGTGGTGGAACAGGTCATCGATGAATTGTCTGCGTACCTGGACCCTTCCGACATCATTATTGATGGGGGAAACTCCAACTACAAGGATTCCATCCGGAGATACGAAAAGCTGAAAGAGAAGAAGATTGATTTTCTGGATTGCGGTACCAGCGGTGGAACCAGCGGTGCGCTGAGCGGTGCTTGTACCATGATTGGCGGAGATCCGGAGGTTTTTGCCTACTGTGAACAAATCTTCAAGGACATCTCCGTTGAAAATGGCTACCTGTATACCGGACAAAGAGGAAGCGGCCATTTTGTAAAGATGGTGCACAACGGAATCGAATACGGCATGATGCAGGCCATTGCAGAAGGTTTTGACGTACTAAAGGGCAGTGAATATGATTTTAATTATGAAGAAATCGCCCGTGTATGGAACCATGGCTCAGTGGTCCGCAGCTGGCTCATGGAGCTGGCACAGTCCGCTTTCAGTAAAGATAATAATCTGGATTCCATCAAGGGAATCATGCATTCTTCCGGAGAGGGAAAATGGACGGTAGAGACCGCTCTGGACCTGGGAGTGCCTACACCGGTGATTGCACTCTCTCTGATTATGCGGTACCGGTCGCTTCAGGAAGATACCTTCACCGGCAAAGTGGTGGCGGCGCTTCGGAATGAATTCGGCGGGCATAAGGTAGAAAGAGCAGATGGAGAATAACAGATAAAACATAAACAAAATGGCCTCCTTTGTCAGCGAACTGACAAAGGAGGCCATTGCTATTTGTATTTTATAACGAGGCATAAGATGTCCCCACCTCTATATGTGGCGGGTACCGATTAACTTTATAGGCAGCGAGCATATCTCCCGCCTCGTTGAAACGGGACTGGTCGTAAGCAAAGCTTACTGCTCGTCCATGCAGCCTGGCTGGTCGCAAGCAAAGCTTGCTGCTCGCCCATGCAACCTGGGTGTGTTGAAATCGCTCCGCAATTTCTTCCGTTGTTATAAAACTAGCGGATCATTTCACTGCTGTTTTTTTCCTTATGCTCACGGATGACTCTTGAAATTTCATTAAAATCACTCACCGGCATATCCCCCGTGATGGTGTTTTTAATAGCGGCCATGGCATTTCCGAATTCCAGCGCTTTTTGGACATCGTTATATTTCAGCAGCCCGAAAAGTACTCCCGCCAGATAGGCGTCCCCGCTGCCGATACGGTCTACCACGTCGATATTCTCATAAGGATCTTCCTGGTAGAAGCGCTGCTCTTCATGGGAGTATATCAGGGAATTCCAGGTATGCCGTGTAGGGCTGAGGACTGTGCGCTGCGTGGTGGCTACCAGCTTACAGCCGAATTCCCTGGAGTAGCTGGCCATGATTTCCTCGATGGAGCCTTCCTTCCCGAACATCTTCCGCGAGGTTTCCTCCGAGATGAACAGCAGGTCAATGAGAGGAAGCAGGTCTGTAATTTCCTTTCTCGCTTCTTCTTCTGACCACAAGGAAGCACGGAAGTTTACATCAAAGGAAATTAAAGCGCCATTCTCCTTGAACTGCCGTATCATTTGCTTTACCTCTTCCCGGAGCCCTCCATGCAATGCCAGGGTAATACCGCTCACATGAAACACTTTTGTTTTGCTGAAAAGATCTGAATTCAGTTCCGAAGAAGTAAGCGTCGTGAAGGAGGAGTTGCTCCTGTCGTATACCACCACCGGTTTTCGTGGGGATGCACCGCTTTCATAGTAATAAATCCCCAGGCGGGCTTCCTTTCTGCGGTCATAGATAATGTAGTCATCACTCACGCCTGCAAAACGGATCCGGTTTTTAACATATTTGCCGATTTCGTTATCAGGGAGCTTTGTAATAATTCCCGTGCGCAAGCCCAGAAGGGAAATCCCCGATACTACATTTAATTCCGATCCTCCAGCTTGCTTTTCAAAGGTCTCGCCGCTGAGGATTCTTTCCTTATTGGGTGGGGAGAGGCGTAACAAAACTTCTCCGAGTCCCAGCACATTATATTCTTTTTGACTACTGCGTAAATTTTCCAACATATAAAGCTCCTTTCCTATGTATCCACTATTAACTTAACTTGTTGTGCTAGTTTTGCTAAGGAAAGCGTCATTCCAGACTGGCTTCAATAGCAACGCTCAGACGACTTTGAGGGAAATGTCTCTAGGGCGCGAGCATAAAGTCGCTTCCCTTAGTGGTATTCCTCAATGAATTGCTGCGCAGCGAACCAAGGTAGAATATGCCGCTGATGCGGATATTCGTTGGTCAGTGAAGCCACCTTCCATGACGCTTTCCTTGCAACTAGCACACAAGTTAACTCATGTTTTTTGTATACATATTGTTTTAGTTGACTTATTTATACCCATGTATTATATAGTAGCACAAAACCGATTATTTATGAATAGTAAACAGTAATGTAAGAAAAGATGGCCTGATCTGCCGGTTTATTGGCAATCAGGCCACCTATGCTTGTATTTTTAAATTCTTCTATATTTCTTCAATACCAGTGAATTCAATACCAGGAATACCACTGCGTAGGCCAGCAGGATTCCCAATTCAAGTGCGATATCTCCGATTCCGAATCCCCGGATCATTACATTCCGCAGCGCTTTGGCTCCATAGGTCAGCGGGAAAATCTGCGACAGCGCATTGACCCACCTGGGCGCTTCGCTCAGGTCGAAAATTCCACTAAAGAGAATCTGAGGTACGATTACAATAGGAACAAACTGGAATAGTTGAAATTCATTTCTGGCGAAGGCGGAAAGCAAGGTTCCCAATGCCAGAGACTGACCGGCCAGAATCAGATTGATCAGCAGTACCAGCCAGAAGCTGCCCTTCATCACGACATTCAGACCGTAAACGATAAAGGTTTGAATAAGGACGGTTTGAATGGCGATGAAAAGCCCGAAGCCCAGAAAGTAGCCCAGAACGATTTCACCTCTTCGAAGAGGGGTGGCCAGAATCCTGTCCAGTGTACCGCTGATCCGTTCTCGCAGGAAGGAGACACCGGCAATGAGGAAAACAAAGAAGAAGATGAAAAAGCCCATGAAGAGGGGGGCTAGGGAATCAAAGAACTCCATATCCTTTGAACCGTACAGGAATTTGACCTCCGGTTCCGGCAGAGTCGGGGCTTTTGCAGCAACGCCGGGGATGGTGGGGAGGTTAGACATCATGGCCTTTTTGATAACGCCTGTCACCATGCCGGTAACGGTGGGGTCGGAGCCCTCTACGGTTACCTCGGGAGCAGTACCCGAAAACTTCACATAAGCGTCCGATTTACCAGCCTTCAAAGCATCCAGAGCCTCTTCTTCACTACTGACTGAACGTACATCGGCATCCTTGCTTAACGTCTCTACAAAGGCCTGTGGTGCGGATACAACATCAATAGACGGCTTCGAGGTAGAGGAAGTCATAATAACATTCAGAAGAAAAATGACTAGAATCGGAGCCACAAACATAAGCCCGATGGAACGTTTATCTGCTAAAAGCTGCTTGATTAGTCGTTTCGCAACAATAAAAGACCGCATACATTACACCTCCGTATTCTTTCCGCTGAAATGCAGAAAGGCCCCTTCAATGGTAGATTTGCCGGACCTTTGTTTTAATTCCTCCGGGGACCCGATGGCAATAATTCCGCCGTCCCGGATGAGGGCCAACCGCTGGCAATGCTCGGCTTCATCCATAACGTGGGTGGTTACGATGATGGCTGTCCCCGAAGCTTTTATATTCTCAAATTCCTTCCAGAACTCCATGCGTAAAACCGGGTCGATTCCGACGGTAGGTTCATCCAATATAAGGATTTTCGGTCGGTGTAAAAGTGCCGCAGCCAGGGAAAGCCTTCTTTTCATTCCTCCGGAATAGTTGCGTACCGGCTTTTTTGCATGTTCCAGCAACTGGACTACTGAGAGGACTTCATCCGCCCGTTTTTTTGCTTCTGCTCCCTTCAAATCATAGAGAGCACCGAAGAACAAGAGATTGTCATAAGCATTCAGGTCCTCATACAAGGCATCGGACTGGGCCATATAGCCGATATTGCGTACAGCCTCCAGGGAGGGCATGGGAGTTCCCAAAATGGAGATGGTCCCTGCTGTAAGATGGTTCATTCCGATGATGTCCTTTACCAGTGTTGTCTTTCCGGCGCCGGAAGGCCCCAAAAGCCCGAGAATCTCACCGCTGAATACATCCAAGGTTACATTCTCCAATACAGTCATGGTACCGAACTGCTGTTTTAAGCCTTTTACTTCAATTACCTTTTCCATAAACGCCACCTTACTTTCTTCAAATTGAGTCGGTGAAAATATAACTTCATCTATCCCTTAACATATTCCCTTTAATAAAATGTCAACCATTTGATCGAACTCTCCATCCACATCTTCAATAGGAAGTACGTCAGCAAACAGTTTTCTTTGCAATATAAAGATTCCCAGGTTTCCCAGGATGCTTCGGAAGAGTACGACAGAATCCATATCCTTTCTAAGGAGGCCTTGTTCAGCCATTTTCATATGGAATTCCTTGAACATTTCCAAAGCTCTGGAGATAATGTTTTCATAGATGGCTTGCCGGACATCTTCATGAAGCAGTGCTTCGGTAAAAATAACTCTAGCCATAGGAAAAATAGAGTCCACCAGTTTCAATCTGTCGTATAGGATTTCCTTCAAAATCCATTTCATATCCTTGCCGTCGGATGCTTTCAGTATCTTCTCCACACCATCCAGAACGACTTTACTGCTGAGCAGGTTTATAGTCTGAATCAGAATACCGCGAAGAATATCCTTTTTCGTCTTGAAATACCGGAATATAGTCCCTTCCGCCACACCTGCATGCCGGGCAATTTCACTGGTAGTAGCAGCACTGAAACCCTTCTCGGAAAAAACACCGATGGCAGCCTCCAGAATCTTTTGCTCCTTCTCGGGAAGACCCATTCCGCTTAAATCAGGGATTTCCATGATCAAACCTCCTTGTCTGGGTACGAACCAAGGAATGGATTCGTATAGTAAATTCGATGCAAGTGAGTACTCACTCATTATTATAATTCCGAATAGAAATAATTTCAATACTGAAAGTAGGATTTTTTTACATACTAAGTAATAAAGCAGTAAGTGCTTTATTACTTAGTATGTAGGTGTTTTTATTGGAAAAAAGTAATCGAACCTTAAAATATATCAAGTGCGTCCTTATCGGGATTATAACGGGGCTGGCCAACGGACTTTTCGGTTCCGGCGGCGGGACCATTGCCGTACCTGCCATGATTCTTTTGCTGGATGCGGAGGACCATGTGGCTCACGCCACTGCCATCTCCATCATACTGCCCCTAACCCTGGTAAGTGCCTTTTTTTATATCAGCCACAGTTACGTAGATATGGCGCTTACCCTGAAAGTTACCATTGGCGGCGTGGTGGGGGGATACATCGGCGCAAAAATTCTCAATATTTGTCCTTCCGGGATTCTGCGAAAGGTGTTCGCAGTATTCATGATCCTGGCGGCGATTCGAATGATACGGGGGTAGGGAGAATTAAGAATTGAAAATGGAGAATGGAGAATTGAAAATGATGAGGAGGTGGGAGTTTTGATTTTGTTTTTGATTGGGCTTGCTTCGGGGATTATCAGTGGGATGGGAATCGGGGGCGGAACGATATTGATCCCCGCTTTGGTTATATTTGTTAAGCCGGAACAGCATATTGCACAGAGTGTGAATCTGCTGTTTTTCATTCCTACGGCCATTATTGCCCTTATTATCCATATCCGCAATAAAAGAGTCAATTTCAAAATGGCCCTGCCTATTATCCTTGCAGGTTTTGTAGGTGCTTTTCTGGGTTCAAGGTTTGCCATTTCCCTGCCCGGTGGCGTATTAAAGAGATGGTTCGGCATCTTTCTCCTTTGCATGGGTGCCTACGAGATGTTCCGGAAGGACAAGAAAAAGCCAGCCCGTTGACCCATTCATTCTCCATTTTCCATTTTCAATTCTCAATTATGCTCGCATTTCTTTCTTGACAAACTTATTTCAAAAGTATATAGTGGTACTAAATAAAACCACTAAAATGCAGTCGCGAAATTACTGATACTTTTTTGCGGGCCCTTTATAGTACCTATACAGGGTGTAGCAAAATTATAGTATCAGTTATTTCGTGACAAATTAAAGGTGATAAGCATGATGGATGTTATAGAAGCGCTTACAAAGGTAGGCTTTACCCGGCATGAAGCTTCCCTGTACAGTACTCTTTGCAGAGAAGGGGAAATGACAGGCTATGAGGCGGCTAAAATTTCCGGCATACCCCGTTCCAATTCCTATCTGGCCTTGGCAGGGTTGGTAGAGAAGGGGGCTGCTTATAAGATTGAGGGGGATGTAGTAAAGTACATTGCCGTACCGGGGGACGAACTGGTTGATAATATAAAACGGCATACACAGGAGCTATTGGATTACATAAAGCATAATATCCCGACCCGCGAGGAAGCCTCGGAGCCCTTTATTACCATTACCGGAAAAACACACATAGTTAACAAAATGAATACAATAATAAAAAAGGCACAGCACAGAGTCTACGTATCCATGGCGGAAGAGGACATCCTGCATATTCGGGAAAGTCTGGATGAAGCACGATATAGGAATCTGAAAGTCGTAATTATTACCTCGGGCTGCTTTGAAATGGAGGGGGTCAAGGTTTACCATAATGAAAAACAGCCGGGGCAAATACGCGTCATCGCAGACAGCGCCTATGTATTGACAGGGGAGATGACTTCAACCTGTCTTTATTCCAGAAACAAAAACCTTATTCAGTTGATCAAGGACTCGCTGGCCAATGAGATTAAATTAATCGAAATCAAGAATGCAGAATAATAAGCGATTGGAGGATGCTTACATGTATTACACAAAACAAACAAACTTTTATGGCAAAACCACTCCCGGTGAACTCCTCAGGGAATACGGAAGTCCTTTGTATGTCTATAATGAAAATATTCTGAGAGAAAGATGCAGAGAGATGGCAAACCTTACGGCCTACCCGAATTTTAAGTCCAACTACTCGGCTAAAGCGAATTCAAGCCTGGAACTGCTTAAAATCGCGAAGTCGGAAGGACTTTATGCAGACGCCATGTCTCCAGGAGAAATCCATGTTTTGCTGGCCGCAGGCTTCCAACCGGAGGAGATTCTCTACATAAGCAACAATGTATCGGCAGAAGAGCTTCAGTTTGCCATTGACAGAGATATATTGGTAAGTATCGATTCCATAGCCCAGCTCCGCTTGTATGGAAAAATCAATCCGGGAGGCCGTGTTGCCATTCGGTTTAACCCGGGAGTTGGTGCAGGACACCATGAAAAGGTAGTTACTGCGGGCAAAAAGACCAAGTTCGGTGTAAATATGAACTTGATTGATGAAGTAAAACGTGTGTTGGAAGAATATAATCTCAAGTTGGTGGGTATTAACCAGCATATCGGCTCTTTGTTTATGGAGGGAGATTCCTTTGTTCAAGGGGTAAAATCCCTTCTTGCCATCGCGCAGCAGTTTAAGGATTTGGAATTTGTAGATATGGGCGGCGGCTTTGGAATTCCCTATCACAAACAGGAAGGACAAGAACGGTTGGATTTATCCGCACTGGGGAATAAATTAACGGACATCCTCATAGAATGGACCAGGGAATACGGAAAGGAAGTACAATTTAAAATCGAGCCGGGCCGCTACATTTCAGCAGAGTGCGGAGTACTGCTGGGAACCGTCCATGCCGTCAAACAGAACTACGATACTACTTATGTAGGCACGGATTTGGGCTTCAATGTCCTGGCCCGCCCGGTGATGTATGATTCCTACCATGATATCGAGGTGTACCGGAATGATTTACAGGGTGAAGCTAACCCGGATCAAATTACGTCGGATCAAACTGCCGAGAATCAAGCTACTGCGGTTCAAGCTGACGGAGAAACGGTGGTAACCGTAGTGGGCAACATCTGCGAAAGCGGTGATATCATTGCAAAGGACAGAAAGCTCCCCAGGGTGCAGGAAGGTGATATCCTGGGCATCATGGATGCCGGAGCCTATGGCTATGTCATGAGTTCCAATTACAACAACCGGCTGCGGCCTGCCGAGGTTCTCATCCAGGCCGATGGGACCCCCAGGTTAATCCGTCGCAGGGACACCCTGGAGGATATCATGAGGAACTTTGAGGTATAGCGGCGGGGGAGGAGAAAACTATGGACTTCTTCACGGATAAAATTGCTCAACGGCTGGGTGGAAGGGACTTCGGTACTTCCACCCGGGTTTATAAGTTTGCAATGATTAAAGACGCCAAAGCTCGTGCAAAGGCTGCTCATCCTGAGCTTCCGTTGATCGACATGGGTGTGGGGGAGCCGGATTTGTCGGCAAACCCTGGGATTGTAAAAATTCTTGGGGAGGAAGCGGGTAAGAGTGAAAACCGGTGGTATGCCGATAATGGAATCCCGGAGTTTCAGCAGGCAGCCGCAGACTATTTGGCGGAGTATTATGGAGTAAAGGATCTGGACGCCGGAACGCAGATACTCCATGGAATCGGATCAAAGCCCATACTTGCCATGCTGCCCATGGCTTTTATCAACCCCGGAGATGTAGCCCTGGCCACAGTGCCGGGGTATCCCATTCTATCCACCTACACGCAGTATCTGGGCGGAGAGGTCTACAATCTTCCTCTCTATAAGGAAAATGATTTCTATCCGGACTTTTCATCCATTCCCGACCGTGTTTTAAAGCGGACAAAGCTCCTCTACATAAACTATCCCAATAATCCTACAGGTCAGGTTGCAACGGAGGAGTTTTACCGGCAGGTGGTAGAATTCGCTTATCGGCATAACATCATTGTGGTATCCGATGCTGCCTATGCGGCTATTACCTTTGACGGAACCAGGCCTCTAAGCTTTCTCTCCATAGAGGGAGCCAGGGATGTGGGAGTGGAAATCCATTCTCTCTCCAAAGCTTTCAATATGACGGGCTGGAGACTGGCTTTTATGGCAGGGAATGCTAAAGCCATCAAAGCCTATGGAACAATTAAGGACAACACCGATTCGGGACAGTTTCGAGCGATACAGAAGGCGGGAATCCACGCCCTCCGGCATGCGCAAATCACACAGGGAAACTGCGAGAGGTACTCCCGGAGGCTGGATCTGTTGGTTAAGGCTTTACAGGACTGCGGATTTGATGCAAAAAAGCCAAAGGGTAGTTTTTACTGCTATGTAGCGGCCCCGAAGGGAACCGAAAAGGGGGACCGGTTTGCCAGTGCCGAAGAAGCCGCCCAATATCTGATTGAAAATGCGCTGATTTCCGCAGTGCCCTGGGATGATGCCGGTGCATACCTCCGGTTTTCCGTGACCTTTGAAGCAGGGAGCGAGGAAGAGGAGGTCCGGGTGATGGAAGAGCTAAAGCACAGATTGTCGAATTTGAAGCTTGTATTTTGAAAAATTGCATATTTATTCGCGAAACCGCTTGACACTATTTCCTGATTTAATTATAATTATTCTAATTAAATAAAGTCGGATGATGATTGAGGGAGAGTTGTCGGGTTTGCTTTGCTTTTTGCCGGACACACCGAAGGAGTAGCACTCTCAGGTACGAAAGACCTTAATCGGACGGATCTCTGGAGAGACCGATGATGGCGCCGAAGGGGCAATTACCTTGCAAAAAGGTTAAATCTCTCAGGCAAAAGGACAGAGCAGCGTAAACAGCAACTATTTTCCTGTATGCAATTGTACAAGGGGAAGGTTGCAGGTTTCTATTGTTTTAAGCATCGCTAAAAGAGGTCAAATTCATATTGTGAATTTGGCCTTTGTTTTATATAAATATCCAAACGGAAAACTTGAGGCGTAAGGGCAGAGCCTTCCTAACGGCGCCTTCTGCCGTGAAATAAGCTGATCCTCCTTCGGGGAGAGACAGTGTCGGCTCTCTAAAGTTCCGTATCCGGGTATTATAAAGACATTTTAGGAGTTCTATTTTACTTTGATTTAGGGGGGTTTTTGAATGCACAAGAGGCTTTTTATTCCCGGGCCCGTTGAAGTCGATGAGGCAATATTGGAAAAAATGTCTACACCGATGATTGGACACCGGACAAAGGATGCTTCCAACCTTCAGAGAAGCATTTCCGAAAAAATGCGGAAAGTAATGTACACGCAAAATGAGATTTTGTTGTCAACTTCTTCCGGAAGTGGACTTATGGAAGGGTCCGTACGATCTTGTACCCGGAAAAGAGCCGCGATTTTCTCTATTGGAGCTTTTGGAGAAAGATGGTACAAAATGGCTGCTGCCAATGGGGTGCCTGCAGATAAATTCTCCTCCGAACTGGGAACGCCTACAACTCCTGAAATGGTGGACCAGGCACTTTCCACCGGGAAGTATGACCTGATTACCATTACCCATAATGAAACAGCGACAGGTGTCATGAATCCCGTGGAGGAAATCGCCGAGGTAATGAAAAAATATCCGGAAGTAGTATACTGCCTCGATACCGTGAGTTCTCTGGGGGGAACAAAAATTGAAGTGGATAAGCTGGGAATCGATATATGCATAACATCCACCCAGAAATGTCTGGGATTGCCTCCGGGCATGGCCATATGCTCCATATCGGAGAAGGCTGTAGAAGCAGCGAAGCAGGTAGAGTTCAGAGGGCTATATTTTGATTTGCTGGACCTTTACAATTTTATAAAGAAAAAAGACTATCAGTATCCATCTACTCCGTCTCTGTCCCATATGTTTGCACTGGATTTCCAGTTGGACAGAATGCTGGAGGAGGGACTGGACAACAGATTTGCCCGTCACAGGGCCATGGCGCAGTATGTGAGAGCTTGGGCCAAGGAAAAGTTTGATGTCCTGGCTGAGGATAAGTACGCATCGGATACAGTGACTTGCATTAAGAATACACGGAACATTGACGTAAGCCAGCTCAACAAAAAGCTGGGGGAGGAAGGCTGTATGATTTCCAACGGTTATGGAGATCTGAAGGATGTTACCTTCCGAATTGCCCATATGGCGGAGACTTCCCTGGATGAGATTAAGGACTTAATTGCGCTCATTGACCGGACCCTCGGCATCTGATGATGGCCGGTAGCTGTTCGGAAAGAGTGATAGAGAAGAGAGAAAATGAGAATTGATATTGGAGAGAGTAAAGGGGTTTTTATATATGAAAGTGATCGTTACGGAAAAAATTGCTGAGGATGGCATTGAATATCTAAAGGAGCAGGGTCTGGAAGTAGATGTGAAATATGGAATCTCACAGCAGGACTTGCTGGGGATTATTGATCAGTATGATGCAATCATCGTTCGGAGTGCTACAAAGGTAAACGAAGAGTTGCTGAAAAAGGCAAAAAGCCTGAAGGTAGCAGGCCGCGCAGGGAACGGTGTAGATAATATTGATGTTAATGCCTGTACCCAGAGAGGAATTATCGTTGTCAATACACCGGAGGGGAACATTAATGCGGCGGCAGAGCTGGCCGTTGCACTGGCGTTTTGTATCTTCCGTAATATTGCCCAGGCAAATCTGGCAGCGAAGGTACATAAGGATTTCAGGAGAAGCAAGTTCGGCGGAAATGAATTGGATGGAAAGGTCGCCGGTATCGTTGGCATGGGTAAAATCGGCACCATTGTGGCTACGAAGCTGAAGGCGCTGAATATGAAGGTCGTTGCCTATGATCCTTATGTAGCCGATGAGCGGTTTAAAACCTTAGGGATTGAGAAATGCGAAGCGTTGGAAGATTTGTTGAAGCAGGCGGATCTTATCACGGTGCACATGCCCAAATCGCCGGAGACCTATAACCTCATCGGGGAGAAAGAACTGGCTCTGTGTAAAAGGGGAGTAAGAATCGTCAATGCAGCGAGGGGCGGACTGATTAACGAGAAAGCCCTCTACGTGGCGCTGCGGGAGGGTATCGTAGCAGCCGCCGGAATCGACGTTCTGGACCCGGAGCCCAATTATACAAAAAAGCCGGAAGAACAGGACTATACGAATCCCCTTCTGGAACTGGACAATGTAATTGTTACACCGCACCTGGGCGCCTCCACTGATGAAGCTACCTATAATGTAGGCACTGAAGTGGCTGTACTGGTAGCGGGGGCCTTGA
Organism: Bacillota bacterium; assembly: GCA_023419605.1. Classification (GTDB taxonomy): domain Bacteria; phylum Bacillota; class Clostridia; order Acetivibrionales; family JAEZXR01; genus JAEZXR01. The sequence continues at coordinate 17,832 of JAEZXR010000042.1, read as the reverse complement.
AGGGGGAAATGGTAGCCGCTGTAAACATGCCGCCCATTAACACGAAGGATTTGAGCGAATTGAAGCCATACCTGGATTTGGGAGAAATATTGGGGAAAGTATACTACCAGGCGGAGAAAGAAACGGTTCAAAAGATCGAAATCGTATACAGTGGAGATCTTACCGAAAAGGAAACAAGAGTGATTTCCCTATCCGTGCTGAAAGGCTTCCTGGACCCTATTGCCAAGGAAAAGGTAAACTATGTAAATGTAATGCCGATGGTAAAAAGCATGGGACTTGAATTAATAGAGAGCAAGAGTACCCATCTGGATAAATATACGAACTTAATTACGGTCAAGTTCTTTACGAAGAGCAAGCAGATGAGTGTATCCGGGACCGTATTCGCAAGGGATCAGCTGCGGATTGTTGATTTCTTCGGTTATACCATGGACTTTGAACCCACACCTTACGTGCTGGCAGTTCAGAACGTCGATAAACCCGGTATTATCGGGCAGGTGGGAACCATCATCGGCGCTGCGGGTGTAAATATTGCAGCCATGCAGCTGGGCAGAAACAAAAAAGGAGAGAAAGCTGTATCCTTCATTAGTGTGGACAATGAAGTGAGCGATCAGATCCTGGAGCTGACCCGGAACATTGATGGCGTTCTGAAAGTGTCCAAATTGAGTTTTTAACTATTGCTTCTTCATTACCTCTTTTATAAAATAATAGAAAGCTTCCGATGATATTCATCGGAAGCTTTCTATTTGAAAGGGTTTTGTCTTTGGGGTACAGTGCCGGTGTCGTATCGGAAGTCCTCCGGGTCTTTAACAATGGAGTAGGCGATGAAGCTTGCCTTTCCGGTACATTTGCCGGAGGGGTCCCCTTGTACATCCAGGTTCTCCAGCAGAAAGAACCGGGTATTGCCCTCGTAATAGCGCAACAGGTTCATAAGATTCTCATAGTTTGCAGTAAAAGTAAAACTTATAGTTACTGCCGTAGGAAGTCCTTGTTGGGTAGCGGCCGAAGAATTTCCTCCCTTATTGGAGGAATCGGTCACACCGCTTTGGCCCGTAATGTTTTTTGCAGCATCCTGGATACTTGCCGGAGGATTTCCACTACCGGTATTGGACTGCTGCGGCTGGCCTTTTACAGCGGAAGAAGTGCCTGCGAAGTTGATATGGTCAATTGCAACCCCATTTTTTGAACAGGTCTGTTCCAACTCCGAGAGAAGAGCAGGGATCCGAAGGGGTTGAGAAACACCTTTACCCAAACTGTCTCTTTGTTTCTCTGCATCAGCAATTTGTTTTTTAAGTTCGACTATTTTATTGTCTTTATCCTGTACCTTTTGCAAAATGGCTGTTTTCTGGCGATATTCCGCCTTAAGCCGGGTGAGGGTTTCCCATTCGGGGGTGAATACAAAACGATAATATAAATAGCCTCCACCCACGATGAAAAGCAAAAGGAGAAGTATTTTTTCACGCTTGGTAAGTTTCATCCTATACAACCACTTTCATATAGCGCGCAAAGAGCTTTTCATCTTTTCCTTTGGGCACTTATATTCCTTTCCACTTATCATAGAAATTAAAGTTTAAACCTTGTATATATATTACTTTAGTTTTAAAAGCAGTGCAAACTTGTATTGTGTGTCCATACCATTGATTTCTCCGATAGTAATGTCAGAGAATAAAGGATCATCATGCAGCCGTTTTAAAAGAAGAGAAATGTCTTCTCGATGGCTGGCCGTGAGCTGCAAGCTGACTTGCTGTATTCCTGCCTGGTAGGAGATGTCGGAAGCCGTCATTCCCGAGGGCATTTGGGAAGTAATTCGCAGAAGCAGCTGATCCGTTGCTACTTTCCGGGAAGGAATGCTCTTCGTCAGAGCCTCCAGGTTGGAGTAGTCTTTCTTAAGCGTGGACAATTTGTTTTCCAGATCGTTCAACTCCTTCAATTCGGGCACGTCCAATCGGGAAGATAAATCCAGCACCTGCTTTTGGAGTTCGATCCGCTGGTAGATTGGGGTTAGAAGAAGGGCAGCTATCCCCAGAAGCAGAACGGCAAAGCCTAAAATTTTTCCGGTTCGCAGAAAGAAGTACCGTTTCTTATATAAAACCTTATTGGGCAAAAGATTAATATCCTGCATGTTAATCACCTCTCATGGCAGCGCCTGCCAAACAGACAAAATAGGGGAAGGCTTGATTCAGGTCGGCGCTGTCTTCCGGAATTCTCCGCGAAGGTTTCGCAGCCTTTATGAATTCATCTGTACAAACTAAGGAGCAAGGGATAGAGAAAGCGGATTCGATATATCCCGGAAGCCCTTTCATCATGGCTGTTCCTCCCGCTAAAAAAATCCGGTCCAACGTGATGCCGTTTCGGGAGCAATAACCGTTCAAATGCTTATATACATCACTAAGAATCAGATCCATCTGATTCTGTATGACTGGGCCTACTGCCTTGCTTTCCCCATCTTCGTTGTCTTCCTGCAGGAAGGAGAGTCCGTACTTGATCTTGCATTCTTCTGCTTGGTTTCTTTCCATATTCAGCAGTGTTGTCAGCATTACATCGATCTTTCTGGGATTATTCGCAACAATTTGCTGGAATACGGGAACTCCCTTCCAGAGGATGACGATTTTGCAGGTGGTGGCACCCAGGTCGACCATGGCAATGGTCTGCTGGCTCTCCGGGTTTACGATTCTCTGAAGGTATTTTATCATGCAATTTATTGTAACGTCCACGGCTGCAGGTTTTAGTCCTGCCATACGGAAGGCGCTGTAAAAGTCCATCATCAGATCTGTTTTTACGGAAGCCGTCAGCAAATAATTGGTGCTGCCCGGGGTTTTTGCAGCGGGAGACAACAGCTTGTGACGCAGGGTATATTGGTTTACGTCAAAAGGGAGGTATTCCGAAGCATCGGCACGGATCATGGCACTAATCTCTTTAGGCTTGCCCACAGGCAAGTGAATGTCTCGTGTAACTACCAGTGAATCATTTAAAATAATAAGAGCCTTCCGGGCATGGAAGCCCCTTCGTCTTGCATGCTGCTTTAAAAATTGAGCCAGAGCAGCCGGGTCTGCAACACGGCCATTTTGGACAAGGTATTCCGGTGTACGGGTTACCAGGGAATATCCAAATTGAACGGTTTTTTTGCCTACGGAAATATCCGTGAATTTTGTATTGTAAGTACCTATATCAATTCCAATGAAGTTATTTGCCAAAGCCATATCCTCCCTGATTATTCATCCCACGAAATACTTGAAGCACCGGATGCGATATCTGCCTTCACCGGGGATGTTCCTGTACCACTGTTGAAATAGTTTACGATATCGGGGTAGTCATCTTTCAACTTTTTAATTATATGGCTGTCATATTCCAAACGAACCCGCTTCCAATATTGGTCGAGGATATCCAGCCTTTTCCCCGTTACCGCAGTTCCATAAATATTGATGTTACCGCCGTCCGAGCCCCAACCTTTCATATTGATTCTTCCGGTGGCATATACGATGCCATAGATATCAATGGTATTTTGAACAGGAGGAGTGGAGGTGTTATCAATATCCAGATCTCCCTCGCAAAAAATGACGACAGGGTTATTTTTACTTCCCAGGCTGCGGTTGATATAGTTGGTCTTGATAACTTTCGGATTATTAAAAACGCTTATGTTACCCAAATTTATTCTATCGGGCGCTGCTGCAGTATTGCTGTAGCCGGCCAGCCTGCCATAGGAGATTGTACTTGCATACCCCGTTTTATAAATGTTACCAGTTCCATTGGATATATACAGGCAATCTTTTATATCAATAGAAGTTTCTGCCTGCTGAAGATAGATTTTACCTCCACAGCGGAGATTCCCATTCTTCACTGTAATTTTGTTCTGATAGCCATTTAAAATGATGTCTCCGGTTACGATAAGATCACCGTTTTTAATATAAAGCTCCATGTTGGTATCGGAACCCAGGGTCAAGCTGCCGTTAACGACCATATCTCCCTTTTCCATGTGAATGTATTGCCTGCTGCCGGAAAGCGACAGGTTACTATCAATATACACATAGCTTTCAGGGCCATTGTCCTTCCTGAAAGACAGGGTATTGATGCTGTTGCCGGAGGAAGTGAGCTTGGTGATTCCTTTGGGAAGAAAAAGATCACCAATGATCTCTAGCTTCTGGCAGAAGGCGGCGACCGAGTAATTCGGGTCAATGGAAGGACCTTGTACAATGAGCGGATAGGCAGGAAAACTGCCGCCGCCGGAACCATCCTCTCCGGTAAAAGATTCGGAGGTATATTGAATTTTGAAGGTTACAGTCACCGTTTTATTGGTACGGTGAGAACCTGTACCATAAAGTCCCGTTGAAGATATCTTTAAAGTATCCGAGCCCGCATCGTACGCGCCCACGGACAGGGAGTAGGAAGCCTCTTTCTCCAGCAAATTCCTGTTTCTTGGAAAGGAGGAACCCGTTAGATAATCGTATACATATTTTCGTACTAATTCTCTGGAATAGGAAAAGGGATCATAGCCGGAAGTTCCGTACCGGGTACGGATGTATGTTTGCATATCGCTGCGCATGGCGGGAGCTGTAGCGGCAATTCTGTTTTTCAGTCCCAGCTTGGTTTCCTCGATGCCGGCCTGGGCAGCGTACAGAGCTCCGTTGGCGTTTTCGTAGGACACGGCAAGATGGAGCCTGGATACCATAACAGCTGCAATGGCAGCCGCCAGGATGGCTAAAACGGTTACGGTAATTAAAACTGAAACGAGAGCGGCTCCCTTATTGCCTTTCATTCCCTTTCCTCCTTCTATCGTCTGTGTATATAATCCCTCAAGGTGAAGGTTTGTTCCTGGGACTGCAGTATAAGCCTGATGTCTATACCATCTCCGGAAGCAGTAAATACGATTTCCCGTACCTGTGTGCTTAGAATCCGCGGAGCAGAGCCTTCTACCGTGCAGGTCAGGGTTTTGGCTCCATCCCATTGGAATTTTATACTCTTTCCATCTTTGCCCTCCAGGGATAGCACGGAAGTATCGGGGGCAGCCTGTATGCTGCGGCATTCCCGGACTTGCGAAGCGATTTGGAGGAGAATATTGGCGGCTTGGGACTGCAAATCTCCCTGCTGGTCGAGAGCGGAGAAGGACTTCCGGCCAAAGCTCAAAGCTGTAACGGCTGTGAGCAGAATGACCGATACCAGGGCAATGGAGATTACCAATTCTATAAGAGTGAGGCCGTGATTATTGTGTTTCATATCCCCCTCCTATACATCCGCCAAAAGTGTCACCAGTGAGACCTGGGAAGCGGATTCCGGATTGTTATTATCCTGGGTACGGATGACAATTTTGATTAGTTTGCTATCGCTGCCCTCTACATAGCTGATAATGCGTACCGCGCTATACTGCCCATGATAGTCGGAAGGAATCAGGGAGGAGATATCTCTGGCTATACCGTCAGCAGAGTTTTTTAAGGCAGCGAATCCTTCCTGATAGAGAGAATGTTCCATCACATTCTGGGCGATTACAGCCAAGTCTGTTTTTTCTCCAGAGACATGAGTGGTTTTGGAAGACATGGAAAAAAGGGAGAAGAGCGCCGCAAACACGATGCCGATAATGGCAATAGAAACGACGACTTCTACCAGGCTAAAGCCTTTTGTATTTAGTTGAGTTGTCTTCATAGAAACACACCTCCGGCTGGAAAACATAAGTAAGCACAACGGCAGGCGTTGTATTTACTTATGTCTTCCATTGCTTACTGCAAAAAGAAAAAGGGAAACAACATCCGCCAGGAGCGGATGTTGCTTTGAAATGAAGTTATACTATTTATTGAGCTGCTCCAACACTAAGAGCAAGGTACCCTTCGGGTTTATCCTTTGCATATACTACTTTGCCGGATTTGTAGTAAAAACCATAGCCTGACTTTTGGGGGGCTGGAATATCCGTCAAATTGGTATACGCAGTTAGTGCGTTTTTAACATTGGATTTTATTGCGGTTTCGCTGTCCCCACCGGGATAAGTACCTTTCTCTGCGTTATATCTTTCTACGGCACTTTGTATCAATGCCAACTGGGAATTATCGGATGCAGTTCTGGAATTGTCAACGATTCCACCAACTACAGGAACTGCAACTACGGCAAGTATCGCTAAAACAGCAACAACGATAACAAGTTCAATCAGAGTGAACCCTTTTTTGTTTAGCTTCATTTTCATACATTTTCACCTCCTTTACAGATAATGAAATTTTATGTGTCAAAGCTTCCTCAGCTTCAATAGCTTTAATTGTAATCTGAGTATTTGGGAAGCCGGTTTTTCCTACTTTCCAATAATCTCATACATCTGGAACATTGGCTGCACCACCGATACCACAATGGCTCCGATGCCCACCGCCATAAGCACTGTAATGGCTGGCTCCATGAGAGCCGTCAGCTTCTGCAGCTGGGTTTCGGACTCATCCTCGTAGAGGTCGGCAGTCTTGGAGAGAATATCACCGAGGCGGCCGGATTCTTCTCCGATCCGAATCATGGAGACCACGAGGGGCGGGAAGAACTTTATTTTGGACACTGCTGCATGTATGGTGGTCCCGGCTTGGATATCACGGATGATATCGTTAAAGTAGTTCTTTATATAGTGGTTGGTAATTACATTTCGTACCGTTTCCAGGGAAGCGACTACCTCCACACCCCCCTCCACCAGGGTGGAAAAGGTTCTACAAAAACGGGCCATGTAGACTACGTTTTGCACCTTGCCGATGACCGGCAGCTTTAGCAGCAGGTGATCCAGCTTTGTCTTCAAGGCAGGTTCTCGCAGCAGCTTGACGAAGATAATCACCAGAGCCAGGACTACAGCAGCGAAGAGGTACCAGTGGACCGTCATGAACCGGGATACATCAATGAAGGTCCGGGTCAGGCGGGGGAGGGGTACTCCCATTTGCTCAAACATCCGCGAAAAAACCGGCAGTACCACAAAGGTGAGTACGCAGGAGGCGATGATGCTTACCAACAGCAGTACTGCGGGGTAAATCATGGCACCCTTGACTTTTGCCGACAGCTTCAGTTCCTTCTCCATGGTGACGGCGATTCGCTCGAAGGCCATATCCAGTCTTCCGTTGGCCTCGCCGACTTCTACCATGCTGACCAGGAGGCTGGGGAATACCTTGTGCCGCATCATAGCCCTGGAAAGGGTGTTACCCGACAGGATATCGTTATTGATGGCTTGTAGAATCTCCTTAAAGGTATCATTCCTTTCCTGCTTAATCAGTACATCCATGATGACCGGAAGAGGAACCCCTGCTTTCAGCATAGAAGCAAACTGTCGGGTAAAAACCGTTATCTGCTTTTTTTTCACTTTTTTCTTGAATAAGTCCCGGGAATCGGCAATACTTTGTGCTTTTTCCTTCTTTTCCACCAGCTTTAGAGGGAAAAGCTTCTGAAGTTTCAGGCTGCTTAAGGCCAACTGCTGTGAATCACCGAAAACCTCACCCGTTACCTTCTTACCTTCCAGATCCTTGGCTTCGTATAAATAAACTGGCATCCGAAAATCCTCCAGCCCTTCTCAATTCTCAATTTTACTCAGCTTCCTCCCAAAAGCTTGATCAGCGTCTCCCGGTCTGCACAGTAGTTCAGCGCGTCTTCCTTTGTGATTCTATAGTTTCTCACCAGATCGGTGATGGACTTGTCCAACAATTGCATGCCCATGGCTCCACCGGTTTGAATGGACATATTGATGTTGGAGGTTTTTCCATCCCGGATCAGGTTGCTGATGGCAGGTGTAACTGTCATGACTTCAAAGGCTCCGACCCTGCCAAGTCCCTGGGCTTCGGGAATCAGCCGCTGGGATACCACTGCTTTTAGAATCATGGAAACCTGGACCCGTATCTGCTGCTGCTGGTGGGGAGGAAAGACATCGATGAGTCTGTCGATGGTCTTGGCTGCACCCAGGGTATGCAGGGTGGAGAGGACCAGATGCCCGGTTTCGGCTGCTGTTATGGCAATGCTGATAGACTCCAGATCCCGCATTTCGCCGACGAAGATAACGTCAGGGTCTTCGCGGAGAGCGGCTCGTAACGCATCGGCATAGCTTCGGCTGTCATGGCCGATCTCCCTTTGATTGATGATGCTTTTATTGTGACGGTGCAAATATTCAATAGGGTCTTCCAACGTCAGAACATGTGCACTTCGGGTATTGTTGATTTCATTAATTATGGAGGCTACGGTAGTGGATTTGCCGCTTCCCGTGGGTCCCGTAACCAGTACCAGGCCTTCCCGGAGACCGCACAATCCCTTCACAGCAGAGGGGAGGCTCAGCTCCTCCAGGGAAGGAATGCTGGAAGCCAGCACACGCAGTGCCACAGCTGCCGAACCTCTTTGCCGGTAGGCGTTGACTCGGAAGCGGGCTACACCGGGCAGAGACATGGAGCTGTCCATATCTCCGGTTTTCAGAAAAGCTTCATACTGTTCCTGAGGAAGGCAGCCTTTGACATACTGTTCCGTATCCTCTGCTGTCAATATCTCTGCCGGTAACATCTCCAACTGGCCGTTCACCCTGATTACGGGAGGCTTGCCGACGGTAAGATGGATATCAGAGGCTCTTCTCTCATATGCAGTTTTCAAGAGCTGCTGTATTTCTATTGCCATGGTCTACTCCTGCACATAAACGACTTTCAGCATTTCCTCCAGGGTAATAACCCCGGAAAGTACAAGCCGCCTGCAATTCTCCTTTAAAGTGATCATGCCGTTTTTGACGGCTGTATTTTTCAGCACGTCGGTACTTTCCTGCCTGTTGATGGCATTTCGAAGGTCCGCGCCGATTTTCATGACTTCATGAACTGCGATTCTACCTTTATATCCCGTGCCTTTACAGGATTCACAACCGCGCCCCCTGTAAAGGGCAGGTATAGTATCTCCCGTATTATCCAGGGCCTCCAGTTCACTCGGGTTGGGAACATAGCTCTCACGGCAATTGGGGCAGATTTTTCGTACCAGCCGCTGGGCTACAATTCCAACCAGCGAGGTAGATACAAGAAAGGGTGGGATTCCCATGTCCATCAATCTGGCTACTGAGCTGGCAGCATCGTTGGTGTGAACGGTACTCAGCACCAGGTGCCCTGTAATGGCGGAGCGTACTGCGATTTCCGCTGTTTCCGTATCCCTGATTTCACCGATGAGAATAATATCCGGGTCCTGACGCAGAATCGAACGGAGAGAGTTGGCAAAATCCAATCCCGCCTTCGGATTGACCTGTACCTGGCTAATACCCTCAATAGTGCTTTCCACCGGGTCTTCTACCGTGACAATATTAATATTGTCACGGTTCAGCTCCCTCACGGCTGTATAAAGTGTTGTGGTTTTACCGCTGCCGGTAGGGCCTGTTACCAGAACAATGCCATGGGGATTTTTCAGGATATCCTCCAGTGCCTCCAGGTTTTCCGGTAAAAAACCTAACATCTCCTTTGCAAAATTGAAAGTATTTTTGCTGATTACGCGAATGACTACCTTTTCGCCAAAAATGGTGGGTAAAACCGAAATACGCAGGTCCACCTCATTTTGCTGAAACCGATAGGCAATGCGCCCATCCTGGGGAAGTCTTTTTTCGGCAATATTAAGACCTGCCATGACCTTGATACGGGATACGATGGCAGGGAGAATCTCAATATCCGACTGCATGATATCCTGAAGCTGTCCGTCGATTCGGAAACGGATTCGAAGGTTTTTATTCTGGGGTTCTATGTGGATGTCGCTGGCTCCACTTTGAAAAGCCTGCTCAATAAGGATGTTGATCAGTTTTACCGCCGGAGTCTCATTAATATTGCTGCCAGAGTCTCCTTCACCGGCCAGTGACAGTACATCCCGGGTGAACAAGGCATTTGCCTTGCTGAATTCCTCTACGGCGTCCATGGCTTTTTGAGAACCGTAGCACCGGGAAATCAGTGCATGGATCTGCTCCGTATCTGCCATGGCAGGCTGGACCTCATGGCCCGTATAAATACGCACATCATCGAAAGCGGTAACATTTAAGGGGTCGCTGGCAGCTACCGTCAGAACATTGCTTTCCAGTTTAATAGCCAGGATTTCATGCTTCCTTGCCATGTTCTCCGGAATCAGTCGAACTGTTTTTGGATCCGGTGAAAGTGCTGTCAGATTGACGTAGGGAATATTCAGTTGAACTTCCAATACCTCAATAATACTTTTTCTGGTGATGTATCCTTTGGATACCAGGATTTCCCCCAGTTTTTTACCGGAGTTTTTCTGATCCGCAAGGGCCTCACTTAACTGAGACTGCGTAATCAGTCCAGCTTCCAGCAGTATATCACCAAGCCTTTTTCTGGCAAAACTCCACACATTTTTCACCCTTTGTTCTTCTATTGTTTTACTACCTTTGCATCTACTGTTATGGTTCGTTGGTCCTAAGTTGATAGTGCTTTAGCACTATGGATTATTTACACTTGTTATTATAGCATAAGTGCATTGAAGGAGTAAAAGGATTTTTTAAGAAATTCGGGATGAATCTTGCAATCGATTTTTAAGGATCTTTGTTACTTTTGTACAATTTAATTTCCATCGGCTGCATATTGGTTTATATAGGAAAAAGGAACTACTTGTCCTCTCACTCCCGTAGGCTGTTGTTATGAAAATGAAAATATTATATAATGGTATATTATTACATACATTCTAACGAAGGAGAACCGTACTTAATGTCAATATACTTCGCTATACTTGTTTTTATACTGGGACTGCTGATCGGAAGCTTTCTTAATGTCTGTATCTTCAGGATTCCTCTGCGGCAGTCGGTAGTAACAACGCCCTCACATTGTGGCTCCTGTGGGAAAGGAATCCGGAGTTGTGATCTGATACCCGTGTTGAGCTATCTCTTGCTGGGGGGCAAATGCCGCTTCTGCGGGGAGAAAGTTTCCCTTCGCTATCCTATGGTAGAATTGCTCAACGCCGGAACCTATCTGCTGATCTACCAAGCCTGCGGACTGTCTATTCAGTTCATGGGTTTTGCTCTTCTGGCATCCGCCTTGATTGTCATTGCTTTTATTGACTATGACCATAAAATTATACCTGACGGCATCGTTCTTCTGCTGATTGGGGCAGGAATTATTTATAGTGTGTTCGCCCATGATGTCACCTGGCTGGACAGGCTCATTGGGTTCTTCGTTGCCAGTTTGCCTTTATATTTGCTGCTGCTTTTATCCAGGGGTGGAGTTGGAGGCGGAGATATAAAACTTATGGCTGCTGTCGGTATCTATCTGGGATGGAAGCTTACGCTGCTCTCCCTGTTTATGGGAGCCGTTCTAGGGTCCATCGTGGCGGTAATCCTTTTGATACTGAAGCGCAAGACCCGGAAAGATGAAATTCCTTTTGGACCTGCCTTGGCAGTGGGGATTATGGCGGCTGCATTGTACGGAAACCGGCTGCTAGACTGGTATTTGGGGTTGTTGTAGTACCTCGCATATTCGTATAAAACTGAAAAGCGGTAAGTAGAAGGCCCTTCTATTTTCCCCTGACCGGGAGAATGGGAGGGTCTTCTGAATTTTGTAGCTTAAGTCTGGTGACAATAAAAGAGAAATTTTATCCTGCGACCTGGATACAAATTTTTGTTGTAGTCATATGGTGAAGTAGAGATCCTTTTTCCTGTATCCATCTTGCCAGGAAACGAAATTACATGTATAATTATTATCAGGTAATAATATCAGGTTATATGATCATGTGAATAGCCTTGGAAGGGGTATGCTTATGAAAAAGGGTATCAATATCTCCGATAGAAATGGAAGAAGGGTCGTAGAAGGCTTGGGGTATTATGAGCCCCGAAAAATCGGCGATCTTAGGGAAGCGATAAAGGGAAGTGTAAATAAATACGGTACTGCCGTAGGTTTCAAATTTAAGAGCAAGGAAGGCCGGATCATCGGTAAAACCTATGTTGAATTTGACCGGGATATCGACAGTCTGGGTACTGCACTGCATTCTCTGGGACTGAAAGATGCCCATATAGGTATTATCAGCGAGAACCGGTATGAATGGGGCGTAAGTTACTTCTCCGTTGTCAATGGAACCGGTGTAGCGGTTCCCATGGACAAATACCTACCGAAGAATGAAGTGGAAAATCTGGTTGACAGGGGAAAAGTAGAAGCCATTTTCTACAGTCCCTCCTTTCATGAAATGATGAAGGAAATCTCCCAGTCCAACAGCAGGGTCCGGTATTATATTTGTATGGAGGAACTGGAAGATACGGCTTCAGAAGATTCCAGATTTTTAACCCTGCCGGGCTTGCTAAAAAGGGGATTGGAATTGCTGAATGCCGGGGATGCATCCTTTACAGAGGCGCCTATTGATAAAAATAAAATGTCGATATTGCTTTTTACATCCGGTACCACCAGCATCTCGAAAGGGGTTATGCTGTCACATTCCAATATTGCATCCAATGTTACCGGCATCACCAGCATTATCAAGGTTTATCCCGGAGATGTCCATCTGTCGCTGCTTCCACTGCACCATACCTTTGAAAACAGTATCGGCCTGACCTTCATGGTGCACAGTGGTGTTTGTATCGCTTATTCCGATGGAATCAAACACATTGCGCAGAACCTTCGGGAATATAAAGTATCTCTTCTGGTTGCGGTTCCTGCCATCCTGGAGGCTATGTATAGAAAGGTGCAGGAAGGCATAAAAAAATCAAAGAAAGCGAAAATGTTCAATATTCTGATGAAGCTTTCCGATGTCCTTCGTACGGTAGGAATCGATGTAAGAAGAAAATTGTTTAAAAGTGTGTTCCAACAACTGGGGCCGAATTTGCGGCTGGCGGTGTCCGGCGCCGCACCACTGGATCCGGAGGTAGTAACGGGTTTTGACAAAATCGGCCTGACCCTGCTGCAGGGATATGGTCTCACAGAGACTTCTCCCGTTGTGTCTGCAAATAATGATTTTGTAAATATGCCCGGTACCATCGGGTACCCCATGGCCGGTATTGAGGTGGCCATCGACCAGCCGGATGAAAGTGGAATCGGAGAAATCATTACCCGTGGAGCCAATGTCATGCTGGGCTATTATGAGCAGCCGGAAGCGACTGCGGAAGTGATGGATGCAGAGGGATGGTTCCGGACCGGGGACCTGGGTGTAATGGATAAGGACGGATTGATTCGGATCACGGGACGTGCCAAGTCCATGATCGTTTTGACAAACGGTAAGAAGGCGTTTCCAGAAGAGTATGAGGTACTGCTGAATAACATTCCTGGAGTGAAGGAATCTTTTGTCTGGGGGAATAAAGCGCCGGATGGAGATATTCAGGTGTGCGCGAAGCTGGTGGTTGATAAGGAAAGATTGTCTGTGGGAAAAGGCGGTATGCCATCGGAAAAAGATCTGGGGACTGTGTTTGATGCAGCCATTCGAGAAATCAACAAAACCATTCCGCAGTACAAGATCATTCGGTATTTTGTTATGACCCAGGAGGAATTGGTAAAGACCACCACCCTTAAAATCAAGCGCCCGATTGAGCAGGAAAAAGTCAGGAGAATGCTGGAGCAGGCGGGCGTGGAAATGCGAAAGGCCTCCGGAAGATTCATTGACACCCTTGCGAAATGACGAAAAATTGAAAGTGTAGGAGTGAAATATAATGTTTAAGAAAGTGCTGGTAGCGAACCGGGGAGAGATTGCACTGCGGGTGTTCCGCGCATTACGGGAGATGGAAATTCCATCGGTGGCCATTTATGCGGATCAGGACAGCAATAGTATGTTTCTGGATTATGCGGATTATGCATATCCCCTTAATGGCAGCAGAACCCGGGATACGTATATGAACATTGAGAAAATCGTCCGGCTGGCTCAGGAAATCGGGGTGGACGCCATTCATCCGGGTTATGGCTTCTTATCAGAAAAAGAAGATTTTGCAAAAGCGGTAGAAGATGCCGGAATTACCTTTATCGGTCCTAAAAGCAATGTTATTGCCATGATGGGAAATAAGTTCGCTGCCAGAGAGATGGCCCAAAAGTTAAAGGTTCCTCTGGTGCCCGGAACAAATAAAGCGGTTGATACGATTGAGGAAGCAAGGCAGATTGCCGATACTATCGGGTATCCCGTACTCATCAAACCGGCCGCCGGCGGTGGAGGAAAAGGTATGAAGATCGTGTTCTCTGCCGATGAGTTGGAGGATATGTTCAACCAGTCCAAAAGACTGGCGCAGTCTGTCTTCGGAGACGGCTCGGTTTTTGTGGAAAAATATTTTACGGACTCCCACCATATCGAGATTCAAATTTTGGGAGACAAACACGGCAATGTTGTACACCTGGGGGAAAGGGAGTGTTCCATTCAAAGAAGATTCCAGAAAATTGTTGAAGAATCCCCCTGTCTGCTGTTAACGGATCAGTTACGGCAGGAATTGTGTAACCATGCCGTTGCCATTGCCCGTGAAGTCAAATACCATGGAGCAGGAACCGTTGAGTTTATTTATAGTGAAGGAAAGGCTTACTTCCTGGAAATGAATACCCGCATTCAGGTAGAGCATGCGGTTACGGAAATGGTAACGGGACTGGATATTGTAAAGGCGCAAGTGATGATCGCCGCCGGGCTGCCGCTGCCTTTTACACAAAAAGACATTAATTTTCGGGGACATTCCATAGAATGCAGGGTCTATGCAGAGGATCCGATTCGAGGGTTTATTCCGACCCATGAGCCTGTTACTGCCTATCATACCCCTGAGGGAATCGGAATCCGGGTTGACTCTGGGATTGGCGTCAATACCAGCGTGTCCCACCATTTTGATCCCATGATGGCGAAGCTCATTGTACTGGGAACGGATCGTAAGGAAGCCGTTATGCGGATGCGCAGGGCATTGGACGAGTATGTTATTGAGGGGCCGGAAACCAATCTCAGCTATCTCAAAGCCATCATGGAAAATGACACGTATCTCTACGGCAAGGTGAATACCAAGTTTATCGACCGTGAGCATGAGAACCTGTTGAATGTTGTGAAGGAAATGCCCATCTGGAGAAAAAAGAAACTGCGGGATTTGGAGCAACTGGCGGAGCTGGAAAAGGAGATTTCCATGCCAAGCTTCCTCTATTGAAATAATTGAGAATGGAGAATTGAAAATGGAGAATGATGGAAGGATTGACATGCGTCAATCAGGAGTTTGTAATTCATCATTTTTCTTACAAGTCTTTCATTCTCAATTCTCCATTTTCCATTCTCAATTAAAAAGGAGAGGCCCTACGCCTCTCCTTTTTTACCCTCTCCTTTTTAGTTTGGGTTTCCTGTTGGATTTCTCTATATTGATTTTTCTTCCTCGCAAAGTCTGGTTTTTCATGGACGCCATAACTTCGGAGGCGTACTCCCTCGGAACCTCCACGAAGGTGTACTTGTCAAAAATATCGATAGCGCCGATAAGCTTTCCGGGGAGGCCGGTATTGGATGCAATGCCTTCCACGATATGGCGGGGCTGTATTTTATGGTTGCTGCCGATATTGATGAAAAGCCGTACCATTCCGCCTTCAGCGCCTGCATCTTCGTCATCCAGCTCCGGAACGGAAACTGCCTGATTGCCGGTTTGCTCCGAGAGCATTTTCAAGAGAGCGGCAGCTACATCCAGCGTAGTAACATAATTCTCATCGCTGGCAGTGGAGCCGATTTCCCCAATGAATTTTTCAATGGGGTTCACATATTTGGTAAGCTGGCCTTCTGCAAGAATATCCTTCAGCTTCTCCAAAAGAACACTCATTTTATTTTCTTCCACATCCATCAAAGTCGGTGGCTTCATGAGATGAACAGTGGACTTGGTATACCTCTGTATATCCTTCAACTTATAGATTTCACGGCCAACGATGAAAGTAAAGGCTTTTCCGGTTCTTCCTGCTCTGCCGGTTCTTCCGATGCGGTGGACGTAGTACTCTTCGTCGTTGGGCAGGTCATAGTTGAAAACCGCTTCTACGTCATCGACATCAATACCGCGGGCAGCAACATCCGTTGCGATCAAAATATCGATATGTCCCTTTCTGAATTTGGTCATGACCCGGTCTCTCTGGTCCTGCTTCATATCTCCGTGAAGAGCTTCCGCCGAATAGCCTCTGGACTGCAGGCTGGAGGTCAGTTCGTCTACACGCTTTTTGGTGTTGCAGAAAACCAGAGCCAGTTTTACATTGTTTGTGTCCACAAGTCGGGACAGCACTTCCAGTTTAGAGGACTCGCTTACTTCCAGATAGTACTGGTCGATGCTGGGAACCGTCAATTCCTTGTGGGCCGCCTTAATGTGGAGAGGTTCCTTCTGATACTTGGTGGTCAGTTCCATAATCTCCCTGGGCATGGTTGCAGAGAAGAGAACGGTTTGTTTTTCTTCCGGCACTTTCTCCAGAATCGTATCGATATCTTCACGGAAGCCCATGTTCAGCATTTCATCCGCTTCATCCAGTATAATCATTTTCAAATCATTGAACTTCAGCGTTCTGCGACGCATGTGGTCCATAATACGGCCGGGTGTTCCTATGATAATCTGCGGACGCTTTTTTAGCGCCATGATTTGACGGTCAATGGGCTGGCCGCCGTATACCGGCAAAATGCGAATTCCCTTTTTGAACTTGGATACGTTTTTTAATTCTTCCGACACCTGTATCGCCAATTCCCTGGTAGGACACAATATCAATGCTTGAATGGCTTCCATATCGGAGTCAATCTTTTCAATGGCAGGAATTCCGAAAGCGCAGGTTTTTCCGGTACCGGTTTGTGCCTGGCCGATTACATCCCTTCCCTCCAAAATAGCGGGAATGGATTGGGACTGGATCGGAGTGGCCTCTTCAAATCCCATTGCTGCAAGAGCTTTTTGTACCTCAGTGGATAAGTTTAAATCTTTAAAAATCAAATTTCCCATCTTTATATCCTTTACTGTAATATTTTTTCGTAACAAATAATTTTAAAGCGCAGCAAATCATAGGCTTTAAAACTATACCAGTGGGGGGACTGGCTCAAAAATTACAGCCGAAATAATCTTTGACCATCCTTTAGCAATAAATCCGTTTATTGATATATTATTCCTAAAAATAAGCTTATTAAAACTTCATTTATAAACTTGTTCTTACAGGCATAGCATTATTTGATACTAAGAAGCAATTTATAAGAAAGCAAGGCTTTATCCTACAAAGCCTCCCGATTTGACTAAAGATATATGACTTTAAAACAGCAGGTACCCCTCAGCAAACCCAAAGGATTTGCTGTTCTGTAAAACTAAGGTTTAAAGTTCGTTATCCGTATATGTAGAAGACGTTGTAACACGTAAAGAAGCCAACCTAAATCGCATACATTTTATTATATAATATTTTCATGGGAAAAGCAATGAATTCAATGAAAAATGGGACGGGTGCGGAAATTTTCGAGGCATCCGGTTTTTTACGGGATTGCTGTCAGCGATATTTCTTTATGGCCGAATGCATAAACTAAGGCCCTCTTGTTTTTTACAAGAGAGCCTTACGGGTTGGATTGCACACCTGTCAAGTTCCCTAGGAACTGCCAAGGCAAGGGACTGACATGGCATACGCCTTTCAGGTTTGAGTTTTTACTGATATACAATATGGTTTGCCACCTTCATCTGGTTGTCGGCGGCTTGGGTTCTTACACAGACCTGGCCCAGGTCATCGGTAGCAGGAGCATCCGACCGGAAGGCATAGTTGCTGGCAATCTGGATGGGAGACCCTCCCGGCGGTGTTACCCATACACTATAGGTCTTGGCATTCAGATCCGTAACCATCTTGAAATGATAGGTATTGTTGGCACTATACGGGACTGCGGTCAATGCAGCATAGGCAGCACCATTTCTTACCTCAAAGGTACCGTTGACATTGGTACGGGTAATCATGGCAAAGTTGGTTGCCGCAGTTACGGTAACGGAGGTATCGGCATAGC
>JAEZXR010000030.1 GCA_023419605.1 Bacillota bacterium | reverse complement strand
ATTCCCATCAGTTATTGAAGATGCAGCAGATAGATTCGAGCCATCTTATATAACAAGATATGTAGTAGAGTTAGCAAAATTATTCAATAGATTTTATAATGCTTGTCCTATACATTCATCAAGTGATGACATTAAGCAAGCTCGTCTATTATTAACTTATTCAGTTAATAAAGTATTGGGTATAGGTTTATCATTACTAGGAATTGACGCTCCAGAAAAAATGTAATAAAACCAAAATGGAAAGAAGTGGTATATATTAAAGTACTATTGACATCATTAAATACCAAATATATTCATACTAACTTAGCTATAAAATATTTAGCAAAATCCATTGAAGATATATGCGATGTTACGACTATTGATTTTACAATAAATCAAGATATAGATTATATATTAATGGAAATAGTGAGAGGCCAATATGATTTTATTGGCTTCTCAACATATATTTGGAATTTAGAAGAACATTTAGAAATTGCGAAAAAATTAAAACAAATAAACTCAAACTATAAAATTTTATTTGGTGGACCAGAAGTTTCTTATGATGCTAAAATTCTTATGGAAAACAATGATTTTATCGATTATATTATATGTGGTGAAGGAGAAGATGCTATATTTAATTTAATTGATACTATAGATAATAATCTTGATTTTTTAAGGTTAGACGGGATAGTTTATAGGGAAAATGGAAAGATAAAAGGAAATGAAAATTTCCAGATGGTTTCAGACTTAAAAGATGTACCTAAAGTTTATAATGATAAGGAAGATTTGAAAAATAGAAATATCGCCTATATTGAAACATCTAGAGGATGTCCTTTTAACTGTGAATTCTGTCTATCTTCTTCATATAATCAAAGAGTAAGATATTTTCCTATAGAAAGAGCTAAAAAAGATATAAAGTTTTTTATAGATAAAAAAGTTCCGTTAGTAAAATTTATAGATAGAACATTTAACTCTAAAAAGTCTAGAGCTTTAGAGCTTATAGATTATATCATTGAAAATGATAATGGTGTTACTGGATTTCATTTAGAGCTTAATCCAATGTTAATAGATGAAGATTATTTAAATATATTTAAAAATTGCAGAAAAGATTTATTTCAGTTTGAAATAGGCGTTCAGTCTACTAATAAAAAAACTTGTAAGGAAATAAATAGAGTTGGAGATTATGAAACTATAAAAAAGGTCTGTCAAGAGATAATAAGTTACGGAAATATTCATCTTCATTTAGACTTAATAGCAGGTCTTCCATATGAAGATTATGAAAGTTTTGGACATTCTTTTGACGACATATATAGAATAAACCCTGAAAAAGTGCAATTAGGCTTTTTAAAAGTGTTGAAAGGTTCACTTTTATATAATAAGAGACAAAATTATGACTTAGTTTATAGTGAAAAACCACCATATGAAGTAATTAAAACTAAATGGTTATCTTATGAAGATATAATCAAATTAAAAAATATTGAGGTTATTGTAGATAAGTTTTTAAATGAAAGATTATTTCATCATAGTATAAAATATATAATAAAAAATTATTATGATAGACCATGGAAATTTTTTGAAAGCTTTGGATTATATTGGCTAGAAAAGAATTATTTTAGTAGAAAACATTCTAGAGATAATTTATATCAGATATTTTTAGATTTTGTTAAATATAGTGGTTATGAAGATTATGAAATAATAGAAAATTTAGTAAGACTAGATTATTCTTTAAATCATAATAATAAATTAAGGATTAAAAATTTAAAAACTGATAATAAAATAATTAAAAATTCCGCTATACATGATATTTTAAAAACAGAAGAGCTTTTAAATAATCAATTAGTAGAGTTTAAAAATATTCCTACAAAGGATTTGGTAAAAGAGTTTAGAGTTGAAATTTATACTGTTGATGTATTTAATATAATAAATAACGAGTATAAAGCAAGTAGTGATATAGTAAAAGATACTATAGGTTTAATTAAATATAATTCTAATGAGAAAAAATCAGATATTATAGATATTTCTAAAATAGTAGAGGTAAATGATTATGAGATATATTAAAGACTTTTTTTATGTGCAAAAAAGAACATTTAAGAATATGTTAAGTAGTATGAAATATTTACCTGTCCTAGTTGTGATGCTTATTGCATCACAACTTATTATGAACGTATTATACGGCATAATTAGGACTTTAAATATTAGCGGTTATTTGAGTTCGCTAATAATTTATTTAGTGGAGATATTTATAATATCTTTTTTATTGAATGCGTTATATACGATAATAAAGTCATCAAATTTATTTATTAACTTTATTAGAGATGATAGTAATCAGTTTGTATTAAAAATAATACAAATAGGATTTATATTTTATTTGGGGCAAATGATATTAAATATTTTTATATTAAATCCAGTAGTTGTTAGAGGGATAAATATTTTATCTTTAATATTGTTAATTTTATTTTCTGCACTACCAGAAACTATTTATTTAGAAGATTATAATGCAGGAAATACAGTTCAATATGCTATAAAATTTTTATATAATAATATTTACAATTGGTTAATACCAAATTTAATATTTTATATATTAATCTATAAATTAGGTTATTTAACAATATTTCCATTCGATATAAAGGTAACATATAGTGCAAATAATATACTGTCATTATTAATGTATTTAATATTGGTTAGTTTTATATTTTTATACAGAGGACATTTATTTCAAATACTATCAAATAGTAATATTAGGAAAAGAGAATTTCAGAACAAATTTTAAAGGGGAATAAGAATGAAATTAATTGATGAATATTTTTTAAAAGATAGCGATAGATTATTTTATCTAAATCTAAAAGAAGATAATTTAGATTTAGGTTTAGATATGGAGGAAATTCCACTTCCATTACTAAGAGATGATTTTATAGAACAACTTAAAACAGGTGAATTTACTGAGTCTATTGATTTTAAATTCTTTATAAAAGGTATGATATATAATATATCTATAGACCCAGAATTTAAATATTTTAATGACTATAAAAAGATATTAAATTCAGTAGTAAAAAATTTAGGAAGTTTTATCTTTTTAGAAGGTATAAAAAAATTATCTGAAAATAATGATGATGCAGTACATTATTTTAGAGCAAATTATATTCTTGAGACAGCTGATAGCAATAGTAATTATTACTATTCAATAGTTTTAAATAAATTAGCATATGAAGTAGATGAAAAATATGCAGATAATTTTATTATTGAAGCTGATAGAATATTAAATAATATAATAAAAAATGATGAAAATTATCCTATGAGCTATTATGCTTTAGGTAATATAGAAGTTGCAGATAGAAACTTTATAAAAGCTAATTCTTATTATAGAGAAGCTTTAAGATTGTTACAAAATTATAATATGCCAGAAAAAGCCAAAGAAGGTATAAAAAAAGAAATAAGTGAAAAAATTAAAAATATCAATGCAGACATAGAGCTTTCAGAAGGTCTTCAAATGTTACAAAAGGGAGATTTTTATGGAGCTGATAAAAAACTTAAAGCATTAGATGAAAAAATAGAAAGTGCAGTAGTAAAATACTATATTGGTTTAAATTTAATGCAAGCTCAAGAAAATAAAATGGCTTATGAATATATTTTAAAATCAAAAGAATTAGGTTATGATGAATTAAATTTATTTATAGATTTATCCTACATTCAAGCTCAATTTGGCCAGTTTAAAGA
>JAEZXR010000007.1 GCA_023419605.1 Bacillota bacterium | reverse complement strand
CTTCCAGCTGTTCATAGTCCTCTTCTGAAAGCTTCTTTCTCCATAGGCCTAAGGTATCGGATATTTTTTGGTTTACTAGAGGGTATTCAGGGTCCTGTGGAATAATTAATTCATCCGGGTATATGTTCCCGCTAAAGAGTTCTTCCAAAATGGTTTTCATAATCTTCTTCCTTTCAATATTCATTTGCAACTCCTTGAAAGGAAGGTCTGCACATGGTAAAATATTTATGCAGTCTGCCTTTTCGGTAGTTGCAGGGTAGAAGTGGCGTAGTTCTTTGTCGAGAGTGCGCCGCTTCTTTTTATTTTTTGAGGTCGTCGTATATCTTCTCTATCCCTTTACGGATTACATCAGAACGAGTGGTATTCAGTGCATTTTTGCATTCGTCCAGCTTCTCTAATGTTGAGGTATCTACTCGTATCCGTAAAAGTTCGTTTTTGGGATTGTCAGATTGAGGACGCCCCATCTTTTTTGATGGCATGTGTTCACCTCGCTTTTGTGCCCACAATAAGTATATTACTGTGGGCACAAAAAGTCAAGATAAGTTACGGAAAATTTGTACAAAATTAGAAACTCAACTTCGACTTTGAGTAGACTTTTATTACCAGAAAAATTCTTCGTGGCCATTGATAGAAAAACATTTTCCTATACTATTTGCAATCAACGGAATATCCGCAAGCGGTAAATCGCAAACGTTGAAATGATATTGAAATTTAGCTTGCCCCTCGATGAAATAATACTCTTGATACGACATTTATATTGTCAAAATGGATATAATCAACTAAAACTAAAATAAATCTACTTACAATCCATATTTTCCTATATATAATTTAATTTGGAAAATAAAATTACAGATTATTAGTACTACATAAGTAAAACTAACTCTTTATGCCATCAGTCAGTGTAGGAATTTACTATAATTACACTGAATGATGTGTAAATAAAACACAAAAAATTTAAAGGAGGCAAAGAGTATGTTAAACAGTACAAGGTGTACCAAGAAAGGCTTAATTTGTGTTCTGGCTGTTGTTTACCTGTTGGTGAATACTAATTTTACCGCATTTGCAGCAGACACGAATATCGCACCCCTCGGAACTCCATCCACATCCTTCTGTTCCTCATGGGAAACATTGTCTGCAATCAATGACGGTTATACGCCGGCTAATTCCGCAGACCACAGCCATGGCGCATACGGAAACTGGGACAATCCTGGAACCACACAGTGGGTACAGTACGATTTCACCCGGAATTACACAATTCCTAAGTGCGAAGTATACTGGTTTGACGACAACGAGGGCTTAGATCTTCCTGCGTCCTGCAACTTCCAGTATTGGAATGGGAGTTCCTGGGTGGATTTCAGTAACCAGGCAGGAAAAGGCGTAGCAGGCAATACATTCAATGTAACTACCTTTACATCAGCTACGACAAACAAAATCCGCTTGAGCATGACTGCTAGAGCAGGATTCTCTACAGGCATTCTCGAATGGAGAGTATGGGGTTCACCCGCTTCAAGTGGCACAAACACTGCTCCTATGGTTAATGCAGGACCGGATGCATGGATAACATTGCTTTCAAGTGCAGCATTGACAGGAACAGTAACGGATGACGGACTTCCAACCGGTGCAACAGTTACAAATACATGGAGCAAGGTAAGCGGACCTGGAACAGTGACATTTGCAAATCCAAACTCACCAAGTACCACAGCTACCTTTTCCGTTGTGGGCACATACGTATTACAGCTTACTGCCAGCGACACAGAATTGACAGCTTCCGATACTGTTACCATTACGGTAAATCCGGCAGGTAATTCATATGTATGGAATTACGGAAATGTTCCCGGTGCAACGATAGAAGCCTGGAACAATAATCCAGCCCTCACACCCATTAACATTAACCCATACGGGACCCCTTCTCTGACAATTCCATACGGTTATATTTTATTGAGTGAAGGGCCCAACGGAACATCACAAGTATCACAAGCTACTCAAATCTCTATCCTTAAACGTATTAATGAAGACTTAAAATGGGAAAGCGAAACCCTGGGTATACATATGCCTCCCTGGTCAACCGGTAAGACCGGAACAAAATACATAGACTATTTCTTTACTAATACAGGATTACCGCGTGATCCCGGCCCTACAGGAGATCAAGCATGGGAAGGTTCATATCCGTTTGTTGAAAGCGATGCTAACGGAATGAGTGACCAAAACAGGTATAATATTACTCACGAATTTAACCATGTTCTCTTAAATTCGTATGGTACTGTACCTGGAGAATCCGTATCGTGGATTCAAGAGTCGTTAAATGACTATATGATACTTCGGCTTGCTGAGTGGAGAAGCGGTGCAACGCCTGGACAATCAGCGCAATTTCCGTTCCCGTCCGGAATCGGTTATCTCGACCGGGAAGTTTACAAGCAGCCCTATGTACCTATTGAAAGCTGCGGAATCAATTCATCGGGAGAAGCAACAGGACCCTCGGACTATATGAATGATAGCACAGGATACAGATACAATGATTTATTCCCACTATTTGTTTCACAGCGTGTCGGAATGACATTTTATGCAAAGGTATTTGAAGAGGCAAGAACTACAGAACAAA
Source organism: Bacillota bacterium (assembly GCA_023419605.1). GTDB lineage: Bacteria > Bacillota > Clostridia > Acetivibrionales > JAEZXR01 > JAEZXR01. The sequence goes on along the minus strand of JAEZXR010000007.1, from coordinate 12,326 downwards.
ACTTACAGACTATGACAAGATTGCTAGACAAACAAAGAGTCCAATCAATGGTAACAGAATATGCTGCCCGTTTAGCTTTAGGAGACTTTATGGAGTTTTCAGCCGCTGTTCAGGGAGTTGCATCAACATCCATGTATGCGGCTACAACGAATCAAAACGGTTGGCTTGTTCCATCCGATAACAGCAAGCTTCCAAGATATACAGGCAGAAATTTTATACCTATTTCAGTTAACTCAGGAGCTACTGAAGTTACTGTAAATTTTGCCCCGGATTCACTGGGAAGCAATGGTACTACTGCTGACATGAGGGTTCAAATAGCTTATCGTGCTACAGACGGAACTACAGTATTCAGTACACCTGTTTCAAGCGGCCAAACTACTATTCAACTGACCAAACCACCCAAAAACGGCGTTGTAATTGCAGTTATCAGCAATGTAACAATGAGTGGATACAAAAAAGCTAAATCTTACGGTTGGGACCCAACAGAAAAATTCGGATATAAAATTCAGGTAACTGGAGGAACTGCAGCTCCAACCAATAAATTGTATTTCTAAAAAAATTGAAATAAGGCTTGGTTACAGCATCGCTGTCATATACTGAAAAGTACTGCCTGAAAACGGTTTGTATCAATGCATTAAGGTTTTAATAAAGTATCGGGCAAATTCAAATTAGCCAAACTTTAAAAGCATTGATTTTAACCGATTTCAAGAGCCTCGCTTTTCAGGAGGGAACAGAGTTGCTGTAACTGGACCTTATGATTGTTTGCTTAATTTCAATGTCAGCTTTTACCCCAACCTTACCTCATACTTCCTGAACCAGTAATCCAGTTGTATCAGCCAGGCAATGAGGTTTACGCCCCATACATACTTAGTAACTCCATTTCTCTTAATCTCTACCGCTACATTTTCACCATCCAGTACCTGGGTTGTAGTGACCTCATCTACAGTCTTGGTCTGCCGCAGTCCATCCCCGTTGTGGGTATAAGTGGATGCGGAATGTCCTACCGCTGATTTTAGCTGGTTCAACCCATCATATTGGAAGCTCATTTCTTCCGCTGACTATATAATGCAAAAAAAGCACCAATATATTTTCAGCAGCACCTAAGAGTGCACTTCCGAAAACAATGGCACTTTTACCTTAAAATTCCATTTCCTTTATTTTACCTTAAGTAAGGCCATAAAAAAAAGATACAAGCATGTCCCCTTCCCTTTTCAGGAAGCAAAAAAGATAAGTCGGATTGTTCCTTTTCATTTTTGCCCTATACATCATGGCATTTGACCGCCAAGCAGCATGGACCTGTACTTCGATGGGGCACATCCCAGATACTTCTTGAAAGTATTGGAAAAGTAGTGCACGTCCTCAAAGCCAAGCATAATAGAAATATCGGTAATACTATTAGAACTGTCGCTTAGAAGTTTTTTTGCAGCAGTTATTTTCCTTTCATTCATATATTTAATCGGCGTTGTTCCCATATGTGCTTTAAACATCTTCAGAAAATAATTCGGATGCAGCCCCACAATGGCCGCCAGTTCATCAACTGATATGTTTTGGGATATAGATGCATTATGAATATGGTTCAATGCGGGCAGAAGCTTGTACATAGCACTTTTTTGCACTGAAGGAGGCATTTCTTGAGGAAGATTGTCAATATAAAATGCAATAAGCTCCAGCAGGAGTGACTTTAAATGAATCCTGGCAGTAGCCGTTTCATCATTCCAATAGCCCGCCATACCATAAAAAATCCGGTGAATGTTCTCAAAATCATTTACATCGACACAATATGGAAATACGATTTTATCAAACAAATCATTATTCACAGGTGAAACGGAAAAATGGCACCAGTACAACTCAATGCTTTGTGAATCCACAGTATGAAAGGTCTGCCTGGTTCCAGCCGGAAAACAGAAAAGCTGTCCGGGCCTTGCGGTAAATTCCTCGTTCTGAATCTTGAAATACGCTTCTCCCTTGTTAAGATAATAGAATTTATGAACACTGAAAACAGAAGAAGACACACCCCATCCCCTGCTGCATATCGAACAATTCGCATTTATAACTTCTACAGTAATATTATCAAGATAGTTCTTTATAAACAGATTTGTTTTTTTATCCATATACTGCTCCCAAACATAATGTATCAATATAATTATCTCTCACATGTTTGCTTTGTGTCAATTCTACGGTAATCAAAATCCTAATAACTTAGAAATCATTGTCTTGCCTTTGTGATAACGGCTCCTTCTTTCGTTAATTTCTTCTCCTTAAAAATATTATAATATACCTTAGACGCGCAGTATAACAATACTTTTCGCCCAATCCGCCGCATATGGAATCATACGTATTATTTAAACCTATACTTAGCTTTTTACAAATAAATACTAGTTTTTTACACCGCTTTTGTATTGTATTCATGCTATAATTCAGGCATAAAAATTATAAAAATCAACAAAGAGGTTTTGTTTATGACGAATAATCACAAAGACCCAAGTCTTCAAATGCATGTAGTTCGTGACCTTATAAGCCGCCTTGTACCCTCTATTCAGGACCTGATCAAACTTGAACATATCGAACCCTTTGAGGGTAAGGATGTCTTTGAGGTAGACGGAAACAATACGGATATAATCCTCAGGGGAAATAACCCTGTCAGTTTTGCCTGCGCTTTAAACCATTATCTGAAATATCATTTGAATGTACACGTTTCCTGGTGCGGAAACCAGTTAAACCTGCCTGCCAAGCTTCCTATCCCAAACCAAAAGTACCGGCGAATAATTAATCAAAAATACAGGGCTTACATGAACTACTGCACTTTGAATTATACGGCGGCCTGGTGGAATTGGGAGCGCTGGGAAAGGGAAATCGATTTTATGGTCCTGAACGGCATAAACCTGCCCTTATCCGTCATAGGTATCGAAGGTGCCTGGTATAACACTTTGCTGAAGTTTGGTTTTTCCGATGAAGAAGCACGTTCCTTCCTGGTGGGTCCCGCATACCACGCATGGCAATGGATGACCAATATTGAAAATCATGCAGGTCCGCTGCCGAAAAACTGGATTGAAAAAAGAATTGAACTTGGGGAAAAAATCATGAAGCGCCAGTTGGAATTTGGAATGCAGCCCATTCAGCAAGGCTTTTCGGGCTATGTTCCCAAGGCTATGCTACAAAAATTCTCCGATGCGAAGATTTTATTGGAAGGATCCTGGTGCAGCTTTCCATCGACCGCTCAATTAGACCCTCTGGACCCTTTGTTTAAGAAATTCGGAAAGGTATTTCTCGAAGAACAGAAGGAGCTATTCGGGGCGCATCATTTTTATGCCGCAGATCCCTTTCATGAAGGACACCCTCCTCAGGAAGGGAAGGAATATCTGAATAAAGTCGGAGACACAATTTTTGAATTGATCAATGAATTTGACCCTATGGCAAAATGGGTGATGCAAGCCTGGTCAATCCGCAAGGATATTGCAACGGTAGTTCCTAAAGAAAAGCTCCTTGTCCTGGACCTGGGCGGAACAAAATATGAAAAGACGGAGAATTTCTGGGGATATGATTTCATTGCAGGAAATCTTCACAATTTCGGCGGAAGAACCAACCTGCACGGTGACTTAAAGCTGCTTGCCTCCAACCAGTACAGTACCGTCAAGGCTGCTGCACCCAATGTATGCGGGACCGGCTTATTTATGGAAGGCATCATGCAAAATCCGGTGTATTATGAACTGGCTTTTGAAATAAATCTGAGAACGGATGCTATTGATATACATTCATGGCTAAAAAGCTATTGCGCCAGAAGGTATGGCGCCATATCCCAAAGTGCCGCAGACGCATGGTATATTCTCCTTGATACAGTTTACCAAAAGGGGACGAACGGTACTGAGAAGAGTTCCATAATTTGTGCCAGGCCTGCAGTGCAGGTAAAAAAGTCGGGACCCAACATGGGCTTCAATATACCCTATGACAACAAGGAACTCTTACGAGCGCTCACGCTGCTCCTGGAAGATTTTAAAGCGCTGGAAGCTTCAGCTGCATACCGTTATGATATTGTTGATATATTGAGACAGGTTCTTAGCAATTACGGGCAAATTATAAACCGCAGAGCTGCAAATGCTTTTAAAGAAAAGGATATAGCTTCCTTCAAAAAGGAATCGGGGGATTTTTTAAATCTTTTAAGGGATATCGACAAATTATTGTCTTCACGGGATGAATTCAGCCTTAAAAAGTGGATCAATGACGCCCGGGCCCACGGGGAAACACTTGAAGAAAGCGACCTCTACGAATACAATGCATCCATGCTTGTTACCCTATGGGGGCCTCTGGAGAATCCTTCGATATTCGATTACTCGTGGAGGGAATGGTCCGGCCTCATTGAACAGTATTATTTTATGCGATGGCAGAAATTTTACGCCATGCTGCTTGACCATTTGGAAAACGGCACGGAATATATGGAAGAGGGACTTCCCCTGGCTCACGGAAGAGAAGCCTTCAGAGCCAATGACTTTTACAGCCGGCTTGCTGACTGTGAGATCGAATGGGTAAAAAGCAGAAAGGATTTCAGCCAAACTGAAAAACTTGATGAAATAGAGATGGTAAACGAGCTTTTATCAAAATACAAAGATACTATTCTGGTAAATGAGTTATAAAGCATATCCTTTTTAAAATGAGCAGACGAATGAATGGAATATAATTCCTGATCTTTGAAAGCAAAGAAAAGGCAGTACCGCAAGTATGCCCCACCTGCTATGCTGCCTTAATAGGTTTTATATTTACATGTAGAAAAGATAATGTTATCGCTTTACTTTTCTTCTCTTAAAAAAAAGCCACAAATTAATACGGTAATTATGGGTAACATAATACTCCCCAATGTAAATGAAGGTAAGTGAAACAAGTATTTTGTAAATTCAAAAACAAGGGAAACTATTACTACCACGGGTACAGCGATTTTTATTCTTTTTATAAATCCTTTTATAGTAATTCACCTACCTATTCATAAACTAATCTAAATATCCATCATGATTTTTATCAAGGTAAGCATCAAAAATATACTCCCCCAAGACTAAATAGACCAATAGTAAAATCAATAATTTGTATGAAAGATAATTTTTTGTCACCTCTCTACCATATCTTATTGCTCTTTTTTCAAAGCTGACACGATACCGCCGCCAATCACACCTTCTACTACGCACTGGCAGCGGATGCTGCAATACTTTTTGTTTTATTCCCTATCTCTTCCTAAATTAATCCATCTGGATCAAATCTAGTGACAGGATTATTGTTGCAGTATACATAATAATTTTTACTTGTAACTATATCCTTCGTCAAGTATCTATCCGCGAATGAAATATAATACCTGCTCTTAAGGTAGTAGAAGCCTGATTCTCTATTATACTGGTATAAGGCACAAAGAAAGCCCCAAAAGAATTTCCTATATATCTTACTACGCAGAAAATAAAGGCTTTAACAGCCATAAAGCCATCAAAGCCCTAGATTTTTTTGTATACGAAACTAAGAAAACAAATCGTCCCTACATCATAGAATACTTACATCATTCTGATTTATCAAAGAATGCTAACACTATTATAATACCTATAAAACAGGCTAGTCCATAAAATGTTATAGGTTTTTTTAAAATAAGCTCTATCGCTGATGTAATGATAAAAGCAGCTAATAACGCAGGTGCATACGTTTTGGTAAGTTTGAAGATTTTTTTTATCATTTATAATCTCCTTATTTCTACAAATAAAGTATGGAGTTAAATATTTTAATCAAGATACCCATCCTTATTTTTGTCCAAGAAAGTATCGAAAGCCCATCCCCCTGGATCCAAAATATTATTTAGGTAATCAACAACAATAACGACTGCAGCTATTATTTTTATAGTAGAAGCTTTACTTATTGCAGTTTTAGCCAGTTGTCTACGCAACTCATGTGCAAGATAATCTTTTGCAGCTTGCCTACCAGCTTGTCGAACTTTATTTTTTAACAATGCTATAATTCCACCTGAAATTCCTCCTGCTATAAGTGATAATATGGTATTGATTGTGCCTCCAATAAATTGTCTTGACCTCAAAAAATTGACAGCAGCATCAGTATGTTCATTTATCCAATTTCCCACATCACTTAAATCAATTCCCCAATATCCACTTGGGTCATTCATATTTACAGGGTTATTATTGCAGTATACATAATAATTATTACTTGGAACTATATCCTTTGTCAAGTATCTACCCATAAATGGAATATAATACCTGCTCTTGAGGTAGTAGAAGCCTGATTCGGTATCATACTGGTATGAAGCATACCTAAAAGGATTTACATCTCTCAAAAGCCTTCCGTCACCTGTAGTTACCGTACCTGTCGAACTGGCGATTTCACCAAAGCTGCTATACTTGTAGGTTACAACAAACTGTCCGCTGTTATCCACCATTCCAAGAACATTCTGGTGTGCATCAAAGATGTACCAGTATGTTTTGTGGGAAGATGCGGTCCAGTCTATCATGTTGAGCAAGTTACCCTGGGCATCCCTAGTAAAGAAGTATTTCAAATTGTTTGAGGCATCGGTGATATGGGACAGGTGCCCATTATCGTAGTAATAGTATTCCGTGAGGCTTCCTGCCACCTTTTTGGTTCTTAACCCCTCGTGGTTGTACTCATACTGAGCAATAGCAGAACCAGCATCAATAATCTGTATCAACTGATTCTCAGCATTATACACGTATGTCCTCGACCCTTGTGTCATATTGCCGTTGGCATCGAAGGTATAGGGTCCTGCACTTGTACTGGTAAGCTCATTGGCTGCGTTGTACCTGTAGGTGGTAGTAGTGGACGTTCCGCCTTCTGTAACGGTCCTTTCCGTCCTGTTTCCTAAAAGCCCACCGTACTGGCTCTCGTACTTGTACGTAATCTGTTTTGTCAAAGCTCCCGCAGAATTATAATATTTTTCTGCTGTGAGTTGGTTAATACTGTCATAGTCATAGGTGACATAACTGTTATCCAGCAGGTTCGTTTCTTTTATAGTATTTCCATTCTTGTCATACTGGTAGGCTATATTAACGATGGCCGTACCCTGACTATTTTCCGTGTATGCCTTTATAACCTGCCCTTTGGAATTGTAGTCCCTATAGTTGAGATACGCACTACCACTGCTTATAAAGGATTTCTTTAGCCGTCCCTCCGTATCATGCATGAAAGAAGCCGTACCGTTATTCGGGTCATATACATTGACATTCATATTGATCCTGTCATACTCATATTTGATGGAAGGCTGTGAAGTCGAAACCGATGAATGTTTGATGTTTAATAATTGCCCGATGGGATTGTAGGAATACTCCGTAGCATAGGTATGGCCTCCATTAGCCGGGAAAGTCACCCTTTTCATACGGTCAAGCTCGTCGTAAGTATAGAGGGTCTGGGCGCTACCGTTTTTAGTAACCGAAGTTATATTGTCATTCCTGTCATAGTCAAATGCCCATGTAGTACTATCCCCCACATAGCTGATGTTTTTCACCCGATTCGCATTGTCATAGTTGGTGAAAAGAATGTCCTTTCCATTGGGAGCATCAATTTTAGTCACATTGCCGTTTTTATCATATTCATAGGCGGTTGTACGGTTCAGAGGGTCGGTAGCGCTCTTTAAAAGCCCGATTTCATTGTACTGCGTGCTGGTAGTATTTAAGACAGCTCCTGTTGTCTTGTTTTTATTGGTAATCTGTTTAACATTTCCGTTTCCGTCGTACACATACTCCGTTCGTAGACCCGCAGGATCTTCAACTGTTTTAAGTTGGTCTATCAGGTTGTACTCGAAGCTGCTGGTGTAACCCTTAGGGTCAGTTTGGGTGATGGTATTTCCCCGGCTGTCACGGGTTATACCGGTTCTGTTGCCTATTACATCCGTTACCGCAGTAACATAGTTTCCCGTATATTCGTAGGTGGTTTCGGCTCTTTCGTCTATGAGGCGTACCATGTCAAAATACAGGGTGCCCGACGTAGCTCCCTGCGTACCCACAGATACCCTTATCTGTGCAGCATTGGGATGAATTGTTTTTGCCTCACTTTCACTTAGAGAAACAGAGACTACCGTCCAATCATGGGACGTTCCGGTAAGTGCCTTGCTGGACTTCTGATTTAAATATACACCGCTTGCATCTAAAATATCGATATTCACAACTGCCCCATTTCCAGAGACATTCTCTGTCCTTATAGCGGCGTAGGCGGTATAGGTTTTTCCTGTCCCGATAGGCTCTAGGATTGCATTTGCGACTACAGCCCAGCTAGGTACATCGGAGATGCGGATCATTTTATTTTCCCGAAAAGCCTTTAAGTCATTTGTAGAATCTATCCAACTGACATCATACGTCCCCGGTACGGCAGTATCCGTAAATTTAGGCCAGTAATCCGGCCAATCTCCTGCGCTGTTGGCGTACTCGAAGCTATCATTTTGCAGGATATTATATGGGCTGATTAACGCATTGCTTGCAGCGGCAAACCGCACTGTAATATCATCAAACCAAACCTTCCCAGTTTGATTCTCCAGTTTTCCATACACGCCAAAGAAGTCATAATCTTTTTCAGAGGTATAGACTTTTTCAACAAACTCCCAACCATGGGTTGACATTGTAAAGGGAGCGGGAATCCACGCTTCTGTATTATCGCTGTATTTTATATACAGCAAAAGCCCGTAGTACCCTCCGGTTGCGGATACGCCTTGTGCTTTTGACCACCCGGAGAAGTAAATGGGCTCGCCAGCCGTACCGCTGATGATCAAATCATAATTAAAGTTTTTATTTGTATTTGCGGCTCCATTGACCAATAAAGATTTACTTCCTGTATGACTTTCTCCAGTAACCACACCATCTCCGGGTTGCAGTGTACCCATATTCCAGAAATCAGGCCCCGGTAACCCGTCCTGTTCCAGTTCAAAGCTGCTGTTGCTTACAAAGTTATATTGATTTATAGCAGAACCGGATTCCATTTGTATATTATCAAACCAGGCAGTCCCGGTATCATCCACAACAAGTTCTACCTTTGCGAATTCAGCAGCGGCAGGAGCATTTATCCTGGCCCCCTTTCGCATCCAATCCGTCGTTCCGATAGCCTTGGCAACATTTAGGGTACTACTGATGAAAGCTTGATTTCCGTCATACCAGTATACATTTACCGTTGCGCCACCATTGGCTGCCCCTACATTTTGTGTCTTCACATACCAGCTGACATTGTATTTGGAATTGCCATCCACCGGGATGAAATTGGTGGTTCTTAGTTGAGCTATAGCAGCGCTGGTGCTTCCTGTCGCAACAAGCTTGACGGAACGGGAGCCATTCACCTTATAACCGGTTTCCGCACTTACCGCACCTCCGCTGCTAACCTTTGACCACTGATTGGGAAGGTTGGAAGTCCAACGTTCAAAAGAGGTATTGGGAAGCAGGTTTTCCTGAACTCCAAGCTGCTTGGTTTCCTTTATCAAATTGCCGTAATTGTTATAGTCAATCGCTTTAGCGAAGGCAAAAGGATCATATATACCGGATATACTCCGTTTATCATTATAGGTATATTTCTGCGTCCCGCCTGCCGGGTCTATGACCTGAGTCACATCACTCCGATAAATTTCACCGCTGCTTTCATTAACCTGGAAACGCTCATAGCTGGAATAGGAGCTGTTTGGCAGCGTGGTTCTGCTTACGTCGTACTTGGAATAGGGGTATTTGGGGTTTTCAAGGTCTGAATAGGTGAATCCGTATCCGTTCTGGCCATCATATACCTGCTGAGGATTTCTAACCTTCGTAGGCGCCATGTCTTCATTCCAGGTATACTTTGTCGTCAGGTTCAACTTTCCGGTACCGAAGTCCTCAATGATTTCTTCCGCATTTCCAAATTTATTTACGGTGTATTGTGTGATACTGCCCTTCGGGTCTGTAACCTGGGTGATTACATTATCAGTATTAACCTGGTAGCTGTACGTAGTCACAAGATTGTTCACCACACCGCTGATGGTAAGCTGTTTTGTTATCTTATATACCTTATCCCCAGCATAATAGTCGATGGTTGTAACGTTGCCTTCACCATCAGTAATAGATGTGATATTGTTAGATGCATCCTGTCCATAGGTGACCTGCTCCAGAATGTTTCCCGCAGTGTCCTTTTTTACAACTTTTTTCAGGTCTGCCGTACCGTCATAAGAGTATTCTACCGTAGGAATTTCCGCACCTGTGATGCTTGTCAGCTTGCCCCCTGTATAATTGAAGGTTATATAGCGACCTGACGGGTCGGTCACCCTGTTAATGGTGCCGTCCGTACGATAGGATATATTTGTTGTATTTCCGTAGGTGTCCATCGTATCATACAGCCGGCCATAGCTGTCAAAATAGTATTTGATGCCGGACGAGTCCGTAATGATATATGTTCCGGATTCATTTGTCAATTTCAAACTGACTCCTGCCGGGCTCTCATAATCACCATTACTGTTTTTCACAAAAAAGTATTTGTTGCCATTGGTGTTTGTAAGGGTGATAACTCCATCATCCATATAATTGATATGCGTGGCGGCATTATAGGTCCAGCCGTATCCAAAAGGATGGGTTGCAGGAGAATAGGCCCTGGAATTATATGTTCTTGTAACCTGAATTGGGACACCCCGACCAGGCAATGTAACGTCCACTTCATTTAATACCATATTACCGTTAAATACATTTACATTATCGTGATACTGCCAAAAATCCTCGTTTCCGATAGCGTCAACCTCATAACGGATGATCAACCGGGGCTGACTGTTGGTGTTGTCACCCGAAAGGAAGGAACGCCTGGGGGTGGACTCATCCGCCGCCTTCAGCATGATACCATAGTTTGCCGCCGCACCATATAAATCCTGGTCTGCCGAATACCATTTTCTTACCAGATTTGTGATGCTAAACTGCCATTCCTTATTTTCATTACTGGTCACGCTTGATTCCGGGGTCGCCCGGAATGTAGGCTGAGAGTTCCACGTGGTGGTTTCCGGCTGCCAACTGCTTGTGATTTGGTGAGCATTAATCACCGTTGTGTCCGCACCTACGGCGAGATACATGTACACTCCCAAATATGCCTCTGTGATTTTAGCCGAAGGTCTCAAACTGGGAAGGTTTCTGAATTTAATAAATGACCGTGTAGTGCCATAGGTGGGATGATTGCCTGCATGGAGGTATAGCAGGTTGTTATAGGGCGTAGTCGGGTTCGTACTGGAGACATACGTATCCTGGCTTGAAGCATCACTGGGCTGGACGTATATTTCTATGGTAGGATCAATGACTACCGGGTATTTTGCCGTCTTAAGCCAGGAATCGCTGACGGTGATTATATATTGGTCACCAGACGTACTTTTTTTAATATCGGTAATAAGCTGGTCGTTAATCTCTCCTTTACTGTCCTCTGCAAAAGGTTTGGAGAAGTAAAACATTTTTTCTCCCGTAGCTGCACTTTTAAACCATAATGTGCCGTTTTCACCTTTTTCATAGGATATGCCTTTAGAGGAAAAGACAAAGGTAAAGGTGTTATTTCCGGGATAGCGGTTCAAGACCAGAGATTCCTTTACTCTCTCCGAAAGAACCTCATATTTCAAATCAACGCCTGGTTTTATATTTCTATACACAATCGTATTCTTGTCTACATTGCCTGCGCTTTCGAATTTATCTGCAGGAGACAGCTCGATCCAGTGGTTCTCGTCAATAGCAAGGTGCACAAGGTTCCCTGTTTGGTTATTTCGTGCATATAGCACCTGGTAGGAGTTCGCTTTATTGGTATATGTATAACCTGCCGTGTCGGCAGCTATAAGGTCATTCACTATTTCAGCCCATTTTCCGCTTCTATCCTTGTAATGGAGAGGGCTTTCCGATAGTTCCATAGAAAAAGTGCCGTCGGGATTGATAAATTCTCTCGAGTGGGCTGTACGGCGCGTTTGAAGTTCAACAGGCATATTAGACGGCTTTGGAATAACTTTACTCATATCAAAAGCCTCCTTTGCTTTTTTAAAACAGGTATTTATGCATGATTCGTTAACTTTGAAACAACTTCAAATTTTGTATTGCATTCATGCATTCAGCAGAATATAATACACTATAAAGGCTCTAACATTATCTTCCTAATCTTTGAACTTGGACGCTCGGGATAAAGAGATATGCAAGAGTCTTTTCCCTTGATCCGGTGCTCTAATGTATTTCATTATTTTTACCTCCATTCTGTTAATGTTTGTGTAAATCTATTTCACTTCAAATAGATCCTAAAATGTTATTTATCAAGGGTTTCAAGTTTTTTTGAGACAAAAAAACAATGACCCCCTCTTTTTTGGTATAATTGAGTCTCCTACAACCAAA